>CAYWTS010000001.1:0-130772 GCA_964461265.1 uncultured Ignavibacteriales bacterium
CTTAATTATTTCAAAAATCAAATATTGTATTTAAAACGTTTAAAGCTAAATTTTGAAATTGCGAATGTCGAAATTATTATTTTTCTCCGAGGTAGGCTTTCCTGACTTCAGGATTAGCTTCCAGATCCTTTGAAGGTCCTTCCAGAATGATGCTGCCAGTCTCCAGAACGTAACCATATTTTGCGATCGAAAGTGCATAGTGTGCATTTTGTTCAACAAGAAGTATAGTTACACCGAGTGTAGTATTTATTTCTACTATCTTTTCGAATATCTTTTTCACGAGTATGGGTGAGATTCCAAGTGAAGGTTCATCCATAAGGAGAAGTTTCGGACTTGCCATTAGTGCACGTGATATAGCAAGCATCTGTTGTTCACCTCCCGAAAGCGTCCCGCCTGGCTGTTTTAATCTTTCCTGTAGACGTGGGAAAATACCAAAAATAAAATCCATATCCCGTTTGAAGTTCTGCCTGTCCTTTCGTCTGTATGCACCCATCTCAAGGTTTTCTTTTACAGTAAGGTTGGCAAATATTAACCTTCCTTCAGGGACCTGGCATATACCCATTTCTACAATTTTATAGGGGGGAAGATTGGTAATATCTCTATTTTCATAAAATATTTTACCCGAAGCTGTTTTTACTATACTCGAAACAGCCCGAAGAGTTGTGGATTTACCTGCACCGTTGGCACCAATAAGTGTTACTATTGATTTTTCAGGAACGTTTATAGATATGCCCTTAATAGCTTTAATAGCTCCGTAATTGACAAACATATTTTCTATTCGCAGCATTATTTCTTCACCTGTTCTCCCAGATATGCTTCTATTACTTTAGGGTCATTTTGGATATCTTCTGGTTTCCCTTCTGCAATTTTTTTACCGTAATCCAGCACGAAAATACGTTCACAAATGCCCATAACCACATTCATATCGTGTTCAACCAGTAAAATTGAGATATTAAATTTTTCTTTTACTTTCCTGATAAGGCTCATAAGGTCCTGTTTTTCGGTAGGATTCATGCCTGCTGCAGGTTCATCCAGCAGTAAAAGTTTTGGTTTTGTGGCAAGAGCTCTAACAATTTCAAGTTTTCTTTGTTCTCCGTATGGCAGGTTTTTAGAATATTCATCGGCATAATCATATAGGTCAAACATCGATAGCAACTCATTTATTTCTTCCGATATACGTTTTTCTTCTTTATGGTAATTTCCAAATTGGGTAATTGAACCCCATAAACGTGATTTACAGGAATTATTATAAGATACAAGAACGTTATCCCTAACATTAAGGCTGGGACAAAGACGGATATTTTGAAATGTGCGGGCAATACCTTTGTGAGTAACTTGAAAAGTTTTATACCTGACTATACTCTCGCCATAAAACAGTATATCACCTTCGGTAGGGTCATATACTCCGGTAATAATATTGAAAACTGTTGTTTTACCGGCACCATTTGGACCTATCATTCCGACTAATTCATTTTCTTTAACATAAGTATCCAGAGAATCAACGGCAATCAAACCACCAAATCTTATTGAGCAATTATTTATTTTAAGAACTTCTGTCATTTGCCTGTATCTGCTTTCTGAAAAACTTTTTTCTTTTTCTGTGAATTTTAACACCGAATATTCCCTGAGGTCTTAGAAGCATCATAACAACAAGAAGTAATGCATAAATAATCATTCTGTATTCCTGCACATCCCTTAATAATTCGGGAAGTATTGTTAATATGATTGCAGCAATAAATACACCCAGCGTACTGCCCATACCGCCAAGAATAACCATAGTAACTATTTCAACCGAGCGGAGGAAATTAAAATCCTCCGGATTCAAATACTGAACGAAGTGTCCGTATAAACCTCCGGCAATGCCTGCAAAAAATGCACCTAATACAAAAGCAGTTACTTTAAACTTAGTTGTGTTTATTCCCATTGCTTCGGCTGCAATCTCATCATCTTTTACTGCAATAAAGCCTTTTCCGTAAGTTGAGTTCATTAAGTTTGTGATACCGAAAATGATAATAGCAACAAAAAGGAATGTCCAGAAAAAATCAGTAAAGTGGGGGATGGGGTAAAAAGTAAAATTAACATTATTAACATCACTTAACATCTCGAGGCTTCTGGTTCCGTTTTCGTAAATATACACCCCTCTGAATCCCTGTGAAGCACCTATAACATCAAGACTCTGAATTATAACCCTTATTATCTCAGAAAAACCGAGCGTTGTTATAGCCAGGTAATCTCCTTTTAAACGAAGTGAAGGCACGCCAACTATTAAACCTGCTATAGCAGCAAAAATGCCGCCGATAATTAATACTGCAAGGAACCAAATACTGTTTCCGAAAGTATTATTACCGAGAGTATTTATAAAAAAGGGTGCAAAATATGTACTGAAAATTGCTGACATATATCCGCCGATTGCCATGAAACCGGCGTGTCCGAGTGAGAACTGCCCCGTGTAACCATTTATAAGGTTTAGGCTTGTGGCAAGAATAATATTAATCCCAGCATAGATGATTATCTGGTAATAGTAAGGATTAATTTGATTACTTATTAAGTTTATTCCAAATATTACAGCAATTGCTATAAGGAATAAGATTTTTGAGTTCCGCACCGGATAGCTTTAGGATGTGTTTACTTTTTTAGTGGGCAGTACTGGGATCGAACCAGTGACCTCATGCTTGTAAGGCATGCGCTCTGAACCAGCTGAGCTAACCGCCCATATTCAATTATCAGTGTTCAATTATCATTGTTCAATGTTCAATTAAAAGAACCAGTGATTTTCCCGACGTTACGCCGGGACGCTCTGAAACGCACAAAATTATATAATTCAAGAACTTATTTGCACAAAATACGCTAATTTATGACTTTTCTCAAGTCAGAGGTTATTCACCTGTTTATCTTTTTTAATATCAGTCAGCATCATTACACCACTAAACAAAAACAAGCAACCTGAAATAATAAATACCAATTCGATATTAAATAATTTCATTATTAGGTAACCAAGGAAAGGCATAAATAAACCCCGCACACCGGTTAATGTAATATGTGCTGATTGATAGTTTGCTACCTGTGCAGGTGGTGCAAAATAAATTGAGCTTAATGACCATGCTATAGCAACACCGCTCATAGCCACTCCGAAAAGAAAATATGAAATATAAACCGAATATGAGTTATCAAAAGATAACCCGGTTGCATTAATATAATTAGCAGCCCAGAGTGTAAAAGGGTAGAGGGCTAAAAGCAAAAATATGTAGCCGCAAAACTTTGAGGGATTTCCTGTACCGTGATGCTTGCCCATCAGTGGTGTAAATAGAATCAAGGCACCATGGAAAACAAAACCTTTTGCAATAGAAATAGGAGTGTAGGATAGATGGAGATAATCGACAAGATATATAGGTACAACGGGAATAGTTATCATAAACGCCATTCCGTAAACAAAAAAATTTATTTCGAATTTTAAAAATTTTCTGTTTTCTTGAAAAAGCCTGAGCATATCCCTTACGGGCAGAATGATAATATCCTTTAACAGTTTAAGATTCATCCTGCCTGTGTAAATGGGTTCTTTGGGTTCGGTTTCATCAAGGCTGAACTTTATCATTTTTGCTAAGCTTAGGTAAACTGCAATTCCAAATACTCCTGAAACAGGAAAGAAAAGCTTGTAAAGTGAATTGTTTAAATCAAGCAGTCTGCCGATTAAGGTTGTAGATATTAAAATAAAAACTGTTTGAACAGATGCAGCATAAGAATATAATTTGCTTCTTCTTTCTTCTGTATAATTATGCTTAAAGACAATGTTCCATGAAGAGAGCAAAAACGAATCGAAATATGCGCTTGCGGAAATACAAAAGATATAAAATACGGGGTTATTGAATAGGGGAATCAGTATTAAGAATGATTTGCATATAAATCCAATCCTGAAAATTGTCTTAGACCTTTTAGCCGAACGGTTTACTATTTCAGTACCGTAAACCGAAAACATAAAAGCTGAACTGACAAGAAGAGACAGAAGCATTATCTGGAAGTCGTTCCCTCCGAGTGATTTTTTCAAAATCACATCCTGAAGTTGTATTGTTCCTATAGCTAAGCCGTTAAATACCTGTGATATCAGGTGGAGCGTAAAAGTTTTTTTCTCGGTTTGCCTTAAATGTTCAGAGGTACTGAGGTCGTATTTCAAATTCTAAATTTACGGGATTTCCCAAAGAGTTAAATATCGTTATGAAGTATTTCTGTTATTATTTTTGAATTGTATTTTCTTTTTAAGTGTTCATTCAGCTTTTCTGCTGCATAGACCGAGCGGTGCTGTCCGCCTGTGCATCCGAAATTAACCATTAAATCCGTAAAGTTTCTTTCAATATAGTCTTCAATTGCCATTTCAATAATATCAAATGTGTTCATCAAAAAACTTTTCATTACTTTATCATTATCTAAGAAATTAATAACTTTCTCATCAAGTCCTGTTAAATCCTTGAATTCAGGTTTTCTGCCCGGATTGTAAATGAATCTGCAGTCAAAAACGAAGCCGCCGCCATTTTCGGATTTATCGACAGGAATACCTGATTTTTTATAGCTGAAAGAATTAATTTTAACAGTAAGCATATTTTTGAGCGGCGGACGGGATTCGAACCCGCGACGTCCAGCTTGGGAAGCTGGCATTCTACCACTGAATTACCACCGCATAATCACTAATTTATTTCAAAAATACCGACTGGCTATTACATTTTCAATTAAGCTTTTTTTGCTAAAAAATATCATATTATACATTTTTCGATGCATTAAGATCATAATTTATTATTCAGGGGGATTAAAATTAAGTATTTAATTATGTGATATTTAATATTATTTTCGAACTTTCATTTATAATATTAATGAAGAAAAAAATAGCCATAGTTGAGGATGAAGGTATTGTTGCAATGGATATTAAGAAGAGCTTACTTGCTGAAGGATACGATGTTCCTTTTGTAGTAGATGCAGCGGAAAAAATTATCAGTATACTTGAAAAAAATAGAGTAGATGTAATAATAATGGATATTGTATTAAACGGTAAAATGAACGGGATTGAAGCAGCAATTCAAATAAAAAGGAATTATAATATCCCGGTAATCTTTGTCACTGCATTAAATGATGAAGCATTAAAAGAAAGAAGCGCACAATATTACTCATATGGGTATTTTGTTAAACCCTTCGATAACGATTTATTAAACGAGGCAATTAAGAAAATATTTTAATTTACCTTCCATTTTTATGATTTGTTTTAATTATTTCCGTTAAATGTATAAATCAGTGTCCCGCTTTCACCAGCTGCCCAGCCTGAAAATTCATTTATAAACATAATACTCCTCAAAAATTTATTTGTATTAGTATTTTGTTTAATCCAGCTTGTGCCGCCATCTGATGATTTTAATATTGTACCCTCTTCACCTGCAGTATATAGCGTATTATCGGAAGAATAACATACAGAGTTAAGCCATGCATTGCTATTTGAAACCATTTGTGACCAGCTTAAACCTCCATCGGTCGTTTTTAAAATAATTCCGTTTTGCCCAACACATACACCTGTCTGCTCATTTTTAAAACATATAGAATTCAGGTTATTTTGTACCTGTGAGTTTAAGATAAACCAATTGCTGCCCCTATTTGTGGTTTTTAAAATTTTACCGTTACTGCCGCAGCTGAAAGCTGCATCACTGCTAATAATATTTATTGAAAACAGGTCATATGTGGAATCTATATTAACTATGTTCCATGAATTACCCGCGTTACTTGTCATTAAAACCATACCAAAATAACCGCATATCATTCCTAGATAGTTTCCATAATAATTAATACTTGTAAGAAAATTATCTGTGCCGCTTGATTGTAGCGACCAGTTTTCACCGCAATCATTAGTCATTAAAATAGTGCCGTTTGTACCGGTAACATAACCTGTTAAAGAATTAATAAAGTAACAGGAATTAATATTTATGTTTGGAATGTTTATTGGCTTACTTAATAAGTTAAATCCCGAATTGGTTGTTTTAAGAACTTGGTTTGAATCGTTTGGATATGTATTGCCCGTTATAAATCCTGTAGTGGTATTTATAAAAAATACCGATTTAAAATTGTTAGCAGCGTTAGTAGTAATATTATGCCAGATAGGATTATTTACGGGAAGATTAACCGAAGGGTTTTCATCGCGTACACAGGATGAAAAAGCAAATGATAAAAAAATTATTAATGAAGGGACTCTTAATTTCATTTAATGTTTTAAATTAATATTAAATTAGAACTTAGAAGTATGAACTTCAATAAAAAACCCTGTCCGTATAAAAACAGGGTTTTAAGTATCTGTTATTAATAAATAATGTTACTTTAACAGCATCATCTTTTTTGTTATAGTATAATCTTCCGATATTAATTTATAGAAATAAGTCCCGCTGGTATAGTGACTGCCATCCCAATCGACCTGATACTTGCCTGGCTGGAGATGTTCATTAACCAGAACCGCTATTTCTTTACCGAGCATATCATAAATAATTAATTTAGTATCGGAAGATTTGGCAATATTAAAATCAATCTTTGTAGCCGGATTAAAAGGATTCGGAAAATTTTGATACAGAATATAGTTTTGAGGTATATTATTATTTATTTGCTTAATACCTGTCGTAAAATGGCTTAACCTGTAAAGTATATTCTGCATTAAAGGTATACTGGTTGACTGATTAACCCAATCCTGATCTGTATCTGAAATAATGATGCCGTAGTTGGCATTTGGAGGAGTAAATACAAAGCCAAAGTAATTGCTTTGGTACCTCATAAAGTTTTCTATGGTGCTATTACCCGTACCATACACACCATACCAGAAATAAGAAATGCTGGGAACGTTATTTGGTGTTGTTGCTAATGTACCAAGAATTTCCATAGGTGCTAATGTACCGCTTACTGTTGAACCCCAGGTGAATACTCCGCCTAAGCTGTTTACAAGAGAAGCAAATGCCTGATTAGATTGATAAGTGCTTAAGTATTCGCACTGCAGGTAAACCGGTTTTCCTCTCATTAAGAAAAGTTTGATGTTATCTATTCTGTTTTGAGGGATATCAATGACTCCTGACGAGATAATCAGTACATTGGTAGTTGCAAAAAAACTTGTATCGTTAAGTGCTGACTGCGGGGCTATAGCTGCAGTCATACTCATTCCTTCAGCTGTAGTTTTCCAGCGTGCATCCATTGTATGTTGCGAGTTATAGCTCGTGCTTTCGATTATCAGTACGTTTGTCAGCACATTTTCATTCTTACAGTTGTGTGAATATAAATTGAATGAGGTATATAAAAAACAAAATGAAGTTATAAAAGTAATTTTAAGTAGTGACATTAAAACCTCCTTTAAGTTTTTGTTAAACAGCAGCAAGCTTCCCGTAAAATATTCAGATTTTTAATCAGGAAGCAAGAGATAACACTATGTTATGAAATATAAATAATAAATCTTTAAAGAAAAATAAAAAACCCCATCCAAAGGTGAGTTGAACGGGGTTTAAGTCCTCGTGAAGGACTGATTTTATAACTGTACTTTATTCACCAATCTTTACCAGTTTTGGCTGGTATTTCAGTTTATTCAGTTTAGCAATGTCGTGTTTGGCAGTTTTTTGAAATACGTATAATCCAACGAGGACTTTATACGTTTTCACTTCCAGTTGTGTAGACGGATCTGTAGTAATTATTTCTTCAGTATAGATCTTAGTAAATCCGTCACGCTCTAGTCTTCCTATTTTTCGGTCAGCAAAAGATTTATCGCTGTATGTCCCTACTTCTAATGAGTAGCCTTCTACAACAGCAAGCTGATTTGAAAGATCATAGAACCTGATTATTGTATCGATGTTATTAATTGACTGATACAGGTTCGAGTTCGTCTCTTCTTCGCCGGTTTTCGGAGTAATAACCTTAATTTTGAGCTTTCCGTTTGTTTTCAGGTTTTTATTAAGCTCGAAATCGCCGTTTGTTCCTTCCTCCGAACTGAATTCAAGGAAGATCTTAGAATCTGCCGGTACATTTTCATCCAAAAGATCGGTCGTTTTGTAATTTAATGAATCAATTTCCGACCAGTTAATAATTTCTTTTGGATCAATACCCTGCCGCAGCATCTCTGCTTCATCCTGAGTAACCATCTCAATTCTAACCTGGGCAGTTCCGCCCATTTTGATCTCTTCTTTTGCTGCTTTGGAGAGATCTATGATTCGTCCCCGTATATACGGGCCCCGGTCATTTATACGTACCACCGTATAGAGATTGTTCTCAAGATTTGTTACCTTCAGAAGAGTTCCGAAGGGTAAGGTTTTGTGAGCAGCTGTTAAGTCGTAGGTATCAAAACGTTCGCCTGAGGCGGTTTTTCTACCATGAAATCCCGGGCCATACCACGAAGCCTCACCAATCTCAACGAATCCTGAGACGGAAGGATCTTCTTCAGACAGTACGCGCACAGCGGTGCTGCTGGTTAGAATAAGTTGTACAGTTATAAAAAAGAGTAACGACAAGAGCTTTGTTTTCAAGTATCTTCTCCTTTCTTTCCCGTATCAAGCGGGTTTTTTTCATTGTCCACAGATTTTAGAACATTAGTGGGCAGCATTGCCTGCTTCTTAAGCAGACTAAAGGACAATGGTGTCTTTTTTGCTCAATGTAGAGAAAACTACACTGCTTGGAGCGTTATCTTTTTTAAATTACACGCCATAATTTATTATATTGGCGTGCATACTCTATATTAAAGAACTATAACTTTTATTAAAAATCTCAGCTCAATTCAGAAGATGAAATTGAATATATTTTTTTACCGCCATCTATGAATGTGAGCCAGTTGTGTTTATCATTTCCGTTATTGACTATATCGAAAAATGCATTTTGTAATTCTTTCGTAATTTTTCCGGCTGTTCCTTTACCGACAAGTATTTTATCGACTGAACGAATTGGTGTAATTTCAGCAGCTGTTCCCGTAAAAAATATTTCATCAGCAAGGTATAACATTTCTCTGGGTATATTTGTTTCTTTTACTTCATATCCTAAATCTTTAGCAAGGTGAATAACAGTATTCCTGGTTACACCTGCTAATATTGCATTAGCTAAGGTTGGTGTATAAAGAACATTTTCGTGTATTAGGAAGATATTTTCACCGCTTCCTTCGCTTATGTGCCCGGTTGCATCGAGTGCAATGCCTTCCGAATAGCCGTTTAATAAAGCTTCCATTTTCATAAGTTGGCTGTTCATATAACCACCGCCTATTTTAGCAAGAGCAGGTGTAGTGTTGGAAGCATGCCTTCTCCATGAAGATACACATACATCGATACCTGTTTCGACCGCCCCTTTACCAAGATATGAACCCCACTCGTATGCTGCAATCGAGAGTTCAACTGGATTGTTAAGCGGGTTTACCCCTATATCATCATAACCTCTGTATGCAATAGGGCGAATATAACATGCGTCTAAATTATTAATCTTTATAGTGTCTTTTATAGCTTCACATATTTCTTCATGTGAATACGGAAGTTCCGCACGAAATATTTTCGCGGAGTTTATTAATCTTCTAACATGATTATCAAGCCTGAATATAGCAGAACCTTGTTTTGTAAAATAACAACGAATACCTTCGAAAAAAGAAGAACCATAATGAATAACGTGTGAAAGCACGTGAATTTTAGCATCAGCCCAGTTCACGAACTTTCCATTCATCCATATTTTTTCAACTGTTTTTATCGGCATGTTAGTTTTTAAATAAGTGATTTACTGTATATTCTGTATGTTTTGTAAATTTGTCCGCCAAGTTTTTCGACTGTTTGACGCATCACAATGTTATCTTCCAATACCCATGAAATTTCAGCACCTTTAACACCTTTTTTGTTTCCGTTTATAATAGTTTCTAAATAGAATACTGAGTCAAGGGCTTTCTTTTGAAATTCACGTTTAACACCCATTACAATGACACGAATAAGATCTATTTTATTTTTCCAGTATAACAGCTTAAAAATTCCAAACGGGAATAATCTTCCATTTAATCTTTTTAAGACTTGATTAAAATCCGGTAACGATAAAGAAAAACCAGCCGGAATTCCATTTACTTCTGCAAATATTACATATTCTGGATCTACAATCATTTTAAGCATTTTTGCCAGATGGTCAAATTCCTCGGTTGTCATTGGAACAAATCCCCAGTTCAGTTCCCAAGCATTATTATATATTTCTTCAATCTTACGGACTTCGCTGGTTAAGTCTTTCATGCTAAGATATCTTGTCGTAACATCATTTCTTTTCTTAATAAGCTCTGCCATTCGGTTTAGCTTGCTCATAGCTTGCTGATTATTAATCACTTTAGCCGAGACATAATAAGCATATAAATCTTTTTCCTTTTCAAAACCAAAATTCTCTATTTTATCTGAATAATGCTTCGGGTTATAGGTCATAAGAATAACCGGAGAAGAATCAAACCCATCAATAAGCAAACCACATTCATCATTTGTTGAAGGATTTACAGGGCCGACTATTTTATCCAGTTTTTTATCTTTACACCATGCACAAGCATTATCGAGTAATAGATCTGCAACATCCTGGTCGTCTAAAGTTTCAAAGAACCCAAAAAAGCCGGTTTTATCATTATGAAATTTATTATGATTATCATTTTTGATTGCAGCTATTCTGCCAACCAGCTCCCCATCTTTTTCCGCAAGAAATAATTCGACTTCCGAGTGTTTAAAAAAAGGATTCTTTACCGGATTAAGATTATTTCTTGCATCGAAAATTAAAGGTGGGACCCAATACTTATCTTTTCTGTATATCTTCCAAGGTAATTTGATAAAATTTAAACGGTCTGTTTCGGTTTCTACCCGCTTTATTTTAATCAAAATTCAGTTTTTTCCGATAAATATTGATTTTAATTAATTAATTTAATTAACTTTTTAATAATATACAATTTAAATTTTAATCTTTTTTTAAATTACTAAAACCTTTGTTTACGAAAGGCATTGATACTCATAATGATATTGATATTTTTTTTAATTATTATTGTCCTGAAGAAATATTTTTGTTAAATGAATAAATACAGAATTTTTATTTTTTTAGTATTAACATTTTTGTTATGCGATTCATTATTTTCACAGGATGGCTGGTGGAAAGATAAAAAATATAAAAGTGAGGCACAGAAACAAAAATATTTAAACTGTAAAAGAACTTTTATAGCCTTATCGGAGGCAATAAACTATTCGAATGCAAATATTATTCAAGGCTACTCTCAGGAAGAAATATATATAAACCTGCTTGATGTTGACAGAGGTTATTATAAATATGATCAAATTAAATACATATTAGAAAGCTTTTTTAACACTTATCCTGTAAATAACTTTAAATGGATTTCATCTACAAAATCGGAAAAGCAAGCATTTGCGCTCGGTAAATATAAGTACAGCAGCTTCGGTTTTGTAAATACTTACAACTTCTCAGTTTCCCTGAAATACACTAATAATTTATGGTTAATTGAGCAGATCATAGTCAATTAACTATCAAACTATTAAATTTATTGAAACTCATTTCACCTAAAATAAAGGTTCTCATTATTGCCTTAACTGCATTTATAGTAATAATAGTTATCACTAAGATACTTTTATTACTTACACTTAATGGAATTGAGAGTAATTGGGAAATTATTAAGAAAGATAAGTATGACAACATTCAAAACACTGCCGAAAATTTATTTATTGAATACGAGGATAGAATAAAAAATTTTTCAGCTGAATTTTTTGCAAACAAAAAGCTGATTTCATCTATTAATTCCCAAAATATCAAGAAAGCTTATGAAAGCATTAATGAACTGGAAGACATTTCAAAGTATAATATTGAGGTTTACAATCAGAGATTAGAACTAATTTTATTTTCAGGCAGGCAAATACATCCCGAGGTTTCAAGCCTTCAAAAAGCTATCTCGGGAAATAGTTTTGAGAGGATTGAACATTCAGGTACAATGAGTTATTTAGTGCTTTATGTTCCTTTTTCCTCCGGTGATTCAGAAAAACAACAGGAGAATGTCTCGGTTCTCGTTATTTCCCGATTACTCGACATTAAATACATTATTAATGAGGAATTGTATTCCGAACCTGGTATTTCGAATACTTATAAAAAAAATTACGGTGTAAATGTAAGCTTTTTTTTCAGGAATAAGGAATTTTTCACTACCGGTGAGCAAAGTAATAATAATCCCGATTATCAAAGCTTTGATCTTATATGCAGGGATAAAAATATTCAATGCAGAATAGATGTACCGGTGTTAAACGTAAATTCTTATCAAAGAGAAATAAGTGAACGTTACGAATTTGTACTTTCAATAATAATTTTTACTGCATCGGTACTCTTTATTATTATTGTTTTTATTATTTCACAAAACATTAAGATTGCTTTATTAAAATTATTCGTTAAAATTTTTAGCTTAATTTTATTAAGATATATTATATTATGGATAAATTTTCCTTCGAAGTTATTTACTGTAATAAATATAGATATTTTTTCACCTGTATTTTTTGCTTCAGATTTTGGTTTCGGTATTGCAAAATCATTGGGCGAGCTTATGATCACATCACTTTTTCTTGTTATCTGTACTTATTTAATATCGTTGTATTTTCTTAATCATGTAAAGCACACTTTTCAGCATACAAATAAAAATCTTTCTAATTTAATTCCGGTCATAGCCGGAATTATTATTTTATTAGCAATAAACATTTATAATTATATAATACAATCTATAGTATATAATTCGAACATTAATTTTTTTGAACGGACTTCAATTTTAACATCTGACAAACCTGAATTTGCTGTATTCATTATTGTAATTATTACATTTACTCTAATGGTTTTATTATTATGTTCGGTTTTTGCACTTCGCAGTATACTTTTGCTGAGACAAAATTTTAAGTTAAAAAAATTATTTAAACGTTATTCATTCTTCATATATTTTACTATTATTTTTATTATAAATTATTTTACGCTCATTTTTAATATTTCCTTATTTGATACAGGTCCTGGATTTGTTAATTCTTCATTGATAATTCTATTATTAGCTGTTTTTACATATATTCTTTTCAGGAAAATACTAATATTACCAAGCGTCAGAATTATCTCATTTCCTGTTATTTCTATATTAATACTAATGTCTCTGGTTATTTCTCCTTTGATGTTAATAAATGAGATTACTTCACAGGAGAGCAAATACCTGGAACAGGAGACTAAAAGACTTGCAACGTCTTCAGGTGAAGAATTGCCCTTTTTAATTATTACAGTACTAGATGATATTATAGAAAAAGACTTCATCGTTAGCAACTGGAAAGACAAGAATATGATACCAAAACTTGCTTTTAATTTGTGGTCATCCAGCAGGCTTTATTCTGAAAATTTAAATTCTTCAATTATCCTTCTTGATACGAATTATCGGATAATAAGCGACTTTAGTATCAGTCCGCTAAATATTAATTCAGATTCCGTTACTAATTACATTATTAAAAATAAAGCAATTTTTATAAGAGGAGGAGAAGATACTTTACAGTTTGAAGAAGATGAAGACGCTGAAAGCAATATGATAGCTGAAGGTGTGATACAAAATTCCGACTTAAAATTTTATGCCGGTTTAAGACCAGTGTATTTCCAGCCGGGAGGTAATCCGGACTTTAAGGAATTACTTGGGTATTTAATAGCAGCTATACAATATGATACAAAAAGTTACTATTCCGCTAAACATTTTGAGTTTTTCAAAGGCACCAAACCAGACAGATTGACAAATAAATTAACTTCACAGCCTATTTATTCGGAGTTTTCAGACGGAGAAATGGCAGGAACATCAAATTATGACGTATCAAAATCGCTCATTAAAACACTGGATATGCTTAGAAGCAGTCTTGAGGGAAAAATCGATAAATCTACGCTTCGTTTTGACCAGATAGAGAATAATTTATATAAAACATACTTTGTAATAGTTGAACCTGTTAAAAACCAGCCGGAGAAAATTTATGCAGTAAGCATAAAGGTAAACGACATAAACGGATTTGTATTTTTCTTTTTAAAGTGTCTGCTTGTTTCAACCTTGATTTACCTGATTTTTCTTATCCTTTATACAATTTATATAACCATCAAGCATTTTATAAAATCCAGACGTTTATTACTGTTTGCTTTTGGTTTCAGGGAGAAATTGTTTGTATCTTTTTTTGTTGTTTCGGTCATACCTGTTCTCATTCTGGCTTTGTACTCCAGGGAATATGTAGAATCCAAGAATAACAAGACAGCTGTAAATGAGATTATTTCGGATCTCAAGCTTGTGGAACAGTATATAAAAAGCAAACTAGATTGGACAGATATTAAATTAAGAAACAAGGGGGTTGATGACAAACTTATTTTACAATCGAACATATTCGGAAAAAGTTTCGCTGAATCGGATAAAATATTTAACTTTTTTGTAAAAAATAAATTAACATCTACTACTAACGAAGAACTGTATAAGTCAGATTTACTCGAAACCAGGATAAGCGGAAATGCATATTACAATTTAGTACTTTTAAAGCGTGACTTTTTCATTGAAAATCAGGAAATCGGTGTATTTAGATTTGTGTCAGGTTATAAACCTGTTTATGACAGGTATTTTAACCTTATTGGAATTGTTTCAACCCTTACTTTATTCAGACAGTATGAAATTGATACCGAGATCACAGAATCGCTTGTATATATATTCGGAACATATTTAATAGCTATTGTATTTTTAATTGTAGTTGTAAATATACTTGCATCAAGAATTTCGAATCCCATAATAAAGCTTATGCAAGCGACTGAAGATCTTTCCAGGGGCAAAACCGATATTCAGTTGCCAGTCACTACGCGTGATGAAATCGGTGAACTTGTTAAATCATTCAACAGGATGACGATAGAGTTAAAAAGGTCGCGTGAGGAACTTAAAAAAGCAGAACGAGAAAGTGCCTGGAGGGATATTGCAAGACAGGTTGCACATGAGATTAAAAATCCCTTAACCCCTATGAAACTTGCAATCCAGCACCTTTATTATGCATATATTCACAGTTCAAAAGATTTTAAAACAATAATCCATAATACAAACAAACTTATTATCGATCAGATCGAAACTTTGAACCGTATTGCAACCGAATTCTCAGATTTTGCAAAATTGCCGAGACGTAACTATGTACCCATAAACATGAATGAGATAATTAAGGATACTGTGAAACTTTTAAAATCGCAATCCAACATTATAATCGATATCGGGAAATCAGCTATTAATACTTTAATTTTAGGAGATAAAGATGAACTAAAGCGTGTTTTAATCAATATTATAAGAAATTCGACTCAGGCAATTGAACAAAAAACATATTTCGAAGGGGAAGGCAGAATATTAATATCAACTTATTCAAAAGGACAAACGTATTTTCTTAAGATCCAAGATAATGGTATTGGTATGGATGAACAAACGCAGCAAAAACTATTTGAACCTTATTTTTCAACAAAATCAACGGGAATGGGCTTAGGGTTAGTTATTACAAAAAAAATTCTTGATGATATGGGTTCTAAAATCACATTAAACAGTAAGTTAAATGAAGGTACAGAGGTTTTGATTTCTTTTCCTATAAAAAAATTGTAAGAATAAAAAATGCATTATTTTTTCTTTTCAAATTTATTATAATGTAATTAACCAATAAAATTTCACATAACTATAAATAAACGGAGGAATGGTAATGAACTTATTTACTATTTGTTTAAACTCATTTCTTTCTACTTTATTTCTTTTTGTTTTCTCATTTTCTTTATTAGCTCAGGATAGATCTGATATTTCATCATCTCTTAATAAGGATTTATTTAAGGCTGCTTTAAACCATAAAGATAATAATGAAATTAATTATTCAAAGAAACCGATTAACTGCTATACAACCGATGAATATGGTTCCCTTACTTACAATGCCGTTTTATCAGGTCTGGGTTCATCGGGCAGTTGTGCTAATATTGCTCACAGTTCTCTTTTTAACCAAGATATAGATGGTTCATTTGAATTATGGGTTTATCCAACAACTATAAATGTGAATGCTATTCTGGTTTCTAAAGGAAATTCCAGCAGCCAGTCATTTTTATGGGGGATTTCATCAAGCACTAAGCAAATGTTTTTCAGGATCGGAACTACGGTTTTTAACAATTCGGATGGTACTGTAATACCTTTAAGTACCTGGACACATCTTGCTGTTACATGGACAGGTGGTCCTAATTTTAGCGTGATTTTCTATGTTAATGGTGCTCAGAGCGGTTCTACTGTTATCAATAATGCTGCATTTAATTTGAATAGTGACCCATTAAGGATCGGTGCCAGCCAGTATTTTACTTCAGAATATTTTGCGGGGCAAATTGATGAAGTCAGATTCTGGGCAGATGTGAGAACAGTTCAGGAAATCAGAGATAACCGCTTCGTGGGTCTTGGTGATGGCAGTGGTGCAAATGCATCTTCAGCTTTAACTTCTAGTGCTCATTACGATAATTTAATAGCATCATGGACTTTTAACAGAACCGGAACTGTATATGATGACATTAACGGTTTGAATGGAAATTATTATGGAAGTGCTGTATCGTCTTTAAATGATCTTGGTGTTCCCGTTCCGTATAACCTTGCATTAAGATGTTTTGGAGGAGTAAACGACAAAGTTGTAATTGCACATAACAGTACTGTATTTGACCAGACAGGTGATGGTTCTTTAGAAATGTGGTTTAAACCCGTAACACTTAGCATTGACCAAATTTTGATGTCAAAGGGTTCTACTATATCCACTATTTCATTTTTATTTGGAGTTAATAATACAGGCAGACTTTATTTTAGACTTGGCGGAAATCCCATTGCCAGTAACGGAGCTTCACTTACTAATAATATGTGGCAGCACGTTGCGGTCACTTGGTTGCTCGTTAGCGGAAATTATGAGATTAAATTTTATTTAAACGGAGTGCAAAACGGCACAACACTTACATTACCCGGTGTATGGCCAACAAATACTGCCCGAGCATATATTGGAGGTTCTGAAGTGTTTGTAAGCAACACCGTGCAAGGGTATATAGACGAGGTCAGAATATGGAATCCTACTCTTACCCAGGCACAAATTCAGAAATATATGTTTGTTTCCGGACGCGCATTATTACCAAATTCTGAAATTAGGGGTATATGGAATTTCGATGGCAATCTACTGAATTTTTCAGCTTTTTCAGGAGTTAATGGCAGTTTTAATTTAGGTGCTGTTAATAATGCAAGACTTAGTGCCTATAATAATGAAGGTTCACCAGGTTCATATTCTACCAGTTTTATAGCACACAGTACAGTTATTAACAGAGGTGGTACACCTAATTCTTTCCCTAATGGTTTTTATATAAGCACACCTTTTCTCAGTATACCTGATAATAATACAACAGGTGTTACAAATACAATAAGTGTTACAAATAATCCGGGAAATCTTAGCAACATTGAGCTATTTCTTTCTGTTCAGCACACATGGGTTGGAGACCTTGTAGTTACATTAACTGCACCTAACGGACAGTCTAGGCAAGTTATAGCCAATAATGGTGGTGCGGGTGATAACATCCTTTCTTTCTTTGGGGATGCGTTTAATTACTTACCTAATAGCTCTATTTATCTGCCACCTTGGGCTTTTATCAAGCCTATTGTAACGTTTGGTAATATAGGTAATACGTTTTTAAATGGCACATGGTCTTTAAAGGTTGTGGATAATGCCGCTTCAGATGTAGGTCTGCTGCAGGGCTGGGGGTTAAGATTCAATAACCAGACTATGGTTGGTATTGAGATTGTAAATAGCAATATTCCACAGAAGTTTGCTCTCTATCAAAATTATCCTAATCCATTCAACCCGAATACTTCGATTAATTTTGATGTTGCAAAAAATGGGAATGTGAAAATTATTTTATTCGATGTACTAGGAAGGGAAGTTAAAACACTGGTTAATGAATATTTTAAAGCAGGGAATTATAAATATAATTTCGATGGTTTCTCACTTGCATCGGGAGTATATTTCTATAAGATTGTTGCAGGGGATTTTACAGATACCAAAAAGATGACACTTCTGAAATAAAAACTCTTTTATTGATCGATCTGCAGCTATTAGTAACAAAAAAGCCCCTAGACGTTACGGGGCTTTTTTAATTTACACATTTATGATACATACTATTTATTTTTTGATACACCGTAGGCGTGGAATTTAAAATTTTTTAAGATTTCTTTAACCGATTCAACTTCTGATTTCATTACAAATAGCCTTGCTGGTTGAATTAAAGGATCAACACTTAGGAAATTCTCGCCTGCAAAGTAAAAGTCTATTCCTGCATCGGAAAGTATAGATTTTATTAATACTACGTCCGAAATATTCATACATGATAACATAAATACGTATTCTCCTGCTTTTTCTATTAAAGGAGGTGTGACATTAAAATCTATTTTTGAATCGCATTGTTCGCAGTGGACAATACCTGTTTCCTGCTCGTGGGATTCAAGCTGCAGCCTGCATAAACAATTAGGGCAATCTATAAATTCGGGTAATAATATTTTTGTGAAGTCAGCCTTAAGTTTGTTTTGGCATTCGTAACTTTTACAATAAAGGTATTCTCCGTATTCAGTTAAACATTGTTCACAGAAAGGTTTACCGCAGCTGCAGCAATGTAAATTAGTTTTAATATCCGGATGATTTGTACAGTGTTCCATAGGTCTTTTTTTACATTTTTATATTTTTTAAAATATTATACGAATATAGTGTGGTTTAATAATATATTACATATTTAAGAAATGAGTAAAAACTTTAGATTTCAGTAGAAAAATTGATTTTTCACGCTTAAATCGTTATTTTTGTTAAATTCATTAGAAAACATACATTTTTATCTAAAGGAAGAGGTAAATAAATGTTAGTCGATATAATAATGCCTAAAATGGGTGAATCTATTATGGATGGCAGAATCCTCAAATGGTATAAGCAATTAGGGGATACTATTGCAAAAGATGAAACTTTATTCGAAATTTCAACTGATAAAGTAGATACTGAGGTTCCTTCAGCTGAGGGTGGAATCTTAGTTGAAATTTTATTTAATGAGGGTGATACCGCAAATGTGGGTGATGTGGTTGCCCGTATCGAAACAGAACCCTTGAAGGCAAAAGTTAAAAAAGGAACACCAGTGCAACCGACTGCTAAAGATTCCATAATAACTGAGTCTTCTGTTGATAAAGCGGTTTCAGAAACTATGGTCGGTGTAAAAAAAGCGCTGGAAATGAAAGTTGAAACCGGATTTTACTCACCGCTAGTTATGAATATTGCACAAAAAGAAGGTATTTCGATGGATGAATTGGCAAATGTCAAGGGAACAGGTGCTGGCGGGAGAATTCGTAAACAGGATATATTGGCATATGTTGAATTAAGAAAAACAAAACAACAGCTTGGGAAAACAACGCCAGATGTAACCCAAGAGAAAAAAATTACATTAGCTGAAATAAAAGCTCCCGACTTGTCGGGTATGTATGGTAAACCCGGAATAGAGGTTATTGCTATGGATACGATACAGGAAAGAATGGCTGAACATATGCTGATAAGTATTCACACATCTCCGCATGTATCTGCTGTTGCAGAATGCGATATGAGTGCTGTTGATAAAGCACGCAAACAGCTCGCAGATGAATTTATGAAAAATGAAGGATTCAAACTTACTTACATGCCATTTATCTGTGATGCTGTAGTGAAAGCATTAAGAGATTTTCCGCTTATTAATTCTTCGATTGACGGAACGAAGATATTAAAAAAGAATTATATTAATCTTGGGATTGCTGTAGCTATGGATGAAGGCGGTTTAATTGTACCTGTTATTAAGAATGCAGACTCCATGAGCCTTACCGGTTTTGCACGGGCAATTAATGATCTTGCTAAAAGAGCAAGAATCAAAAAGCTGAAGCTTGATGAAATCCAGGACGGGACATTTTCTATAACTAATTATGGTTTATTCGGGAATGATATAGGTACTCCATTAATCAACCAGCCGCAAATTGCAATATTGGGAATAGGTACAGTAAAGAAAAGAGCAGTTGTTATTGCAAACGAACAAGGAGATTCGATTGCAATTAAACCAACTGTGTTTTTAACCTTATCATTTGATCACCGTTTGATTGATGGTGCATTAGGAGGTAAATTCCTGATGAAGATTGTAGAATATCTCGAAACATATTCGTTATAGAATGGATTCCGGATCCGGTATAACTGATTCACCTGTAAGTGTAAATAATGACGAAAAAATGTTCGCTTTATTTGCCCATCTTTCTATTCTGTTAGGGGGTATTGTTATTCCTATAGTATTTTGGCTTACTAATAAAGAAAAATCTAAATTTGTTACATATCATTCTTTACAAGCTCTTTGGTTTCACATTGCATTAATAATTTTTGCTGTTATTTTGGCTTTACTTATAATTTCTCTTTCTTTCGGTTTCATATTTACTTTACCTGCAATTTCATATAAAGGTTCTCAACCTCCCTTTATTCTCATAATTTTAATTATTGTTATATATGGTTTAATTTATCTCACATTAATTTCATTTATAATATACGGAATATATGCAGCTGTAAAATCTTATGAAGGTAAATTAGTCAGGTATCCGGTAATCGGTAAAATTATTTACAGAAAAGTTTATGGAGAATAATTGTCTGAGTTAGTAAAAATAAAAATACCTCCGGTATTAAATACACATCAACGCAAGTATTCCGAATTAAATCACGAGATTGAAAATTCCAGACGGCCAGAATGGCTTAAGGTAAAGCTCCCATCAGGTAAAAATTACACAGAACTGAAAGAACTGGTTCGTAGAAATAAACTTCATACTGTTTGCGAAGATGCACGCTGCCCGAATATATCGGAGTGCTGGTCCAGAAAGACTGCTACTTTTATGATTCTTGGTGATATTTGCACCAGGTCATGCGGTTTTTGTTCGGTTTCTCTGGGTAAACCCGGTAAACTGGATTATGATGAGCCGCGAAGAGTTGCCCTTAGCGTAAAAGAACTTGGTTTAAAACACGCAGTTATTACCTCTGTAAACCGTGATGATCAAATTCTTGGTGGTGCAGATATTTTTGCTTTGACAATTGAAAATATACGCCGTTTAGTACCTGACTGTATTGTGGAGGTTCTTATCCCCGACTTCAAAGGTAATTGGGATGCTCTGAAAATTGTGATTAATGCTAGACCTGATATCTTAAACCATAACATCGAGACTGTTAACAGATTATATCATTTCGTTCGGCCTCAGGCAGATTATCATCGGACACTTGAACTTTTAAGAATATCAAAAACTAACCAAGAACAGGCTCAAATGGGTGTTACAAAAAGCGGTTTTATGTGCGGACTCGGAGAAACCGATTCTGAAATATATGAACTGCTTGATAATTTGAGAGAAGTCGAATGTGATATTGTAACCATTGGGCAATATTTAAGACCCACAAAGAATCATCTGCCTGTGCAAAGATACGTACATCCTGATGTTTTCGAAAAGTTTAGGGAATATGCTTATAAAATCGGATTTAAACATGCAGAATCCGGTCCGCTCGTACGAAGTTCATATCATGCTGACCTCACTGCCAAAGTTATAACGCAAGTAGTTAAACAAACAACTATCTAAATAATAACTGAATGCTATTAAAATATACCTTTTATCTTCGATATCTGCAAATAATCATTCTTATTACAATTTCAAGCATTTCTTTTTCCCAGTCAATAAAACCTGACAGCATTGCTTATAGGTATTGGCTGTATTTTAAGGATAAAGGTGAATACAAACCTGACGTAAAGCTCATACCTGGAAGTGAAGGCTGGAATCTAGCAAAATCTGAACTTACTGAAAAAGCTCTATGGAGACGTTCAAAAGTTTTAGCAGATGACGAGCTTGTAAGCTATCATGATATTCCGGTATTTAAGGATTATGTTTATGCAGTAAGGCAGCTTGGATTAACACCAAATGCGGTTTCTAAATGGATGAATGCAGTGAGTGTTTTTGCTACAAAAAGTCAGCTTGATGAGGTTAAAAAGCTTGGCATAATAACTAAGATAGAAGGCGTGAGATATCATGAAAATGCTATTATATATCCGGTAAGAAAGGAAATCGTTTATTACTCTACGCAAACGGAAGGAAATAAATATGACTATGGTATCTCATACTGGCAAAACGAACAAATAAAAGTGCCGCAACTGCATAATTATGGTATTACAGGTTTTGGAGTTAGAATCGGGATGTGTGATGATGGATTCAACTGGAGGAAACATGAAGCACTTAGAACAAGAAGAGTAATGGGTGAATATGATTGGATATTCAAGGACGATAGTGTACAAAATCAGAGACCTCCTAACCAATACCCTGAAGATGGATGGGACCAGGATGGGCATGGTACCTCTACATTTTCGACGATAGGCGGTTTTTTCAATGGGAAAATGATTGGGCCTGCATTCGATTCTGAATTCTTTCTTAGTAAAACCGAAGATAACAGGAGCGAAACACCGGTTGAAGAAGATTACTGGGTTGAGGCTGTTGAATGGATGGAAGCAATGGGTGTTGAGGTTATTTCGTGTTCATTAATTTATAAACCTTATGATGAACCGAATAATGATTATACCTATGAGGATATGGATGGCAATACAACTGTTATCGTCAGGGCTGCCGATTTTGCTGCATATCTTGGTATTGTAGTATGTAATTCAATGGGGAATGAAATGCAAACCACTCCGCCAAGTATTGTGTCACCACCTGATGGTGACTCGGTTATTGCTTGCGGAGCTGTTGATAGTGCAGGTGTTATAACCTATTTTAGTTCAAATGGTCCAACTAGCGATGGAAAGATTAAACCCGACGTTGTAGCTTTGGGTTTAGATGTATGGGCTGCTGTAAGTTACACTTTCTCTCGAGACGATTCGTCTTATTCTTTTACCAGCGGGACTTCATTTTCTTGTCCTCTGACAGCCGGTGTATGTGCTTTAATTCTTTCGGTTCATCCTGAACTGACACCTATTCAGGTCAGGGAAGCCTTAAGAATGACTGCCGATAGACATGAGAAACCTGATAATATTTACGGATGGGGGCTTATTAATGCCTTTAATGCAGCATTATATTACGGTATGATAATGAGTAATAAGCCTGAACTTATATTTGATAATGGAAAGTTGATACTCAGTACATATATTATTTCGAAAAACGAAGTGAATACGAAAGAAATTAGATTATTTTATTCACTTGATGGCACCGATAATTATTTTGAAACCAAGCTTGAACTTTCGGAACAAATTGATACTGCTTTAACAGGCAGGCAAACCGGTTCAGGTAAATACACAGCTGTAATAAGCAACATTAAGGAAGATAGTAACCTGAGATTTTATATAACCGCTTCCGACTCAGTTGGGGAAATAACTTCTCCCTACAAAGCACCTGAACATTACTTTTATTTTAATTATGATTCAAAACAATTAGAAATATTCTGAATTGATTGACACAGGTGACCAAATAGAAAAATCATTTTTAGTTTGCACTACTATACCCCGTTCTGCCTCTTCTAAATCAGTCAAGCAAAAAGCATACCGTGAACATCTTGATGAACTTGAATTCCTGGCTCAAACAGCAGGTGCTGAAGTTACTGAAAAGTTTTATCAGGAACGCGATAAGATTGATGCAGCTTTTTTTATCGGTAAAGGTAAAGCAGAAGAGATTGCACTAAGAGCGGAAGAGGAAAACATCGACCTTGTAATTTTTGAAAACCAGCTCTCTCCCACACAGATACGGAATTTGGAAAAGATTTTCAAATGCAAAGTAATAGATAAGCCTGCTTTGATATTGGATATATTTGCTAAAAACGCAAAGACAGCAGAAGCTAAAACACAGGTTGAACTTGCACAGTTAACATATTTGCTGTCAAGGCTGACCCGACAATGGACACATTTATCTAAACAATATGGAGGCATTGGCACAAAAGGACCGGGCGAAACACAAATAGAAACAGATCGGCGTCTTGTGAAAACCAGGATTTCTGTTTTAAAAGAAAAACTCAAGAAAATTGAGGAACAGCGTAAAACACAACGCCAGCAAAGATCTGGTTTTATCAGGATAGCATTAGTGGGATATACAAATGTTGGTAAATCAACTCTATTAAATATTCTGACAGATGCAGGGGTGTTTGTGGAAGACAAACTGTTTGCAACTCTTGATACTTCAACGAAACAGCTGAAAAAAATTAATGAAAGAAAGTTTCCGGTTCCTGTATTGATATCCGATACCGTGGGTTTTATCAGGAATCTGCCTCACGATCTGATTGAATCATTTAAAAGTACACTTGCTGAAGTTATTGAAGCAGACATACTTATTCATATTATCGATATTTCCTCAGAAGCATTCGAAGACCAGATCAAAGTTGTTAACGATACTTTGAATGATTTAAATGTTTACGATAAGAAAATAATAATGGTTTTTAATAAAGTAGATAAATTAATAAATTCAGAGGAACAGCATATAATACATAACCTGATACTCCAATATCCGGATTCTGTTTTTATTTCGGCTTTAAAAGGAATAAATTTAAAGAAACTGGAAGAAAAACTTATTTCCGTTATTAATGAGGAGCTTAATACCGGGGAAGTTCAGATACCTAATGATTATCCGGATGCTTATAAACTTATTAACCGGCTTCATAAGCAGGTTGAAATTCTTGAGACAAGATATTTAAGTCGTGTAATTAAGCTGACAATTAGAACTCATAAAAATTTTATAGAAAAAATTAATAAAATGATAAAAAACGGTTATCGGAATGAACGGAGGAACAAATTAAATAGAAAGGAATTAGCCTGACTTCACCAGGCAGGTGATTTAACATGACTGCAAATTATAAAGCTGTTGATTATTATAATATAGAAGCTTTACTTACGGAAGAAGAAAAGATGGTTCGGGATACTGCAAGAGATTTTGTGATTAAAGAGGTGATGCCTGTTATTGAACAGCATAACCAAGCAATGACTTTCCCGATGCATCTAATACCTATGATGGCTGAACTTGGTTTTTTCGGTCCCACACTTCCAGAAAGATATGGCGGTATGGGTTTAAGCAATGTTGCTTATGGTTTGATGATGACCGAGCTTGAAAGGGGAGATAGCGGTTTAAGAAGTTTTGCATCGGTACAGTCGTCACTTGTAATGTACCCAATCTACACCTTCGGAAGTGAAGAACAAAAAGATAAATGGCTTCCCTCTCTTGCAAAAGCAGATAAGATTGGCTGTTTCGGTCTAACCGAGCCTGATTACGGTTCTAATCCAGCAGGTATGATTACCAATGCAAAAAAAACTGATGGTGGTTTTATTCTAAATGGAGCTAAAATGTGGATTACTAACTCTCCCATAGCCGATGTTGCTGTTGTTTGGGCTAAGCTTGATGGTGAAGTGCATGGCTTTCTTTTAGAAAGGGGATTTAAAGGTTTTGAAACACCTGAAATGAAAGGCAAGCTTTCTTTAAGGGCTTCGGTTACAGGGGAAATAATTTTGCAGGATTGTTTTGTACCTGAGGAAAACTTTTTACCAAATTCAAAAGGTTTGAAATGTCCTTTGATGTGTCTGAACCAGGCACGTTACAGCATTGCGTGGGGAGTGCTGGGTGCAGCAATGGAATGTTATACTACAGCACTTAATTATTCGCTTTCGCGAGTACAGTTTGATAATCCAATTGCTGCTTACCAGATAACTCAAGAAAAACTTGCAATTATGCTTACAGAAATAACAAAAGCTCAGCTGCTGGTTTATCATCTTGGCCGAATGAAGGATAATGGAACTGCTAAACATACACACGTTTCTATGGCTAAACGGAATAACTGTGAAATTTCTTTAAATATTTGCCGTATGGCTCGCGAAATACTTGGTGCTAACGGGATATTGGATGAATACCCCGTGATGAGGCATGCTAATAATCTTGAAAGCGTTAAAACATATGAAGGAACTCATGAGATGCATACTCTTATTCTTGGTGAAGATATAACCGGTATACCTGCATTCAAAAGAAGTATATAAATTTTTTTCAAATTTAAGTAAAATATCGGGTTTAATACTTTTTAGAAATATTATTTTCCTTATTTTTGAGTTCATTAAGGAGGAAACATGCAAACTTTTCTAAAGATACTTGGTTTCATAACTATTATTATCGGTATAATTCTGGGAATTTATGTAATTGCGGATGCTTTACAGACTTTTAGTCTGGCAAAATCAACTTCGAATCCGTATCTGGAACAAGTTTACCTGATTAAACTAATTGCGGGAGGAGCTATTATACTTTCCTCAATTGTATCAGGGATGCTCTATCTGAGTTTTGGAATTGTAATTGAAATTCTGGATAATTTAAATCAAAAAGTTTCGGCATACATAGATAGCCTTCCAAAGTCAGAGAAAAACGAGGAGTTCGAAATATAACAATTTCAAAATAAACATGAATTTTAGCTTAGTCTGGGTAAGAATTGCTTCGTATTTGAATTTATTATTCTAAATTACTATTTTAAACAAATATTCTGCTGATAATTTTCAATTACTCAAATTAATTTATTAACAAGAAACAAAATTGGAGAATAAAATGAGAAAAACTTATCTTTTACTAACAACTATTTTATTCCTTTCTTTTTTGTCTAACATTGTATTGTTCGCAGGGAATAAACAGGGTAAAGACAAAATGGACAGGAATATTCCATTATGTGATGCAGAGCAGGTTTTATATTATGCACCCTACAACACGAATATTATTCCTGTTCCTTTTATTTTTCCGTTAGATCCGGGTTATACTTCAGATAGTATTTCTTTGGGTCCGGAAATACTTACGGGACTGCAAGGCTGGTATGATTATAAAACGAATGGTGAAGTTAATAAATTTGTACAAGTCGATAAATCATCACCTAATTACATTCATGTTGTTGATTATCAAACTGATTCACTTGAACCAGGAGGCGCAACGCGCAGATGGACATTATATGCTAATTCTACTGATGCAGGCTCAACTTGGACCGTTTTTCCTAATACACCTCTTTTAGAAACCACAAGATCAGGTTTTTGTGTGTTAGCATTAAGTTCTGATGGCGGTTGTTTTATTGCCAATCATACAACTGATGGAAGTACGAGACTTGACGCAGTGTTATATAACGAGATTGTTCCGCATACTGCTAATTTTATACTTAACCGGCATCCTAATGAAAATTCCAGACCTTATGGGATATGGCCGCAAATATGTGTTTATGGAAATGGCAATGTTGGTTTAATTTCAAGAAGGAATGTTTCGACAAATCAGCCTGCTGAGACTTTATATTATTCGTATTGGAATGGCAACCAGTTAAGTGACAGAGTACCAATTTTCATCACAGGACCTGATTATATAGGATCGGTTGGCAGTAATATGAGATTTAATTTAGCTTCGGATGGCGGTAGTATTGCAACAGCTGTTGCAGCACCGGTATTGTTAAATGATACACTTGGAGCTAGCAGAATTTATTTTATGACTACAACGAACTCCGGTACAAACTGGAGTGCACCGAAGGTATTATTTGCCCCGTATACAGAAAATAACGGAGAAGATACGATAGTTGCTTCGGGGGGTTCAGGATTTATATATAAACCTGGAACTAACCATTGGTTCTATGCTTTCCCAATTAGTGCTGATGGATATTACTCTACCGGTAAAATTGTTATGACCAGATCAACCGATGGCGGTAATACTTTATCCACTTATACAATTTGTACAGCCGCTCAGGTTGGGGCAGCTACTACTTATTATAAACCTATGGCTTTTGTCTTTAACGTTGATTTTCCTGCTCTGGGGTGGTCTAACGATAATTCAACTTTATATTGTGTTTACTCGGTGGTTGTTCCCGATACAGGTGCTTCAGGATGGAATTCCAGAGACATTTTCATTCAATATTCACTTGATGAAGGTGCTACCTGGTCAAATCCTTTTAGGGTAACAAATACTCCGGATATAGATGAAACATATCCTTCGATTTCAAACTGGAATAAAGGCAGTGTTGGAAATCCATATGAGATTAATATCATTTACATGAAAGATCCTGGTGTTGGTCCGGCTTCATTTAATGGTAACAGCGGAACAGCGCCCCCATCCTTAAACAAGCAAATTTACAGAAAGCTTACCGGTTTACCACCCATTGGCATAAAAAATATTTCCGGAAATGTTCCCGGAGTATTTTCACTTGGGCAGAATTATCCCAATCCGTTTAATCCGAAAACCCAGTTCACCATAAACATCGCAAAATCGGGATTAGTGACTGTTAAGGTTTTCGACATTATTGGACGTGAAATTGCTGTATTAGTTAACGAGGAATTACAGCCTGGTATTTATAATGTTGATTGGAATGCAATTAATTCCCCCAGTGGTGTGTACTTCTATAAAATTGAAGCTAATGGCTTCACTGACACTAAGAAAATGATGCTCGTTAAATAAGAGAGCAATTAATTTATTATTTTAAAGGCTGGCAGAAACCAGCCTTCATTTTATATAAAATTATGAAAATAATGAAGGTTAATACTTTTAGTTTAGTGGCAATTTATATTTTTACAAACCTCATTGTCCTAGGTTTAATTGCAGGACATAAACCGGGAATTGTCAGTTCGGATAGAAATTTTCCTATAGATAAGGAAGGACAAATTATTAATTTGATACCTTATAACACGGATGTTCCGCCTGTTCCCTTTTTATTTCCTCTGGATCCTGGCTTTGCAACCGATAGTATTGTACTGGGTCCCGAAATACTAACAGGATTACAGGGGTGGTATGATTATAAGACAAAAGGTGAGGTGAACAAATATATACAAGTCGACAAATCCGATCCGAATTATATACACGTTATTGATTGTCAGACAGATTCAGCGGATCCGTTCGGAACGATACGCAGATGGACAATGTACGCAAATTCGGACAATGGAGGATTAACCTGGTCGGTTTATCCTAACACACCGCTGCCGGAGGATATTAAGTCCGGGTTTAGTGTACTTGAATTAAGTTCCGATGGTGCTGGTTTTATTGCAACCCATACAACACATGGCGGAACAAGGCTTGACGCGGTTTTATATAACGAAATAGCACCTCATACTCAGAATTTTGTACGTAATCGCCATCCGAACGAAAGTTCAAGACCATATGGAGTCTATCCGCAGATTTGCGTTTTCGGGAACGGAAATGTTGGACTACTTTCAAGGAAAATTATTACAACGTCAAATCCGCCCGAAACTTTATATTACTCTTTCTGGAACGGTACTGAGTTGAGTGATAGAAGTCCTGTATTCATAACTGGATTAAACTTTAACGGCAATTCAGGCAGTAATATGCTTTTCAATATTGCTTCAAACGGTGGCAGCATCGGAACCGCCGTTGCTGCCCCTATAAATGAGAATGATACATTGGGTTCAAGTAAGGTATTTTTTATGACTACAACTAATTCAGGTATTAACTGGAGCTCACCTAGAACTTTATTTGCTCCCTACACCGAAAATAACGGAGAAGATACAATTATTATTTCAGGCGGTACAGGATTAATATATAAACAGGGAACCAATCATTGGTTTTTTGCATATCCGGTAAGTGCCAATGGTGCTTACTCGACAGCTAAGCTGGTAATAACTAAAACTACCGATGGTGGTAATACTTTATCAACTTCCACAATTTGTACAGCAACCCAGGTTGGAGCTGCTACTACCTATGCACAACCGATAGTATTTGTATTCAACATAGATTTCCCTGCATTAGGCTGGTCTGATGACGGATCAACTCTTTATTGCGTTTATAGCGTTGTGAAGCCTGATGTAGCTTCATCCGGTTGGAACCAGAGAGATATTTATATACAATATTCAATTAACGAGGGCAGTACATGGTCCAATCCGATAAGAATAACCAATACTGCGGATATTGACGAATCTTATCCATCAATTTCAAATTGGAACAGGGGAAGTGTTGGTAACATTTATGAAGTTAATATTATTTATATGAAAGATCCTGGAGTAGGTCCGGGTGCTTTTAACGGTACGTATAATAATGCTACACCATCATTAAATAAACAAATTTACAGAAAACTTATCGGATTACCCCCCATTGGAATTAAAACTATTTCAAATGAAGTTCCGTATAATTTTTCACTTGAACAAAATTACCCTAATCCGTTTAATCCTAAAACAAAGATTAAATTCAGCCTTCCATCCGCAGGACAAAGCCATTCCCTGAACGTACAATTAGTTGTATATGATATCCTTGGCAAAGAAGTTACTACACTTGTGAATGAACAGTTACAGCCGGGTATATATAATGTTGAATGGGATGCTTCGAATATACCGAGCGGTGTATACTTCTATCAAATTAAAACTCTTGGATTTACAGATACAAAAAAGGCAATATTAATTAAATAATTTCTAAAATATCTAGTAAGCTGGTGTCTCAAAAGGCAATCTTTGTTAAAGATGTTGTCATCCGGCTATTACGGGACGAAAATGTAAGAAAATTGAATCACAGATCTGCCTGCAGCTCCAAGAGTCAACCACTTGAATAAGTATTGGACAAGCAGGTATGAAGTTTGCTGCTACGTAAATATTTTTGGGATAAACTCTTTTTATAGTATTACTTGTTTAATATGAATTAATTATTTTTGTTGACTAACAGAGAAAACCATTAATTTTATAGTAATTTATATTTCTTTGCCCTCGTAGCTCAGCTGGATAGAGCGTCGGTTTCCTAAACCGCAGGCCGGGTGTTCGAATCACCCCGAGGGTACGTCGAAAAAAATAAATATCATTATAATTAAAAAAACTGCAATAATAACAGGCGGAGTGCGAAGATTGGGCAGGCAGATTGCCTATTATCTGGCAGATGAAGGATATAAACTTGCCTTAATTTATCATTCCAGTACATTAAATGAGATAAAAAAAACAAAGACAGAACTTAACAAAAGAAAATGTGAGTATAAGTTATATAAATGTGATTTAAGAGATTTAGAAAAACTAAAAAGCACAATTCAAAAAATTGGCAGAGAGTTTAAACAAATTGATTTAGTAGTTAATAATGCCGGGATAATAAAGAAATCAGAATTGGAAAATATTTCAGAAGAAGATTTTGATGATGCAATCGATATCAATTTACGTTCCCAGTTGTTTACTTCAATATATTGTCTCAAATACTTACAAAAATCATCAGATTCTGTTATTATAAATATTGCTTCACTGGGAGGATTGCAGAATTGGACTGGATATATACCATATTGCATCTCGAAATCAGGTGTTATAAAGCTTACACAACTTCTTGCAAAAAAATTGTCACCCGGAATCAGAGTTAATGCTATAGCTCCCGGTACAATCATAATAAAGGATGAAAAAGCCGGGACACCCTTTATACCCGATAGAAACAAAATTCCTTTACGAAAGTATGGAAAACCCGAAGATGTTATTGAAGCCATTAGGTTTATTTTAACTAACAAGTATATAACCGGACAGGTAATAAGTGTGGATGGTGGCAGAAGCATTAACTGATATGGAAATTAAGAATTATCAAATCGCGAAATAAATAAAGCAGATAAAAAATAACATTAGTTCATGCAGTTTGATGAAACAAAAAAACAATAAAGTAAAGCACGAAGTTACAAAAGCATATAAAAACGTTGAGTTCCTGTCGAGCAGGGATGCACGTATAATTAGAATCCTTTCGGAATTTCTTGAACCTGAAAGACGGTTCAGGCAGGAAAAAGTGAAAGATACGATTGTTTTTTTCGGTTCTGCAAGAATTAAGCCCCGTAAAGAAACATTCAAGACACTTGAGCATCTAAAGAGAATTAAAGCTTCAAACCGAGAAGTCGAGAATGCAGTAATGGATCTTGAAATGTCAAAATACTACGAAGATACAGTAGACCTTGCTTACAGGATTACTAAATGGTCGATGCGGCAGGTTCCTAAAAACCGTTTTGTAATTTGTTCGGGTGGGGGACCCGGTGTAATGGAAGCTGCTAATTATGGTGCTGTTAAAGCAGGAGGTAAATCTATTGGACTTAATATCAGCCTGCCAGCTGAGCAGGAACCCAACCCGCATATTAGTGATGAATTAAATTTCGAATTTCATTATTTTTTCATGCGTAAGTTCTGGTTTGCATACCTCGCTAAGGCATTGGTTATTATGCCTGGAGGATTTGGGACACTCGATGAATTATTTGAGATGTTAACACTGGTTCAGACTTTTAAGATCAGGAAAAAGATGCCTATCGTAGTATATGATAAAAATTTCTGGGAAGATGTTTTAGACTTTAATGAAATGAGAAAAAAAGGCATGATAAGCGAGGAAGACTTAAAACTGTTCAGAGTTGTGTCAACGGTAGAGGAAGCCTATACTTTTTTAAGAAACGAACTTTCGAAAAATTATCTGGATATAAAAACAAGTTTATTTAATAAAAGAGCTACAAAGCTATGATAGTAAGCATGACTGGCTTCGGTAAATTGACCGGTAAGCTTAAAAAAAGACAGGTTACAATAGAAATCAGAAGCGTTAATGGAAAGTTTCTTGACATATCAACACGTTTGCCACTGGCGTTCATAGATAAAGAGAATGAAATTAAAGAATTGGTTTCCAGCTCGATCAACAGGGGTAAGATTAGTCTTGTTGTAAGTTTAGATAAGGATTATGAAAATGGATTCCTTTTAAAAATTCAGCTCGAGAACATTAGGTCTTTATATAATTTACTTATACAGATAAGGGATGCTATCAATTCAAAGGAAGAAATTAAGTTGGAGCATTTACTTAATTTCTCTGAAATATTTACAACTGACCAGAACAGCGAATTGAGCGGTGAATGGGAAAATCTAAAAAAAATGATTTCACGTGCTGTTAATGACCTTTATAAAATGAAACTTGCTGAAGGCAAAGTTCTAGAAAAAGACATTTTGAAGAGATTAGTTGCTATAGAATCGAAATTAAATAAAATAAATTTAATTTCCGGAAAAAATATTAAAGATTCCAAAGATAAACTTTCCAAAAAAGTTTATGATCAGCTTAACGGAAATTTACAAATAGATAAAAACAGGCTTGAGTATGAAATAATATTACTGGCAGATAAGCTCGATATAAGTGAAGAAATTGTTAGGGCTAAATCGCATGTTGATTATTTCAGGAAAAACGTCAGGAGCAGGGAACTTTCGGGACGCAGGCTTGGCTTTCTGACACAGGAATTAAACAGAGAAATTAATACAATCGCATCTAAATCTAATAATTCAAAAATATCGCAGTATGTTGTTGAAATGAAAGAAGAGCTTGAGAGAATCAGAGAACAATTGCAAAACGTGGAATAATTGAAATGCTGATAGTTGTTACAGCACCAAGCGGTGCGGGCAAAACTACAATAGTTAAAGAATTAATGAATCGGATAAATGATTTAAAGTTTTCTGTTTCAGCAACTACAAGGCATAAGAGAAATGGTGAGATTGACGGAAAGGACTATTACTTTATAAGCAAAGATGAATTTGAACAAAAAGTGAAACAAGGTGAATTTGTAGAATATGAAGAAGTTCATGGTAATTATTACGGTACATTAAAAAAGGAAATCGAAAAATTTATTAATCTTGGCAAAGATGTTATTTTTGATGTTGATGTTAAGGGGGCATTATCTATAAAGAAAACTTTTTCGGAAGCGCTAACGTTTTTTATTTATGCACCGGAAGATGTGATAATCAGTAGACTGAAGAATCGTAAGACAGAGAGTGAACAGCAAATTAAAAAACGTATAGAACGTATGAAATATGAATTAAATTTAAAAGATAAGTTCGATTATGGCATCAGTAATCTTGAAGGATTAAACGGTTTAAACAACGCAGTTAATGAAATTATTAAAATAATAAATAATAATAAAAAAAGGAGAAATAATGCCAATTAAACCATTGGAAATTGAAGATATTGAATCAAAAGCAGGCAATATCTATGAAGCTGTTGTAATAGCTGCAAAGCGGGCAAGGCAGATTAATGATGAAGAAAAGCTCGAATACAGCCAGAGGATTCAGCCTATTATAGAACAGGAAGTGGAAGATGAATCAGTAGTAAGCAAAGATAAACAGAATGTAAGCCTTGACTTTGAAGTAAGAAAAAAGAATACCGAACGCGGACTTGAAGAATTAATGTCAGAAAAGCTGGAGTTCAGACTACGGAGTGATGAAGTTGAAGAAGAAGAAGAGTAAATTTAAAAATGCCTCTCAAAGGTAAGAAAATACTGCTTGGTATAAGTGCAGGAATTGCTGCTTACAAATGCTGCGATCTGACCAGACTGTTTGTAAGAGCAGGTGCTGAAGTAAGGGTAGTTATGACACCCTCAGCTGTGAAGTTTGTTTCACCTATTACGCTTTCTGCACTTTCCGGGAATGAGGTTTTGATAAATATGTTTCCGGAAGGTAATATTGCGGAAAAGGAAAAAATTGATATTAAAACATGGCATATTTTTAACGGATTATGGGCAGATATATTTATAATTGCTCCTGCTACTGCCAACACAGTTGCAAAAATAACTTATGGACTATGTGATAATTTTTTAACTTCGGTTGTTTTAGCTTCACGCTGCCCGGTAATAGTTTGTCCTTCGATGGATGAAGATATGTATAATAACAAAGCAACGGACTTTAACCTTGCAAAGCTAAAAGAAAGAGGGTATTATATAATTGAACCGGAAAGCGGTGAACTTGCCAGCGGACTCATAGGTAAAGGCCGTCTTCCGGAACCATCAAGTATTTATACTTATGTTGCAGATTTTCTTCAAGGCATGAAGAAAGATTATAATGGTAAAAAGATACTTGTAACAGCCGGTCCTACTTATGAACCTATAGATGATGTAAGATATATCGGTAATTATTCATCAGGTAAAATGGGTTTCCAGATAGCAAGGGCAGCTGCGCAGCGCGGAGCCGATGTAACGCTTATTTCAGGTCCTTCAAACCTTGAAACACCCGCAGGAGTTAAACGGCTTGATGTTATTACATCCGATGAAATGTTTGAAAAAGTTAAGGTATCTATGGCAAAGTGCGATTTTATTATTATGTCTGCTGCAGTTTCAGATTATCAGCCAATAACCCGTTTTTCAGGAAAGCTTAAAAAAGATGAGCCTGAGTTCGAACTAAGATTAAAAAAAACAAATGATATTCTGGATTATCTTGGAAAAAATAAAACGAATTTTAAATTAATTGGCTTCGCTTTAGAAACTGTTAACGAGTCAGAGAATGCTAAAAAGAAACTTATTTCAAAGAACCTCGATTTGATTGTGTTGAATAATCCTAACGTGGAGGGGGCTGGGTTTGGCAGTGATACTAACGTTGTTACATTTATTGATAAAGAATTAAATATTACCATTTTGGAGAAAATGCATAAAATTGCTATTGCTGAAAAACTTTTAGACAAAATATTAACCATTTAAATTGCAGAATGAACTCGATGAAATATTAAAGAGTACAATAAATTATCTAGAAAATGTCCCGGTAAATCTCAGGATACAGCATTCATTTCCCGTGAAAAAAGAACCCGAATCAAAACCCGTTAAGAAAACTCTTTCTTTGAATACTGATGAGCAAAAAGTGGTTTATAAGGACCGGGAAGAATTAAAACCCGATAAAATTGTTGATTTGTTTGGTAACGTTGTATACGAAAAAGAGAACTGGGAATATACTTCAAATATAGATGAATTATATTCATTAATTTGCACTTGCCAGAAATGCCGGCTTTGTTCGACCAGAACAAATTTCGTATTTGGTGTGGGAAATCCAAATGCAGATGTTGTACTAATAGGTGAGGCTCCGGGAGCCGATGAAGATGCTAAAGGAGAACCTTTTGTAGGCCGTGCAGGACAATTACTGAATAAAATTTTGAGTTCAATAGGATTTGAACGCGAGGAAGTATATATCTGCAATATACTTAAATGTAGGCCTCCCGGTAACAGGAACCCGATGCCCGATGAGATTGAAAACTGTGAACCATATTTAAAGCAGCAGCTTAAAATACTTAAACCTAAGTTAATTTTATGTCTAGGTAAATTTGCTGCTGAAACTCTCTTGAAAACTAAACTACCATTAAATAAGTTTAGGGGGAAAGTGCATTATTATAACGGTATCAAAACTATGGTAACCTTTCATCCTGCAGCTCTTTTGCGAAATCCCCAGTGGAAAAGACCTACATGGGAAGATATGCAGGCATTTAAAGAATTGTATGATGAATTGAAATAATAAAAACATAAACATTGGCTCGTAAAAGAAATAATAACGGACTTAATAAAGATATTTTACTTAATGAAGATGAAGTTAATAAGTCATTAAGTGAAATTAGAGTTCCTCCTTATTCAAAAGAACTTGAATTAAATGTTTTAGGCGGAATGATAATAGATAATTCATTAATAGATATTGTAATGACTTATCTAAAACCGGAAGACTTTTATATAAATAAAAATCAGATTATTTATAAGACAATTTGTGATTTAAAAAACTTAGGTGAACCAGTCGATTTGGTAATTTTAACTGAAGAATTGCGTATGAGAAATCTGCTGGATGAAGTTGGTGGACCAAGTTATTTAGTGGAAATAACAAATTATTACGTTTCATTAGAGAGTTTAAAAAGTGTTTGCGATAGAATTCTGGGATACTCAGTAAAAAGAGATTTAATTAAAATTTTGTATAAAATACAAGAACAATCATATGATCTTAACTCAGAAACTGAGAAAGTTTTAGATAACGCTCAACATGAAATATTAGATATTACCAATTATCTTCAGAAGAAAAATTATATACATATTAGCAAAGAAGCTATGGATACGATGAAGTATGTAGAAAGTATACATGAAAAAACAATTAAAGAGGGTTCAACAATATTTGGTGTCCCTTCCGGATTCGAGCAACTAGACAAATATACAGGTGGTTTCCAAAATTCTGAACTTATAGTAATTGCTGGTAGACCATCCCATGGTAAAACCGCATTTGCATTAAATATTGCTAGAAATGCTGCTTTAGATTACAATAAAAACATTGGTATTTTCTCTATAGAAATGTCAGTTCGTGAACTTGCGTTAAGATTTATATGTTTAGAAGCAAAAGTTGATATATCAGATTTAAAAACAGGTCGTTTAAAACCTAAAGAGTGGGGTACTATAGGGATTAGAACATCTAAATTAATGAATTATGGTTTAAATATAGTTATTGATGACTCATCACCATTAAGTTTAATAGAACTGAGAGCAAAAGCTCGAAGGATGAAAACAATTGATAAAATTGATATGATTATTGTTGATTATTTACAACTGATGGATGTATCTCATTTAAAAAGATATGATAATCGCTATTTGGAAATTGGGATTATTACGAGAAGTTTAAAACATTTAGCTAAAGAATTAGATATTCCTATATTGGCTCTTTCACAATTAAGTAGAAAGGTAGAAGATAGACCGACTAAGGAAAAAAGACCACAATTAGCAGATTTAAGAGAATCGGGGTCGATAGAACAAGATGCTGATGTTGTTATATTTGTTAATAGGCCCGAACTATATTTAAGTAAAAGCCAAAAAGATGAAGAAGCTAAAAAACTGAATACAGATGAAAGATGTCTTTTGGGTTTAGCTGAAATAATTATTGGAAAACAAAGAAATGGACCTATTGGAGAGGTTGATTTAGCATTTATTAAAAATTACGCTGGATTTTCTAAAATAGCAAAAGAAACGCCATCTTATCACGCTCTTTCAGAACCATTTTAAGCTAATTTCTTATTTGAATATGAAACGAAGAGATTTCTTTAAATCCTTAATGCTAACTGCCTTAATTATAGGCGGATTACCATCAAGATTAAAAGCATTAATTAGATGTTTTATATGGGATGATTATGATGAAGTGATTTATAAGAAAAAGTTGAAAATATTTACTGAGGCGAATCTCAAAGATTTCAAAATAGGGGATGCAATAGTGGAAATTGGCAGGTCATTTTTAGGGACTGAGTACGTTGGAGGAACTCTTGATAAAGATATAGAAGAAAAGCTTGTTATTAACCTCCAGGGACTTGATTGTGTGACTTTCGTTGAAAATTGCATTACTTTTGCAAGATGTCTTCAAAAATCAAAAACAACATTCGAAAATTTTAAAACGGAACTTGAATATATCCGTTATCGCAACGGATATATAGATGGATATGCCAGCAGGCTGCATTATTTTACTGATTGGATATATGATAATGAGAATAAAGGTGTTGTAAAAGACATAACATATGATTTAGGAGGTATAAAATACAGTAAAACCATAAATTTCATGTCTACTCACCCTAAATCATATAAACAACTATCCGATAAATCAAATCTTTCCAGTATTATAGCGGTTGAGCATGACATAAATTCGCGTATATATTATTTTATACCCACAAAAAACATTTCAAAAGTATACGAACAGCTTCAAAACGGTGATATTGTAGCAACTACAACAAGCATTTCAGGGTTAGATGTAACGCATACTGGTTATGTTATAAAAGGGGATGACGGAGGAACTTACTTTCTGCATGCCTCGCTGAAAAGCAAACAAGTAATTATTTCTTCTACACAGCTAGAGGATTATATTACAGAGGATAGTAAAAAAACGGGCATTATGGTCGCCAGGCCTCAGGAAATTACTTAATTTTTATTTCATTCAGGAAATCATTCATATTTTTTTTGCTTTTGATAATAACCACATTCCTTCCTTCACTGTATTTTTCAATTAAAGCAATCACAAGCGGCCTGTATTTCTTTGGATAAATCCATATCCATTATATAAAATCCCAATCGAAACTTTCTTTACACCCTGGAGCCATATCAGCCCTGTGTTTTCCGTAATATTTAATTAATCTTTTAAATATGTTGAAGTAACAAATAAAACGGGGTCTATCTATAAAAACAATTGTATCACATGCTTTCATTCTTAACTGCATAGTGATTTTATAATTACCATCCAATATCCATTGTTTATTATTGATTAGCTCGGTATTGATTTTTGTAAATTCATCGATCGGGATACCCTGCCAGTTAGGATTGTAATAATAAACGTTGAGGTGATAGACCGGGATACCGAGGATTTTGCCCAGTTTTAAAAGAAATATATGTTTTGCCTGCTCCAACCGGTCCGATAACAATTATTTTTTAATTTAAAATCTTAAAACCACAGCGCAGGCATATCCTTTAGTATGTGATATGCTAACTTCGTATTTATCTTTAGAAAAACTATTAACTGCTGTGTGCCTGATATAAGGTTTACCCTTCTTATCATTTAGGATTTCAATGTCTTTCCATTTAAAATCACGCGATATACCGGTTCCTATTGCTTTACTATATGCTTCCTTAGAAGCGAATCTGCCTGCAAAATGCAATTCTGCATTTACAAATGATTTACAATAAGCTATTTCCGAATCGGTAAGAATACGTTTAAAGAACTTTTCTCCGTATTTTTCCATCATTTGTTTAATACGATCAACTTCAATTATGTCTATTCCAATTCCTTTATACATTTAATGATTTATTTGTTCTCTTTTTTAATTATCCCGATTAATTCGGAAATATCCGTTAGCTCATAATCTGCACCGTGTTCTTTTGTATTAAAAGTATCTCCATAACGTGCAAATGCAGTTTTCATACCAACACTTTTTGCACCTACTACATCACGTTCAGCCCAGTCTCCGATCATCAAGCTTTCTTCGGGCTTAACATATAATTTATCAAGTATCATGTTAAAAGGCACAGGAGAAGGTTTACGCTCATTGCTGTCGTCAAGCGTTACCACTGCGTCAAAAGTATGGTGAAGTCCGATATAAACAAGTCTAAGCCAGGCTTCACGTGAAGGTGCATCGGAAACTACTCCAAGCTTTATGCCCATTTTAGCCAATAAGTTCAATGTTGGAATAACTTTTGGATAAGTATTAAGTTCTGCTTCCCTGGCAACCCGGTATGCAACAATACCTGATGCAAGGATCTTATTATTAATTTTACCCTGTAAAGAGGTCAGCAGATGGTCAAAAACCTGCTGGTACTCGATACCTTTTTCATCATAAATTTCGTCAATTTTAGCTTTAATTGTCTTATATGGATAATTTAATCCTGCATCTATCATTGCCATAATAGCAGCATCAACAGCACGGGATTTCATCCTGACAAAATCAACAAGTGTGTTATCAAGGTCAAAAATAATGGCTTTTATCATAATTTGTAAAATTAATTATTTAAATTCAGAATTTAAAGGTGAATATAAGTCAATTTATATATAGAATTTACTCCTGTTAAAAAGTATATTGTCTTACAATTTTTATGAAATACAGAAGACCCAAAGGGACAAAAGACATACTTCCATCTGAAATTCACAAGTGGCATTACCTCGAGAGTGTTATTCGTGAAGTAACAGCTTTATTTAATTTCAGGGAAATCAGGACGCCCACATTCGAGTTAACGGAATTGTTCACACGCGGGATAGGCTCTGAAACCGATATAGTAGGTAAGGAAATGTATACTTTCCCCGATAAAAGCGGAAATTCACTAACACTCAAACCTGAAGGGACTGCAAACGTTGTGCGCGCATATCTTGAGAATGGGTTAGAGGTTGAATCACCTTTTCAAAAGCTGTATTATATCACAAATATGTTTCGTTACGAAAAACCGCAGGAAGGCAGATACAGGGAGCATACACAATTTGGTGCCGAAATTATCGGTAGCGATAATATTAGTACTGATGTTGAATTGATTATGCTTGCTAATGAAGTATTTAACCGAGTCGGTATAAATGACTATACTTTAAAAATTAATTCGATTGGTAAAATTGCCGAAAGAAAAAATTATATTGAAAAATTAAGAGCATATTTAAAGGATAATATAGAAGTTTTATCGGATGATAGTAAAAGAAGATTTGAAACTAATCCATTACGTATATTAGACAGCAAGGAAAAAAATGATATTGCAATTACCACGGAAGCTCCCAAAATTCTGGATAGTCTATCAAAATCGTCAAGAGAAAGATTCGACAATGTAATAAATATGCTTACCAAATTTGGTGTAAGGTATGAGATAGATTTCAGGCTTGTAAGAGGATTGGATTATTATACCGATACTACGTTCGAATTTATATCGAAAAAACTTGGTTCACAGGATGCGATTGGCGGAGGCGGGAGATATGACGGTCTGATAGAAAGTCTTGGCGGTAAGCCTGCGCCGGGAGCTGGCTTCGGCTGCGGAATGGAAAGAATTATTATTATTGCAGATAAAAATGGTTTTGATTTCCCCGTTTTTTCAAAACTGAAAGTGTTTTTTATCGGTTTAACTGAAGAAGCAAGAAACTTATGTTATAAACTGGTTATTGAACTCCGCAGGAAAAAAATTTCCTGTGATTTCGATAGTCTAAACCGCAGCTTTAAAGCACAAATGAGAGAAGCTAATAAACTAAATTCTGAATTTGTTTATATAATCGGTGAAAATGAAATGATAAACGGAACCGGTCAACTGAAAAGAATGTCAGATGGAACGCAGACACCTGTAGAATTTTCTAAGTTATCGGATTATTTTACTGATATAATATGAGAACTAAAAAAGTTAAACCTCCTAAAAAGAAATATGAGTATGTTCTTGAAATAAGCAGAAAATTCGATGAAATTAAACAGAAAGATTACATAAATTTCAGGTTTCAGACTACTAAGCCATTTGTAACTTACCAGTATATCTTGAAAGTTAATACCGAAGTTACAGATAGTAAGATTGCATTTAATATAGTTGGATTTACTGCCCCTGTGGGAGAATTATCTAATTTCGGTTTTGCAGGACATGAGTTCAGGTTATATGACCCTCATTACAAGCTATACAATGTTACAGTAACCAGAAAAGATGATAAGCTTACAAAGTTTAAAATGAATATTACAAAGTCAACGAAAACCCCCATTAAATTACTTAGAATACCAAAAGAAACATTTATTCAAATAACAACAGAAATTGATACCCAAACTTTTTGAAATAGGACCCATTCCCGTTTACAGTTACGGACTTATGCTTGGTTTGAGCTTTATTACTGCAAGCTGGCTGTTTGCAAAAGAATTCAAGCGTAAAAAGCTAAAAGAAAATGATGCTGTAAACATCACCTTTATAGCATTAATAGGCGGTGTGGCTGGAGCGAAGCTTCTTTATGTAATCGAAGAATGGTCGAGCATTATGTCACAGCCGACTGACATTATTTTATCAACTGATGGAATTTTTTCACCTGCAGGCTTAACCTGGTACGGCGGATTTATACTTGCTACCGGTCTTATTTATATTTACGTCAGACGTAAGCGGATAGGATTTTTAAAAGTCTGTGATTCGGCTTCACCAAGCCTTGCAATAGGTTATGGCATAGCCCGTATTGGCTGCCATCTTTCCGGTGACGGTGACTACGGTATACCCGTTTCAGAATTTGCATCATGGGTACCGTGGGGAACAAATTATTCTAAGGGTGTGATACCCCCTTCTGTTGCTTTTAAAGGTACCGATATAGCTCAGAAATTTGGTGGTATTGTACCCGATAACACACTTTGTCATCCAACACCTATTTATGAATTAATATTAGCAATTATTTTATTCGCTATTCTCTGGAAGAAAAGAAAAGTTTATACACAAGATGGTAAATTGTTCTTTGTATATTTAATTTATACAGGGATTTTCAGATTAATGATTGAGTTTATCAGGATTAATCCAAGACTTATACTTGGTTTATCAGAGGCTCAGCTGATTTCGATATTTCTAATTATTTTGGGTTTTATTTTTTACTTTACAAAATACAGAATTCCAGCTAAAGTTACAAAAAAATAATATTATACTCTTACTGAAGGATTTTACTATAAAAATGGATTTAATAAAACACATGTGCCTCGGAAAAACTTTATTTCTTGAAACAGACACTGAAATTGGCTATTTTTGTCAAATTCGTTGAAATATTATAGAAAGTGGAGTAGAAATTGAAGAGAACTTATCAACCCAGTACCAGGAAAAGGAAAAACAAACATGGATTCAGAGAAAGAATGAAGTCGAAAGATGGCAGGAAAGTCCTTTCCAGACGCAGAGCAAAAGGCAGGAAAAAATTAACAGTAAGTGACGAATTTAACAAGAGATAATTGAGTAGGAAAATCTTTTCATTAAATAGGGAAGAAATAGTTAAAGGTTATAAAACTTTTGAGACGATATTAAATACCGGTTTTAAAACCGATTCAGAATTTTTAACGTCATATTCGCTAATTTCAGGGGAACAAACCGGAATTAATGTTAAAGCCGGTTTTTTTATTTCAAAAAAAAAATTAAAAAAGCTCACGAAAGAAACCGCTTAAAAAGATTACTGCGTGAAGCTTACCGTCTTAATAAGATTGATCTGATTAACCACATTAATAAAGGCCGGGGTCATATTAGTATTCTGTTTACACTTACAAATCGGGGTTATAATCAACCTGAAGATCTTAATTTCCAAATACTATTAAAAGATATGTCTGAATTATTGAATCTAACTATTAAAAAATGTTGATAAACATTATTTACATTCCACGTTATATTTTGATGTTAATTATCAGATTGTACAGGATGTTAATTTCACCGATTTTACCGGCTTCATGCAGGCATTACCCAACTTGTTCTGAATATGCCATGGTATCGGTTAAGAGATTTGGTGTTATTAAAGGCGGTTATCTTGCTTTAATAAGGTTGATAAAATGCAACCCGTTTTTCGAAGGGGGTTTAGACCCGGTACCCGATGAATTTCCGAAAACAAAATTGAAGAAGACATATAAATTATATGGATAAAAAGTCAATATTAGGATTTGTTGTAATAGGTTTAATACTGGTTGTATGGCTTTTTTATATGAACCGCCAGCAGCAAACTGACCTGCAGAATAAACAGAAACAAATTCAGCAAACAGATACTCTTTATAAAAAACAGGATACTAGTAAGGAAATAAGGAAAGATACTGTAATTTATACCGAGCAATCTATTCCGGACAGCCTGAGATACGGAATCTATTTTTCCAGGTTCACTAAAGGTGAGGAAAAAATAATAATGGTTGAAACAGATAAATATTATGCAGAGTTTTCGACCAAAGGTGGTACACTCATCAAGTATGAACTAAAGGGTTTTAATACATGGGATGGCTACCCTGTTCAGCTGTTATATCTCAAAAAAGGCGGTGAACTGAATATGATATTTACATCTCCTGACGGGAAAATGATAAACACTAAAGATATTTATTTTAATGCATCATATAAACCATGGGAAAAACTCATACTCAAGGACGATAATCGGGTTAAAGTTACTTTTGAACTGCCTGTTAATGATACAATCGGTTCTAAGATTGTAAAAACCTACACATTCAGAAACGGGGAATACCTTTTTGACCTTGAGATCGATCTCCAAAATCCCAATAGTTACATTTCAAATTTTGAGTATCAGCTGGTTTGGGAAAACTCTCTGATGCTTACTGAATACCGAAGTGATGTTGAAGGAAATCATGCTGAAGCATTTACATCGATGGGCGATGAAGTCGAGGTAGTTGATGCCACCAGTATAGAAGAACCCGTTGAATCTGACCTTAATGGAACCACAGACTGGGTTTCATCACGTATTAAATATTTTTGTGTAGCTCTTATACCTTCCAATCCAAAAGGTACGGGTTCGTATATAACAGGCACACGTTCAACATTGCCTAATGAAGGATTTGAAGAAAATTATTCCATTGCCCTGAAGATGCAGGTTAAGAACGATAAAATTGAAAAATATTTTTACCGCGTATATTTAGGTCCGGTTGACTACAGCATTTTAAAGAGTGTAGGGGTTGGTCTGGAGAAGACGATGAGATTCTCACTTGATTTTATAGTAAGACCCATTGCTCAATATGCTATACTACCTTTTTTCCTTTTCCTGCATACTTTTATTTCGAACTGGGGACTTGTGATAATAATTTTTTCATTGGTAATGAAATTGGTGCTCACACCTTTCACACGTTACCAGATGAAATCGATGAAAAAGATGTCTGATATGCAGCCAAGAATGAACGCTATAAAAGAAAAGTATAAAGATGATCCCCAAAAACAGCAGCAGGCTTTGATGAAATTTTACCGTGAGGAGAAAATTAATCCTATGGGCGGCTGTCTGCCATTGCTTCTTCAGCTTCCTATTCTGTATGCACTATTTGGTGTTTTTAATTCTACGATTGAACTTAGGCAATCATCGTTTATTCTTTGGATTAAAGATCTGTCAATTCCCGATGTCATAGTTACACTGCCGTTTAAAATACCGCTTTTTGGAATCAATGAAATATCGGGACTGGCATTGCTGATGGGTATAACAATGTTCATTCAGCAGAAAATGACAGTAAAAGATCCTAAGCAGAAAGCAATGATTTACCTGATGCCTGTAATGATGACTCTGCTATTCACTACTTTACCGTCGGGATTAAACCTTTATTATTTTACATTTAACCTTATTTCGATTGTTGAACAATATTTTGTAACCCACCGTAAAAAAGGCACAACCGAAAGTATACCTGAAACGAAACCACAATTACGATTTAAAGGCAAGAAGGGTTTATAAAAAAACTACAATAGTCTTGAGACTAAAGTAGTTTTACTATTTAAGTGGAGATGCCGGGAGTTGAACCCGGGTCCGGAAAGAAGACCACCGAAACGCCTACATTCTTAGCTTACATTTTAATTTCACTTCCGGAACGCCTGGTAAGCTTAGCTTTCCGGAAGCTACGCCCGTAATTTCTCACTCATAGTACCGGGTAATACTACCAGCCAGCTCATCATTCTGACGCCTTGCTGCCATCCGGATAAGCATCGGAAGCGGCAGAAGACGGGCTGCTTTATTTATTAAGCAGCCAGTGCGTAGTTATAGTTGTCGTTTATTTAAAACGCGCAGCTATTCTCAGGATTAAACCTGACCTGCATACTGCGAGCAGGGAATGCAGTTTCAGCCATCTATACATCCCGTCGAAACCAAATCATCCCCATCTGATACTGTATAAATTTAAACCATTTATTTAGCTAAAACAATTCCAAAACATAGGTTTCTTTTACGTGCAAAATTGATTAATTTTGGATAATTATGAAAATATCAAAAGAATTCCACTGGGAAATGGGTCACCGTTTACCTGAACACGAAGGATTATGCCGAAATGTTCACGGGCATTCGTATAAAATGGTGCTTGAAATCGAAGGTAAAGTACAGAAAAACGGGATGGTAATTGATTTTTATGACCTTAATAAAATCGTTATGCCGATTATAAATAAATACGACCATGCTTTTATGTGCAATAACTACGATAAAACTATGCTGGATTTTCTAAAAAAAAATAAAATGAAATATGTTGCTGTGAATTTTCATACCACAGTTGAAAATATTTGTGAGCATTTAGCTAATGAAATAGTCAAACATTTTAAGAAGTTAAAAATGAGGAATATTGATTGTTTTACTGTAAATATATTTGAAACTCCAAACGATTATGCATCAGTTACTAAAAGAGTGGCAAAATGATTAGTACATAATACTGTAGTGAACGTAACGTAGCAGTTTGATGAATTAAATAATAATTTTATCTGATGTAATTATTTTTGAGAAAATAATGTTTGTTACTTTAACTGCAATTAAATTCATGTTGTCTTGTCTGGTATTTTAAAAGTCAATGAAATATTTTACTCCATCCAGGGCGAAGGAACATCCAGCGGCTTACCGTGTGTGTTTATTCGATTGACTTTTTGCAACCTGCGATGCACTTACTGTGATACAGAATATGCTTTTTATGAAGGTATTAATATGTCGCTTAACGAGATAATTGATAAAGTGAAAAGTTTTGACTGCAAGACTGTTGAGATTACCGGGGGTGAACCATTAGTACAACAGGAAGTTCATGATTTAATGAAAGAATTGTGTGATATGGAATATAATGTAATGATAGAGACAGGCGGTTCCTTACCAATAGATAAAATAGATAAGCGTGTTAATATTATTATGGATTTAAAATGTCCTTCCAGCCAAATGTCGGATAAAAATAATTATGACAATATTTCTTTACTTAAAAACACTGATGAGATAAAATTTGTTATAGGTAACAGGGAAGATTACCTGTGGGCAAGGGAAATAATTACAAAATATGATTTAACCAATAAAGTTAATGTTTTAATGTCGCCTGTATTTGAGAAGATTGAAAATAACGATATCGCTTCATGGATACTGGAAGATAAATTAAATATCCGGTTTCAGATACAGCTTCATAAATTTATATGGGATCCTCAGACAAGGGGAGTATAATAAGTGAAGGGGAATTCTAATTTTGCTGTCGTTCTGCTAAGCGGAGGTATGGATTCTCTGGTTACTGCAGCAATTGCTTTAAAAGATTACTTACCTGCTTTTTTACATGTAAATTACGGACAAAGAACCGAGAAACGCGAACTTGCAGCATTTAATGATATAGCAGATTATTATAACGTGACAAATAGATTAGTAGTAGATGTTTCTCATTTAGCTAAAATAGGAGGTTCTTCACTGACCGATAAAAATATTGAAGTTACAAAAGCAATTTTGAGTAATAGGGATATTCCTGCATCATACGTTCCATTCCGTAATGCTAATATTTTGTCGGCTGCTGTTAGTTGGGCTGAGGTTTTAGGGGCTGCCAAAATATTCATTGGAGCGGTTGAGGAAGATTCTAGCGGCTACCCTGATTGCAGAAAAGAATTTTATAATGTTTTTAACGAAGTGATTAAGATTGGTACAAAATCTAAAAATATTTCGATTGAAACACCTATAATTCACTTAAAAAAGCATGAAATAGTGAAAAAAGGTTCTGAACTGGGAGTACCATTTCATTTAAGCTGGTCGTGTTATAAAAATGAGGATGTTGCATGCGGAGAGTGTGATTCATGCGCACTCAGATTGCGTGGATTTCAGCTTGCAGGTGTCGAAGACCCCATAGATTATATTACTAAGCCGAGTTATATTTAACAAAAATAAACAAACTATTTATTAATTTAATCCAAAATCATAACATGTATAAAAACAAATCACTTAAGACCTTAGGTCTTTATTTCTTTTTACCATTGTTTTCGTTTCTGATTATTTCATCGTGCGGAAAGAAAGATGATACTGGAACAACAGGAAAAGAAACAGATAAATTGGATAAGAATGAGAACATTACCTTGAATGCAGAAACACCTATTTATGTTGAATTTAAGGTTGAAGGAACAATGGAAGGTACTATAAAGGGTTGGTATGCCGGGAAGAAGAATAAATCAGAAACAGAACTGAAATCCAAGGGTATGGTAATTAAAGGTTCATTTTATTCGGATGGACAAATGGTTTATATTATTACAGAAGAAGCTTCAGGTGTGAAGATGGGTTTTAAAATGGATGTTAAAGAATGGTCAGAAGGTGAATCTAAAGAAGGACAGGTGGATATAACTTCATGGCGGGATAAGCTGAAAGAATATACGAAAATCGGTACTGCCGAAGTACTTGGCAAAACCTGTGACATTATGGAAGCTAAAGACAAGCAAACTAAGCTGTATATTTATAAAGATTTTCTTCCGCTTAAAATGGAAATGAAAAATATGACTATGACCGCCACAAAATATGAAATAGATGTAAAAATCACCGACGAAATGTTCACCCCTCCAAAAGATGTTGAATTTATTGATTTTGGGGAAATGACAAAAGGTTTAAAGGATTTGAAAAACATGAAACAGGATGACTTAAAAGATAAGATGAAGGAACTTGAGGATGTAATGAAGAATTATAAAAAGTAAGTTCTTAAATATGTTATATATAATCCTCCTCAGTAATTGGGGAGGATTTTTTATCTTATTTTCGGACATTCCTGCGAAAGCAGGAATCTACAATATTAAATAAATCTGGTTGATTTTCTGTTTACAAACTGGAGGCAATTGGAACGTTAATATTCGATAACTTTATATTTGTCAAAATCAGAAAAATATCAATAAATGATATTGTTTTTAAAATTACATTGGTTATGTTATTAACCACAATTTGCAGATATAGGATCTTTAATATAACTATCATAATTAAATGAAGAATTATTTTGTTTATATTTTAGCTAACAAGAAAGACGGAATACTCTATATGGGATTTACAGATAATATTGTAAGAAGAGTAGGTGAGCATAAAAATAAAAAATATTCAGGTTTTACTGAAAAATATAATATTAAGAAATTAATTTATTTCGAGAAATATTCAACAGCTGAAGAAGCTAAAACGAGAGAAAAGCAGATTAAAAGATGGAAACGAGAGTGGAAAATTGAGTTGATTGAAAAAGAAAATCCTGATTGGATAGATTTATCTCAAAACTTTCAGAAATATTTAAGTTCTATGGAGTTTTTAGAATTTATACATAAAAATCCAGAATCAATATAATTTAAAAATGTAATGTGCAGATTCCTGCTTTCGCAGGAATGCTTTGTAATATGTACACCACCGGCAAAATAGAATTCGACAGGAACACGCTTGATTCTAAAAAAGGCTCATGGGTGCTTTTTGCCGATATGAACAGTTATTTCGCAACCGTTGAGCAGCAATATAACTACTGGCTTAGAGGCAGGCCTGTTGGTGTATGTGTTTATACTGGTAAATACGGTTGTGTAATAGCAGCCTCAATCGAAGCTAAGCAAAAGGGCATAAAAACCGGGATGAGGCTGAATGATGCCATGAAAATATGTCCCGACCTTGTTCCTGTAGAAACCCATCCCCAGCGTTACAGGGAAGTTCATAAGAAATTCGTCGCAGTTCTTGAAAAGTATTCGGATTCGGTTATACCCAAAAGTATCGATGAAGCGGTAGTAGATATTTCCGGATGTGAGCTTTATTTCAAAGACCCTGTTAAAGTTGCACGGCAGATAAAACTGGATATTAAAAATGAAATCGGCGATTGGATTAAATGTTCAATCGGTATAGCTCCAAATGCCTTTCTTGCCAAGTTTGCCTCAGAGATTCAGAAACCGGACGGGCTGGTTCTTATTACACATGAAAATATTGACGAAATACTTTCAAAAGTGAAATTAACCGACCTGCCAGGTATAAAAGCCGGTATGGCAAAACGTTTGTTCTGGGGAGGGATAAAAACACCTGTCCAGTTACGCCACGCCGACCCATACAAAATAAAAGACTCATGCCACAGCATTGTTGGACTTTACTGGCATTACCGACTAAACTTTAAGGAAGTTGACCAGATAGGGCACAGGTATAAATCTATGCAATCAATGAGGCAGGTATCACGTGAACAGAGGAAATCGATAGAAACGCTTAACCAGGTTTTTCTGCGGCTCTGTATGACGCTTGAGAAGCGTATGGTGAAGGAAGATGTGTTCTGTAATGAAATCACATGTTATATTACTTATGATGGAGGTTACTCGTGGAGCGACCATGTAATTACACGAAAGCCAATACAGGATGGAATTGAGTTAATGAAGCTTATTCAGCTTCACATGGCTAAATACCGTGAAATACATAAATGCGAACCGATTATAAATAATAACATAACAAGCATGGGTGTAACGGTCGATAGACTTACTCACAGGGAAGTTGTCCAGTATGAAATGTTCAGTAAAGATGTATCAAAAGATTATTTGCGTAAAATAGTATATAAAATAAAAGATAAATATGGTTCGGATATAATTATGCGTGCTATTGAATTAAAAGACGAAGACGTGCTTAAAGATGTTATAGGCTTCGGCTCGGTAAAAGATCTGCATAACGTGCCCGGTGCCGAAAGGGAAGAAAAGATTACATATGAGATGGAGAGGTGAGATATATAAGACTTAACATTATTCTACCAAGTAATCATTTTTTAAGTTCTTTAATCAAATGCGGGATATTAATTTTAACAGTATCCCATACAACTTTAAATTCAATTTCCTCATATGCGGTAAAGTTACTTAAACAGGCTAAAAATAATAGGTAAACTAACTATTTATCTCATTTTCTCTTCTAAATTGAACTAAACCTGAATACCCCTTAATTTTGTTAAATTTCTAAATAATTTCAATATATTCGTATGAAAATAGCAGTATGTGTTTCACAAGTTCCTGATACAACTACCAAAGTTAAAATAGGCTCTGATGGTAAAACCATTGACCCATCAGGAGTAACATACGTAATTAATCCCTATGATGAATATGCCATAGAAGAAGCCCTTAAGCTGAAAGAAAAGTTTGGTGGTGAGACAATTGCCGTTATGGTTGGTAAAGATTCGGTTAAAGAAACCATGCGTAAATCATTTGCAATGGGTCTGGAAAAAGGTATTCTTATTAAAACGGAAACTGATTTAGATTCATATTGTGTGGCAAGAAATCTTGCTGATGTTTTGAAAGATTTGAATGCAGATATTATACTGTTTGGGAAGCAATCGGTTGATTATGATAACTCGCAAGTTGGTGTTCTTGTAGCCGAGATGCTTGGGTTTCCTTCGGTAAGTGTGGTAGTAGATTTACAGATCAACGATAAAGCAGTCATAGCAGAGCGTGAAATTGAAGGCGGCAAAGAGATAGTTGAAGCATCGCTGCCGGTAATTATTACTGCACAAAAAGGGCTGAACAATCCCCGTTACCCCACATTAAAAGGTATAATGCAGGCAAAATCGAAACCTATTGAAGAAAGACAACCAACTTATACCGATAATCTGACAGAGGTTCTTAGTATGCGGCTCCCTCCTATGAAACAGAAAGGAAAAGTGCTTGGAACTGATTCCTCGGCTGTTCCGGAACTTGTCAAGCTTCTCCGTGAAGAGGCAAAGGTAATTTAAAATCATAAAAAGTTAAATCAGGTTATAATGTCAAAAGTTATCGCATTTATTGAATCAAGAGATAATAAAATTAAAAATGCTGGTTTTGAAACAGCTTATACGGCAAGCCGTATTGCAGGCGAACTTGGTGCTGAATCGGATGCTGTACTAATTGGCAGCAATGTATCGGCTCTTGGCAGCGAACTCGCACCGTTTGGTATAAGTAAAGTATTTACTGCGGAAGATGAAAAGCTTGGTAAATATTCGACTACAGCATACTCACAAATCGTAGCGGAAACCGCGAAGCAAGCCGGTGCTGATATAATTTTAATTTCTGCAACCTCTATGGGCAAAGACCTTGCACCTCGTGTTGCAGCCAAGCTTGAAGCAGGACTCGCAACCGATTGTACTGCTCTAAAAGTTGAGAATGGTGAAATAATAGCTACAAGACCAGTTTATGCTGGAAAAGCATTTATTGATTTGAAAGTAAAATCACAAGTTAAGATGTATTCTTTAAGACCGAATGTTTTTAAGGCTGAAAAGGCGGATGATAAAAATGTAACCGTTGAAAAACTTAATATAACTTTAGATACCACCAGTTTTCAGTCATCTGTTAAAGAAGTTATGGTCAGCACCGAAAAGCTTGATGTAGCAGAAGCAACAATAATAGTTTCAGGCGGCAGGGGAATGAAAGGTCCTGAGCATTTTAACTTAATCGAAGATCTTGCTAAAGTTCTGGGAGCTGCTACAGGTGCTTCGCGTGCAGTTGTTGACGCAGACTGGAGACCGCACTCTGAACAGGTTGGTCAGACAGGAAAGACCGTTTCACCAAATCTTTATATTGCATGTGGAATAAGCGGAGCTATACAACATTTAGCCGGAATGTCATCATCTAAATGTATTGTTGCAATTAATAAAGATAAAGATGCTCCGATTTTCTCGGTTGCAGACTACGGTATAGTAGGAGATGTTTTTGAGGTACTGCCTGTGCTTACGGAGGAATTTAAAAAGGTCCTTTCGAATTAATATATTTTAGAGTAATTTATTCACATGAGCAGTGATAAAATACAGGTCGATATAATGGGTTTATCGCCAACACCTGCACCGGGCGGAGGCGGTTATGCCCTTATTTTGCGTGAATTAAGCGGGGAAAGGAGACTTCCTATTATTATCGGAAGTTTTGAAGCACAGCATATAGCTCTTGAGCTTGAAGGTATCAAACCTCCGAGACCACTTACTCACGACTTGCTTAAAAGCGTTATTGAATCGCTTGGTTTTTCAATATCATACGTATTTATTAATGAGTTGAGAGACGGTACATTTTTTGCAAAGATAAAAGTTGATGTAGGCAGTATTGAAGAAATTGATGCCAGACCCTCAGATGCTATTGCACTTGCCTTAAAATTTCAGGTGCCTATTTATGTGGCTGAGGAAGTCATGAACGAAGTAAGTTTTATACCTGAAGAAGCAGAAGAAGAAGCGGAGGAAAAACCAAAAGAAGAAAAATCTGAAGCTGAACTTCCCATAGAACCTAAAGACCCTTATACTAAGAAAATGAATAGTCTCCAGCTGGAACTTAAAGAAGCTGTATCAAGGGAAGATTATGAAAAAGCTGCTATAATACGGGACGAAATAAAAAAACTGGAATTAAGCAGATAAAATTTAAATCACTGAGATCTGGAATTTTAAACAATTTTAAAATTATCCCCGATAGCTTCGGGGTTTTTTATTTAAGATGATACTCACTATTGATATTGGTAATACCTACACAAAATTAAGAGGCTATAAAGGTAATATAACAGTATATCAGAAAGACTGCATAACTGATGCAGATACTTTAAAACTTATGACTCGTGTAAAATCTCTAAGAAACATGCATGTTAATATCTGCGGTATTGCTTCAGTTGTTCCCGCAGTTACGAAAAAATGGAAAAAGATTACTAGTTTGTGGTTTAAAATTAATCCAATAATTATAAGTAATAAAATCAGGTTACCGATAAAACTCAAAGTTAAAAATCCTGATACTCTCGGCGCTGATAGGATATGTAATGCTGTTGCCGGATACTTGATGTTTAAAGGGAAAGAAAATGTAATAGTAGCTGATTTAGGTTCGGCAAATACTTTTGATGTGGTTCTTAAAAACGGGGATTACACAGGGGGTATAATAACTCCGGGTTTGGATTTACTGGCAGATTCATTATACCGAAAAACAGCTCAACTGCCAAAAATTACCGTTTTAAATAAACCAAAATCTCTAATAGGAAACCGGACTCCGATTGCAATAAAGTCGGGTGTATATTTTACATTTTTTGAATCAGTTAACGGTATAATTAAACGCATAATAAAGCATTATAAAAAAGACTTTAAGATAATTCTTACCGGCGGCAAGGCTGATATTATAAAAGATGAAATTAATGCAGATACTGTTTTTATACCTGCTATGGTTAACAAAGGAATCCTGCAAATTTTTAGATACAATGGCTATTAACAGATTTTTCAAAAGTAATAAGATAAAAGAACATTTGGTTTTTCAACAGAATGGTAATATCTGGAGATTTTACTTACATGGAAATTTTCTTGTGGGAGAAACGAGGGAGCATAAAACAAGAAACGCTTATTTGTTTTCAATGGATTTTGTAAAAGAGGAAATATTTTTAAAGAACTTTCAAATTGAGGAAAAATGGTGGTTTTCTATTTCAGGTATTACCGGAGATATAATTTGCATCAGTAAATTCAGAAAACCTGATTTACCGGAACAACAAGGTATAATTGTATTAGACATAAAATCGGGTAAAAAACTCTGGGAGAATACTATGTTGACACTTTTATTTTCAAATGCAACCGATACATATGCTTATAAAAAGTTGTTCGAATCCAAAATTTATTACAGGCTTGATACTTCAAACGGAAATATTATTAGTGAAACGAAAGCGGAAGATGAGGTTGCACATATTTACAGTTTAAAGGAACAATTTGAAACTATAAATTACAAAACTTACAGTTATACCGAAAGATATTTACCCGGGATCACACATGCCGGCGATGAAGTAGATTTATATTTTGGTGATTATCTGAAAGATGTAAAATTAACAGGTCCAATTGAATTTATTATAAAAAATAATTTACTTATTTATAACTATCATAAAGAAATTGGAGCTAATTTAAAAACACTAAATGAAAATCTTACGGACAACATTTTCAATATTTATGACTTAAAAAAAGGAAAATTACTTTACTCAACAATATTAAACAAAAACACTGCTGGTTATGCACCTGATAGTTTTTTTATAAATAATAATTACTTATTTTTTATTAGAAACAAAAAGGAACTTATAATAATAAATTTAGAACAGTGGTAATAAAAACTGATACTTTAACAATTAACACAAAGGGAAACTGCGACGTTATTGACCTGACCCCGCATATCACGGGTATGCTCGAAAAGTTAAGATTGAATAATGGTAATGTAACGGTGTTTGTAACAGGTTCCACAGCTTCGATAAGTACGATAGAATACGAGCCGGGTTTAAAGAAAGACCTCCCCGAGATACTTGAGACACTTATACCTGCGAAGAGAAGATATTTTCATCACGATACCTGGGGTGATTACAACGGACATGCCCACATCCGTTCAACTTTAATTGGCTGCTCACAGACCATTCCCTTTGTAAAAGGCAACTTAATGCTTGGTACGTGGCAGCAGGTAATACTGATTGATTTTGATGACAGACCAAGAACAAGAAGAGTTACCATCCAGTATATTGGTGAATGAGCAGGAACGAAAAATTAATATTTTTTACTCTTATATTATTCACGTTATCTGTTCGTATTGCACTGATAGAACAAAAAAACCTTTGGTTCGATGAGATTTATTCCTGGCATATCACACAGGGTTCAATTTCCGAAATAGTTAAGGATACATCCGCCGATATTCACCCGCCGTTTTACTATTTTGTTTTAAAAATATGGAATATGGTATTTGGAGATTCTGTCTTTTCAATGCGTATATTATCTGTATGTTTTTCGGTTATATCTGTAATTGTATTATTTTTTTTATGCCTTAAAATTACCTCGATTCGGAATGCATTTATTATCATGTTTTTATTTGCAATCTCACCATTAAACTTATTTTACTCACAGGAAGTGAGAATGGCTTCCTTAAACCTGTTATTGAACATTCTTGCAGTCTATTCTGTAATAAGAATCAAAGACGCATCCTTAACAAAAAACATCATAAAAGAAAAATTTACATATCTGTTTATTGTAAGCAGTGTTTTAGCTTGTTACACACATTATTTCTCAATCCCGATTCTGGCTGCTAATTCTGTTTGGCTTTTATTTTCACTATATAAAAACATAAAAGCTGTTATAATTATAATTGTTAGTGATGTATTGATAATTTTTGCGTTCCTTCCATGGTTCCCTATTATGTTATCACAAGCTTCAAGAGGGCAGCAGTGGAGAGTTGAACAGGATATATATTTGATTGTAAAGGAAGTATTGAATTTTGTCCGGGATGCAGCTATGGGTTTATATTATTCGAGTACACCATCCTGGATTTTATGGATTATAACAATATTGTTATTACTGATGATTTCTGTTTCATTTTTTATAACAATCAGAAATTTTAAACTGCTTGGAAATAATTACAGTTTAATATTACTGGTTTTTGGTCTTACTTTACTAACAGCAGTGCTGGTTGCTTCAAAACAGAGAATAGAATTTTTCAGATATCTGAGCATTCTTGTACCTTATATTGTGATTATTTTGGTTTTAGCATTTAGTAGCATTAAAAGAGATAAGCTCTTGATATTTACAATAATTATATTCAGTTTAATTAACTTATACGGTATTTATAAATATTTTAAAGCTGACTATAAGAATAATGATTACAGGGGAATACTTACCGAGATAAATATTAACATTGCAGAAGGTGAAAAAATATTTACCGAACCCCATTATTGCGGATGGATTGTGGATTATTATTCCAAAAAAGGTTTTGAAAATGTACCCGGAACGATAAACTACGGATGGGGCATTAATATGATGGTGGATACCATTACTTTTAAACAGCCTAAAAGATTTTTTCTTGTTGTGGATTACTGTACGTTAGACACAACAGGATATAAAAAAGCAATCAATCAACTTACAAATAACTATAAGCTGGTTTATTTAAAACGGTTCAATATCATACCCCGTGAAGTAGACCTTTACAGATTTGTGAAGTATTAATTATTTCTCGAAGGTATTGCGTAGGGAACTAATCTTAATATTTATTCTGGATAAACTTATTATTTATAAATTTTCATAATACAGTAATCCGGATAATACTTAAAGATACATCTCCTGCATAAATTATATACCTATAAAACCAGAACTTTTTCTTCATGTTTTTTCAATTTACTCATATCAATTTCTGTTAACCCACCGTTCATACTTCCATTATTACCATTCTTATAACCATTGAGCTTTTGCAGATTAGACATTAATTCAAATTGTTTTCTTATTTTTTCTTCAAACTCTTTAAGTTTCTCATCAATTGTAAGCACTTTCTTTTTCTTTGCTATCATATCTTCACGGTAACGTTTCAGGAAGTAATGTATAGTTTCGATTCTGATTTTGATAGAACCTGCAGGTTTGTTTTCGTCAATATCCTTAAAAGAAAAATATGGAGTTCCGCAGCTTGTTATAATTTCTTCGATAACTGTATAAATCGGAGCGTCATGCCCGCATTTGAATGATGAAAGCTCGAGTGCAACTAGGTTTGGATGTCTTGCTGTGAATTTTGCTGCCCAGATTTTACGACTGGTGTTCTCACTGTATGAATTTTTCCATACATCGCTTATATCCATCGGTGCTTTAATAATGCCAGCTCTTACTTCATCACCGAATAACTTTTCCAATATATCTTTGTCGGTTGGTAATGAATCCTGGTTAAGTACCGGGTAACCGAGTTTCTGGAATTCTTCAAGAATTTCATGGTTTAAACCGGGGTCGTTATGGTATGGTCTGGCTAATACAACAATTCCAATCTTATCTTCGCGTTCCATTATTTCAATAGCATCGCGTGCTTTACGTTTCATTTCAGTATTAAATTTATCCAGTGCTCTGTAGGCTTCTTCAACTGCTAGGTCGTTTTCTTCTTTAGATAACCCAAATTTATCGGACCATTCGCTGAACATTTGTTTGGCACAAAGTTTTGGTTCAGTCAAACGTAAATATGTATTTACATATATTATATTATTTTCTCTGAAAAGGTCGCTTTCTTTTGTAAATGCTGCCTTTATCGATTCGGATGTTGCCGTAACTGTTGGACATGCATGATGTGCCTGTGCAAAAGTTAATTCCGAAGGCATAGTATCAACAATAGGGAGGAAGATATAATCCAGTTTTTTCTTCCTGTGAATTTTATAGACAAGATTATGAATATGAGGTATCCCTACTTTTGAAGGGAAACAAGGGTCAATAGCACCGCGTTTTGCACCTTCTTTATACAACTCTTCGCTTGTGTATTCTGAATAAACAATGTTTCCAGGTTTAATACCAAGCGATTCGAAATATGCGGTAAAAAACGGTGTATGTTGGTACATATTCAGTACTCGCGGAATGCCAATAACAATTTTTTCTCGCATTTTAGCAAGTTTGATAAATTTGTTGAATTTTTCACCGGCTTTTTTATCAATTTTAAATTTAATTATTTGAGTTTTCGTGGGTTTAGGTATTTTATCTCTTACAATTCGAGGCTGCTGAGATTTAAAAACTTCTATTGCTGCCCATTCTACAAGGTTAGGTGTAGCTTCTTTGATTGCATCAAGCCCTTTTTTGATTTGTTTCATCGAGTTAAGGTCTTCAACGGTACCTTTTTCACACGTTGCAATAATCAGCCTTTGAGTTCCTACTGACATCGGAACCTTAGATTCAGGGTTGGCTACTGACTCTTTAGGAATCTTTAAATCAGGATTTTCAATAAAATTTTGTGCTTGTTTATCGGTAGCTACATCAATAAACGTCCTCAAGCACTTATTTTTACAGAAATAACACCTTGTAGACTCATTTCTCGTGGTTTTGTATATTATTTTTTCCACCAGGTCTAATCCAATAAAATCGGTTCTCTTGCCATTATCATACAGCCTGGCAGCCTCAATAGCGCATCCAATAGCTCCTGCCTCTCCTGTGTGCTTGTGGACGTATATATTAGGTTCTACACCACTATCTTTGAATCTATCTGCAATAAAATCTACCTGTGATTTAACAGCAGCCAGGTTATATTGTGTTCCGCCCTGAAGTACAAAATTTTTACCAAGTTTAGCTAAATTTGGTATTTGTGATACATAAAGCCATATATTCTTAGGCAGTACATTGGCTAATCCAGCCATGATTTCTTCAGGTTTCCAGCCCTGACGCTGAAAATCAACGATATCTGATTGCATAAAAACGGCGCAGCCATATCCGAACGTGGGATATTGTTTGGCTGAAAAGGCAATATCTGCAAAATCTTCTACTGCATAGCCAAATCCCTGTGCAGTAGATTGCAAAAAATAACCATTCCCGGCTGAGCACTGAGTATTCAATTTGAAATCTTTAACTCTTCCTTTATCAAGTATTATTAACTTAATGTCTTGACCTCCAACATCAACTATTACGTCAGTTTGCGGATAAAAGTGAAGTGCTGCTTGAGTATGTGCTACGGTTTCTACCAAAGCAACATCTGCGTGAAGAACATCTTTCAGAATATCTTTAGCATAACCTGTGGTACCAATACCTAAGATTTCGAGTCTTGCGCCTTGTTCCTCTACTTGTTTGCGGATTTTTTGGAGTATTTCGACAGTATCTTCAATAGGATTCCCTTTTGAAAGCTGGTATGCTTTAACCAGAACCTCTTTATTTTCAGATAATAAAGCAGCTTTAGTTGAGGTTGAACCTCCATCAATACCTATAAATCCGCAGACTACGGAATTTACATCAAATCTAGCCGGTTTAAATGTACTAATGGTATATTTGTTTTTAAATATGTTCAGTTCTTCCTCAGTTTTGTATAATCCCCCCGATCCGGAAAGGGATAAAAGCTTCTTTTTTTCTTCATCACGGCCATAATTAATGTAATATTCCAGTTCTTTATAACCTTTATAGATACCAATGTTAAGTTCTTCATCTTTTCCATATTCTACTGCACCAATCGCTGCAAAATATTGTGCATTTTCTGGAACAAGTATTAATTGTTCAATCGGTTCCGATTTATCATACTGCACATTTCTTTCTTCCCACATTTTTGGAATATTTTGACGCCAGCACTCCTGAATGCCCTTAATATAAGTATTAGGACCGCCGAGCAGGAGCACCTGTGGTCTTAGTGTATGACCCCTTGTAAGCACTGAAAGGTTCTGTTGAATAATCGATTCGAAAAGGCTTGCCATAAGCTCATCAGCTGGCACACCCGATTTTTGCAATCCGTTAATATCGGTTTCAGCAAATACACCACACTTACCTGCAACAGGGTGGAGTTTTAATCCTACATAACCCATGTTGCACAATTCGGATGCTGGAATTTTAAGCTTTGCATTAATTTTATCTATTACTGCACCCGTACCGCCAGCACATTTATCATTCATTGATGGAATTTTCTTTTTCTTTCCGGATTCAGGGTCTTCCTTGAAGACAATGATTTTTGCATCCTGTCCGCCTAGCTCAATTACCGATAAACACTTTGGGTAGAATTTTTCGACTGCAAGCGATACAGCATTTACTTCTTGTACGAATTTGGCACCCACAAAACGTCCTATGTTCGTGCCTCCTGAACCAGTAATAAAAACACGTGCATCGTTAATTGAGTCTTTGCTTAAACTTGACTCAATATTCTTAAGCAGTTCGAGGATTTTTTCAGGTTGTTTGGTTTCATGCCGCTGGTAATCGGACCAGAGAATTTTATCCTCATCGATATTGATAACTACAGCTTTTACTGTAGTTGAACCGATATCGATACCTATGTAGAGCGGTGATTTTAGAATTGACATATGATTTACAACAATTTATTACTTAATTAATGAATGATAATCTTAAACTGCTGATTCTTTTTTCCGGGTATTTGCGATAGGTCTGATTCCTTCATCTTTCATTCTATCAGCAACATGCATAATGAAATTTGCTGCAACACTTACTACACCTTTTGTATGCGGAATTTGGTAAAAAGGCTTTCTTAGCTCATCATGCGATTCAATATAAGTTTTAATTTCTTCCAGTGTGTAACCCGTATTTTCAAGACATTCTCTGAATTCGCTTTTTGCTTTAGACTTTGCTTCACCCAGTGCCATTTGAACACGAGAATAAGCATTAATGTCACCTTCACCCGAGGTTTCGACAGGAAGATAAATCATATCTTTATATTGTGATGTAACCACAGACTGAACGCCATCCGATTGTGTTGAAGGCATACATCCAAACGGTTTTAACGAAAGAACCATATGGCATAAGGCTTTATTTGAATAATAAATGTTTTTAGCTACTTCAAGATGACCTTCGCCTCCTTCTACACGGGAATTATAGAAAGGATGCCCGACTCTCTGCAACTCGAGCTGGTTCACTAATGCGTGAGGTAAGTTTTTGAATACTTTACGTATTCTGTTATATTCTCTCTCGAATACACGCTCAGCAATGGATATAACCAAAATAGTTTTTTTATAATCTGTGTAATTTTTAAATTTTTTAAAAATCTGGTATCGTTTCGGGTTAGGTTCATTTTCTTTGATACCTTTCCTGTCACTGTACATATTCTTTGCCTGGTGAAGCATATATAAAATCCAGGTTGCAATAGGTTCAACAAGAACCTGGGCACCTTCTCTTTCGAGGAATGGGAACATGTTGAAATTACCGTCGCCTTCGGTTGTCTGCGCCCAGAATTCGCCTGTAACTTTTACAATCGGCTTAATGCGGGTTCTATCGATTTTTATTTCATTAAATTTATTTTTTATTTCCTTAATAGTTTCTATATAAAAATCACTCATTAACTGGTCAACAAACCGCTGGATGTAATTTGAGGCAGGCAATTTCCTTAATAATGCACCAATTTTAGTATTAAATTGGAAATATCTTTTTTGTTTCATACGTTCATACATAATATCCATACATTCTTTAAGAACTTTATCAGTCTCACCTGGATTTTTTTCATAAGGCCTTATTTGGTAAGCTACATCATTAATAATGTCACCAATATTCATTGCATTCAATATGCCAAGGAAAAAATCGAGGTTCATTTCAAGACCTGCTTCAACTTCTTCCTGTTCGAGCCCGCCTGTTTGCTGGAATATCAGTATTCTGAAACCATCGTATCCTGAATTACGAAGAGCAAGCCTGTATTCAGCTTCATACATTCCAAAGCGGCAGGGTCCGCAAGCCCCTGCTGTGAAGAATACATATTTATCGATTATCTCTTGTTTTGTCAGACCCTGTGCTTCCAAACCCTGTAAATACTGTATAAGATTTCCGACTGTAAAATAGGTTGGGTTACACTGTCCGTTATTGCCGTATTCACGTCCAAGCTGGAAAGCTTTTTTATCGGGTGTTGGGATTTCTGATACTTTATAACCTAAACCTTCAAGCACACCGCGTATAAGCTTTTCATGTTTCCATGTTAGTCCGCCGAAAAGGATTGTAGTAGTATCCCTCTGGCTTTTTGTAAAAGCACTTTCAAGCGGTTTTTTGAAATGGTCGATGGGTTTAGAGTCAATTCCATATTCTTTCTCAAGTCTTATTTTTTCTTCAAGAATAAGACGCTGGATTTCAGATTCATGAGCGATATTATTTAGAGAACTGTTTTGAGGGAACTGTATAGTGATTGGTTTTCCGCTTACGGCGGTTTGATGTGTAGTTTCCATAATTCCTTCCTTTAGTTATGGTTTAAACTTTATTAAAGAATTCTATTTTACTATTTTTTTTAATATTTCATTAACACATATTTTGCTGCTTTTCACAGCACTCTCAATTGTAGCAGGAAGCCCGGTATCCGTCCAGTCTCCTGCTATGTAAAAGTTACTTAATTTAGTTATTTGTCCCGGTCTTGAATTAAGTGAATCATTATCCGGTATAAACGTAGCCCGCTTTTCCTTTAATACTCTTGCAGATTTTATTTTTACATTCATCAAAGCCGGATAACAATGAAACAATTCGCGTTTTGTAAACTGAATTATATCTTCCTTGTTAAATTTTGCGACTTCACCTGCTCTGCTGATAACCAGACATAAATGGTCATTTTTTATCCTGAATATCCATTGTATTGTTGAATCCAATACACCTGTAAAATTATTTTTAATAATGTTATCAATCTCTGATTCGAATTTAAAATAAATATTGACTATTTCCGAATTTTTTAATTCATCAACAAATTTAAATGAAGAATCATAAATATTTTCTCCTATTAAGCTTTTAAATTCCCAAAAGGGGACTGCTGAAATAAAATAATCAGTATTAATAAATGAGCTATCCTGTAATTCAGCTGATTCAACTTTATCATTTTTAATGTGAAGTTTTTTAACTCTGGTATTAAGCTTTATTTCTGTTCCTTTAAGATTTAAATATTCAGTTGCTGGTTCTATGTATAATCTGCCTAAAGTTGATAAGGGCAAAACAAGTCTTGAATTTCCTCTTTTTAAAAGTCCGGTTTTGAGCAAATTAACAAACAATTTTGCGGATGTTTCATGTGACTTTGCATTAAACACAGCAATTATTAACGGATTCCAGAAAAAATGAATTATCCCCGTAGTTTGACCCGATAATTTTAAATATTCTTCGGCAGTCAAATTAACTAAACTTTCATTAAATTTGTTTAACCCAATTGCTGTAATTAATCTAAAGATTGATAGTTTATCGTTAAAGCTTAATGCATTATATCTCAGTATCCCGAAAAACAGATTTAATAATGGAAATAGTGCTGTACATTTAAAATAAGCACAGCTGGAATCTTGTTTTATAAAACGAACCGAAAGTTGTTTTTGAAAATACAGCTTATTAGAGCTGCCGATAATTTCAAGGAACTCGAATGTATTTTTATACCATCCTGCTAGAATATGCTGTCCATTATCTACGGTATCTTCTAAAATATCATCAAAATAACTATATGCCCTGCCCCCGAGTTTACCGGAGGCTTCTATTAATATAACTTTAAAATTTTTACGAGCTAAAAATACCGCTGCCGATAAACCCGCTGCTCCGCCTCCGATAATAGTTACACTGGGATGTGATAATTTTTTATCCATTTTATCTGTAAGCAAGCCGATATTTTAAAAATACACCAACTGTATAAAAAAGCTTCTTGATACCCGATACTTTAATCTTTTTTCTGAAAACATTATAATTCATTCGTTCAATCTTTTTAAGTATATCGAAATAAACTTTTTGCATAATACGAGCTGGGAAAAGTAATCTTCTGTCAACTTCTGTAAAGCAATTATTCGCTTTTTCAAAATATTCACGTGCTCTTTTACATTCAAATTCCATTAATTCAACGAATGAATGGTTATACCTGGAATTATTCAGGTCGTCTTCTGAGTAACCGAATTTTTTTAAGTCCTCTTCCGGGATATATATTCTGCCGTTATAAGCGTCGTATTGGATATCCCTGAGTATATTGGTTAGCTGCAGTGCTATTCCGAGGTTAACAGCATATTCTCTTGCACAAGTTGTCTTATTTCCGAAAATTTCTATTGATATTAAACCTACAGTAGCCGCTACACGGTAACAATACTGATATAGTGTTTCAAAGTCTTTATATCTTGATGTTTGCAGGTCCTGTTCAACACCTTTTATAAGTTCAAAAAAAGGTTCTACAGGTATATTAAATTTTTTAATTATATGATTCAAATAGTTTAACAGGGGGTAGGAGGATTTACCCTGCAACGCTTTTTCGAATTCTTTTCTCCACTCCCTTAGCTTTTTAAATTTTATCTCCTTAGAATCGGTATCGTTATCGGCAATATCATCGGTTGTTCTGCAAAATGCATATAGGGCATTCATTGCGTCACTTTTTTCTTTTGAAAGCAAACGAACCGAATAAATAAAATTGGATTTACTGCGTTCAGTAATTTCAATATGTTCCCTGGTACCAGTCAAACAGTTTGAAAAAATAATTTAATAAAATCAGTTTTCTTTAACTTTAGTCTTTTCCCGAATATATTATAATTAACAGTCTTTATTTTTTTTAATATTTCTCTGCCGCCGAGCCATGTAAGACGCAATTCATGGTAAAGACGCTTTGATGAGCCATAATCTTTAATAATACCTATTAGCTCCTTGCCTTCGTCAAATAATTTATATGTTCTGGCAACTTCAAATTTCATTAACTCAATAAAACAATTATCATATTCACGGGCAAGTAATTTCTGCTCATTATAGCCAAATCTTAACATATCATCTTCAGGCAAGTAAATTCTGTCTTTTTCTAAATCAATTGCTACATCCTGCAAGAAATTTGTAAGCTGAAGTGCTGTGCATATTTTATCAGACAATTTAAACCATTCTTCATTCTTTTCACCGAAAATCATCAGCACCAGACGTCCTACCGGGTTAGCAGAGTATTGACAGTACCCAAGCACCTCATCGAATGATTTATACCTGTGTACCGTAACATCTTCTTTGAATGCTTTTAAAAGATTACGAAGCGGTTCTACAGGTAAATTACAATCTTTTAAAGTTTTGTTTAATGCAATAAATATCGGGTCGTATGTTTTATCATTTAAACAGTCATCAAGTTTTTTTTCCCACTCATCTAATAAAGCTAATCTTTTATAAATACCGCCTTCGATACCGGGTTCATCAGCGAAATCATCTGCTGCACGTGCAAAAGCATATATTGCGTGTATATATTTGCGTTTCTCATGCGGGATAAAAAATGATGCAACAGGAAAATTTTCATAATGTTTACGTGTAATTTCTTCACAATATTTGAAAGAGCTATTTATGAGATTATTGTTCATTTATCAGCAAAAATGAAACATCTTCAGATAAACACAAAGTCAAAAAATCAAACAATCATAATAGCAGGTTAAAGCCTGAAATAGGCCATTTTACCTTATTAGTTAAAAAAATGTTAATTAAATAAGAAAAATGCAGGTTTTCAGATAAGTGTGCTTTGTTAGCATTAGCATATTATTATCTGAATCATTAGATAAATATTTTTGTTTTGCTCTGGTTGAACAGAGTATACTGTGAAGCTTCGATAATAGGGTATTAAAAGAAAAATTAAAGGATAATATAATAAGACATGTTAATATCAGTATTCCCGCGGTGGATCTTGAATTTGCGGGATCCGTCGGGTCAAAATAAAATGCGAGAAGCAAAGATGTGATTACTGTAAAAATTATCATCCATAGGTGAGTACGATAGCCGATTGTTCCGGGTGTCAGTTTGCCTGTGTAGAGTTTCCAATAAAGTTTATTACAAATCTTCCTGTAACATTCAATCCTTAAAAAGTTGTTTAATACCCAGATTGACTTTGCAATGAATTTTGAGTTGATTAAAAAACTTATGTAAATATTAATTGACAACAAGATTTAAAAAATGAGTTCTGCTAACTTATCAAATTGTTTGTAAAGAGTCAAGAAGGTTAAATAAAATTTAACGCAGTTAATTATATATCGTTAAGAAGGTATTAGAAAATGACTAAGAATGGAACTTAGAAAGGAACTATTCGTATCTTAATGCATCTATTGGATTAAGCCGGGCAGCTTTATAGGCAGGGTACGTACCGAATAAAATTCCGATAAAAGAACATACAATAATTCCGATTATGACCCAATCGTAAGGAATTGTAATTGGTGTATGTAACAAGCTTCCAAGCAAGTTTCCTGCACCTATACCCAGTAATATGCCAACTATACCCCCGATTTGACAAAGTAGTATAGCTTCGAAAAGAAACTGTGCAAGAATGTTGTTTCGTTTAGCACCGATTGCCATGCGAATCCCTATTTCCTTTGTGCGCTCTGTAACAGTAACAAGCATAATGTTCATAATCCCGATTCCGGCTGCAATTAATGAAATAAATGAAATTACACCTGCACCATATTTGAAGTAAATTGTAAAATTGTTTGCTTCTTTGATAAGAGACTCATTGGAAAATATCTCAAAATCATTTTCCTCACCTGGTGGAACTTTTCTCACCTGACGCATCAACCCGATTATATGCTCAAGGGTCTCTTCGTATGCAGACTTGCTTTCGGCAGTTACAGTAATATTAATTGAACGGTTTTTACGTGCACCGTAGATTTTATCCATTGTTCTGATAGGAATCAACGCAATATTATCGTAACTTTGTCCGAGACTTTCACCTTTAGCAGCAAGTAAACCCACAATTAAAAATTGATTACCATCGACAATTATTTCTTCACCTAATGGATTTGTAAACGGAAATAACTTATCTTTTACTTCCCAGCCGATTACGCAAATATGCCTGTCGGTTAAAATATCCTGTTCGGTGAAAAATCTTCCGTCATACAAGGTATATGAATTAGTTGAAAGAAATTCTGTTGTAACTCCGGCTATGGAGAAATTAGGATTTGTCTGTTCTTTTCCGTGCTTTACTATTTTACCGCCTGACCAATCTTCAAGACCGATGTATTTGTAATATGTTGCGATTTCTTTTAGCTGAAATCCCTGTTCGATAGTAATTTCCTTCCTTTTTTCGTATTTACGCCATCTTCCGGGACCACCTACAAACATTACAGGCATTTTCTGAATCTGAAAAGTATTTGTACCAAGCTGACTTAATCCTGAATCGATTCCTTTCTGCAATGCATCGAGCAGGGTCATTACTGCAATAATAGAAAATACACCAATGACAATTCCAAGCAGGGTTAGGGATGCCCTGAGCTTATTGCTCTTAATAGATGATGTTGCCGATACGAAAGTTTCTTTAAGGTTCAAAGTTTAAAAATACTAGTTATAATTTTTCGCGTTTTTTTTGTTCTTCATCAAGCTTATATCGTAAAAACTCTTCCTTAAGTCTTAGGTATTTCAAGCGCGATTCATAAGGGTTAAGTTTTTCAAGTGATTTCATAGTATATTTTTTCTTAAGTCTCGGTAATAATGCTATTATTATACCAAATGGTCCAAGAATCATACCTAAAATTAACCTCGAGATAACACGATCCCTCATCTCTTTATGGCTTAAACGTATAATAAACATTGTTACGAGGAAACCGACCAGCAACCATGCAATAATGTAATATTCTAGAAACATTTTAGATGAGTTATTTAAAAGTGTATATTTTATTACTCATACCTCAATGAATCTACAGGGTCAAGCTTAGAAGCTTTCCAGGCAGGGAAAAAGCCTGAAATAACACCGGATATTGCTGATATTGACAATGCTAAAAAAACTACCCATAATGGCATTGCAGTAGGTAATAATAAATAATCAATGACAATGCTTATGGGAAAAGCTAATATTAGTCCAATTAAACCGCCAAGGATACAAATCGAAACTGCTTCTATGAGAAACTGTATCATTATTGTTGTACGTTTAGCACCTATTGCTTTTCTGATACCAATTTCCTTGGTTCTTTCTTTAACCGAAACAAACATAATATTTGCAATGCCAATGGAACCTACAATAAGCGAAAGTACGGTAATAGCTGTACCGATAGTTTTAATCAGGCTGGTCAGCGACTCGTAAGTTTCCCTAAAAGCTTCCTGTTGGTTTACACCGAAATCGTTTTTTCCGCTAAAAGGTATTCTTCGTGCACGTTTCATTACGGATATCACTTCTTCCTTTGTATCTTCAAGTGCATCAACGCTCATTGCCTTTACATTGATAGTAATACTTCTTTTTTGGCCGAACATTTTAAAGAATTTATGTATTGGTATCAAAACTCTGTTATCGAGGCTGAATAATCCAAGCATACTTCCCATTTTCTCTCCTACACCAATTACCCTGAAATTATAGCCGTTCAGCTGGATAGTTTTATCTATAGGATTGGTTCCGGAGAAGAATGCATCTTTAATGTCCTGTCCTATCACACACACCGCCCAGCCACCGTCTGATTCTGTTTTTGTGAAAAATCGTCCTTCCTCGATATTCATGCTGGTCGTTTTTTGCCATTCTTCGGTAGTTCCAATTACAAAAACATTTGATGTTGTAAGGTCTTTATAGGTTATTGTTACCCCGGCACCCACAGATGGTGAAACAGATTCTGCTCCCTGCATACCGTTAACAAAATATTCATATTCCGACCATGTAATATCACGTCTGTTACGGTAAACGTTCCAATCTTCTTTCCCAAACCATTCGAATTTTTGAACGTACAGAACATCAGCACCAACAGCTGCTATGCTCTTTTCAAATGCTCTGTTAATTCCTTCAATTGCAGTTTGCAAAACCGTAACTGCAAAGATACCAATAACAATACCAAGTGTTGCAAGAATTGAGCGCATTTTATTGGAACGTATCGCGTATAATGCAATTATGAATGATTCTTTTACAAGGAGAAAAAAGTTCATCAGGGAATCTGCCTATTTATTAAAACTTTGTAAGTTCATTTTTTATTCTGCTATCCATAGCATTTTTAAAATCGTAATCATAATCAAAATCATCTATCTTATCAAAATATTGTTCCGCTTTCTCTTTATTTCCCAGCCTGAGCATACATCGTCCTGCCTGGAAGTAAGCGTCAGGCACTAACCACTTTTCTTCTGCTGGATTAAGGCTAAAATTTCTTTTAAACAGTTCTAAAGCCTGATTATATTCTTTTTTCTTAAAATATACCTGTCCAAGACCATGATTTATTTGTGCATTATAGTCGTCATTAAACGATTGGTCAAAAGTGCTTTGTAATTTTTGATAATCAGACAAAGCCTGCTCAAGCCTGCCTACAGCACGGTTATTATCAGCTGCTATTAAGAATGAATCGATTACGTTTAAAGGTACATTAAGTAGCAGGTTTAATTTTCTAAAATAATATCTTTCCCATTCATTATCTTCTTTAAAATCTGACCTGAGCTGTTTATAATATTCTATTGCTTCACTGCGTCTTCCTACAAGCTCAAGTGAGACACCAATAGCATATAACCTGCCGTTTTTATTCTCATCTTTGGTAAGATACGACATGTATTTCTTCCCGTATTCCGATGCTTTTTCATATTCATTCATTCTGAAATACGCTGAACCGAGTGCACCGTAAGTATATTTGAAAATTATTTCTTCACCTGTTTTATTCAGTTCAAGACATTTCTGGAACGATTTTATTGCTTCAGTCATTTTATCCTGCTGCTGCATTAGAAGCCCCCATAAAATCAGCACACCGGGGCTTTCAGGGAAGCTGTTTTTTAATTCAGTTCCGTAGTTTTCGGCAAGCGTGTAATCTTCTTCACGCCAGGCAAAGATACTTAGATAAAATTTGGCTTCGTAATTTGTATATATACCCCGTTCGGAAGCAATTTTTAACATGCGTTTTCCTTCCGCGCGGTCGCCGTTAAATCCGAGGATAGAAGTTAACCACTGTAGTTTTTTTGGAATTAAACTGATAATGTAGTTGTAAAATCCAAGCCCAAGATAAGCATCGTAATAGTTTGGGTTTTTTTCGATAACAAATTGAAGTGCATTTGAACCATCTTTAATTTCCGATGCTCCTTTTAAGATGTTACGGTCGATATAATAAACTATAAAAGCACGCATCATAGATGACCATCCCAGGTAGAAACGCGCATCAAGATCATTTTCATTTTTATCAATTACGTTTTCACAATGGTCTACAAGTCCGTCAGTAAGTTTCAAATAAGTATCATAGTCATTTTTATTTCTTGTGAACATACACCTCCAGAAATATACCGTGGATTCAAAAAAAGGTCCGCGTAAATCACCTGGTGCAATTTTCTTGGCTTCCTGGAATTTTGAAAGCGCTGTATTGAAATCAACATTATAAATTGAAGTAATACCCTCAGTTATTAATGTATGGACTTTACCGAAATCTTGTGATAATACCTGACCAGTTTCTAAAATAAGAAACGATGAAATAAATAATGAAATTATAAATCTTTTCAAATTATTATGATTATTTATTTTTAATTAATTTCTTCGGGTACTTGATTAGCCCTTCTTCTGTTATGCACTATCTGGTCACTTTCAACTTTACCATCAAGCAATTTAATAATTCTTGCAGTGTGTTCAGCAATAAAATCCTCATGAGTTACAACAATTATCGTATTGCCTTTTGAATGAAGGTTATCGAACAGGCACATAATTTCGTCTCCGGTTTTAGTATCAAGATTGCCTGTAGGTTCATCAGCAAGAATTATGGACGGTTTATTAACAAGAGCACGTGCAATTGCTACTCTTTGTCTTTGTCCTCCGGAAAGTTCATTTGGTTTGTGAAACATGCGGTCTTCAAGACCAACCTGGACTAACGCTTCGTGAGCCATTTCAATACGCTGGCTTTTAGAAATCCCTGAATAGATTAAAGGCAGTTCAACATTATGCAGCGCATTTGAACGGGGCAGGAGGTTGAAAGTCTGGAATACAAATCCTATTTCCTTGTTCCTTACAGATGCAAGTTCATTATCGTCCATAGAGCTTACGTCCTGTCCATTCAGTTCATAAATGCCCGAAGTTGGTGTATCAAGACAGCCTATAATGTTCATTAGTGTAGATTTTCCTGAACCCGAAGGTCCCATAACAGCAACGTACTCGTTTTTACGGATAGATAATGAAATGCCTTTAAGCGCGTAAAGATTTTCCTGTCCCATTACATACAGTTTTACTATATCTTTTGTGTTTATCAACGTTTCCAAATTAATCTTCCTTATTCTTTTTATCTTTTTTATAAATCTCGTTGTCTACTTTTACTTTTGTTCCTTCTTCAAGCTCGCGGCTGATTGCTTTATAAGGACCTTTGATGATTACATCACCTGGTTTCAATCCTTCAGTAATTTCAATATACTTTGTATCACTTATGCCCGTTTTTACCGGTACTATCTTTGCTTTACTTGTTGTTTCATCAAGAACAAAAACTATTTCCCTGGGTTTTTCTTTCTTTGTTATTTTTTCTTCCGAGACCCTTGTTACATCCTCATTTTCTTTCTTCTCTTCTAATTCCTTTTTCGTTTCATCACGTGCTGTAATACACTGGATGGGAACTGTAAGTATATCAGACTTCGATTGTACTTTTATATCTGCATTGCACGACATTCCCGGTTTTAATTCTACCGATGTATCCAGTATCCTGACTTTGACAATAAAATTAATAATCTGTTCCTGGGTTCCTGTACCTTTCGATTTAGCAGAATTTGATATTTCATATACAACACCTTTAATTAATCTGTCAGGGTAAGCATCAACTTCAATATCCGCAGTGTCATTTATTTTCACATAAGTTATATCAGTTTCGCTAATCTCTATTTCTGCATCCATTACCGAAAGATCGGAGATGGTCATAATTGTAGTGCCAGCCATTGTAGCAGTTCCAACAACACGTTCACCCAGTTCAGAGTTTAGTGCAGTAACAATCCCGTTCATGGGGGAGCGTATGGTTGCTTTTGAAAGGTCCTGACCGGTTTGCCTAAGTAATGCAACATTTTGCCTTACATTTGCATTTGCACTTTTTAAGTTCGATTGTGCTACTTCGTATGCTATTCTTGCATTATCCAGGTCAGCCTGTGATACTAATCCGCTTTTATAGAGCTGCTCAATCCGGTTTAATTCAAGTTCTGCTTTCTTCAGGTTGTTCTCTGCGACTTCAACCTGGGACTGGGCATAATTAATACCGGCTCTCTGCTGGTTTACACGTTCAGAGTAATAGTCTGCTTTGATTTTAACAAGAAGGTCTCCTTTCTTAACCGACTGTCCTTCTTTAATAGGGAGTTGGATTATTTCACCGCTGATTTCTGCACTGATATCAACTTTTGTTTCAGGCTGTATGATGCCGGATCCTGAAACTAACTGGGTCACATTTCTTTTAGATGCAGGTTCGGTCTGGACAGTTACAAGCTTCTCTTTTGATGAAGATACTAATGCAGCAATTATAATAATTAAGATAATAAATCCTATTATTCCGAATAGTATTATTTTTTTCTTGTTTTTTCTCTTTTTTATTGTTGTTTCTGCCATTTAAGTTCCGATTATTTAGTTCATTGTAGATATATTTAACACAAAATTAATATTTTAATATTCCCTGGTAATATTCAAGTTGTTTTTGTGCAAATATAAAGTTATATATTAAATTGTTCTTATCGAGCAATGCATTGTTATATTTAGTTGCAGCTGTCTGCACATCAAGTAATATTCCCATACCTATTCTGTACGATTCTTCTGCAAGAAACTTATCCTGCTCAGCTGCTTTCAGGTTTCGCTCAGTGATTTCTATTTGCTTGTATAATGATTTCAAATCGATCACAGCTTTTTTTATCTCAAGCATTATCTGGTTGCGTAAAGCAAGCAGGTCTTCGTTCGCTGAACGAACATTAATTTCTGCAAGCTGTTTGGAGTTATCAAGAGAAAAGCCCTGGAAAATAGGATAGCTCAAAGTCAACCCAAAACTCAGAACTTTTGAATCGGTAATATTTTGTATCCGGGATGCTGAGAGTGAATAGGATGCAAAACCCGATAGGGTAGGGAACAGTAAGGTACTTCTTGCTATATCAAGGTTTTGTTTGTTAATTTCAAGGGTTTGTTCATATGCCTTATAATCGTAACGATTTTTTAAAGCTGCCAAAACCAGTTTATCAATATCAGAATGACCATCGATATATAGCTGAAGCTGTGCCAGGGTAAGGTCTGTCACGAATTCCTGTCCGCTTACAATATACGTTTTCTCCTGCGGAAGGTTTGAGTCATAAACCAGATCGGCAATCGATTTATCCAGGTTATTTATTGACTGCTCAACTGCCAATTCATTTTGCGCCACAACAACATCTTGTTTATAAACATCCGATAAAGTTCTTTTGCCTACTTCAACGAAGATTTTTATTTTTTCCAGCTGAGCTTTGGAATCTTCGAGATTTGCCTGGTTAATAATTACTATTTGACGGTTTTTCAGGACTGTTATATAATCACTTAGGATTTTCAGAGCAATATCACTTTTAAGTTTTTCTAAAGTGATTTGCAGACTAATTTTTTCACTCTTTGCAAGTGTAATGTTATCATAATTTTTAAGTCCATCGAACAAAACCACATCTGACCTTAATGACAAACTAAAATTATCGGTAGTTGTATCTCTTTTCCCAAGGTCTATATAATACCCGCCAACGTTGTAAGAACCCTGATTGTTGATTGTCCTGCTTCTTGTCCAGTTACCGTTAAAAGATAATTTAGGTATCAGGTTACCATAAGCGGTCTTAATATTGCCTTCCTGTGCATCCAGCGAATATTGTGATTTTATAACAGAAGGGCTCGTTCTAAAAGCATTATTGATGCATTTTTTTAAATTAATTTCGATTCCCTGTGCTTTTAAACCTCCGGGAAAAACAGCGAATAAAAGACTTGTTAAAGGGAAAATAATAACAGAATAGATATATTTCATGACTTAACTTTTCTACCCTGCACATGGTTTAATTGCAGGGATGTAAATAATTAATTAACATTATTATGACGAAAATAATACTATAACGGTTTCATAATATAGTTGTTTTTTATATAAGGAAATGTAAAAAATTGTCAATAATACGGAACTTTTATCTTTCTTTATATTTAATTTCATCAAAAACAATATCAAAACATGTTCCTTTCCTGCCTGAAAGAGCAGCCGGGTCGGTTTTCGATACACCAATACTGGAAACCATTCCAGCTGTTTTTGCCCCATTGTGCAGCGGGTAAACGTTTATTTCCGCATTTAACTGTGTGCAGAGGGTAAGAACCAGCTGTAATCCGAGAGTTTTTACATCATTTATATTTAGGTTCGCAGGTATTCCTATGCCGTCATCAATTACTAAAAGTTTAAATTTATTATTGTCTTGTTTTGTGAGCTTTATTAATATCTCGCCTGAATCATTTGCCGAGAAAGCATGTTTTAAGCAGTTTGTCAGAAGTTCATTAATTATTAAGCCAAGTGGTATTGCAGTTTCGATATTAAATTCTGTTTTCAGAGAATCTATCGTCATTTTTACTCTTGATGATTTAACAGAATAAGTAAAAAACAGGTTATCTGAAAGACTGCGTATGTATTCGGCAAAGTCGATTTTAGCGAGGTTGTGTGAGCGGTAAAGCTTTTCATGTATTAAAGCCATCGACTTAATCCTGTTTTGACTTTCTTTAAATAATTCCAGGTCGCTTTCATCTTTGATATATTCGGTCTGAAGCTTGAGTAAACTTGATATAACCTGTAAATTGTTTTTTACCCGATGATGAACTTCCTTTAAAAGCACTTCTTTTTCTTTTAATGAAGCAAGTATCTGATCTTCAGCATGTTTTTTAGAAGTTATATCTCTCCCTATAGAAAGTATGGCTTTAAGTCCCTTATAATCTATCACCGTTGCATTTATCTCCATCAGCATTCTGTCACCATTTTTGTTTATGTGTACTGTTTGTAAATTCTCAATAGAATTTTTTTCCATTACCTGATTTATCATATCTTTGCCAAGCTGAACATTTGTAGAAATATCAAGTAAAGAAATATTTAAAAATTCTTTTCTTGTGAAACCATAAATTTTGCATGCCCTTTCATTTACATCGTAAACACGTTCGGATACAGGGTCGAAAATAATTATTGAATCATGTGCAGATTCGAAGAGTTCCCTGTAATATTTCTCAGATATTTTAATGTTTTCTTCAAGAAGTTTCCGGTCGGTGATATCGTAAACCATACCTAATGTAGCTTTTTCACCTTCGTACTGAATAATATCCGCAGTCAGGTCTATCCAAATTTCATTCCCATTTTTAGTTAATGCTTTTACTTCATACCGGTTGGGTTCTTTGATTCCTTTTAACCTGTTCATAGCACGTGTTTTAAACATTTCTCGGTAATCGGGATGTGCCATGTCATAAAAATTCATTTTATTTAATTCCTCAAATTCATATCCGAAAAGATTCAGGTAATAATTGTTAACATATAAGAATTTCGAATCTTTAAAAATGAAAATTCCGGCCGGTGCTGTTTCAGCTAACATTCTGAATTTTTCTTCACTCTCCTTTAGGTTTTCCTGCCAGATAATTCTTTCCAGAGATAGTGAAATACTTCCTGATGCTGCCTTTAACAAACTTATTTCTGAAGCTGTCCATTCTCTTTCTTCTTTACAGTTGTCAAATCCAATAAAACCAAAAAAATCATTGTTAACGTACAGAGGTAAAACTAAGATGGAAAGAATATCCTGTTCCTGTAGAATCTTCCTTTCTTTTTCCGGAAATGTTTTTACAATACCCGTATAAACATCTTCGTTTAGAAGTATTTGTTCAAACCTGTCTGAAAACGACTTGTAAGGTAAATTCTGCGATACCGGGTCATTTATAAAAGGTTTTATACCATCAGCAGTCCATTCAGCTTTCTGGCTCATTAACAGGCTGCCATTTTCATCAATAGAATTCTCGAAAATGTAAACCCTGCTTGCCCCTGAAACTTCACCGAGGGGTCTTAATACTGTACTAAATACTTCATTTTTGGTAGATGCCTGCAATAACGACTTATCAATTTCTACTAATGTCTGAAGGTAGTTTTCTCTTTTTACAATTTCTTCTTCAGACTTCTTTTTATCTGTTACATCACGCTGAATACTTAAAATTTCATTTGTCGTAAAAGGTGCTATGGTAGCTTCGTAATATTTTGTTTGATTATTGATTGTTATTTGATAAGTATGCCGGTTAACAATGTGTTTCTTTAGTGAAGACTGAATTAATTCAAGTATTTTATTAGCCTCATCAACCGGAAGCACATCTTTAATATTTGAACCTATTATATGCTCTGGCGGTATTATTGCTTCAAAATCTTTAGATATATGAAAATCTTTATAATATCCCTCATAATCCAAAATAAAAATTGCATCCGGCATGGCATTAAAAATAGCATTTAAGTATTTTTCTCTTTCTTTCAGTGTCTGTATTGCTGCTTTCTTTTCCGTAATATCGTTCAAGATAGAAATAATCCCGTATGGTTTTCCGTAAGAATCCTTTAATAACGTTGCGTGGTAATCTGCAAATAAAATTGTGCTGTCTTTTTTTTGAACAGCAACATCTAAAAGTTGAATAGTTTCTTTTTCTCCCGAAGCAAGCTTTTGAAATTCTGATGTTACATGGGGTATATAACTTGGCTGCAGCAGATGAAATGTATTTATTCCTATTATTTCCTCAGCTCTGTTATAACCAAACTTAAATGCCATTGCATTGTTGCAAAAGATTATATTGCCTTGTAAATCGCACAACATGACAGGATAAGGTGAAGTTTCGACCAGTGTTCGATATCGTTCTTCGCTTTGTTTTAATTTTTCATTAGCTTCTTTTTCGTCGGTAATATTAGTATAAACATTGACAAGCTTGTCGGGTTTGCCATCTTCTCCTCTAGAGTATACACTTGTTCGTCTTCGGATCCAGTTCCAATTTCCATCCGAATCTTTGATTCTGTATTCGAACAAATGAACTTCGTTGTCAAGCAGTGTTTCGGTCTTTTTAAAATTAATCTCATCAAGCGATTCGTCTTCCCTGTGTACAAGATCTTTGCCTTTATCTTTTTTTGTTAATTCATCAACTTGCTCAGAGGAATAACCGAGGGTTCTTAAGAGAGATCTGTTTTGAAAGATATTGCCTTCTGTTTTTATATCGTACAGGGTAATAATTTCGGGTGTTGTGTCGGTTATTTTTTTCAGCATTTCGAAACTTTCAAGTTTCTCCTTCTCTGCCGTCTTCATTTCAGTAATATCATGGAAAATGCTCAATACACAATCTCTTCCATCGATTAGCTTAATATGAGAATTTGATAATTCTACATTATATACTTTTTTGTTCCACAAAGTCAGCACTCTTTCAATACGTTCTTCAATTTTTCCTGAATTAATAAAATTATAAAATCTTTCCATAACATGGTCTTGATATTCGGGCAGATGGTATTTGCTTATTGCAAAGCCAATCAATTCTTCCTTTTCTAAATCAACAAATTTACAAAACGCATTATTTACATCAATTATTATACCTTTAAGGTCAGTAATTCTCATACCGTCAAGTGAGTAATCCCAAACCTGCTTAAATTGCTGCATTGAAAGGGCTTCCTGTTTTACACTTCTTGATATTAGCATGTATATAATAAAGGAACTAACTGTTAAATAAATAAGCCAGATAGGATACTCTTTGAAATACATGGTATCGGAGCCAAAGTTGCCATTAAATAATAACATATGGTATATGAAAACAAATATCAAACTCACAATAAAATAAATAGAAATTATTAACTTAATATTCTTGGTACTTTTTAACTTGGGTCTCATTTTAAAAATTTTTATTTAAGTATAAAGATAACTTATCTAAATTTAGATTTCTATTGAAAAACTGCTCATAAATTTTAGGGTATATTTTCCAAATGTATGTAAATTCTGAGGTAATATAGGTGGAATGCGATTAATATAATTAAAAAGATATTACCTTTTTGCAGCAGCTTCTTCAGCGCAGCAAGGAACAATTGAAAGGAGCTTTCATATCAGAGTGTTTTATATGTTTCCTTGTTTGTTTTTCTATGTTATGGTATTTTTATGAAACTGCTTTTTAAGCAGTAAAACCAAAAGGGGTTACGACTTCGAATCAGAATATAGACATACATATAAAACTTCAATATACAGCCTAGGCGGTAAAGTTCTGGTTTTAAACCAGAATTATGAAGCTATTAGTATATGCACCGTTCAAAGAGCTGTTATACTGGTTTACCTCGGTAAAGCTGAATTAATTGCTTCCCGTGACTCGATGTTAATACGTTCAATTTCTATGAGTTATCCTTTCCCGTCGGTTGTCCGTTTGAAATTATATATTCATGTACCATTTAAAAAAATTGTCTTAACAAGGAAAAATATATTAAGACGGGACCTCTATAGATGCCAGTATTGCGGCCGAAGTGATGTTACGCTTACTATAGATCACATTATTCCGAAATCAAAAGCCGGGGATGATTCCTGGGAAAACCTTGTTGCTGCCTGCATCAGGTGTAACAATATAAAAGGCGACCGTACGCCGGAAGAAGCCAAAATGCTCCTGCGTAAAAAACCAGGAAGGCCGTCACATATTACATTTATGAAAAATTTTGCAGGCAGGGTCTATGAAGACTGGAAACCTTTCCTCTATATGACCTGATTCTTATTTTTTCAGCAGGTTCGCAGTTCTCCTGCAAAGCATCAATACGTGGCTATTTAATCCAATAACTGTTTACCAAGATTGAGAGAATACAAATTATATATTAACGGAGAGTTCCGCAGCTCTTCAGATGGAAGTTCGTTCGGTTCCATTAATCCTTTTAACCTTACTAAGGTTGCTGAAATTTCCAAAGCTTCCGTTGCAGATGCAAGAGATGCTATACTATCTGCCAGGGAAACTTTCGATTCATCCCGGAATACATCAGGGTGGTCCGGTTTTTCAAGGGAAGCAAGAAGCAAAATATTAAAACAGATTGCGGATAAAATTAAAGAAAATTCAGTAATTCTGCAGGAGTTAATAGTTCTTGAATCGGGTTCTACAATAAGTAAGGCGAAGGATGAAGTATTCCTTTCACACCGTGCAATGAATGCATTTTCAAAATTTGCTTTGGAAGAATTAACAGAAGACCCCGGAATCTCCAGAGAAGGAATCAGTAAGAATATTACTGTACGTGAACCGGTGGGGGTATGTGCTGCCATTATTCCATGGAATTTCCCGCTGCAAATGGCGGTATGGAAAATTGCACCTGCACTTGCTGCCGGCTGTACTATTGTTTTAAAACCTGCCCCCCAGACCTCAGCAGTTGCTTTAGAGCTTGCAAAAATTATAGATGAAACCGATTTACCTAAGGGTGCGGTAAATATAATTACTGGCAACGCTGAAATTGGCGTGGAAATGGTTAAAAATCCAGATGTAGATAAGGTTGCTTTTACAGGTTCAACTGAAGTCGGTAAGCAAATTTTAAAGTACGCTTCAGACACAATGAAAAATGTTACACTCGAACTTGGAGGAAAGTCCGCCAATATTATTCTAGATGATGCTGATCTGTCTCTTGCAATTGATGGCTCTCTATATGCCTGTTACTATCATCAGGGGCAGTGTTGTGTTGCTGGCTCCAGGCTTATTGTAACCGAGAAATTGTATGCTGAAGTTGTGGATAGAATAAAATCCCGTTTATCAAATATGAAAATCGGTGATCCGATGGATAGAGATACAAATATAGGTCCGCTTATTTCAGCCCAGCAGCAGAAAAGAGTAATGGAGTACATCGAAATCGGTAAACGCGAAGGGGCAAAATTAGTATTTGGCGGCAGAGTTCCGGATGGTTTTAAAGGTTATTTTGTTGAACCAACCTTATTTGCAGAGGTTAATAATAATATGAGGATAGCCCGCGAAGAAATATTCGGTCCTGTTGGAGTTGTTATTAAAGTAAAAGATGAAAATGAAGCTATAAAGGTAGCTAATGATTCAGATTACGGGCTTGCAGGAGGATTGTGGTCCGGGGATGCTGAGAAAGCATTGAAATTTGCCAGGCAGCTGAGAGCCGGAACTGTATGGATAAATGAATGGCATTTATTGAATGATAAAGCTCCGTTCGGAGGATTTAAACAAAGCGGTCTTGGACGGGAACTTGGTATAGAAGGTATAAAAGCTTATACTGAGGTTAAACACATTCACGTTGATGAGATTTTAGACAGGAAAAAGAAATTCTGGTACAACGGAACTATACCTGAAAATTAAACAAGATTTGATTTATGCCAGCACTAGCCTGGTTGAATTATGAATTTATGAATAAAACACCTGTTGATTATAATACCGTAAAAAGAAAAATCGAGGAGAGTAAAATCCCTGTTATCGGGAGGGCATCGATAAGGGAAATCCTTACCTTGATTAACTCGATAGAAAGAGAGACGGGATTTAAATTTATACGTATGGAGATGGGTATTCCGGGATTACCAAGTGCAGAAATAGGCCTTGAAGCCGAAATTAAAGCACTGAAATCGGAAATAACTTCCAGGTATCCCCACATAGAGGGTGTTGCTGAACTGAAACATGAGATCTCAAGATTTATTAAGCTATTCCTTGAGGTAGATGTTCCTGCAACTTGCTGTGTCCCGTCTATCGGTTCAACAAATGGCAGTTTCGATTGTTTTCTTGTTGTAACCCGTATGTATAAAGAAAAAGATACCGTTCTGTTTCTTGATCCGGGCTTTCCGGTTCACAAAATGCAGCTGCAGGTACTGGGTATGAAACAAAAAAGTCTTGATGTTTACGACTACCGCGGCGAAAAGCTCAGAGATAAATTGGAGGTACTGCTTAGTGAAGGTAATATTGCTGCCATTTTATATTCAAATCCCAATAACCCTGCATGGATATGTTTTACGGACATTGAATTGCGTATAATCGGAGAGCTTGCTAATAAATATAACTGTGTTGTGTTAGAAGACCTTGCGTACCTTAATATGGATTTCAGAAAAGATTATTCAAAACCCGGTCAAGGGCTTCATCAGCCAAGTGTTGCAAAATATACCGAAAAGTATATATTGTTAATATCAAGCTCAAAAATCTTCAGCTATGCTGGACAGAGGATAGGCTGCATGGCTATTTCTAAATCACTCTTCCACACACATGCACCGGGCTTAAAAAGTTTTTATACAACCGACCAGTTCGGTCATGCTCTGATATACGGTGCAGCTTATGCTGTATCTGCAGGGGTAACACATTCATCACAATATGCCTTAGCTGCAATGCTTAAGGCTTCAAGTGACGGTTATTATAATTTTGTTGATGCAGTAAGAGTTTACGGTGAACGGGCTAAGGCTATGAAATTGATTTTTACAAAAAACGGATTTAATATTGTTTATGATAAAGATGACGGCGTACCTATTGCACACGGATTTTATTTTACCATTTCATATCCCGGTTTCACAGGCGAAGAACTTATTGAAGAACTATTGTACTACGGTGTAAGTGCTATTTCATTATCCAACACCGGCAGTACGAGGAAAGAGGGGATAAGAGCCTGTGTTTCACTCGTCAAAGAAAACGAGCTTCCCGAGCTCGAAAAACGAATTAAATTATTCCATGAAAACCATAAAGCCAGATGAACAACATTCTTAGTGTACTGATCTTTTCACCTATATTTCTTTCTCTCCCGGTATTATTTATTAGTAAAAGAAAAGCAGCAATCATCAAGGTATATTCGCTGCTTGTTGCTTTATTTGTTTTAAGTATTTCTGTTTTACTGTTTATTAAGTTTGAACAGAATACTGCAAATTTCCAGTTTATTGAACGCTTCCGGTGGGTTAAAGACTATAATATATATTACCTGCTTGGTGTGGATGGTATCTCACTTCTGCTTGTAATGCTTACCGCATTTATTTTTCCCTTTACAATACTTGCTACATGGAATTCGATTACCGACAGGGTTAAAACATTTTATTTTCTTTTTTTAATTCTCGAAGGCTCCTTGCTGGGTGTGTTTTTATCATTAGACCTGTTGCTTTTTTATGTGTTCTGGGAGGTGATTCTGATACCAATGTATTTCATTATCGGAATTTGGGGAGGTAAGAATCGTTTTTATGCAACAGTCAAATTTTTTCTTTATACTATGTTCGGAAGCCTTTTAATGCTTATTGCAATTATATGGCTTTCAAACACACTTACATCATCATTGCAAAAATTTACCACCGACTGGACAGAGCTTGCCAAAGTTTCACCGTTTATCCCCGAAAATATCCAGCTTTGGCTGTTTTTATTCTTTGCAGTCAGCTTTGCAGTTAAAGTGCCTGTATTCCCGCTGCATACGTGGCTTCCCGATGCACATACCGAAGCACCCACTGCGGGCAGCGTAATACTTGCTGCTGTGCTTCTGAAAATGGGAACGTATGGAATTTTAAGGTTTTCTATGGGGTTATTCCCAATAATGTTTGTTAAATATGCATGGCTTATTGCATTGATAGGCGTGATTGGCATTATATATGGTGCATTGGTTTGCATTACACAAAAAGATATGAAGAAACTTATAGCATATTCATCGGTTAGCCATATGGGTTTTATTGTATTGGGTTTAGCTGGCTTAACGGTTGAATCGGTTCAGGGCGGAATAATACAAATGGTAAATCATGGCTTATCGACAGGCGCATTGTTTATTTTTGCAGGATTCCTCTACGATCGAAGGCATACACGCTGGATAGCAGATTTCGGCGGATTAGCTAAGATCATTCCGGTCTACGCATCATTATTTCTTTTTATATGCCTTTCATCAATAGGTTTGCCCGGTTTAAATGGTTTTATCGGCGAGTTCCTCATACTTGCAGGTGCTTTCTTTTCACCTGTTTTGAATAACAAGCTGTATTCAATTTTCGGGGCAACAGGCGTTGTGCTTTCTGCTGTTTATCTTTTATGGATGTATCAAAAGGTATTACTGGGTCCCATAACAAATGATGACAATAAATCTGTTCCTGACCTGAATAAACGCGATATACTGAGCGTAATACCTATAATTATATTCATAATCTGGATAGGTGTATATCCAAATACTTTCTTAAGCAAATCGGAGGCAACAGTAAAAAAACTCGTTCAGAACATTGAAATTATGAAGCTTAATATTATACCTGAATCAATTCCCTGATTTACCAGATGAATCCGGCCCCAATAAGCGTTATTCCCTTTATACTTCTTTTACTTTCAATAGCACTTTTACCTTTTATCAACAGGCATTGGTGGGAAAAATATTATCCATACGTTTCGGTTGGTTATGGTTTAATTACCCTTGTATATTATTTTGTGTTGAACAAATCTTCGGTAATAGTTCACACACTCGAAGATTATATAATGTTCATATCATTACTAACTTCACTGTTTATAGTATCAGGAGGCATACTTATAGAGATAAAAGGATTATCAACACCCTTAAGAAATGTAAGCTTGCTTGCTATTGGCGCTGTGCTTTCGAACATAATCGGGACAACGGGTGCTTCGGTTTTATTAATCAGACCGTATATAAAAGTCAATAAAATAAGAATCACGGCATTCCACATTGTATTTTTTATTTTTATAGTTTCTAATACAGGAGGTGCTTTAACGCCTATTGGTGATCCTCCATTATTTCTGGGATACTTAAAGGGCATTCCTTTTTTCTGGATAACCGATAAACTAATTATTAAATGGTTGGTTGCCAACAGTTTGCTTCTTTCAGCGTTCTATATATTTGATTATATCAATTTCAAAAAACAGCCGCCTGAATTAGAGGAAAAAGAAATAAAAGCAGGAGAGAGGATCTGGTTAGAAGGTTTACCTAATATTTTACTGCTCTTTTTAATTATTGCATCGGTTTTTATTACAGAGCCAAAATTTATCAGGGAAGTTATTATGCTTTCCGCTGCATTATTATCCTACAAGTTCACAAAAAAAGAAATACATTTAAGAAATCATTTTACTTTTCAACCAATTAAAGAAGTAGCTTGGTTATTTCTCGGTATTTTTATTACAATGATACCTGCACTCGAGCTTTTAACTGCTAATGCAAAATCACTGAATATTTCGACTCCCACACAATTTTATTGGTTAACCGGCACTATGTCGGCTTTTTTAGATAACGCTCCTACTTATTTAACTTTTTTAACGGCATCCCTTGGATATTACGGATTAGATATAAATAATATATCAAATGTATTACTTTTTATTGCTGAACATGAAAAACAGGTAATTGCAATCTCCATTTCGTCTGTATTTTTCGGAGCATTAACATATATTGGCAACGGTCCTAATTTTATGGTGAAATCGATTGCTGTGCACCGGTCGGTAAAAACACCTTCCTTCTTCGGTTATATGTTTAAATACTCACTGCCAATATTAATACCCATTTATTTTTTAATCTGGTTAATTTTCATTATATAACCGAATAAGAATATGATTTGTTTTTTAATTTCCTATTAGTAAATTTGCTTTATTATTTTCAACACTAAGTAAAATATTTTGAATTAAAACCACATATATTGGATACTGCTACATCTTCGGAAACAGGCGACCCTTCTAAACATAAATCCGGCACTAAATATCTGCTCTTTCTGGCTGTTACCGCAATTGGCGTTGTTTATGGTGATATAGGTACAAGTCCGTTATATGCAGTAAGAGAATGTTTTCACGGTCCACATGCCATTGAGCCTACGCATGAAAATGTTATGGGTGTCCTATCTCTGATATTCTGGGCTATTGTTCTTATTGTCACCATAAAATACCATCTTATAATTATTAGAGCAAATAATGAAGGTGAGGGGGGAATACTTGCTTTGATGCAGCTGGTGATTCCTAAAAATAAAAGTACTAAATATTATATTCTACTTTCACTTGGGTTATTTGGTGCTTCATTATTGTACGGGGATGGTATTATTACACCGGCAATAACTGTTACAAGTGCAATCGAAGGGCTGACCATAGCAACACCTTTTTTCGAGAAACTGGTTACTCCAATCAGTATAATAATTCTTATACTTCTCTTTAGTTTTCAATATAAAGGAACCGGAAGAGTTGGTTCATTATTCGGTCCTGTTATTATAATTTGGTTCTTATGGATCGCTGTATTAGGTTTAGGTTCTATTATACATAATCCTTCCGTATTTACGTCAATAAATCCGGTCTATGCTTTCGATTTCCTGAAGAACGAAGGCTTTCATGCTTTTATTATATTAGGGACGGTTTTTCTTGTGCTCACAGGCGGTGAAGCACTGTATGCTGATGTAGGACACTTCGGTTATAAACCAATTCAGATTGCGTGGTTTTCTATCGGTTTACCAAGTCTTTTGTTAAATTACTTTGGACAGGGTGCGCTTTTGCTTAAAGACCCTTCTGCTGCTGTTAATCCGTTTTATCACCTGGCTCCTGATTGGGCATTATACCCGACAGTAGTAATAGCTACATTAGCCAGCATTATTGCCTCTCAAGCTATTATTTCCGGTGCTTTTTCACTTACTTTACAGGGTATGCAGCTAGGTTATATTCCAAGAATGAGAATTCTGCATACTTCTGAACTGGAGAAAGGACAAATTTATATACCTTTTATTAACTGGACATTACTAATTGCAACATTAATTCTTGTTATTGAATTTAAATCTTCAAGCAATCTTGCTGCTGCTTACGGCATCTCAATAACTACTACGATGCTCATAACAACTATACTTGCTTTCTTTGCTATGAAGGATCTGTGGAAATGGAGTATAGTTTTTACTATTCTTTTAATTGTATTTTTCCTTACTGTGGATCTGGCTTTCTGGAGTGCTAATATGTTAAAGGTTGCAGATGGCGGCTGGGTGCCTTTGGCACTTGGATTGGCTGTGTATATTATTATGACAACATGGAACAAAGGCAGGGAAATCCTAAGGAAAAAACTTACCGAACGGACTCAGCCCCTGGATAAATTCATTGATGAATTTCTTTCAACCAGAATAATGTCTATATCCGGAACCGCAATTTATATGTACAGCAATGCACACGGAACACCGCCCGCCTTAGCTCAAAACCTGAAACATAATAAGATTCTTCATAAGCAAATAATAATATTATCTATCATAGTTCAGAGTATCCCGCGTGTTAAACCAGAAAACAGGATAGAAATTCTGAATCCTGCAGAAGGATTTTACCGTGTAAGGGCATATCACGGATTTATGGAACAACCCAGTATCGATGAAATTATACAGGGGATAAATGAAAAAGGAGTAAAAGTTAACATAGATAAAACTACATTTTACCTGGGCCGTGAAATAATAATTCCCGACGCAATAGCCGACATGAGCCGATGGCGGGAGAAAATATTCGTTTTTATGGCAAGAAATTCTCAGCGTGCTACTGAGTTTTTCAAATTACCTCCCGATAGGGTTTACGAAGTCGGAACCCAGGTAAATATTTAACTCCAATTTTACCCTTGGATTCTTAAGTGAAACTTCTGGAAAACTTTTTTTGAACGTTAATTTCAATTCCAAATCACCCCGAAAAGGTTGTTTAAAAGGCAATCTTCTTACAGAAAATCTGTAATTGCTCCACCATAGCGGGACTAAAAGACAAGAAAATTGCAACGCAGACATCAGCGAAGTGGTGGCTTTCGCCACATATCTGCAGTTACAAAATTATTTTTGAGACAACTCCTTAAAAAACTTTTTGAAGTCCCTCAGTAAAATTTAAACTAAATTTTTAATAATTCCGTTTCTTAAGAAAAATCATTAAGTTATTTTTGTACAGTAATCAATAAACTTATTGGACTCTGAAATAGAAATACAGGAAACTCTTACCGAAGCAGAAGAGAAATTTGAACAATACCGTAAAAGGATAGGATACTTTCTCGGTCCCGCCGGTTTTTTAATATTTTATTTCCTGCCTTTTGAGAATTTGACATATCAGGCACATGCACTTTCGGCTGTAATAGCCTGGGTTGTTATCTGGTGGGTAACCGAACCCGTACCAATACCCGTAACTGCATTATCAGGTGCTGTTCTTTGTATCCTTTTTGGAATAGGAACTGCAAAGCAGGTTTTTTCTTCCTTTGCCGACCCTACAATATATCTTTTTATGGGCAGCTTTATACTTGCAAAAGCAATGAGTGTGCATGAATTGGATAAAAGATTTGCTTACAGCATATTATCTATACCTTTCATTCAAAAAAGCACATTCAGAATATTGTTTGCTTTTGGAGCTGTTTCGGCATTCGCATCGATGTGGATTAGTAATACTGCCACAACAGCGATGATGTTTCCTATTGGTTTAGGGTTGATATCTATAATCGAAAAAATTTCAGACAGAAAAAAACCTGCCGCAAGATTTGCAACAGGAATAATGCTAATGGCTGCTTACTCCGCCTCCACAGGCGGAATAGGAACTCCTGTCGGGACACCTCCTAATCTGATAGGGTTAGCAATGATTGAGAAATTTACAAACACAACCATTCCTTTTTTTAAATGGATGACATTTGCAGTTCCTTTGCTGTTAATAATGTATATTGTATTATTTCTTTTAATTTATTTACTGCATGAACCGGAAGTAAAAACAATTAAGACAAGTACCGATTTAATTCCCCTGATGAAAATAAAACTCGGTAAATGGAACCGTGAACAGCGAAACACATTAATTGCTTTTTCGGTAACTGTATTTTTATGGATATTCCCCGGAATAATTGCTTTAGTATACGGGGCAGACTCAAATGTATACCATATTTTTAATGGTGCCGTTCCAGAAGCTTCAGCAGCAATTATTGGCAGTATATTGCTTTTTATTTTGCCTGTAAAATGGAAGGAGAAGAAGTTCACAATAACCTGGAAACAGGCGATTGATATAGACTGGGGTACTTTAATATTGTTTGGCGGGGGAATCACTCTCGGTAACCTGATGTTCGAAACAAAGCTTGCTGATGCAATAGGAAGGGGACTGCTTCAGTTCAGTGGTGTAAATAGTATATGGGGAATTACTCTGGCAGCTATTTTCATTTCTATAATTGTCAGTGAAGCTACTTCAAATACTGCATCAGCTAATATGGTTGTACCGGTAATTATTTCAATATGTTTAGCTGCTGGTATTAACCCAATTCCTCCCGCTATAGGTGCTACGCTTGGAGCAAGCTGGGGTTTTATGCTTCCTGTTTCAACCCCGCCAAATGCTATAGTTTATGGCTCTGGATTGGTTCCAATAACTAAAATGATTAAAACAGGTGTGATATTCGATTTATTAGGGGGCCTGTTAATATGGCTGATGTTAAGAATATTAATGCCCGTTTTAGGTTTTATTTAGAAATATTAAAATTTAAACTGAACATTCCAAAATTCACTTAAAAAGTTATATTTTTTATAAAATCATTTTTGTATTTTTAAAAAACGGAGGTGGTATGAATACTCATAAAATTTCTATTTATTCCTTTCTCTTACTAATTGTTATTTATCCGTCCTTTATTTTTTCACAAGGAGACCCAAGCTGGTATATTCAGCAAAGTGGTACTGTAAGTGCACTTTACTCAGTTTTTTTTACAAATGTTAACACGGGATGGGCAGTAGGTGCAGGAGGCATTATCCGCGCTACTACGAATTCTGGAGAAAATTGGTTTCCTCAAACCAGTAATACAACTTACTCACTTTATTCTATAACCTTTAAAACTCCAACTGCAGGCTGGTTATCGGGAGCAGGCGGGCAGATACGCCGGACAACTAATGCTGGTAATAACTGGCTTAGCACATCGACAGGCACTTTATATACTATTTATTCGCTCAGCTTTTATAACGAAGTAACAGGATGGGCGTGTGGTTATGGCGGAATAGTTTTAAAAACTACAAATAACGGAATTAACTGGGTTAACCAAACGAGTAATACGGTTAATGACCTGCTATCAATATTTTTTATAAACGATAGTACCGGTTGGGCGTCAGGTAATGGCGGAACCATGGTTCGAACCAGTAATGGCGGAACTAACTGGAACATTCTGACAAGTTTACCGGTAACTATAAACCAGTTATATTTTATTAACCAAAATACCGGCTATGCTGTCGGACAGCTCGGATATGTTTTTAGAACAAGTAATGGGGGAGTAAACTGGATGCAACAGATAATAGGTTCTAATAATAACCGCGGCTGTATGTTTCTTAATTCATATGGATTTCCGCAAACTGGTTATCTTGTTGGTTCCGGTGGTTTAATCAGATATACGTCTAACGGAGGATTTGACTGGTTTCTACAGCAAACACCAACTACACAGCAGTTAGAAAAGGTATATTTTATAAATCAGTTGACAGGCTGGGCAGTTGGCTTAAACGGTGTTATATTAAGAACTATTAACGGCGGGCTGACAAATATAAAATCAATATCGGAATACGCTTATCAATTTAAGCTAAACCAGAATTATCCAAATCCTTTTAACCCTGAAACAATAATAAGTTTTTCGATACCTGCAGTGCATAATAAAAATACACAACTTGTTAAACTGCAAGTATTCGATATACTTGGATGCGAGATAACAACGCTAATTAATAAAGAAATGCCGGCGGGTACGTATGAAATACATTGGGATGGAACTAATTACCCATCCGGAATTTATATGTATCGATTGATTGTTGGAAATTATTCTGATACTAAGAGTATGATACTTTTAAGATAAAAGAAAAAGGGGCTGACCCTTTTTGGGTCAACCCCTTTTAACTTAATCTCCATCCTTTTAAGATTTTAAAAATCAATACCTAAAGATAATCCAATATTAAGATACGGATGTTTTAATTCTTTGAATTCTTCTATTTCTTTATTGAGTATCTTGCTGATTTCAAGTTTGGGTTTAATGAATAAACTTCCATATGTATATTGAGTGTAAGACAAGTTAAGGAAAGCAATAATAGAAGATTCTCGTATTCCGATATAAGTTTCATTGAAAACCGGATTTCCCCAACCTATACCTGCCTGAGCATTAATACCTGAATTATCATTAAACCAATGTTCAAAACCAAATGATGCATCTGCATAATAGGAACCTTTGTATTCGATAAAATCTAAACTATGTGAGGTTGCTATATTAAAATCATTGAGGTTATACGATAAACTAAGGATAGTTTCACCAGTAGTTGGTGATTCTTCAGTATCAGGGTAAAAGTAAAATTGGAAGGCGGGTTCAAAAATTAGATTTTGCAAAGTATAGGCATAAGTTAGTACAACATCGATTTCATTGCATTTTGGCTTATTAAGATGATTTTGTAAATCTATATTACTCCAAAAGGTAAAAGTAAAATTTTTTAAAGATATCCAGCCGGAAGGCTGAATCACATTGCCTTCGCTCAAATTATAACCTCTGAATATATATTTATTAAAAATATCGGTACTTATACCATATGTAACCTGGTTTTCTTTCTGGCTTGCTGTTGTTTCATTTTGTCCCAAAACACAGACATTTAATGTAAATAAACATACTACAATTATTAAAATTTTTAACATATTCTTACTCTATTTATTTCAGATAGCTTTAAATACAATGGTTATGCCAATATTTTATGAGCTTAAAAGTGAAATAATAATCCGAAAAAGTCGAGATTGGCACAATTTTAACCCATTCTGTTTACCAACAAACTCTTAAATGAAACTTGTTATTTTATACAAGTATAATTAAATTTAATTTTATTCCCTACAAATAAACAAACAATAAACTAACTAAAGGAGGTATATCATGATATTCGTAAGGGATATTTTTTATCTTAAATTCGGTAAAGCTAAAGAGGCAAAAGCACTAATAAAAGAAGCAGTTGCTATGCTAAAATCTATAGATGTATCTTTAGATGTAAAAGAAGTGCGGATTTTTACAGATTTAACGGGCAGATCATACCGACTAATACTTGTTACTGCCTACGCTAATCTTGCTAACTGGGAACAATCAGTGCAAACAGTTCTAAGCAATGATGATTGGCGAAAATGGTATGAAAAATTTATTCCGCTGGTTGATACTGCTGAAAGGGAGATTCTGTCTGAAGTAAATTAAGAATATAGACTGCTAAGAAAGGTCTGATAATTGTGTATCAGGCCTTTTTTATTATTTGCAAAGAAAAATAATATTAAAATTTTTTTTTAATATCTTATTTTCGATATAATCAAATCAAACGCACAAACAATACATAAATAAAAAAGTTTAGCAAAGACACTGCATAACCAACACGTTGCTTTACTCTTTGGAAAAAAATTTTCAGTTACTGAAAAACTTAAAACAGCAAAATGGCTTGTATCTATGCAGAGTCTTCAGGGTTCTAAGCATGTCTATTTGCTCCGACTGCTTTTGATTACAAAAATGGAGTAAAACAATGCACAGGTGAAAACTTGAATACGGAGTTTCCCTTAAACATATATTAAGTGAAGAAACTTGCCGCTTGCTTAATATCTTAGAATTGAATAACTCATCTGTAATTGCCTCATTAACGAAAGCTAATCAAAATTTCAACAAATCGATAAAACGCTATAATGAACTAAGTTATTACAGAAAAGGTTTTTACTGCTGCACTAAGTATTCGGCTGCTTATTGGAGAAATATTGTATCCCAGGGAATTGAGAAAAAATAAAAATATACGGATTCGGGTTTAGGTTATTAAAATTTAACAGTGATGTGAAGGGTTGCTGGAGAAGATTCCCATTTTACTATACATTAACAGCACTAATCGAAATAATCTTAACACCGCACTGGATGAAATGAAGTACACCGCATTTGTTTGTGAGAAAGCTATGAAAAGATTGAACAAACTAAAACATTTAAACTTAGTTAATAAAAGACGAAAAATAATCCTCAGTAAAACATTAGTAAGCGTATGTTCACAAAATTTGTTAATTTCAAGTATGCTGACTTTCTCTAAATTATACACTTACACAAGTATAATCTAACCCGCTAACTCTTTCAGGTTAATTTACTGATTGAACAAATTTACATTATACTGTAACTTTGTATAATAGCAAAATAGTGCAATGAAAAACTTATTAACATCCGGGGCATTTTTAGTTCTTGTTATTATTATTAACGTTACCGGCTGTGATACATCTTCGGACAGCGGTAAAGCTACAAGTATTTCTCCACCGGCACTTACTGCACCTCCTGATGGAGATACGACAGTTGGTGTACGGCCTACCTTTCAATGGACAGGTAGTGCAGATATTATACATGTTGCAACATCAGAACAGTTCACCAACATTGTATATAATACCCCTGTTTCGGGGCAGGCACATACATCAAGTTTTTCTTTTACAAAAGGTACATGGTATTGGTGGAGGGTAGGTGTAACTTCGAGCGGTGTTGTATATTGGTCGAATGATGTGTGGAAGTTCAGACCGAGATAAATTCCCAGATAATAAAAACTATTTTAAAATATACTGAATATATCTAAAAAGATACAGTTATTCTTCCCATATGTGAAAATTCATACCGAATGTGTCGCCATCATAAAACTTTTTTCATTATAAATCTTAACCATTTTACATCCTTCATTCTCAAGTAATGCTTTAGCTTCTTTTACACTGTCAACTTGGAATTCAAAAAATACCTGTCCCGGTATACCTTCATTTTCAAAACAAAAATTTATTGCTCCGATATTATCTGAACACGGATAAGATTTTAAATAAGTATCTTTTCCCCGAATTTCCGTAAGCTCCATTCCAAGAACCCTTTGGTAAAAGTCAATAGCTTTTTCATAATCTTTAACCTGTATTGCAATATAAGGACTGAAATTGAATTTCATTTAAGAAGTTTTTTAATTAATAAAGATTAATAAAACCTAAGATTCTTTAATTAGGTAAAATTAACTTTTAATTAATTACTTGAAACTCACCAGTGCATCATTAGCACTATTTAATATCAAGATAACCCCAATTATCTTTGTTTCATGAAGATTAAATTTTGCGGTGCTGCGCGAACGGTTACAGGTTCACAGCACCTTTTAAATATAAATGGTTTTAAAATACTGCTTGATTGCGGTTTGTTTCAGGGTAAAAGAGAAGAAAGTTTTAAAATGAACAGAAAGTTCATTTACGAACCTGCGGAAATTAACTGTGTTATTTTATCACATGCGCATATAGACCACTCGGGAAATCTCCCGACACTTTATAAAAAGGGTTTCAGAGGGAATATTTATACAACTTCAGCCACAAAAGATTTATGTTCAATCATGCTTCAGGATAGCGCTCATATTCAGGAAAGAGATGTGGAATATGTAAATAAGAAAAGAAGCAAGAAGAATGAATCCCTGTTTAATCCGCTTTACAGTTTTGAAGATGTCAATAATGTATTATTATTATTCAAAACCGTTTCATACCGGCAGAGCTTTACTTTAGAAGGCACGAATAGTAATATTGAGGTTAAGTTCTATGATGCCGGGCATATTCTCGGCTCAGCTCAAATCGTAATTGATATAAAAGAAAACGGAAGACATTTTAAGCTTGGATTTACAGGCGACCTCGGCAGACCAAATCTGCCGATACTTAAAGACCCTGAATTCATAGGGAATGTAAATTATTTGATATCCGAATCAACTTATGGTGGTAAAGTTCATGATAAAGCCGATTCAATGGAACTTCAGCTCGTAACCGTTTTGCAGGAGTCTATCAGCAGGGGAGGGAAAATTATCGTACCTGCATTCAGCGTTGGCAGAACCCAGGAATTTGTTTATACTCTTTCAAAACTCTTCGAAAAGGAAGCCATTCCAAAGATACCGATTTTTGTAGACAGTCCTTTATCGGTAAATGTATCTGAAGTATTTAAAAGACATGCCGAATGTTATGATACAGAAACAAGAGAAATGATACAAAGTGGTACGGATGTTTTTGGTTTTTCGAATTTATTGTATATACGGGATATTGAGGAATCCAAATCACTAAATAATTTCAATGGCAGTTGTATTATTATTTCAGCTTCTGGTATGTGCGAAGCTGGACGCGTATTACACCATCTTGCAAATTGTATCGAGGATGCAAATTCAACCGTTCTGATTATCGGTTTTAATGCACAGAATACTCTTGGCAGAAGGCTTGTTGAATCGAGAGATGTAAAAAATGCTCATATTAAGATATTTGGGGATGATTATAAAGTTAAAGCAAAAATATACGTACTGAACTCTTTTTCAGCACACGCCGATCGGAACGAATTGTGTAATTATTTCAATAATTTCGACAGGAACTTGCTTGAGAATATTTTTCTTGTTCACGGTGAACCCGACCAGCAGGAAACTTTAACTTTAAAACTTAAGGATATGAATTTTACTGATATCTCTTCACCAAACAGAGGTGACGAGGTAATTATTTAATAACAGCTTCATTTTAATATACCTTAATTTTCTTTAATTTTGAAAATATGACCACAACAATAAAAAAATTTTTAATATTAATTAATATTTTATTGTTTACTTTAGGATTTGTATGTTCATCCAAGGATTTGCAAAACCATTCATCCAGAAATGTAAGCAAGGATAGTAATGTATCCGGAGTACCGGATAAATCATCATTACAGCAAAATAAGGAAAAAGAAGAGATTATTTTAACTGCTTCAGATAATGTAAAGATTTCGGCAGACTATTACTATTTCGAGGATAAAAAAGAAATATTACAGCCTCTTATTATATTAATCCACCAATTCAGACAAACAAAGGCACAATGGCCTGATTTCTTTATTGACTCACTGATTAATAATGGTTTTAAAGTATTAACATATGATATAAGAGGTCACGGAAAATCGGACAAGTTGATGTATGATTTAACCGACTTATTAATTGATCCCGAAAAAGCACCGAAAGATATAGATGCAATTCATAACTGGACGTTAACACAAAAGGGTGTAGATACAACAAGAATTGGTGTAATGGGTACATCGATAGGCGGCAGTCTTGCATGCTATGCCAGGATGAAACAGTACATAAAGACTGTAGTAACAGTTTCGAACGGTAAAGAAACGTTTCTGAAATTACTGGATATAGATGAGAGAGCAATGGGAAGAGTATTCGTCAGATTATCCTCAGTTTTGATGATACAAGCTTCCGATGACGGCTCACATAAACAAGATGGTGAATATATAATGGATAATTATTTAGATACGCCTAAAACTCTTAAAGTATTCAACTCATCCAAGCACGGTAAATACCTTATTGAACAATATCCCGAGATATATACACTTTCTATTGAGTGGTTTAAAAAGTATTTGTAAAATAAAACATTAGATAATTTGATTACAACATCCGATTTTTTACATTCACTTCCAATATTGATAATAGCCGTCTCATCATTACTTATTCTTATTTTAGAAAGTATCTTTCCTTACAACCATAAAGAGGGGAATAATAAAAGCAGAAAAATTGAAGCATTAATATTTTATTTTGCAATTTTTGCGATTCTTGCTGCAATTAACCTCCAATTCAGAGAGTTAAATAAAGACCTGTTCATATTTAATAATTATCTGAGGGTTAATAATTTTACTTTTATTCTAAATTATATTCTTTTAACCGGAGTGCTGCTTACTGTGTTAGCATCAAGAGATTACCTTAAAAAAGAAGACGTAAATTATGGTGAGTACTATTCACTCTTATTCATATCACTTCTTGGTATGATGCTAATGGTTTCAGCAAATGATCTTTTAATTGTTTTTGTAGGCCTTGAAATGATGTCTGTTTGCTTTTACATTCTTGCAGGGTTTATTAGAAAAAAAATCACTTCTAATGAGAGTGCTTTAAAATATTTTTTACTTGGAGCTTTTTTAACAGGATTCCTGTTACTCGGTATTGCTTTCATTTATGGTTCAACAGGCACTACTAATTTAAATGTTATCAAATCGGTTAATCCTGAAAAAAACAGTTTTTTTACCATTGGACTGCTGCTGATTTTTGTTACATTTCTGTTCAAAACAGGTTCATTTCCACTTCAAATGTGGATACCTGATGTATATCAGGGTTCACCGACCATAGTTGCAGGCATGATGAGTTCGGTAGGCAAAACAGCAGCGTTTGGAACATTGCTTATAATATTCATTTCGTTCGGATTTAATAACCTTCCCATTATCATTGCCCTGGTTGCTATTATTACAATGTTATACGGTAATGTGCTTGCCCTTGCTCAAAACGATATAAAACGTCTTCTCGCATACTCAAGTATTGCACATGCCGGATATATTATGGTGGGGTTTGTAGCTGTTAATCCGGGTGCAATTCATTCTGTAATATTTTATCTTGTTGCATATGTATTAATGCAGCTTGGAGCATTTATTATTATTGGTCTAGTTGAAGACTTTCCTGTTTCGGGTAAGGAACCAAACAGATTGGAAAGCTATAAAGGTCTTGCCAGACGTAATCCATTTTTTGCTTCTTTTCTTTCAATATTCCTTTTTTCACTTGCAGGCATTCCTCCCTTCGCAGGATTCTGGGGAAAATATTATATATTTTTGACTGCAATAAAGAATAATTTTTTGTGGCTTGCAATTATCGGGATTCTTTTAAGTTTGGTCGGTGTTTACTATTACATAAGAATTATACTCTATATGTGGTTTTATGAACCTGAAGAAGAATACGCTGGTACTACAAGAGCTGACTTTTCGATGTTTGCTGCCTTTATTTCAGCTGCAGGAATATTCTTGTTTGGATTTTACCCGGAAATAATATTCAAAATCTTACGAATAATTACTACCTGATATTATCAGAATTAAAAAATTTTGAAATTTATATATTCTAAATGGTCAGATGATTCATTGACCGATGAGAAGCTTCTTGAAAAGCTTATCGCTCTATTCAGTTATACATTGCTTCAAACATCAGGAGATGTTAATGAAGCACTCGATTGGCTGAGCCAGCTTGATGAGAAATTTTCTTTGTTCGGTGATAATATTACTTTCAGTGAATTCATCCATAAACTGAAAGAACGGGGATATGTAGGTGAAGAAAGAGGTAAATATGAATTGAAATACAATGGTATTGCACGCATCAGGAAAGATTCTTTTAATGAAATTTTCGGGAGATTAAAAAAATCACCCGAAGGTTTACACGAATTACCCGATACAGGTAAGGGTGTTGAAAGATTAAGCCAGACAAAAAAGTTTACATTTGGCGATCAGCCTCATAATATTAACCCCACACAAACCCTCACTAATGCTTTTATAAGAGACGGAATAGATTCATTTACTCTACGCGAAGAAGACCTTGAGCTATATGAAACCGAAATGCAGGTTTGCTCTTCGACTGCACTACTTTTAGATATAAGCCACAGCATGATTTTATATGGTGAAGACCGCATTACACCTGCAAAACAGGTCGCACTTGCACTCTCCGAACTAATATTAACTAAATTTAAAAAGGATTCACTTAATGTTATATTGTTCGGTGATGAAGCAAAAGAGGTAAGTGTAGCTGAGTTGCCTTTCGTGTCAGTAGGACCTTTCCATACAAATACAAAAGCCGGTTTGGAACTTGCAAGGCATTTACTGAATAAGAGTAAAAATGCAAATAAGCATATTATTATGATAACCGATGGAAAACCATCAGCTGTATTCGATCCACCCGGTTCAAAAAAGTTATATAAAAACTCTTTCGGGCTTGACCCGAAAATAGTAAATAAAACGCTTGATGAGGCAATTGCATGCAGACGTGATAAGATAAATATCACAACTTTTATGATAGCGAGCGATAATTACCTGAGAAATTTTGTAAAGGATTTTGCAAAAGTTTGCGGAGGCAAAGCTTATTATTCCAGTCTGAATGAACTTGGTGAACATGTTTTTGTTGATTATATTAGAAGTAAACAAAAGCCCGGAATTGAGAAGAATTAATTATTTATTTGTATTTCTGCTTCTTTGCTTTTTAAATACATATTCCGATACCTTAGTACTGATTTCTGCATTTGGCAGCTTCCAGGAAGCTTCTTCCATATCAAGCAGCAGGGAACAGTTTATATTTGTTACTGATATGGCTGCAAATCTTATTTATAAATTTGATACTAATGGTGTTCTTTTAACTTCTTTCGGCGGAGCAGGATTCAGCAATAACGAGTTTAACCAGCCCATCTGCATTGATGCTTCAAATGGTCTGGATGTTTTTGTTTGTGATTACAGGAATAACAGGATTCAAAGATATGATTTAAAGCTGAGCTATATTAGTTCGTTTGACTTTAATTCATATAATTTAACATCCGATATATCCAAAAAAATCTATTATCCTCAAAGCTTTACAAGTCTGCCTTCTTCAGAAGTTTTTGTCATCTGTGATGCTGTATCATATAAAATTGTTAAGCTTAAAACATTAGATGAACCAATGCTCTTTTTCGGAAGCTCAACAGGAGGTATGGACAGGTTGATTAATCCTGTAAAAATAATACGCGGTTCACAGCTGGATATATGGGTATTAGATAAAGGATCCGATGAGGTTCTGAATTTCGATAACAATGGTGCATTCAAAAAAAGAATTAAAAATCCTGGTGAGCAAGAAGCAATAAGTATCGCTTTTTATGGAAATCTGCTTTTTTGGGTATTAAATGAAAGAATTTATATTTATAACGTTAACACCGGTAAATTTGAGCGAAAATATGAATTTTTTCTAAGTACAGACGAGAAGCTTATTGATATTAATGTGTTAAGTAGCCAGAATATCCTGTTATTATCCCAAAAGAAAGTTTATAATTACAGAAAGTTAAACAATTAAATTTAAAAAGTTATGGCAAAAGATTTAAACAAAGTTATACTAATTGGACGGCTAGGTCAGGATCCGGAGTTATCATATACCCAATCAGGGATTGCTAAAGCGAAATTTTCGCTTGCTACAACCATGTCGTGGAAGGATAATAATGGCAATTTACAGGAACGAACCGAATGGCATAATATTGTTGTGTGGCGGAAACTAGCTGAAATTACTGCCGAATATCTGAAAAAAGGAAGTAAAATCTATTGCGAAGGCAGTCTTCAGACTTCAAGCTGGGAAGATGAAAATAAAAAGAAACACTATAAGACAGATATAGTTATGAATGATATGATTATGCTTGAACCCAAAGGAAGTGGTAACTCTGCATCAGCAGCAGCTAACCAGATTGAAAATGAGATATCTGCTTCTGAAGAAGCAACTGACGATTTGCCATTCTAATCTCAGTTCCTTAGATATTCATTTTCTTTAAGCTATTAATGTTTAAACTAATAGTTTCTCTCGCAGCTTGAGCAGGCAGAGCGGGTTTTAGTTGTTCATAATTACATCATCTATACCAAATATATGTGCAATTAAAGCAGTTCTTATCCACATTCCGTTGCGTTCCTGCCTCCAATACATTGCCCTGTGATCATCATCAATTGCAGGGTCAAGTTCTGCACGGCGGGGGAGAGGATGCATAATGATTGCGTTTTTCTTAATCAGCTTTAAATGCCGTTTTGTTAAGTGAAATTTAGTATAATCGATATTCTTCGATTCATGGTTAATGTCATATTCGTCTTGTATTCGTGTCATGTAAATTGCATCAACATTTTTAATACCTTTTTCAAGATTATCAGTTTCGGTAAAAGGCATCTTGTATTTTTTTAAGAAGTTTTTAATGTCATCTGACATTCTAAGGTAGTCAGGAGAAATAAAAACGAATTTAATATTTTTGTAATTTCGTAAAAGATAAGTTAAAGACCTGACAGTTCTGCCTCTTTTCAAATCACCTGCCATGGCAATAGTTTTGTTATCTATACCGCCTTTATCGAAGAATGCCCAATTTAGTGTATATAAATCCAATAAAGCCTGTGTAGGATGCTGGTCTTTACCGGAACCTCCATTTATCACAGGAATAGGACGCTTTGTTTTATTCAGAAGCCATGCAGCTTTTTCAGCTATACCCTCTTCGAAGTGACGCATTACAATAAGGTCGGTATATGAACTAAAAGTACGTATGGTATCATCCGTAGTTTCACCCTTAATTTCCGATGAAGTAGAGGTTGAACGTATTTCACTAACTTTCATACCCAAAATATAACAAGCGCTCTGAAATGAAAGAAAAGTCCTTGTAGATGGCTGAACGAAATACAGCATTGCTCGTTTATGTGATAACAAAGATTGCAGCCATTCCAAGCCCTCTTTATTTTTTGCTAAAGTGCGGATCTTTGTAGCAAGCTGAAAAAGCTGGTCTAGAAGTTTACGATTAAATTGCTGTGAAAAAAGGCAATCGAACAGCCTTCCATCTCTTTGAAAATAGGATGTCTTTTTTGACTGGTCGGTATTATAGAATTCTTCCCAGTTTAATTTACCTAGTTCTGTATTTTTTTTCATTTATTATGCCCATACCCGCAAAAGCGGGTATCTATTATTAAATTAACAAAGTCTTATTCTTTTTTTAAAAGTACTTAACAATACCGGATTCCGTTTTTCGCTCGCTTTTAGTGAAGCTGGGCGACACAGGCAGGAATTACTTCCAATTAATCGCTCATTAACAACCTCATAATGGCTTTTTGTGTATGCAGGCGGTTTTCAGCCTGGTCAAATACAATCGAGTTAGGTCCGTCCATAATGTCATCGGTGATCTCTTCACCTCTATGAGCAGGTAAACAATGCATAACCACTGCATCTTGCTTTGCATTACTTAATAGTTTTTTATTTAACTGATATTGTTTTAAATCTTTTAACTTTTTATCTCTTAATTCTTCCTGACCCATGCTAACCCAAACGTCAGTGTAAATAACATCCGCTTCTTTAACAGCATCAACAGGATTTATTACGTATGTTACCTCTGAACCTGTTGTTTTTGTTACTTCCTTAGCTTCATCAATAACTGATGGCAGGGGAGTGTATCCTTCCGGACAAGAGTAAGTAATGTTCATGCCAACTTTAACACATCCCTGTATAAGCGAATGCAGGACATTATTACCATCACCTAAGTAGCATAAATGTAATCCTTTTAAATCTCCTTTCTTTTCATAAATAGTAAATAAGTCACTTAATGCCTGACATGGATGGTCATAATCAGTCAACCCGTTTATTACAGGCACTGTAGCGTTCCTGGCAAGCTCTAGGATGGTTTGATAAGCAAATGTCCGAGCCATAATACCATCTACATATCTTGAAATTACTTTAGCTGTATCGTGTATAGTTTCGCCGCGCCCCATCTGCAGGTCATTCTTTGAGAAAAACATACCAATACCGCCAAGTTGGTAAATACCCGTTTCAAAAGATATTCTTGTTCTTGTCGATGATTTCTCAAAAATCATTGCAAGTGTTTTCCCTTTCAGTATATCCTGATAAGGATTTATTTTCATTGCAAATGTCTCATCGATGATAAGATTTATCTCATCGGTAGTTAACATGTTAAGAGATATTAAATCTTTTCCGTTAAGTTTTTTCATATTGTTATATTAATGATGTATGTAGGTTCCTGATTCTTTATTTAACGCAAGTGAGGTATTTTCAAGATCAGTTATATAAACTTCACTTCCGCCATTTGTCAGATATTCAATTGCTGCCTGTATTTTAGGACCCATACTGCCGGATGAGAACTGCCCCTGTTCATAATAAGTGCTGGCTTCATCCAGGTTCATTTCGGAAATCTTAGACTGCGTGCCTTTCCCGTAATTTAAATAACAGTATGGGACATTAGTTACAATTATAAATTTATCTGCTTTTAAATCAATAGCTAAACGTGAAGATGCTAAATCTTTATCTATTACAGCCTCAACACCTTTCAAATCTCCGTTTTTATCTTTGTATACAGGCACACCTCCGCCACCGACAGCAATTGGTAACTGATCATGAAGTAATAACTGATGTATTATTCTGGTTTCGACAATTCTGATTGGTTTTGGAGATGGAACAACACGCCTATAGCCTTTAAAAGGTATCTCAACCATCTTCCAGCCTTTATTTTTAATAAGTTCTTTTGCGTTTTGCTTTGAATAATAGGGTCCAACAGGTTTTGAAGGCTTATTGAACGCATCATCGTTTCTATCTACCTCTACCTGGGTTATTAATGTTACAACGTCCCTTTTAATACCGTATTTTCGAAAAGTATTTTTCAATATATTCTGCAGCATAAAGCCTATTTCACCCTGCGATTCTGCTACACAAACATCAAGCGGCATAGGAGGGATTTTTTCAGATGATTCATCATTTTGAATAAGTATATTACCTACCTGTGGGCCATTACCATGTGTAATTACAATATCATTATCGGACTTGAATAACGGGATTAATGCTTCACATGTAATTGATATATTTATAATGTGGTCATGGTATGAACCATTACTTTGTGGTTCGGATAATGCGTTGCCTCCAAGTGCAACTACAATCAGTTCTTTCTTTCCGTTCATTTACTGAATTTCTTTAAAAATCCCTTTAGTATATCAGTAAGTGTAGGTTTTCCTATTTCCTGTAAATCATAAATTACCCTTACAGCAGGTTTATTAATTTTAACAATTCTTCTTAAATCGATTGGTGTAGCAACAATTACAGTATCACATGGTACTTTATTTATTGAAGTTTCAAGGTCTTTTATTTGTTTATCTCCATAACCCATAGCCGGAAGCAGTGTTCCTATACCCGGATATTTTTTATATGTATCTGCTATGCTTTTCACAGCCCATTTCCTTGGATCGATTATTTCAAAAGCACCATATTTTTGTGCTGCAATTACTCCTGCACCGAATTTCATTTCACCGTGTGTAAGTGTTGGTCCGTCTTCTATTACCAGTACTTTTTTGCCTCTGATAAGTTTATCTGCATTAGGTTTATCGAATGAAATAGGGGAGGCTGCCTCAACAATTACTGCACTTGGATTTAACTTTAGTACATTATCGCTAACTATATTAATATTTTCTTTATTAGCCGTGTCAATTTTATTTATTACTACTACATCTGCCATAAGTAGATTTGTCATTCCGGGATAATAGCTGAATTCGTGTCCCGGCCTGTGAGGGTCAACAACTGTTACGGTAAGGTCAGGTTTGTAAAAACACATATCATTGTTACCGCCATCCCAAAGTATAATTTGTGCTTCCTTTTCAGCTTGGCGGATAATTTTTTCATAATCTATACCTGAATATATCACATTTCCGCGTGAAATATGCGGTTCGTATTCTTCCATTTCTTCAATTGTGCATTGATGCTTTTTCAGATCCGAAATCTTAGCGAAACGTTGAATTATTTGTTTACTTAGGTCTCCATATGGCATAGGATGCCTTATTGCAACAACCTTCTTACGAAAACCTTTAAGAATTTCTGCAATTTTACGTGTCGTTTGACTTTTTCCAGCTCCTGTTCTCACAGCTACAACAGCAATTAACGGCTTAGATGACTTAATTGCTGTTTCTTTAAAGCCAAGCATTTTAAATGATGCCCCGGCAGCGTTCACAAGGGATGCCCTTGACATCACGTAAGAAAATGGTACATCAGAATATGAGAAAATAACTTCGTCAACCTTATATTTTTTAATAAGGTTAATGAGTTCAGTTTCAGGATAAATAGGTATTCCTTCAGGGTAAAGGTCACCTGAGAGAATTTGCGGGTATCGGCGTCCGTCTATGTTCGGAATCTGGGTTGCTGTGAAGGCAACTACGTTGTATTGAGGGTTATTTCTGAAACAAACATTGAAGTTATGGAAGTCACGGCCTGCTGCTCCCATAATGAGTACATTAATTCTTTTCATAAACTACTGCTTTAATTTAAAATACGAATATACTTAACGGGTTCAGAACCTTCAATTCAAAATGTTTTAATTTTAGCATATTTTTAAACATTGTTAATAAAATGAGAAATAATATATATTATGTAAAGTAAATTGTTAATTAAATTCACTTTTATTAACAAATGTTATTTAAGGGATACCCCCTTCTTTTATAATCCGGTTAGGTCTTAAAATCTGTCAGGTTTGCCTGTAAACTTTTTAATAAATGCTTACCTGCAGCTGACAATGAATCATTAGAAAATTTATCTAAGATTTATTTTATACAGAGAATTTTAAATGATTAAAGTCATAATTATTTTATTGTGAAATAATTAATTTAATCTAAGAATATTTATAAATCTGACATGTTTTCAAAATTTGTCAGGTATACACTTTCAAATTACATTCATTTGAACGTATAACCTAATTTTAGTATTTTTGTGTATATGACTCTTGTTTTTTATTTATTACTGGCTTTATTACTTTTTTCGATTGGTGTAATAGGATTTCTGATACGCAGAAATGCGATTATTATCTTCATGTGCATTGAGTTAATGCTTAACTCGGTGAACCTTGTCTTTATTTCATTCTCATCATACTTAGGAAACATTTCTGGCCAAATTATTGTATTTTTTGTAATGACGGTTGCTGCTGCAGAAGCTGCTGTTGGACTAGCTATTATTATTGCGTTATTCAGAAATAAACAGACCATTAATATTGACGAAATTAACGTACTTAAATGGTAAACATTGAATTAATGAGCGACTACTTTTATCTAATCACATTATTTCCGCTTCTTGGATTTTTAATAAACGGATTATTTGGCTATAAAATAAAAAATGAAAAAATAATCGGTACTATCGGTTCACTGACAGTATTCGGTTCATTTATAATTTCCATTATCGCATTTTTTCAGCTTCTTAATTTACCGCCTGATACCCGCACTTTCACAGTTACATTATTTCAGTGGATCAGTGCAGGAACAATTAATATAGAAGTAAGTTACTTAATAGATCCCCTTTCCGTCATAATGAGCTTAATTGTAACCGGTGTTGGTTTTTTAATACACGTTTATGCCATTGGATATATGCACGGTGACCGGGGAATTGCCAGATTCTTTGCCTTTATGAACCTGTTTATATTTGCTATGCTTAATTTAGTTCTTGCCGATAACTTTCTCTTACTGTTTCTTGGCTGGGAAGGTGTAGGATTATGTTCATATTTACTGATTGGATTTTATTACGAGAAAAAATTTACAGGTGATGCCGCCAATAAAGCGTTCTGGGTGAACCGCATTGGTGATTTCGTTTTTATGATTGCATTATTCTTTATCCTTACAAATTTTAAATCATTAAACTTTATTACAGTTTTTGCAGGAGCTTTAAGTCAGCCCGTTAGTACTGCATTAATAACAACTATCACCATTTGCCTTTTCATTGGCGCAACAGGCAAATCGGCACAGATACCGCTTTTTGTATGGCTGCCTGATGCTATGGCTGGTCCTACGCCCGTTTCTGCCCTTATACACGCTGCTACGATGGTCACAGCAGGTGTTTATATGGTTGCACGGTGTTCGCTGCTATTCTCCCTCTCCCCTGTTACTTTAAATATTATCCTTGCAGTCGGTTCCATAACCGCTTTAATGGCTGCAACAATTGCTGTAACACAAAGAGATATTAAAAAGATACTTGCATATTCAACAATCAGCCAGCTTGGATTAATGTTCATGGCGCTTGGTGCAGGAGCTTTTTCGACTGGTGTATTCCATATTACTACTCATGCATATTTTAAAGCTCTAATGTTCCTTGGCGCCGGCTCGGTTATTCATGCAATGAGTCAGCAGCAGGATATAACCGTTATGGGCGGGTTAAAAAGCAAAATGAAGGTTACATTTCTAACATTTCTAATGGGGGCTATTGCTATATCAGGTATTCCACCGTTTTCGGGATTTTTTAGTAAAGATGAGATATTTTCATCAGTTTTTGCAAGCGGAAATTACCTGTTTTTTGTTATAGGTATTTTAACTGCATTTATGACTGCGTTTTATATTTTCAGATTGGTTTGTTTAACTTTTTACGGCAAACCAAGATACGATGAATCACAAATTCACCCTCATGAATCACCGAAGGTTATGACAATACCGTTAATTATACTTGCAGTGCTTTCGGTTATTGGCGGATTGGTTGGTTTACCGCATATTGTCGGGGCAAACCTGATCGGTAATTTCCTCGAACCAGTTTTCAGACAAGCCCAGTATTTATTACCCGAACATCACATTGCTGCTTCAACTGAAGTTATTCTAATTTTACTTTCTATTGCGGTTGCAGTAGTTAGTATATTTCTGTCATATAAAAAATACAGCACCGGTTATTATGAAAAACCTGAAGAAGCTAAATTTGCTTACCGTTTATTATGGCGGAAATATTTTGTCGATGAATTTTATGAAAAGATTATTGTTATCCCAATAAGAAAGCTCTCCGATATATTTTACAACATTGGCGATTTAAAAATTATCGATGGCTTTTTAAACGGTACTGGCAGATTTTTTATGGGATTATCTGCTGACTGGCGTAAAATCCAAACAGGTGTTGTTCAGGATTATGCAATCATTTCTATCGGCGGGATTGTATTGATATTGCTGTATGTGCTTCTGAAGTAAAATTGCTTGTCGTTCCTGCCATGCTTTGCAGGATACAGCGTGTTGCGTTACGCAGTAAATCCAGTAGGAATCTTATTATTTTATTATCAACCCACCCTGTCTGATTCGCTTTACAGCGAATTTGACAAACCTCCGTTGGAGGTACTTAAAAGATTTACTTTTTACTACCCGGTCTTGCATTCCACAATTTTAACATTAAAATCAGCCCGATAAATGAAAAACCTATCATACTTGGTGCCCATGAACCCCAGCCAAAGTTATCTAAAAGCCACCCTATCCCCACTCCCACAGCAGCACCTCCAAGATACTGCATACCGTCAAACATACCTGTAGCAGTAGCAGCAGCACGCTTGCCGCCAAAGTCCATTGATGCAGTTCCGCTTAACATTGAGTGAACCATGCTAATTGCCATAGAATTAACTATGAAAGCTACAATAATTAAATTTATATCTTTCAACTGCCAAATAATAACTAAACAAAGTATTTGCAGGAAATATCCAATGAATGCAACCGGCGTGCGTCGTGATTTAAACAGCCAGTCACTCATTGTCCCGGCTATAAAGGCACCTGCAATACCGGCCAAAACAACCCCAAATGCTCCTTTTTGGAATATTCCAGAGTCGAGTGCCAGGTGCTGGTATTCCTGCATATAGCGGGGAAACCACTGCTCAAATCCGTGCCTTACAAAACCTGTGCAAAACTCCGCAATAGCTATGGTAATTGTTATGGGATTTGATATAACCTTTTTAAATACATATTTAAAAGTAATTGCCTCTGTATCACCGCTTGTAGCATCCTGTGTATCAAGTTTGGGCAGTCCCAGGTCTTCAGGCGAGTTTTGAACGAATAGAAATGTCATGAAGCTCATTAGAGCTATTATACCGGCAGGTATAAAAAACACCCACTGCCAGGGGAGTAAAGTAACAGCTATACCGCCGATAAAGAATATCAAAGCCCTGCCGCTTTGTATCATGGAACCGAATATTGCAGAGAACACTCCCCTCTCGCGGACATGAAACCAAGCCGAGTTAACTTTAATTAAAGCAAGAGCACTATATGATTGAAAATAAGCATTCAAAGACCATACACTTGCAAAATAAATTAACAGAAACGTTCCTCCTCCTATGAAGCCAAGATATGCACCAAGTCCGAATAAAAAATTAAAAACTACAGTTCCGATGGAACCTATCAGCATCGCTTTTCTGCCACCAATTTTATCTGCCAAAGGACCGTTAAAAAGCGCTGAAATACCATATATGGTTAATGCTGCGGTAATAATTGCTCCTATTTGTGTTTTATCCCAGCCATAGGAATCGGATAGCGATTTATTTGCGAATGAAAGGTTATAACGTCCCATATACATAGTTGCATAGGTAATGCCCAAAGTAAGCCAGTTCAAAGCCCTCCGCTTGCGGAATTTAATAGCGTGGACAGGTCTTTCAAGATTTTCCATCAGATAAATTTTATGATTGAGTTAATGTAAGTTGATAGGTATTATTTATATTCAAATATATCAATAATTAGAATAGAGTTAAACTTAATTATAGTATGCTCATTATAGGCATAAATCCGGTACTTGAAATTCTAAAAGTTAATCCCGAATCGGTTCATGGGATAACATGTCTTGATACCAAGATGCATTCTGTAAAAGTAAAAGATATTTTAAGATTAGCTAAAAAGAACAATATTACTGTAAATTTTACAAATAAAAATAGTTTTTCTGGACTATTCATTTCAAAAGATAAATCGGAAGGTATTTCACAGGGTATTTTTGCTGTAGTAGCTGACTTTAAATATTATGATGAACAAGAGCTATTTAATGAATTAAAACGAAGTAATAAAGTTATGCTTTTAATTCTGGACGAAATTCAGGATCCGCATAACCTGGGTGCCGTCATAAGAACAGGGGCAGCAGTCGGAGTAGATGGAATAATACTGACTGAAAAAAACACTGTTAAAGTTAATCACACGGTTATAAAAGCTTCATCAGGAACAATTTTAGGTCAAAAAATAATTCTTTCAAAAAACATATATAAGACTATCGAATCTTTAAAAAAGCTAAAAATCCGGATAATTGGTACTTCCCTATCAGCAGAATCATCTCATTACAATACAGATTTCAATACTCCCTGTGCTATATTATTAGGAAATGAACAAAAAGGTATAAGGACAAATCTTTTAAAGCTTTGCGATGATGTTATTAAGATACCGATTCCGGGAACTGCAGAATCTTTGAACGTTTCGGTAAGTGCTGGGGTGATACTTTATGAAGCTTTAAGACAAAGAGGCTAAATTATTAATTGTAGTCACACAAAACAGTAAAAATACTATAAATCTTAGCTCCTTAAGGAGCGACATGTCTATAGCAATGTCTAATAAACAACATCCTAGCTCCGTCGGTGCGAAATAACTTTGTAGATTCCCACTTGCGTGGGAATTCAAAAAAAATTTATTCAGAAATAAACTCACTATCAGGGTCATCAAACAGTTTTGAGAAGTCTTCTTCGAGAAGCTTTTTAGCATTTTCAAAGTCTTCTTGCTTCACATAAATCCATATTGGTAAACCTACAGCTTCCCTGCCTAGCTTTGCATTGCCGACTTCCATTGTATAGCCAATATCCGCTTTGTTCAGCACTTGATACTGAATTTTTGCATCGGTCAACTTCGATTCAATTATCTCACACTGCATATAATCGTAAGTCTCGTATATTTTCTGCCAGCCTGGTATGTTTTTATGTTTCATATTATTTTGTTATATGTTTAGAAATCTTCCTCCACTAGTCTTCGACTGTTGGAGTCGTAGACCTAACAGTCCCGCGCTGATTGGGTTAGATGAATAAATAAAACAGCCGGGTATGTATTATGGTTTCATTGAGTTTATATGTTAATAAAATAATTTTTATTCAATAATTTATTTAATCAGACTCATTATTCTTGTGTGTACGTATTCATACGTTCTTAGCTGGTAAAAATATACACCAGAGGGGTAGTTAGTTCCATCCCATTCGACTTCATATATGCCCGGTTTTAATAGTTTATTCACAAGTATCGTAACTTCACAGCCCAACACATCATACAGCAGTATTTTTACATTTGATTGCTTTGGAACGTCGAACTGTATTTTTGTAACCGGATTAAAAGGATTCGGATAGTTTTGGTATAACACAAAATGTTCAGGTGAATTTTCTGTGTATTTTATGTTACTTGTAATAATTTCACCGCCCGTAGTAGTTTTAAGAATAGAACCGCCCCAACCTGCAATGTATCCTGTATCGTATCCTGTGAAAAATATAGAAAATAATTCGTTCACAGTTCCGGAATTTTTTTGAACCCAATTAATTCCAGCATTTGTTGTTTTGATGTATATACCTCCGCTGCCAACAGCATAACCAGTGTTTACATTCAGGAACTTAACAGCATATAGATACGCCTGTGAGGGAAGTCCGGTATATTGCAGCTCCCAGTTTAATCCACCGTTTGTTGTTTTAATAACTGTTCCGCCTTTCCCTGCGCAATAACCTGTCAATGTATTAATAAAATTAACCGAATAAAGCATGTTACTCGTACCTGGTGACTGAGTATCCCAATTATTGCCACCGTTTGTGGTTTTAAGTAAGGAGCAGCCAGAGCCAAGAAGATTGCCTCCAACACAATAACCGGTATTTACATCTGTAAAAAATAATGACTTTAGCCAATAAGTTGTCGTTGTATTTTGAATTAACCAATTAAGACCGCTATTGGTAGTTTTAATAATAGTCCCTGCTGTACCTGCTGAATAGCCGGTATTCTGGTTAACAAAAAATACGGATGATAATAAGTTACTTGTACCAGATGGTAATGATGTCCAATTTGTTCCCCCATCTGTAGTTTTTAGGATCATCCCGTTTTGACCTGCAGAATAACCGGTATAAGAATCAAGAAAAAAAAGCGAATACAGAGTATTAGAAAAACCGGAAGAAAAAATAACCCAGTTATTACCGCTGTTAGTAGTTTTTAGTATGGTTGTTCCTGAATTTACGGAATAACCTGTATATGCATTAGTAAAAAATAAGGCATTCAAAGTGTTGGTTGTTCCTGATGATTTTAATTGCCAGTTCGAACCGGCATTTGTCGTATTAATAATTGTTCCGTAATCACCAGTAATAAATCCTTCATTAAAACCGGAGAAATGCACACAATACAGCTGATTTGATGTTAATGCAGTCTGCACCAACCAATTAATACCGCCATTGGTTGTTTTTATTATTAATCCTGCTGTTCCAACAGCATAACCGTTCGATGAATTATAAAAACAAACTGAGTTCAAGAAATTATTTACCGGTGCAGTTTGCTGAAACCAATTTACACCGCCGTTAGTTGTCTTCAATATAGTATTTCCGTTCCCGCTGCCTACAACGTAACCAGTATTAATATCAGTAAACCATACTGAAAAAAGATAATTAGTTACTCCGGTATATTGTGAAATCCAGTTAATACCGCTGTTAGTAGTTTTTAATATAGTTCCTCCCTGACCTGTTGCATAACCGGTTTGTGCAGTTGTAAAGTAAATGGAATATAACCAGTTTGAAGTTCCTGAGGATATGAAATTCCAATTCGTTCCGCCATTTGTTGTTTTTAGAAAATTGCCGCTGGAAACATCCTGGTATACGATATACCCGGTATCCGGGCTTGTAAAAAATACACCGTTAAGCCAGTCGTTAACAGCACCAGATTCCAGTAACAACCAATTAGTCCCGGAATTTGTAGTCTTTAATATTGTCCTGTTGTGTCCGACTGCGAAACCCGTATTATTATCGATAAAGAAAACCGACCTCAGCTTGATATACACATTCGTTGTTTGCAGAATCCAATTCACGCCATTGTTGGTTGTTTTTAAAATTGTTCCGTAATCACCTGCTGCATAAGCTGTGTTTGAATTCAGCATTCTTACGCAATATAAAGTGTTACCCTGAGGTAAAGGATTTTGCCAGAACCAACCGCTTTGGGAAAATAAAGATGATGAGATATTTGCAAATAAATATAAAGTTAATGTTAACTTTTTCATTGCAATAAGAACTATTCGGATTTTTCTTTAAATGGCTTTTCTATATTGTATTGTTTGATTTTATTATATAGGTGACTCCGTTGTATGTTAAGTGCTTCGGCAGTTTTTGAAATATTCCAGTTGTATTCGTTTAATTTCTTTATAATAAAAAGTTTCTCCGATTCATCCTGGAATTCATGCAGTGATATTTCTGCATTAAAAATTTCGTCTAAAACTGAAGTAAATTCATGGTTTTCGTTTATAAGTATATCTTTATCTATTATCTCTTTATCTGAAATAATCACCAGCCTTTCGATTGTGTTTTTTAGTTCTCTTACATTACCCGGCCATTTTAAAGATTTCAGATATTCAATTGCCGGTTTAGTAAAACTTTTAAGAACCAAGCCAAGCTTAGTACAAATCTCGTTAATAAAGTGTTCCACGAGTTCCGGAATATCGTCTTTGCACTCTCTTAACGGAGGAACTTCGATCGTAAAGACGTTTATTCTGTGAAAAAGATCTTCCCTGAATTTCCCGTCATTAATAAGCTCTGTAAGATTTTTATTAGTCGAACAAATTACTCTGACATCTATATCTTTATAAGTTAAACTTCCGAGCGGTTCTATCCTGTTTTCGCTAAGGACATTTAAAAGTTTAGATTGGGCATCAGGGCTTAAATCGCCTATTTCATCTAGGAATATGGTGCCCTTGTCTGCCAGTTCAAACTTGCCGATCCTTTTCTGCGGTGAATTCGGTATGTAGTTCTCAACAACTCCGAATAATTCCATTTCTATCATGTTAACAGGAATAGTTGCACAATTTACATGGATAAAAGAGTTGTTTTTTCTATCACTTAATTTATGAATTTCTTTTGCCACAAGTTCCTTCCCTGTTCCGTTTTCACCGGTAATCAAAACTCTTGTAGATGTTGGTGCAACTTTTGAAATAAGTTCTTTTAACCTTTTCATCGGATAGCTTGTACCAATGAGTTTCTCATTCGAGTCCAAAATAAGCTTCATGTTTTCATTCTCGAACAGTAACTTACGGTAATTTAAACCGTTTTGTATAGTAAGTTTTAGCCTGTCGATGTCGAATGGTTTTGATATGAAATCATAAGCTCCCATTTTGGTAGTTTGTACTGCAGTCTGAATATTTCCATGCCCTGATATCATAATTACAATTGTTTTATCATTTTGTTTACGAATCTCTTCTAAAACTTCCAGTCCATCCATACGCGGCATTTTAATGTCAAGTAAAACTACATCAGGTTCGAAGTTTCTGAATTTTTCAAGTCCGGTTGGTCCATTCATCGCATAATCTATTTTATACCCTTCCTGTTCAAGAACCATAATCAGGACATCAACAATTGCCCGGTCATCTTCAATTATGAGAATCTTGTTCATTTAAAAGGTGCTTTTTTATATTCATCATATAGGAATTTCAGCGGAGGTGATAATTCAATTACTCTGTCAAATACAGCAGGAGCAACAGGGTAAACAACATTGAATAATCTGGAACCTTGTCTGGTTTGAATGGAAGGAAAGTTAATATAGCTTAAATTATAAGCCAATATACTTGCAATTAACACTCCCTGTATGAAACCGGTAATCAATCCGAGTATTTTATCTATTTTTGAGGTAGTGGCTGATGCGTGGGAAATAAATCTTGCAAGCCATATTGCAATAAAAAAGAGAATCGCTATAATTAGCAGGAATGCTATAATATTTCCTTCAAGTTCATTTATTTTCAGCAGAGAGGAAATAAATGACCCGATGTCTTTATAAAATTTAACCGCAAGAATAAATCCTACAATAATACCTGCAATACCGAGAATTTTTCTTAGAAATCCTTGTTTAAAACCCAGTAATGTTGGTAAAGCAATAATTATTGCAATAAGAATATCTAACCAGTTCATAACTATTAAATGAAAAACACAAAACCTTAAAATGTAAAGTTTTGTGTTTGTTTAGTATTGTAAATATAGGTTTTACCCTGCTTTTTAATTCTTAAAATCTGCTTCGAATCTTTTAGTTTCGGCCAGGTATTTGGATTTAGGGTAATCATTTCTTAAAATATCGTAAATTCGTTTCGCATTTTCTTTATCACCTGCCATAGAATAAGCTCTTATTGCATAAAATAAATTTTCCTGGTTTATAATAACATTTTTATCGATACTCGCTGATTTTTCGTAATTTTCACCTGCTCTCTTAAGGTCACCTTTTGCCTCATATACCGCTCCTATTCCTGAAATGACTGAAGCTTTTATGATGTTATTGCTTCCCGAATAATCTTCAAAGTACTTTAACGCATTATCATAATCTTTAATAAAATAAAAGCAATTACCTAGATACATTTTAGCAGTTTCTCCGCTTTCTGTACTTCCGTAATTATTAACAATTTCTAACAATCCGCTTGTGCCGGATGCAGGATCTCCGTTAATAGCTTCTTGATATTTGGCTGCTTCATATAAGTTAATAATAGCTGATAGCTTTACTTCAGCTTCCTCACTTTTAGCCCTTTTATTGTTAACATAGAAAAATATAATAATGATAATTACAGCTAATATACCTAAACTTGTGTAAATACGCTTTTTAATTTCTTGTTTACCTAAAGTTTCTTTTGCCTGAAAGTAAAAAGTTACGAGTTTATCTTTTTTAATTTCTTTTTGCCTTATTTTTTTACGAGCTTTTAACATATATCTTTCTGTCTAATTTATTATACAAATTTAGATAAATATGGAATAAGTTACAAAGAATTAAATTACGCACAATATTAAAAAAAGTAATTAATTTTATTCTTTTTCAATCGTTTTAATATTCAATGCTTTAATTATTAAATACCTTCGCCACATTATAAAATTCATCTTTTACTGTTTTAATATCTGAAACAGCATCTTCAAGAGGTATATCAATTATTTCCGCTCCCTTTAAGGCTGCCATTTTACCGAATTTTTTATCGCGTATCATATCAACTGCGTAAACGCCAAATCTGGTACCTAATACTCTATCGAAAGCAGTTGGTGAACCCCCTCTTTGTATATACCCGAGTATTACGGCACGGCATTCAATACTATATTTTCTTTCCAGTATATCGGCAAGAACACTGGCTATTCCTCCAAGTCTAACATGTCCAAAAGCATCCAGCTTAGTATCCTGTGTTATAAATCCGGGTTGTTCTCTGTCTTTCTCGCTAAATTGCGCACCTTCAGCAACAACAATAATTGTAAACATTCGACCCCGCTCTTTTCTGTTTTGAATTACATTATAAATTTCTTCCAGGATAATTAGTTTTTCAGGAATAAGTATAACATCGGCTCCGGCTGCTAATCCTGAATGCATTGCTATCCAGCCGGCATGACGTCCCATAACCTCAACTATCATTACCCTGTGATGCGATTCAGCAGTTGTATGGATACGGTCAATAGCATCCATGGCAATATTAACCGCTGTATCAAATCCGAATGTGTAATCGGTTCCAGATAAATCATTATCTATAGTTTTTGGCACACCCACGACTTTCAAACCTGATTTACTGAGTCTGTTAGCTACCCCAAGAGTATCCTCACCGCCAATTGCAATCAGTGCATCAAGGCCTATATTAGTAAAATTCTGGAATACAATTTTTTCACCATCGGAAATTTTATATGGATTTGTTCTTGAGGTCCCCAAAATAGTCCCTCCTTTCTGCAGTATGCCGGAAACCGAGTCGATATCAAGTGGAAGAACATTTATTTTCATTAGTCCCTCCCAACCATTTTCAATACCGATACAATTCCAGTTATATTGTAAAGATTTTCTGACTATTGCCCTTATTACGGCATTAAGTCCTGGGCAATCACCGCCGCCTGTTAAAATTCCTATTTTCATATTTTTTTATTAAATTGTTTCTAAAATTAATTCCGGATATAAAATCAAAACAGCAGAAGAAAAAACTTGTTCTACTGTAATATGTTCCATGCAAGTAGGAGAATTACAGCCGTAATCATGTCCTAAATACAGACAGGGGCTGCAAAATTTATCACTTAATATCGAAACAGCCCGTGGATTATATGCACCCCATTTAGCAGGATTTGTAGGACCATGCAAACCGATAGTTCTGGTTCCTACTGATGTTGAGATATGTAGCATACCTGTATTACTGCAAATCATAAGACTTGATTTTTCGACCAACGCTGCCGACTGTTCGAGTGTATACATGCCAGCAGTGTTAATAGCAAACTTCTTAATACCTATATATACACGGTTACATAGTTCGTATTCAGTTAAAGTTCCTGTTATCAGTATCCTTAAATTATTATCCAGGTTAAAAAGTTTCCTGCCTAATAATACGTAATTCTTGGTATCCCACTCCCTTGGTTTCCCGTTTTCACCGCAGCCTGGATGGAAACAAATCACTTTTTTATCTGAGAGTGAATTATCTATCCAAAACTTTTCCCTAAACTCTCTATCGGCTTGTGTTAAAAAATATTCAAGCTGCAGCTCATCAAATGTCAATTTTCTCCCGGCGGGAATGATACCCAGTGGAATTAATAAATCCATGAAGTTTTCGACTTCATGTTTGTTTTTCGAATGATCGGCTATCGCATCGTTAATAATATGTTTAAACTGACCTTTTGTTCTGAAACCAATTGAGTAATCTTTATTTGCAAAACAAACTATGACAGAATTTATTCTTTCCCATTGTCCTGCATCAATTATCACTTCGTAACGTATTTTTCGGAGTTCTTTGATAAACCTGATAAAACTGAATGGATTTTTTAAAAAATCATAAACCCTGCAATTAATAATTGAATCAATATAAGGTATTTTTTCAATAACCATCCTGTTTATGTCGGAACACATAAACGTTAGTTTAGCTTCAGGGAAAGCTTCTTTTAATTTTCTCAGGGCGGGTATCAGCAGAATAGCATCACCAATGGCTGCAAGCTTGATAAACAGAATGTTCCTGATACTCTCGATAGGAAGCCTTCTTTTTCTTCTGGTAATTAAAGCCAGAAATATTACAACGGGGATACCTAAATACCTGTCAAAGAACCTGAAGATCTTCCTTCGGCGCAATTTGTATTAAAATTGGATAAATTTTTGAAATTTTTTAACACTGAATTGATAAAATACCTAAATTTGTATATTTTAACAATTGAGGAATACATCACAATTGAATAAAAATTCTATTACTGACAAACTTATTGAAACTGCATTAAAAACAACCGAGAATTCTTACTCACCTCACTCTAAATTTAAAGTTGGAGCAGCTTTAGTTACAGATAGGGGTAATATATTCAAAGGTGTAAATGTAGAATTCGATGCTTATACCCTAACTGTGTGTGCAGAACGAGCTGCATTATTTAATGCTATATCTAACGGCGAAAGAAAGCCAATACAAATAGCTATTGCAACCAACTCCCATGAATTTAAATACCCTTGCGGTTTATGCAGGCAGGCTCTTGCAGAGTTTAATCCAGAATTAGAAATAATTTTAGTAAATAAATCCAAAAAGATTAAAAAACTTGTATTAAAAAAACTAATTCCGGACCTGTTTAAACTTAAATAAAAGTTAAATAAATGTTTAATATATAAATGCAGCCTGCAGATGAAATTAAATATAATTTTAACGGTCATATCGAAGTGATATGCGGTTCGATGTTTAGTGGTAAATCAGAAGAACTGATACGAAGATTACGGAGAGCTCAAATAGCCAAGCAGAAAGTTGCTATATTTAAACCAAGAATTGATAACAGATTCAGCAATAATGAAATTGTTTCTCATAGTGAACAAAGAATTACTTCAACCGTTGTCGATAATGCTGAAGAAATTATCCTGCTTGCCAGCGATGCCGATGTTATCGGTATAGACGAAGCTCAATTCTTTGAAAATAACCTTGTTGACGTCTGTCAAAAACTTGCTGACCAGGGTAAACGCGTTATTGTTGCTGGTCTTGATACCGATTATAAAGCACAGCCTTTTGAGCCCATACCGCAATTGCTTGCCATCGCAGAATATATTACCAAAACACTTGCTGTATGTGTAAAATGCGGTGCACCAGCTAACCGGACCCAAAGAATAACAAAAGACAGTACCAGGGTAATTGTGGGAGCATCGGATATTTACGAAGCAAGATGCCGTGTTTGTTTTGAACCCCCTAATGAAAAATAGGTTTTATTTAGTCAATACATTTATTTCATTCCCATTTTAAATCAGAGAGTTTGGGAGTTAGAAATTCAAACTATGTCTTAGACTAAAGAATTTGTAATAGCAGATTAGCGGGGGTTTAAGTTTAACCTTGAAATAGTTATTAACTTTCTTAAATTTGTTATAAATATAACATCTTTAACCTACGTTTTACTATCGTAAATAATCTACACTTTTGGCGCTGAAGCTCCACAAGGAACTGCACCGAAGTAAATCTTCGGGTATAAACATAAATAATAACAAGTATTTGAGATATGAAATTAAGTAAACTCATAATCTTTTTTGCATTCATTAATGGTTGTGTGCCTGTTTTCTCACAATTCGATCCGAATCCCGAACTCGAATGGTTTACAATTGAGACAAAGCATTTTTACGTTCATTATCATTCAGGAACTGAAAGGACTGCCAATACGGCTGCAAAAATAGCTGAAGAAATATACGGACCAATAACATCATTATATAATTATAAGCCGGCTGATAAAACATCTTTAATCATTAATGACGAATCTGATTTTTCAAACGGGGCGACTGATTTTTACGGCAACAGAATCGAAATTGCATCTGTAGCACTTAATTACGATCTCAGAGGTACACATAACTGGCTCAGGAATGTTATTACACATGAATTCACACACATAATCCAGCTTCAGTCTGCTATGAAATTTTCAACACGTTTTCCTTCTATTTATTTGCAATACCTTGGCTATGAAAAAGAACGAAGACCCGATGTATTATATGGTTACCCTAATACCATAATATCGTACCCCTTCTCAGGAGTTGTAGTTCCGGCATGGTTTGCAGAAGGTACAGCACAGTACCAGCGTCAGCAGACAGGGTATGACGATTGGGATTCACACAGGGATATGATACTTCGAATGAGAGTTCTCGATAATAAGATGCTGACATGGAACGAGATAGGACAATTTGCCAGTGTTACTTCATATTCTGCTGAGTCAATTTATAATATGGGATTTGCATTAACAATATATATCGCTCAAAAGTACGGTGAAGACAAACTGAAAGAGATATCATATAATTTCGCTAACATTACCACATTAAACGGAGAAGGAGCTTTTAAAAAAGCAATCGGCATAACAGGTGAAGAATTATATAATGATTGGATAAAATATCTAAAGAAAGATTACGAAGAACGTATATCAAATATTAACAAATTTATAGTTGAAGGTGAAGAAATAGCTAATATCGGTTTCGCTAACTATTTCCCCCAATTTTCTCCTGATGGCAAGAAAATTGCATATGTTTCGAACAAAACATCCGATTATGGTTCCGTATCATTGTTCATACATAATGTTTATAGTGCTAAAGAAGATGAACTGCTGATTGCAGGCGTAAGCGGTGGTTTCAGCTGGTCACCTGATGGAAAGAAAATTATTTTCGCAAGAAGAAACAAACCTACCATTCATTCCAAAAGTGTGTTCGACCTATATGAGTTTGATATATCAAAGGAAAAGGAAACACAGATAACATTTAATCTTCGTGCTCATGCTCCCTCATATTCACCTGATGGTAAAATGCTTTCATTTGTAATTAATAAAGACGGTACTCAAAACCTTTTTATTGCTGAAAATCCGGGCAGTGAGAGGATAAAAAATTTGACGAAGCTGACAGATTTTAAAAATGGTGAGCAAATATATTCACCCCGCTGGTCGCCAAACGGTCAATTTATAGTTTTTGATTTCTCTAAAACAAATCAGCGTAATATATGCCGCTTAGAAATAAGCACAAATAATTTGGAGTTTCTTTTTACCGATCCGAATACGGATTTCAGAACCCCCGTATATTCACCGGACGGAAAATACATTTACCTGGCATCAGACAAGACAGGTATATTCAATATTTATCGTTACAAAACAGAAGATGAAATATTGATGAACCCTGCAGACAGGATTACGAAGCTTGAACAGGTAACCAATGTCAGGGGAGGAGCCTTTATGCCCTCTGTTGATAATAATGCTAAGTTAGTATTTGCATGCTGGAAATCATCGGGTTATAAAATCAATATGCTCAAGGATTTAAAAAATATTAATGATTCTATAATTTTAAAAAATGCAGTTTACATCAGACCCGAAAAGCTTATTAATAAGTATGCATCACAAAACAAGCTAAACTCAACCGAGCCAAAGAATAATTTTAACTGGGATACATTAAGGAATTTTAACGATGATAATAGGATATTTACCAATTCCGTCAAATACAGGAATGTTGCTACTCCCCTTTTTCTTATTCCTGTATTAAGATTCGATACTTATAATAAATCAGGTAAATTCGTGGATGCTATTAAACCCGGCCTGTATTTTTATTCACAGGATGTATTAGGTAAAATGGGAATCTTTGGAGGCGCTTCAATTAACAAGCTGCTGGAACGTGACCTGTTTCTGCAATTCGATTACAATAATGGTGTTCCTTTCTTTAAAGATTTCTTCCTAAAAACCCTTAGTTTTGTTCCCCATTTCCAGCTGGCAGGTTATAATGTATCAAGAAAAACTGATGCAAAATTTCTTGCAGGAATTGATACTATACCGGTTGACATTACATATGATTTGCTCCAATTTGATTTTTCAATGGCATTTAAGATTATAAATACAAGCCATAATATAAAATCCGGCTTCTCATATTCCAGTTATTCATCTAAGTTTAACACGTTTCTTATTCCCGGTACAGGTTTGCAGGTTCCCTCAACTTCGACAAATTATTTCAAGGGAAGAGATCTATGGTTGACTTATTCATACAGTAATTTTAAACCTTACAGGAATGATGACATTAATCCGATAGGAAGATACATCAGATTGAAATATGATTATGAATTTAATGAGCTTAATCCCGAATTACAAATCGATCAAAATACAGGTAACGTAATTACAGTTTTTCAGAAAGCAAATTTTCACCGGTTAGAAGGTCAGTGGGATGAATCAATTCAGATATTCAATTCTCATGCATTGGGTTTCAGATTAAAAGGCGGTGCTATTTTAGGAACTGCCCAGGATAATTTCTTCGATTTTTACATAAGCGGTTTCCCGGGAATGAAAGGGTATCCTTTTTATGCCATCGGCGGAAACAGATATGCACATGTAAATATTTTCTACCGTATACCGCTTTTTGAAAATATTGATTTTAAAATTCTCCAATTCTATGTTGATAAGCTTTATTTCTCAGTTTACGGTGATATTGGCAACGCATGGAATTCAAATAAAACAAGATTGGCCGATTTTAAAAAAGATTTCGGAGCAGAGTTAAGGCTTCAAACTACTTCATATTACGTTTACCCGACAGCATTTACCTTTAACGCTGCATACGGTATTGATGAATTTAAAAGGATTTTCCCAACTACAAGCAATGAAAAACAGGAAGTGACGTACGGTAAAGAATGGAGATTTTATTTTACGATGCTGTTTGGTTTCGATTTCTTTGTCGATGCAGCGAAAAGATTAAGATTATAATTACCAGGTATACCGCAACATTTTATAAAGCTGCTGAGTTTATCTCGCATATATGAAGTTAAATGGTTTTAATAATAGTTTCTAAATTATTAATATCTGCAAAAACTATACACCTTTCAATTAATTCTGATAGCTGAGCCGTATCTTGCTTCAATAAATTTACTATGTGTTCCCAGAATGAATTAAATATTATTAACTTCTTTTCCTTCATTACTTTTTTATTCATTAGTTCCAGTGCTACTGATAATTCTACCAAAGTGCCGGTTCCTCCTTTAAAAATAAGGTAGGTATCGCCAATTGCTATTAATTCGGTTAATCTTTCCATTAAATTGGGCATTTTTACAATTTCATCGATGTAATTATTCGGTTCACTTTTCCACCCTGTATTTAATGCGGGGTCAACTATAATACCAATGGTTTTACCATTAACTGACTTGGCTCCCTTGCTAACAGCCTCCATAATACCATAATAACCGCCAGTACAGACTGTAAATCCGTTATTTGCTAATATTTTGCCTGCAATTTGTGCTTCGTAATATAATTTATCATCACTGGTTGTAAAGCCGGAACCGAATACTGTAATAATTCTTTCCATGTTTATAGTTTTCTCAAATATAATTATCTCAAATGGTAATAACACTCACATAAATTAATAGCAATACATTTAGCTAACTGCACAGCAGAAAGTTTACGGAATCTTGCACTAATATTTATGTGGTATGACTATAAATACTGTACCATTCTGCCATTTTATTCTAAAAAGCTTTCATTTCATAATAATTTCTAATTCAAAATATGTGTTGTATATCTAACCAACAGTTAATTACCTCATTTTTCACTTGCATAATATAAAGCAAGATTTTAAAATTACACAGTTTGATGTTTGAATTTTATTATTTTTAACCACACATAAACTGCCTATGATAATATAAATACTACTTTATACATTCATTCCCTGACAGGGTAAATTTATTGCAACAGAGAACAAGATATAAAAAATTTTTTTCGGTAAAAGGAGTTATGATTCTTCTATTTACTGGAATTTTAGCTATTTCATTTAATGATACTTATGCTCAGGGAAGGGATAGGAGTAAGTTCCGAATCTCGGGAGATACTTCTTTAGTTTGGAGCGACACATCGAAAGTCCCGGATACCACACTCATCAGACAACCTGTCGACTCTTCAGCACGTATCAAATACTTTAAATACGTCAGACAAGACAAGTCATACACCGAACTCGAATCATACACCCCGTCTTTAATTCTGGAAGGTTCTACTAAAGTTGAGACGAGACTTACATTTGATACATTAAATAACGTCACAATCGGGCAATATATTAATGATGAAGCTGTAAAAGTTCCGGTAACAATTACATTCGAAAAATATATCGAAATAAGAACCCGTGCAAAAAGCAGGGAAGATTTCTACAAGATTGTCGCAGAATTTTATAAAATCGAAGTTGAGGATGAACTTGAAAAGTTATTTAAAAATATTACCGATATTACCATTCCCCTGCCTTTTAAAACCGAAACAATATTCGGGCCCCCAACTATTAATCTGCGTATAAACGGGCTTATAGATATAACCGGTTCATTCCAGAAGACAACCGTTGACCAGCAAACAATAACTACACAGGATCAATCGCAAAATAATATAAACTTCAAGCAGGAAGTTCAGGTTACGACAAAAGGAACCATTGGTGACAAATTAACTATTGATGCAGACTGGAATTCGCAGAGAGTATTCGAATATGAAAACCAGTTAAAAATAAAGTACCAGGGATATGCAGATGAAGTAATACAGCGAATCGAAGCTGGTAATGTATCGCTTGAGACAAAATCCAATTTAATAGGCAGCACGCAGGCATTATTCGGTGTGAAAGGTGTATTTAAGCTTGGACCTCTAACCCTAACAGGTATCGCATCGCAAAAGAAAAGCGAAAAGAAAACAATTGACATCACCGGCGGTTCACGTGAAGTTAATGGTGAAATTTCTATAGTCGACTATACAGAAAATCATTACTTTGTTGATACTAATTATATATCTAAGTATTGGGAATATTATTCCAGAGGAACATTAAGCGGTTCGGATCCGCTTTTAATCAGTGACGGTTTGGAAGACTTCGAAGTATGGATGCAAACAGATATAACAAATCAAAATAAAAGAAGAGCAGTAGGATGGGTACAGTTACCGAGTATGCCTTCAGGTGGTTATGATACCACAATCAGAAATTTCGAATATGAAATTCCGGGAAGGAAAGTTGTGGGATATTTTGTCAAATTGGTACGAGATGAGGATTATAAAGTCAATTTCCAGGCAGGTATTGTGACTATCAATATCAACATACCAAACACAATAGGTGCCAATTCGATAGGTGTAGTTTACAAAGAAAAGAACACGAACAAACAATATGGAACTTATTCTAATGTTACTTCACCCGATTCTATGGTCATTAAGATTATCCGTATGAATGATTTGCAGGCACCAATAGGTAATGATACAACTTATTCAACATCATGGAAATTAATGTTAAAGAACCGTTACTCATTAACTGTAAAAAATTTGAAAAATGATGAAACGAAACTGGAATTTGATGTAATTTACAAACCTCCAAGCGGTGAACCGGTAAGAAGCTATAATAATATTTCATTTCTTACATATACAAAGCTTGATATTAGAAATGATAAAACGAAGATAGATACAGCGGGACAGGCACCTGACGGTAAATTCGACTTTTACCCCGGATTTACTGTTGACCTTGAAAACGGTGAAATCATCTTCCCTACCCTTCAGCCATTTTATGAAACCTTAATAAAAGCCGGCTTACCGGATTCACTATACACCCTGGATTCAGCTGTTTATTTTAATTCAAAACAAAATGCCCGAAGCCTTCAGCCAAAATATTATCTTAAATATAAGGCTGTTGGTGAGGCAACAAATCGCTACCAGCTTGGTTTTAATCTTGTTGAGGGCAGTGTTAAAGTTTTCAACGGAAGTGTAGAGTTAATCAGAGGTGTGGATTATACAGTTGATTATACTACAGGTGAGCTTGTTATTACAAATCCCGCGGCTTTATCGGCAGGTTCAAATATCAAAATTAGTTACGAAACTAATGATTTGTTTCAGCTTGCCTCAAAAACGCTGCTTGGAACGAGAGCTGAATTACAGATAAATAAAACAAGCTATATAGGTTTTACTCTCATTAATTTAAAACAACAGACTTTAAGCGATAAAGTACGTATCGGTGAGGAACCGACTAACAATACTATATTAGGATTTGATGCATCAACGGATATTAAATTACCCTTCTTAACAAATCTTTTGAATAAAATTCCCGGCTACAATACTAAAGAAGAAAGTATTTTAACATTACGGGGAGAAGTTGCCTTAATTCTGCCTGAAGCAAACACTAAGAAAAGTAAAATTCCAAGTGATAACAATGAATCGATAGCATATATAGATGACTTCGAAGGCTCAAAGAAAATTATTTCTCTTGGGCTTAATCCGTTAAGCTGGGCACTTTCAAGCATACCTGATTCAAATACTGTGACAATTTCAGGGAACTTAAAGAATGACAGCACAATTGCCCAAAGAAGATTTAAAATCGAATGGTTCAATCTTTTAAATTCTGTTCCCATTAATGATGTATATCCGAATAAACAGATTGGCAACAGCCAGAGCAAAACTCTTACCCCTTTAGTCATTAAATTTAAACCCGATCAGCCGGGTCCTTACACTTATGTAACTCAGGATTCCTTCCGTTTGCGTGAACCTATTTCTCAAAGACGATGGGGAGGGTTCTTTAAATTCTTAAATTCAACTACTGCTAATCTTGTAGACGAAAATATAGGTTATATAGAAATCTGGATGCAGATATCTAATTATACACCTTCATCGGATACAGCAAAAATGATGATAGATCTCGGTATTATTTCTGAAAAAATATTGGCGAATAGTTTAATTCCTAATGCACCACAACGTAATTTTCATACCGAAGATACATATGCAGACGGTATTCTAGCAGAAGGTGAAGATAACGGAATTGATGGCATGAAAAATGCTGATGAAATTTCATTGTATCCCTGGTTGGGTTCCGACCCGGCAGGAGATAATTATTCATGGACACAGGGGAGCGAAGATTATTCCGGTTTTAACGGCACAGAAGGAAATGCAGTCCTGCAAGAAGCTAAAAAGATCGATACCGAAAATTTAAGAAATACCTCAACCTTAAATACTACCAACCAATATTACGAATATGCAGTGCCCCTATTAGCTGACTCAACCGCAAACAAATTTATTAAGGGGGGCGGAAACCTTGGATGGTATCAATACAAGATTCCTTTAAATGACTTTTCGAAAAAAATCGGGTCTAGTAACACAATTCTGAATAATGTGCAATATGTCAGAGTGTGGTTTACAGGATTTAATTCGAATGACTCAGCATTAATAAAAATCGTAGATTTCAACTTAGTCGGCAATCAATGGGAAAAAACAACAAAAAGTGATACTTCATTCAATGTTACGGTTGTAAACATTGAGGACAATTCAGCTTATTATATGCAGCCGGTACCTGGTGATGTATTAAGACAAAGAGACCAGACTTCTTCGGACCCGAATGTATTGTTAAATGAACAATCACTTTCAATTGAAGTAAATAATTTATTGCAGGGACAGGGTAAATTCGTAAAAAAACTATTTACTGCAAAATCACTTGACCTATTAAATTATAGGATGATTAAGATGTTCGTGAATGGAGATCCGACTTTTGTGTATAACAACCCGAATGACTATGATGCGAGTATTATTATCAGAATAGGAAGCGACTCGCTTAATTACTATGAATACCGTGCTCCCATACATCCTGATATAAGACCCGCAACACCCTGGAATACACTTAATGAAGTTGTAATTAATCTATCTGATTTAAGCGTTCTAAAGCAATTAAGAGATTCTGCAACCAAAATATTTTATCAGCCGGTAGCTAATGGTCCGCCTGGTTCAAAATACGGGATTATAGGAAATCCATCATTAACATCGGTTACACAAATAATGCTCGGGATAGAAAATGCCCGCGGTCCGGGATATATTCAACCCATTACCGGATCTGTTTGGTTTGATGAGCTAAGAGTTTTAAAAACCAATGATAAAAGCGGTTACGCGTATACAATAAGTACTGCTTTAAAACTAGCAGATTTCAGCAATATAAACTTTTCATATACTAAAGTTGATCCGAACTTCCATAATCTCGAAGGGAGGTTTGGAACAAGGATACTTTCTAATAGCTGGGATATATCAGGAACCGTAAATTTTGATAAAATCCTAAATTCTCTGCTTGCTAAATATGTTTCTGTTAAATTCAAAAATTTCTTTACGATTCCTGTAACCTTTTCCCATACCGAGATATATGATAAACCAAAATATCTGCCGGGAACTGATATCGAACTGGAAAGTGCTGTTCAGTCTGCATATAATCAGGTTTTAAACCAAACAGGAGATGAACACTTAGCCGAACAGATGTCGGAACAGATTCGTATCAATTCACAAACCCTTAGAATAACAAACAGAATAGGTGTAAACGGTTTTAAGTTTAATTACCCAAGTGATAATTTTATAATCAGGGAAATAATTAATAAATTCCAGCTTAATTTCACTTATAATTCGACTCGTGAAAGAACGCCTGTTACTGAAACTAAATATACTTGGGACGCTACGGGAGATATATCGCTTTCGACCGGAAATGACCTTATTAATATACTTCATTTAAATATTGGCAAGTTTCTACCCATTGGTGAAGAATATAAGGATGCAAAATTCTACTTCTTTGCACCATTTATACCGTTGGCTCCATTGTTTTCGTCTAATTTTAGCCTTGGGTCCAGTTTTGTCCGTACACGCAGCAACGAGCAATTACGCAACCAGCAGCTTCCTAATCCGACCTCACGTAATTTTAATGCTAACAGGAATTTTAACCTGGACTGGAAATTTATTGAGAACTGGATAATAGATATTACGGGAAATTATGCATTCACAGCTACTAGTGATCTAACATATCTTGAAACAACTTCCGATTCATTTAAAATACAGCGTTCTACCGGTGAAATAATGAAAGATATATTTTTCAGCAATCGGTTAATTAATTTTGGAAAAGATCAAGCTTACAGGCAGACAGTAAACATTAATCCCAGGTTCAATATCCCGATTGTTAAAAACTTTTTCGATATTACAGCATCATACAGCGGTACTTATGACTGGAGACCTCCTCAGTTTACAAATAATCAAAACCTTGGAAGCATTGTTTCAAATCGTGCTGATTTTCAGACCTCTATTTTTGTTAAGTTAAACCAATTTTTTGACTTATTCAAAACAAAACAAAACTTTATCGGGTCGGGTTCAAACAAGTTAATCCAGGACGACAAGCAAAGCCTTGGCGAGCTTTTAAAAATCCTTAGAACGTTTATTCCCGACCAGCTCAATCTTACATTTTCACAAACGAAAACCAATACAAATTACGCAGTTGATGGAAGGGCAGGATTTACAAACTTCTGGATTAATTTCGGTAGCAAACCTGAATACGGACCATCACGCCTTTACCAGCTTGGATGGGCAAATGATCCCGGCAGAAGGGTGCCTAATGTACAGTTTAATGACCAGCTGGGAACTGTTAACTTGCTTAACCTGAGTACTTTTATTACTCCTATTTTCCCCAACAACCTGAAAATATCATTTACTTATAAAACCGCGTGGAGCAATAGCACAACCCTTAATTATATAACCAATCAATTCGGAGACCTTGGTTTACCCACTAGTTCGCAAACGAACAGGATAATTTCACGTCCAACTTTCTTAGTCGGCGGAAACATTGTTCAAAAACTTGCGAAACCAATAACTACCGATGCTACCCAAAAAGCAAATGAAATTTCGGAATCATTCGAAAATGAATTTGTTTCATTTCCTTTTCCAAACTGGAATTTAACTTTAACAGGTGTTGAAAAATTTGAGCTTTTTTCTCCATTTGCATCTTCGGTTTCAATTGATAATGCTTATACTTCTGATTATAAAAAAAATTACGCATATAACGGTTCACAACCGGAATATATTACTTCCCACCAGCTTACAACGGGATTTAATCCTTTAATAGGTGTTAATATTACATTTAAACAAATTGAAGGGGGAAACCTTACGACCTCTTTCAAACTAAATAAAACCGATAATTATGACCTCGCACCTTCAGATGCAAGGATAAATACAACGTCAACTTCCGAGTTATCTTTTAATGCAAGCTATTCGAAACAGGGCTTTTCAATCCCCCTATTCGGACTCTCCTTAAAGAATGATCTTACTGTTTCTTTTACATACAGCAGAAGTGTAAATGACCCGAGAACATTAATTTATACTGGCGGTATTTGGGAGACAAATTCACAAACAGGAACCATTACTACAACACTTAATCCATCGATTCAATATGCTTTATCTAAAAGTGTAACGGTACAGATTTTCTATAAATATTCCAAAACAGAACCTACCGAAGGTGTACTGAAAATTTCTACTACAAAATCAAGCGAAGCAGGTTTAAACATTAAACTGGCAATTCAATAATTGGATATTTTTACAACTATCGTAGGATTATTTGCGGCTATGCTAACCACATTCGCGTTTCTTCCGCAATCAATAAAATCGATAAAGAGCAGACACACAAAAGATTTTTCTCTCTCAATGTTAATAATGCTTGAAATCGGGCTTATTACCTGGCTTATTTATGGAATTCTGATTAGAAGTATTCCTGTAATTTCAGCTAACACAATATCTATAGTTTTTATGACAATATTGCTATATTTAAAAATTAAATACGGTTAATTTGATTAATGGATGCATGATATATCTTATTCACTTTACACAATTTGAGAATTTCTGTATTTTTGTAATAATATTAAGTTCTTTCAAAAATTATAGAAAATGAATTATTTTGCGCCCATAGCTCAATTGGATAGAGCGATAGCCTTCTAAGCTATAGGTTTCAGGTTCGATTCCTGATGGGCGTACAAATATTTTTAGTTTTAGAGTGCAGCGCCACAGGCGCCAAGTTTTCAGGTTCGATTCCTGATGGGCGTATATTTCGATTTGAGATGTAATGATTTGATATTTTAGATTTATTTTAATGTTATTATCATATATCTCATATCTAAAATCGGAAATCTCAAATTTTTATGGTGAGCATAGCTCAGTTGGTTAGAGCATCAGATTGTGGCTCTGAGGGTCGTGGGTTCGAATCCCATTGCTCACCCAAAAATGCAAATAAATCTCTAAGTTAGTTGGTTAACCTCCTGACCTATAGAAATAACTGAGAAGAATGGCTCTGAGGGTTGTGGGTTCTGCCATAAGCACTCTTTACGGAGGAATCTAATTGCTCACCCAAATTCTGAAACTGTTCCTCAAATGTAAGATTTTGAATTCCTTTAACTTTCTATCATAAGATTTAACTTTACATTGCTTATAGTTTATGGTAAAATTATATTAGTGCCTTAATTTTGAAACTATATAACCGAAATAAATAATTGAAGAAGAACCGATTTAGAATTATACTTACGTTATTATTTATTATTCTTGCAATTTACTTTCTATACCCTACTTACAAAGACTATCAGTACAAAAAAGAGATAGCTAACCTTCACACACACGAAGACAGTTTATTATATTTCGATAAAAATGCTTCGGATGTGATACATGCAAAAGAAAACGCTATTAAGCTGGGTCTTGACCTTCAGGGCGGTATGTATGTTATTATGGAAGTTGATGTACCCAAGCTTCTTGAAGACCTTTCTAAAAACAAAGATGATATCTTTAAACAGACGCTGGAACAAACATCAGAAGCATCCAAAACATCTGATGAAAATCTGATTGATATTTTCGATAACATACTGAAAGCACGTGGTTCATCTTTAAAAGCATATTATGGAGAAGTACGTGATGATGAATCAAGTATCAAATCGATGTTAAAATCCGAGGTTGAAAATGCTATAGATCGAGCCGTTGAGGTAGTACGTAACAGGATTGACCAGTACGGAGTATCGGAACCTGTAATACAAAAGAAAAGCGGCAACAGACTAGTTGTAGAATTACCCGGTATAAGCAACGTAGCTGACGTCAGAAAACTTTTACAAGGTACTGCACTTCTGGAGTTTCAGCTGGTTGTAGACCCGCAGATAACCATAAATATTATGCAAAAGATAGATACATATCTTGCTGGCGGTAATCTTGATTCACTGATAAAAGCAGACTCATTAAGCAAAATTACAAAAACCGATACATTACAAACAGATAAAACAAAAATTACCGACAGGGATACAACAAAAAAAGAGCTTACTAAAAAAGATACCACTAAAAAAATACTCACTAAGAAAGATACGACTAAAAAAGATACATCTGTTAAAA
>CAYWTS010000001.1:130872-148680 GCA_964461265.1 uncultured Ignavibacteriales bacterium
ACTAAAAAAATACTCACTAAGAAAGATACGACTAAAAAAGATACATCTGTTAAAAAAGTTACTGGTAAAGATACCTCGAAAAGTAAGGATACAGGATTAACATCAACAGATACAAATCTTATTACTGAAGATACAACACGCGAATTAAGCGAAGAGGAATGGAAAATCAAACATCCATGGTTTTATTTAGTTCGTTTTGGAGAACAAAGTGCTGACGGGTTTGTCAAAGAATCGGATAAATTAAAAGTTCAAAGATTACTCGAAAGAAAAGATATACAAGACCTGATACCACCGGATGTAGAAATGATCTGGTCAAATAAAACTTTTTTTTCCGAAGGTGAAAGGATTTTTGTTCTTTATACTTTAAAAAAAGAACCTGAATTAACCGGAGGAGTAATAATTAATGCCCGTTCCAATATAGACCCTAACTCGAACAGTGCCGTTGTGTACATGGAAATGAACAGCGAAGGTGCTGCTGATTGGGCAAGGATCACGGGAGCCAATATTGGGAAAAGAATTTCTATAGTTCTTGATAATGTTGTTTATTCTTCGCCTGTGGTTAAGAGTAAAATAACCGGAGGCAGTTCACAGATCGAAGGAATGGAAAACATTAAAGAAGCTAAGCTTTTAGAAATTGTTTTAAAAGCAGGCGCACTTCCTGCTCCTTTAAAAATTATTGAAGAAAGAACTGTTGGACCCTCTCTTGGTGAAGATTCTATTCAAAAAGGATTGTATTCTTCATTCATAGCACTGGTACTGGTTGCGTTATTTATGGTTGTGTATTACCACTTCGGAGGAGCCGTGGCTGACCTTGCTTTATTATTCAATATGCTTTTTGTACTTGGTATTATGGCTTCATTCCACGCTACACTTACTTTACCCGGCATCGCAGGACTCATACTTACTATTGGTGTATCCGTTGACTCAAACGTTCTGATTTATGAACGAATACGGGAAGAACTTGTGGGAGGTAAACCTATAAAAACTGCCATTGAAATAGGTTACAAAAAAGCTTTTTCGGCTATACTTGACTCTCATGTTACTTCAATAATAACCGGTTTAGTCTTATATCAATTCGGAACCGGACCCATACAGGGATTTGCTTTAACATTAATAATAGGTTTGCTTGCCAACCTGTTCACAGCCATTGTAATAACCAGGATAATATTCGACATACTAACTGAAAAAGGCAAAACACAAATAAACTTCGGATAACATAAAAACATATGAGATTTTTACATAATGTCAATGTTGACTTTCTTTCGAAACGAAAATATTTCTACATACTTTCTGTATGCCTGATAATTATTGGCTTTTCGATTTTTATACTCAGAGGTATTAATCTCGGTATAGATTTTAAAGGCGGTACCGAGATACTAGTACAATTTGAAAAAGACGTAGCTATTCAGGATGTCCGTGATGCAGTTGATAAGACCGGAATCCTCGGAAGCGAGATAAAAACAATGGGCAGTGAACGGGATATTTTGATTAGAACAGCAGAACAAAGTGAAGGAACTGCTGTTTCCGATAAAATCAAAAATGCACTTACTTCCAATATCCCTGATAATAAATATGAAATAATGAAAATCGACAAAGTTGGTCCCAAAATTGGTAAAGAATTAAGAGGTAAAGCAATTCTTGCTACTTTATTTTCGTTAATTGGCATATTAATTTATCTTGCCCTCAGATTTGAGTTTGTTTACGCTTTGGGTGCTGTTATTGCATTATTTCATGACGTCCTAATAACATTAGGAATGGTTGCAATCTTCGAAGCTTTATTCCCCTCACTAAATCTTGAACTGTCTCAGGGGATGGTTGCTGCTTTTCTTACCCTGATAGGTTTTTCTACTAATGATACCGTAATAGTTTTTGACCGAATCAGGGAAAATATCAAGTTATACAAAAACGAAGATATATTGAAAGTCATGAACAGAAGCATAAATGCAACATTAAGCAGAACTATTATCACCAGCGGAACGGTATTTTTAACTGTTTTGGTTTTATTTTTATTCGGTGGTGAAGTTAACAGGAGCTTTGCATTCACATTTTTAATAGGTATTATCACAGGGACATATTCATCGGTTTACGTAGCAAGTGCTTTTGTAGTTGATATTAAGTATTTTCAAAAAAGGCGTAAAACGTTGAAACCTGCTGTAAGTAAAGCCTGATATTTAACTAATCAAAATATTACATGCCTGCAGATGTAGTTCTAGGTCTTCAATGGGGTGATGAGGGTAAAGGTAAAATAGTTGACCTCCTTGCAGAAAAATCAGATTATGTCGTAAGATTCCAAGGTGGCAATAATGCTGGTCATACCGTAGTAATCGGTGATAAAAAGTATTTCTTTCGACTAATACCTTCCGGAGCTTTTCATAAACGTACCAAGGTAGTAATTTCAAACGGTGTTGTATTAGACCCTGAAGTCCTTGTCGGAGAAATTAACCTTCTTATTAATGAAGGTTTAAACCTTAAAAAGAAACTTATTATCTCCAAACGCTGCCATCTTATACTTCCCTATCACAAAAAACTTGACGAAGCATACGAAAATGCCAGAGGAACTTCAAAGCTTGGCACTACATTACGCGGCATAGGACCAGCATACGCCGATAAAGTCTCTTATAATGGTATCAGGGTGAGTGAGCTTCAGGATTGGAAACATTTCAAAGAAATATTTTCATTTCATTGTGCTCTAAAGAATAAAATCCTTACCTCCCTGTGTGTTGAACCTATTAATCTTAACTATGAACTTGAAAAAATATACGAACTCAGAAAAACGATACTTCCCTATATAGCCGATGCTTTCATAATTCTTAACAATGAATTAAAAAATAAGAAAAGAATTTTATTGGAAGGCGCACACGGTATTATGCTTGATACCGATTGGTCACCGTATCCCTTTTCTACTGCCTCGAATACCGTTATTGGAGCAGCCAATACAGGTGCCGGTATACCATATAAGAGCATTAACCGGGTTATAGGAGTTGTTAAGGCTTTTACGTCACGTGTAGGAAGCGGACCTTTACCTACCGAAATAAATTCCTATCTATCTAACAGAATCAGAGAATATGGTGCCGAATACGGTACAACCACCGGAAGACCACGCAGAATAGGATGGCTTGACCTTGAAGCTGTAAAATTTTCATGTAATATAAACAACGTAAATATGCTTGCAATTACCAAGCTGGATATCCTTAGCACTCTGAATGAAATTAAAGTATGCACTGCTTATGAGTATAAAGGAAAAAGTATCAGTTATTCATCATGCAGTGCAAATGATTTATTTAAATTAAAGCCGGTTTATAAACTTTTTCCCGGTTGGAAGACCAGCATTTCCGGTATTCGAAAATTCAAAGATCTTCCAAAAGAGTGCATTGCTTATATAAAATTTATTAGTACTTTTTTAAGAGTGCCTGTAAAACTGGTTTCGGTAGGTGCTGAAAGAAATGCTAATATAACTAAATAGACAGGTTATTTTTTCCTTGCGTAAAACTTCCCCTTTTCTTTTATACCTTTCATAGTAGAATACATCCAATCACCTTCAAATATATCGTTTAATAATACAGCGGTTACAAATATATTGTTATCAGCTAATTTAGGATTCATGTTCAACCAAAGTGATTTTTTGATATTATCAAATGAACCTTCTAATACTGCCGAAGTATCGTTAGAAAAAGGCAGAGTTGAATTTTTTTTGTAAACTGTATAAAAACCTTCGGTTTTTTGTTTTAGCGAGCCGAATCTCAGGTTACCGTATGCAACTGTATCGGTACCGGTTGAATCATAAAAAACAAATAAATATTGTGTATAGTTTTTTTCTGTTCTATCGGACCCAGAACATGCATAAATAAATATAGTGAGTAAAGCTAATATGTAAAATTTCATATAATTCAGTATCATGTTACTTCAGGAAAATCATTTTTTTAACCTGTGAAAATACCTTTGTTTTATCCGAGAATGCCTCCAAACGATACAAATATACACCCGAAGCAAGGTTTAACCCCGAAGCATCAAAATATACCGTCTGATATCCGGCATTATAAAATTTATGGTCATTTAAAGAAGTAATAAATCTTCCGTTGATATCGTAAACAGAAATTGTAACAAACGCATCTTGCGGCAATGCAAAGTGCATATATGTACCCGGATTGAAGGGATTAGGATAATTTTGTAACAAATTAAATGTAACTGGTAATTCAGATGAGTTTAAGGAATTATCAAGACATTTTGCAAGACGGTATCCTTCTCTGAGCGTATCACCGGGATATTGTCCGAATCCGCCTGCAAGATTTATATAACCATTTAAATGACAATAACTCATAATAGTCCCGTTATAATTTGGACGGAGTTGGTAAAAGCATCCGCCTTCTGCATAATAACACGAATCAATTGCTCCATAGACACCAAATGCTATTGGCCATACACAGGCATGTGTATGACGTGAAGCAAAATTATGACCCATTTCATGTGCAACAACATTGATTGTCCATGAATAAGTCGGTAATTGGTTATAAATCGGGTCTATATTGCTGAATGCAAATCTTCCTGAAGTATCATTTGGATTAAATGACTGACACAAAATATTTATCCATGCTATTCCTCCCATACCGGCATCCCTTGTAGAGAGTAAATGCGCTAAGTCGCCGTTAAAATTATCTCTTGTATTATTACCAAAGGCATACAGAACATCGACAGAATTGGTCATGCTATAATAAGGATCGGGTTGTGAATAATAACCCAGCGTTGGAGCAAGTGCAAGCGGGATTGATTCGTTCCTGTATATTAGTGATACAACATTAAACATACCTGTAACAAATGTTACAATTCCATTTGTCCCCCATCGCTGGAACATATCATAATCTGTTACAAAATAAATTCTTACAGAATCTTGTGTCGGATTATCTGAATATGGTTTGGTTTTTAACGAGTTTTTAATATTTGAAAAATCCCTTGTTAATCCTTTATTCAGTCTCGATTCATTACTATCATCAACCAAGCATTTAAATTTATTCGTAATTTTCAGGTCTTTATCGTTATAAATAATATATTCGCTATTATTGGAGGACTTACCATCTTTTAAGTTACCTAAAACATAATTTCCTTCACTGTTTGAAAACAGACCTATTACTTCATTTTTAAAGAAGCTAATGCCTGCGATAGAATTATTATCACCGCTTATAATGCCCTGGTAATAGATTCCCTCATTATCTTTAATCATCGAATACCGGTTATTATACAGGTTCTTAAGTGAAAAATTAGTTGGCAGAATATCCACTTTTTCCAATTCGGCAAGTATGTATTTATTATTTTCTAAGGGAATTTTAATTGAAATGAAATCCGGTTTCTGCTTATACAGCTTGTTATACTCCACATTATATAAATTCAATATCGTATATGAGTCTGCGTATTGTTTTAATGTATTGTTTGTTGAAGAAGATATGTTAAATAACCTGAAGTTATCGAACTTGTTGAACTGTTTTTTCTTTTGTATCACATCGAAAATAACACTAGGTTTTTTAACAAAATCAGTGTTTGGATTAATTCTACTAGCAGTTTCAAAATTTAAAAAGGCAGCTGAGGCAAATAACAGAAATATAATAATTAATATCGGCAAAAATTTATTTTTTTTCATAATGCTTACTCAGATGAATTTTTTGTTTTGTAATTACCAGGATTTACTTTATAATCTGTAATACTGCTTTTGTTGTATGTCAAATGCCTGTACTGAACATTACCCGGGCTCTTGCCCTCTAAAACCAGTTCATTCTGGTTAAGAGTTCGTATATAATATTCTACGCTGGTACGTGTATATTTCAGAACACTGTTTGAAATTGTATAAGCTTCGGTTACTTCCGGCTGGTTAGGGCATTTTAATACTGCATTCCCGCTGGTAGAACTGGGGAAATATATAGTTTCGCCTGGACAAATATCGTGCTGAGAGCCGGCGATATAAACCAGAACCCAGTTACCTGTAATATCTCCCGTAGTCCCTGTTGTTTCCAGTATTTTATCACAATCACTTCCTAAAAACGGAAGCGATAAAAGACAAACTATTAGTAAAAGTTTAATTATTTTTTTCATTTTAATGTTGTTTGCAATAATACTAAATAATTATTGTTAATATAACTTTAACTTTTCTTTCTTGCAAGAACTGTATAAACAAAATTTAGAAAATTATTCTTTACCAATATGATTTCAAAACCACTATTTTCTAAAAGACGTTTATATTCATTAATGTCCAAAAAATCATAAACGGAATAACTCAGATAGCAGTAAGCGTATTTACTCCTCGATATTAAATTACCTAAAAAAGGAACCAACCTTGTAAAATATAAATTAAATATTTTATGCCAAATAGTTTTCCTCTCGGGGCAGAACATCTCGATGACTATTAATAATCCTCTATCGGTTAAGACTCTGTGGATTTCATTAATGCAATTTTGTAATTTCCCGAAATTTCTGATTCCGAAAGCTATCCCTGTTAAATCAATGGTTCTGTCATGAAAAGGAAGATGCTCTGCATCTGCCAAAATGATTTTATTTTTCTCATTATTTATCTTTTTTCTGTTGTAATTTAACATTTTAACCGATAAATCAACCGAATACAGGGTTTCGGGAGATAACTTAATAAATTCACGCCCTAAATCACCTGTTCCCGCAGCAAGATCCAGAATTGTTTTGTAGCAATAACCATCATTTGGGTTATATTTCCTATCATTCAGTAATTTTACTGCTTTTTTTCTCCATAATAAGTCATTTCCCATGCTGAAGAAATGATTTAAAAAATCGTAAATAGGTGATATCTCATCAAACATTTGAGAGATAAACTTTTTATCCTTAGTAAAGTGCAATATTATTTATTTAAATCTTATTGATGTTACAGGATTTAATCTTGAAGAAAGAAGTGAGGGGAAAATAGTTACTATGCATCCAAGTAATAATGTCACAGCCGTAACAATTATACCCGAAAATACATTAATTTCAAGTGGTACAGTGTTCATATAATAAACTTCAGGCAGTTTTATGATATTATAATTATTTTGTAAATAGCATAGCCCATATCCAAGTAAATTACCGAGTATTATACCTGTAACAGTAATAAAAACACCCTGTAAAAAGAAAATTTTCAGAATTTCGGAATTAGTTGAACCTAGAGATTTAAGTATTCCTATCGTTTCTATTTTTTCAAGAACTATCATTAATAAAAAAGCAACCATATTAAAACCCGCAACTACTACAATTAGTCCAAGTACTATCGGAACAGGTTCTTTATGCAGTTCAACCCACGTGAATAAACCCTTATAAGTCTGGTATATCGATTTTGAATTATAAGGATAACCTAAAGTATGCTTGATTTTTTTTGCTGTTTCTTCAATTAAATTTATATCGCTAATATTTACTTCAATCCCGGTAATGTAATTATTTGTATTAAATAATTTTTGGGCATCATTAATATTACAATATAGCAATACATCATCGTACTCTTTCAATGTCGATTCATAAATACCTGTTACATAAAAAGTCTGAATATCGGGTATATTAGCTGCAGATGGTATTCCAGAGGTAGCAATAATAAATATTTTACTTCCAATGCTTATACCAAGCTTTTCTGAAAGTTTATTCCCGATTAATATAGGTGATTTCAACGAATCCTGTTTGGTAAGTGAAGAAATACCGTACAGGATTTTTCGTTTTGTTCCCAATAAATTAAAGTCATCTTTTATACCCTTTAGAATAATTCCTTCAGCATAATCTTTGTATTTTATTACAGCTTCCTTTTGAACGAAAGGAGTAAAAATAGCCCCATTCATCTCTTGAGGAAGTTTTTCCTTGAGTTTGCTGATAACAGAATCGTAATTTTTTATGCCTTCGGTTTTAAAAGATGTAATCTGAATGTGAGACGAAAGTGATATTGCCTTTTGGGTAATTTCTTTCTCGAAGCCTTTTATAATAGAAATTGTAATTATAAGTGCAGCTACACCGATAGTTACACCTGCAATTGAAATTATTGTAAGAAATGAAACAAAACGAGACTCTTTTCTTGATAGTAGAAATCTCTTAGCAAGAAAATAAGTATAATTCATTAAATTAGTATGGGTCTTATTAATTAATTTGCCATCAGGTATGATTTAATAAAACCATCTATATCGCCATCCATTACTGCCTGTGTATTTGAAGTTTCAAAATCCGTTCGGTGATCTTTTACCATATTATACGGATGAAATACGTAGGATCTTATTTGACTACCCCACTCAATCTTTTTCTTTGAGCTTTCTATGCGTTCTGTTTTTTCCTTTTCTTTTTCTTTCTCGAGCTGATAAAGTTTCGATTTAAGCATTTTCAAAGCATTCTGCCTGTTCTGCAGCTGTGATCTTTCGTTTTGACATTGAACCACTATCCCGGTAGGAATATGTGTTATCCTGATAGCTGTTTCTACTTTATTAACGTTTTGTCCTCCGGCGCCTCCGCTTCTGAAGGTATCTATTTTCAAATCGGCTGTATTAATATCTATTTCAGTTTTATCATCAACTATAGGGTATACAAACACCGCAGCAAAAGAAGTATGTCTTCTTTTATTAGAATCGAACGGAGAAATTCTAACAAGTCTGTGTACGCCGTTTTCTGCTTTTAGGTATCCGTAAGCGTATTTACCGTTAACTTCTATAGCAGCGCTTTTAATACCGGCACCATCTCCTTCAAGCATATCGATAACTTGCGTTTTGTAACAGTTTTTCTCACACCATCTGAGATACATCCTCATAAGCATTTGTGCCCAATCTTGTGCTTCTGTTCCGCCGGCACCGCTGTTTATCGTTAAAATGGCATCTCTTTGGTCATCTTCGCCTTTTAACATGTTACGGAATTCGAGTTCCGATAAATCTTTATCTAGTTTCGTAATATCATTTTCAAATATTTCCTGGAGTGTATCATCTTGTTCTTCTTCCGCCAGAATTACAAGTGTTTCTATATCCTTCAGCCGGTTCTCAAGTTTTGTCCATGAGTCAATACAATCGTTTAATACGGATATTTCCTGAAGTACTTTTTGTGCTGATAAATTGTTTTCCCAGAAGCTGGGTTCGTGTGTTTTTTTTTGAAGTGTTTCTACCTGTTCCTGCTTTTTAAAAATTTCAAAGGTACCCCCTTAGATCATCGATCCTTTTACGTAGGCTTTTTAACTCATTTTTGGAATATTCGAACATCTATGATTTTCGGTTCCTGTAATTACTATTTATAAATGCAAAATTATTAACTGACATAATAATATTAAAGCTGTTTCAACGGGGAATATTTGCTTTCGGGTGGGCTTTCTGGTATACCTTTTTTAACCTTTCAACCGATACATGTGTATAAACCTGTGTTGTTGATAAACTTGCATGACCCAGCAATTCTTTTACAGCTCGTATATCGGCTCCCCTATCCAGTAAATGTGTTGCAAAACTATGTCTTAAAATATGCGGGCTTTTTTTCTTAAGCTCACTGTAACCTGATATATACTTATCGGTTATCCGGTTCACAAGTGCGGTATAGAGTTTTTTGCCATTTGAAGCATTAAATAATACGCTTGTATCATAACTTTTCTTCAATCTGGCAAAATATAAACTACGAAGATTCATATATTCCCGCACAGTATTTAATGCCAGTAAACCGACAGGTATTATTCTTTCTTTTCTGCCTTTACCTGATACTTTTATAGTCGATTTATTAAAATCAATATCCTGTACTTTGATGTTAATCAGCTCAGCTAATCTTATACCGCATCCATAAAGTAACTCCATAATAGCTTTATCACGCCTTCCTTCAAAATCGAATTTAAATATATCTGAGTTCAGCAATGTATTTATCGAGTATTCATCTATTACAGTGGGCAGATTTTTAGCTAGCTTCGGAAAAACTAAATTCTTTGCAGGATTACTGTTAAATATTCCCTTTCTGTTTAAATATTTATAAAAAGATTTTAAGGTGGATATTTTCCTTGAAATTGTCCGCTTTGAAAATTTCAATTCCGGATTTTTTATAAAGCTCCCTATAAATCCTTTTAGTGTATCACTATCTATAAACTCAAGCTCTATTTTTGCTGATTTATAGCCAAGCTCATTTGCAATATATTTGTACAAGCTATGAAGATCATGCATGTAGTTAATAAGCGTATGCTTTGAATAATTCCGTTCATTTATAAGATATGACCTAAAACTATCTATTGTATCCAGCAGTTTCATGGAGTAAAATTAATATTAAATTGCGTCAGACAAACTTGAGAAATTAAATTCTTTTACTTTTAATGCAGGAACATGTATCTGTAAAAATTCATTTTCACTGCCTGTTGCTTTCTCAGCCAATCCTATATCAACAATATTTTTGAAAATGTTTACGGGACTTTCATTAAATCTGAAATTCTTAACGGGTCTTCTTATCTTTCCGTCTACTATTTCAAAAACACCATCACGTGTTAATCCGGTTAATAACATAGTTTGCGGGTCAACTGTTCTTATATACCAGAATCTTGTTACAAGAACTGCATAATCAGTTTCTGAAATCATCTGCTCTAAAGTTTTTGATGAACCTGTCATAATCAGGTTAGAAGGATACGGAACTACTTCTGAATCAGTTTTTTTTGCCCAGAATCGGTTTCTTGTTAAATTTTTCAAGATACCGTTTTCAAACCATACAGTTTTATCTAACGGCATACCCTCTCGCGTAAAGGTTATTGATGGTGCCAATGGATCTACTGGATTTGAATAAATATTGACTCTTTCATTTGATATTTTTTCTCCAATTAAATTACCTCCGCCTTTTCTAGAGAAATAACTTCGTGTCTCATCGGCATCTCGTGCACTCATGAAGTTTAGACATAGTGCTGTCATATCTGCAACTGCAGCCGGTTCCAGTATTACGGTATATTTCCCGGGTTTAAGCTCAATCGGATTAACAGAGAGCTTAGCTCTATTGACTGCCTTATTTACTAGTGGTTTTATATTAAGATTCCCGATATCAACATACTGTTTTTCTGTCCTGCTTGAACCGGTTCCGTCTTCTGTTCTGAAAGTAGCTGAAAAACGGGTTAATGTACTTAAGTTATAAGCAAATAACCCGTTACTATTCTGTAAGGCAGTAAATGACGTATTATCCATATAAAAACCTGCTGTTGTTAATGTGTTTTTTTCAGATTCATCAATAGCATGTTTTACAAGTTCCTTTCTTTTTTGATTTGTCATATCTTCTGTACTTTTTGAGTAATTAACTGCCTGTAAATATGATTGTTTCTCAGGAGGAGGTATAAATTCTATGTTTTCAGGAGATAATTTTGCATAGTTCTCTGACAATTTAATAGCTTTTTTTATAGAATCATTGTCAAATTTGTTTATCCTTACTGAACCCGTCTTATTCCCGATACTACTTGTGATATCTATTTCTAAAGCATCTTGATAACCATTAGTAGAAATTGAATTAAGTGCAAATCGTAAGTTACTGCTATTATTACCAGATAAAATAACAGAAATAGAATCTGCCTTGGATAATGAAATTATTTTGCTTAACAGGTTTTTTGCTTCGTTTTCGCTTAATATCATCTTTTACTTTCCTTACTGGTATTTAATATTTTGATTTTTTTAAACCTAGCCGGAGATGAACCGTGACTAACAGGTGAAACCTGCCCGGGTTCGCCTTTACCGCAAAAGAAAGACCCACCAAGCTTATATTCACTTGCATCACAAATTTTATCGCAAGAGTTCCAAAAGTCTACTGTGTTCCCCTGATACGCAACATCTCTCAGTAACTTCGTAATTTGCCCATTTTTTATTTCATAAAAAACCTGCCCTGTGAACTGGAAATTATACCTTTGCATATCTATGCTCCAGCTGCCATCACCACATATATAGATTCCATCTTCAGTTTCGGTTATTAAGTCTTTTAAACCAAGCCTATTAGCACCCGGACTTAAAGAAATATTTGGCATTCTCTGAATTGGGTAATGCGACCAACTATCTGAATAAGCACATCCATTAGAAACTGTTTCTCCTATATAAGATGCCATTTCTCTTGTAGTTTGATAACCTACAAACAGTCCGTTTTTAATAATATGCCACTGGGTAGTTTTTACACCATCATCATCATAACCACGAGTAGCTAGTCCATCTTTCTGAGTTCTATCAGCTACCAGATTAACTATTTCACTGCCATATTTTAATTTACCAAGTTTATCAGTAGTTAAAAAGCTGGTTCCGGCATAATTTGTCTCAAACCCTAAAGCCCTGTCAAGTTCTGAAGGATGACCGCATGTTTCGTGTATTGTAAGCCATAAATGTGTAGGGTCAAGAATAATATCCTTATAACCAGGCTTAACCGATTCAGCTTTAAGCTTCATTTTTGTTTCTTCGACAGCTTTTTCAATATCAGCTATAAAATCATATTCTTCGATATACTCGTAACCTTTTCCAACTGGTGCAGTTAACGAAGTTCTGTTTTCAAATTTTCCTGTAGTTTTATCCACAACTGTCAGGTCGAATTGAGGCCAGGTCCTGTCAATTTCCTGTTTTATAAAAGAACCCTCGCTTGACATAAACCATTTCATTTCTTTAGCAAACCAAACAAATGAAGAACAATAATCGGCACCAAGATCAAGTGCCTTCTGGTTTATCTTAAACAAAAGATTGACTTTATCATCTACAGATATATCGAAGGGATCTGTTTTAATTGGTGTTCTCCATAAATCAATGTAAGCCGGAACAGGAACCAGCTCGACTCTTCGTTTCTGAATTTGTTTGCTTTCCTCTGCTAGTTCGTGTGCTATAACAGTTATTTTTTCCGCTTCTGTTTCTGTGACAGTACTGCTTGCAGCAAATCCCCACACACCATCTTTTAATACACGTACTGAAAAACCGAAATCCTCATCATCCGAGATCCCAAGTATAGTATTCTCGCGTGATGCAATTCGCTGAGTCCGGATACTGCTTACTCTGAAGTCTGAATATGAACAACCAAGTTTTGCAGATTTTCTAAGAACGGTATCACCGAGCTTACGAATATAATTATCGTCATCTATGAATCGTGAAAAAACTATTTTACCTTTATCATTCAACATTTTATCTCCAAATTTATTATTTAAATATACAGCCGGAAATACGAATGAACAGCACCTTATAAATTTTCTTCGGTGCATTATTACTGAACTCCGTTACTTAATGTATTTTTTCCTAGAGTTGTTATTTCATCATTTATATCTTTTATTTGTTCTTTATGCTTACAATTGGGACATTCAAGGAAAATACCAGATTTCTTGTTACTCTTTTCAAGCAAATATGTGAAACCGCAAAATTCACATTTTTTATCAACGGGTTTAAAATTAGAGATAAAATCACAATCAGGATACCTTGTACATCCCCAGAATTTTTTCTTACGTTTTTGTGTAGTACGTTCCACTATTTCACCCTGCTTACACTTAGGACAAACAATGCCAAGTGTAATGGGTTGTATATTTTTACATTCAGGATATCTTGAACATCCAAGAAACATACCAAACCTGCTGGTTTTAACCACCATTTGCGCACCGCATACACTGCAGAATTTTCCTTCGGCAATTTCTTCATGTTCTTCCTGTTCACCGGGAAGTGGTTTTGCATTTTTACACTTCGGGTAATTAGAACAAGAAAGAAACCGGCCGTTGCGTCCCCACTTTATTATCATTTTATGACCGCATAAATCGCAGTCGATATCGGTTTTTTCCTGTAAAGCCTGTTTTATATCTTTTATTTTTTCATTAATAGAATGCAGGTCTTTATTGAAAGGCATATAGAAATCATCTAAAACATTTCGATACGACATTTTTCCATCGGCAATTTTATCGAATTCTTCCTCCATTTGTGCAGTAAATTTTACATTAAAAATATCCGGGAAATAGCTTGTTAAAAGCTTATTTACCGTTTCACCAAGTTCAGTGGCATATAACTTACGATCTAAAAGATTAACGTAAGTTCTGTTAATTATTGTAGAAACAATAATTGCGTAAGTGGAAGGTCTTCCTATTCCGAGTGCATCAAGCTGTTTAATAAGACTGCTTTCCGTGAAACGCGGCAGGGGTTGTGTGAAATGCTGGTTCTTTTGAGTATTCTCAAGTATTACAGGATCACCTACCTCTATATCCTCAGGTATAGCATGCTCTTCTTCAGTGTCTTCAAGTCCATTCTCAGATGAATCCCTATATATTGTAAGAAAACCATCAAATTTAAGTGTAGTTGCTGTTGTTCTGAAAATATATTCATTATCAGATAAACCATCTGAAATATTTCCTTCACTTTTAATCAATAATGTTAACAGGTCTGAAACGGAAGGATTCATTTGACAGGCAATAAATCTTTTCCAGATTAACTCATATAATCTTAGTAAATCGGGATGTAAATATTTTTTCAGCTTTTCAGGGGTTCTGAACACGGATGTTGGCCGTATGGCTTCGTGTGCATCCTGTGTAGATGATGTTTTACGTGAATAAACACGCGGTGTATGTGGAAGATATTTTGAACCAAAATTACCAGATATGTATTTTCTTGCTTCACGAACTGCATCTATACTAAGTCTTGTTGAATCTGTCCTCATATATGTAATTAAACCGACAGGTCCTTCTTCTCCTATATCCAAACCCTCATAAAGTTTCTGTGCCAGCATCATTGTTTTTTTAGGAGCAAGTTTTAATCTTACTGAAGCATCCTGCTGCAGTGAAGAGGTAATAAATGGCGGATATGGATTTCTTTTTATTTCCTTCCTGTTAATATCGGAAACTTTATACCGTTTGTCTTTCAGTTCACGGCAAATTTCATCTGCTTCGGCTTCATTGCTTATCTTAGGATTTTCACCATTAAATTTATAGGATATTTTATTTTTTTGAATAAGCTTTGATTGAAAAACACTGGCTTTAACGGTATCTTTAAAGCCGGCGATTATACTCCAGAATTCAACAGATTTAAAATTTCTGATCTCCTCTTCACGTTCACAAATTAACCGTAACGCAACCGATTGAACCCTGCCGGCAGAAAGTCCGTAATAAATTACCTTCCATAAAAACGGACTAACCTTATATCCAACAATCCTATCCATTACCCTTCTTGCCTGCTGAGAGCTGACAAGCTTGCCATCGATATCAAGTGGATTGGCAATGCCATCTTGAATACCTTTTGGGGTTATCTCGTTAAATAATACCCTGAATATCTTTCTACCATTAGAATTAATTATTTCTGCAATATCGCTTGCAATGGCTTCACCTTCGCGGTCAGGATCGGTTGCGATGTAGATAGTATCAGATTCATTTGATAACTTTTTCAATTCTTCTATAACTTTTTCCTTACCCGGGATTATTTCATACGTCGGTTCATATGCATTATCGAAATCAATTCCGATTTTACTCTTAGGCAGATTCTTAATGTGACCTACTGACGCAACAACCTTGAATGCACTCCCTAAATACTTATTTATTGTTTTAGCTTTTGAAGGTGACTCTACTATTACTAAAGATTTAGCCATTTGTTAATTAATTTTATCTCCCGTATCAATTATGTTAATACTGGTAAATGAGGAACCAAACTTTTCAAGTAAAAAATTTGAACTAAACAATTTAACATCATTTAATGTTATCCGCTGTAGACCGGTCATCATTAGTCTTTCCAGAATTATTTCTAATTCGACGTTCGATACAAGACCGAGATTGGTAAGCTGAATAAGGAAACCTCTGCCTTCTGAAGAAATAACTTTTTTTTCTGCTTCGTGAAAAACTCTGTGTGATTCGGATTTATACGATTTTTCTGAATATTTTTCTTTTGGAATAAAATTCTTGTATAACCACTGAAAAGCCATGTTAATCTCATTCTGTGAATAACCGAGCTTGCCGAGATTTTCAAGATCTTCGTTTACGATCTGTTTACTCTCATGAATTATTGCCAATAACCGGACTATTATTTCAATTATTCGTTCAGGATACATATTTTCTGATTTCATTCAAATAAAAATTTTCCTTTTCCCTTATTAGTTTCTTTTGTTTCTGTGTTATATCGTTATATCCAACTAAATGAAGACAGCCGTGTATTAAAACTCGGCAAAATTCATTAAAAAACGAAGTTTTATAAAAAACTGAATTTTTCTTAATTTCATCAATGCCAAGCAACAATTCCCCCTCCGTTATTAAATCTTCTGTATATGTAAACGTAATGATATCAGTTGGTTTTCGTTTCCTAAAATAGAGTGAATTTATAACTTTAATATCAGAATTACTCAAAATATTAACAAACACGTAATAATCCAAACAATTTTCCTTTTTTAAGACAACATCAATAATAATTCTAATGGATTTTTGAGTTAATGGCGGTTTTAGCTTATGGTGAGAATTTGTAATTTCTACCTTAGATTTTAGAGTTTCATGAAGCTTTTTATTGCTTTGTATTAGGTTCAAATAAAGATTTAAAGTATAACATTAAGAAACATACAAAACTTATAAATTTATAGTTACTTAAAATATACAGATTTTATATAAATGTCAATCCCTTTTAAAAAATGCTAAAATTTTAATATATTAAAACCCTAAAGACCCTTATTTTCTTCAAAATTAATATTTTGGTGGTGTCCAACCTTGACGTTTCCAATATTTTAATTCAACAGTAACCCTCCCGATTTTCACTTCGAGCTTAGATTTCAAAGGTACTCTGGCATTATCATAAGAAAACCAGCCTTCAAATTCACCGGTTAAGCCAAAAACCATCTGATAATTTGTATACCCGGATAAATATACCGAAGCCATATCATAATCAACTTCACCTATATCAATTTCTTCTTTCTCAGTATTAAAATTAATAGTTAATCCCATGCTATCCTGATTTACTAATGCGGGAACATTTTTTTTAGCAGATGTAAATGAATGATAACGTGCATAATATAAAATTGATAAGCCATCCTGATAATTTGCATTCAGTACCTGCTTACGTTCATACTCAGTATTATTATTAAATCCTGTCTTTTTAATATAAACATAGTTTGAATCATAATGAAAATCATAGGAAATTATGCTGACTTTTTCATCTCTGTATTCCTTAGAAACAAATTTATTCGGATAGATAGAATTATTGCGGACAGTCATTTCACTTTCAAAATCATAGCTAACATCTATAAATGGCAATCCCTCATTTGATCTCATTACAGCAAAACATCGATAGGTATCCACTTTACCGCTTACTCTTTCTGTATTAAACTTTAACCAGCCAATATTAACAAATGAGTAGTAAACCTCGTAGAATAATTCTTCACCGTCAGCTAATACATTATTTTGGGAAAAAGCCCTGCTGTTTAATGCAAACAGCAAGACTAAAAAAATAAACCTGAGATGTATTAATTTCATTTTAAATGTGCGAGCTTTTCAGCTTCGGGGAAAAGCTCAACTGCTTTTATAAACTGGTCATCTGTTGCCAGCCAAACTACCATACTCCCGTTATTACCCCATATATCACGTGCAAGTATATACTTAATCATAGACTTTATGTAAGTTAAATCTCTTGTCCACATAGCATCATTAAATATGACACCTTTCGAATCAGCAAGATTCTTAAGTCCGTTTAACATTTCATCGGTAACAACAAAATTATCACGGAATTTATACATATCCGTATAACTGGATTTAAGCTTTTCCCTGTTTGCATCATAGTAAGTATTGCAGTATTGTAAGAATAAATTCAAACGTCTTAGCTGAACGGAATAATCAGTTAACGTATCCAGTTTAATAATATAATCGGGTGTAATTCCGCCACCGCCATATACAATTCTTCCGCCCATTGTTTTAAATTC
>CAYWTS010000001.1:148780-250575 GCA_964461265.1 uncultured Ignavibacteriales bacterium
CCGCCGGGATTATTCCTCAAATCAAGAACAAGCTTCTGCATCCCTTCCGATTTCAGCGACTGCAATGCTTTAGTAAATTCGTCATAAGTTGTGGCTGAAAATCGTGTAATGCGAATGTAAGCAATCTCTTTATCAACCATAAAATATGCATCAACGCTATACAAAGGTATCTTATCGCGTGTAATTTCAAATTCCAGCAGGTTAGGCATACCGGCGCGGTAAATAGTCACGTTTACACGTGTTCCTTTTGGACCCCTGAGTTTTTTCGGAACATCTTCCCGTGTCATACCTACAGCTGTAACGCCGTCAATCTTTACTATTTTATCACCTGCTAATATACCAAGTGCTTCGGAGGGACCGCCCGAAATCGGGGTAATAATTGTTATTGTATCATTAACAATATCAAACTCAACTCCAATACCTTCAAAACTTCCCTGAAAATCCTCGTTTATACTTTTAAGCTGGTCCTGGGGAATGTAGGTTGAATGGGGATCAAGCTGTGAAAGCAATCCTTTTATTGCCGCTTCAGTTAGCTTATCGGTATTGACTTTTTCTACGTAGTTTTTATCGACTAAAGAAAGGACTTCATTGAATTTCTTAACATTATCGAATATATCGTCATGTGATTTAACACTTTCCACCTTCATCCCAACAAGTATACCTATTGAGACGAGCATGAAAATAATGGGAATTAAATAGCGTTTTTTGTTCATTTAGCTAATTTTATTTAGTTTCTCTAATAATTCTACGCTAATATATTCAAATAAGTTTCATTTTGAAACTTATAATGATTTTCCCTTAATGCTTTTTTATTTGACTAATAATAAGCGCTCACTTATTTGTTCCGATTTCAAAATATTGATAACAATATATCTTTATTCTTTTTTTCAGCATATCATCTGTAACCATATAGTCATAACAATCCATAAATTCTTCTTTATATAAAAACCTGATTTGATAATTAGATTTTTTATTATCAGTAAAAATCGGATATAACCTTAAAGAATATCCTTTTTCATTAACTAAAAGCTGTAAAATTAAACCGTAAGGCTTAACTCCCCTGCTTTTATATCTGCCCGGTGAATTAAATATAAAATTTCCTAAATTATAAAATATCCATTTGCCTTTGTAGTTTTCAGTTTCCTGTATTGTATGTGCTCCATGACCGATAATTAAGTCTACACCGCAGTCGATTAAACCTCTTGCTGCTTCACGCTGATACTCATTTGCCTGTTCATAGTTACTGCCCCAGTGAGGATAAATAACTATAAAAGCATGTTCATCGCTTTGTTTTATTTCCTGAATTTGTTTACATAGTTTATCTGATTCCAGTAATCGCACTCCGCCAGTATCACCATGAGCATAGATTTTTCGTTCTTTATCATATCTTGTTCTGTACCAGTAACAGCCCAGAACATAAATATTAAATTCATTTCCGTTTATAATAAGCTTTTTTAAATAATGTATTGATGCTTCACGCTCATTTAAACCTGCACCAAAAGGCGATATATAATATTTATTAAGTGAATATATAGTATTTTTCAGAACCGAAAAACCAAAATCCATTGTATGATTATTGGCAATGTTAACTGCCTGGATATGATATTTCGACAGATAATATGGTGTTGAATCTTTATCCGAAAAATGTATTATAGATTTTGAAGAGAAGTACTCTGGTTTAATAGTATCGGTAAGCGGTGTTTCAAGGTTTGCAATTGTTAAATCTGAAGTTAAAAGCAGGTCTTTAACATTCTCAAAGAAATAATCATACCTGTATTTATCTATAACATTAACTCCGTGATTATAATAGGGACTTAACTGGTAATTATCGCCAAAGTGAGTATCACCAAGAAATGTAATTATAAGCGTATTGGCATGAGTTAATTGTAAGCAGTAAACGAGTAAAATAAATACGAATAAGTTTCTCAATTAATCATTGACTATTAATTATCGACCATTAACAACAGACCATTAACTATTCACCGTTTAAAATTTTTAATTGTAATTTGATAATTAACTCAGAGCCCCTTTGTGTGCCAGACAGTTTTTAACTCAAGAAAATTCTGTATTTCAAATAAATTCTCATTCATCCCGTTATCATAATAATCCATGACCGAATTCCTTGCAGAAAATATAAACCGTTTAATATTATTGGCACATGCCGTCTGAACTTCTTTTTTATAAGATACATCCGGATCTGCATAATCGAAAGCATTTACATCCATATGTGAAGCAAGATGAGGTATAAGCTCTTTTTTCAATCCTGTTAATATATTTACAACACCGGGTGTGAAATCGCTGGTTGCAATAACTTCCGAAAATGATAATGCAGGTAAAGGATATTTCTGTGATGCAAGAATAACACAGGAATTCCCCGAAACTATAACAGGGCATAATCGTGAAATCAGTCCAAGCAGTGAAGGTTCATCAGGCAGTAAAATACCCACTATTCCGGTCGGTTCGGGTATGGAAAAATTAAAAAAACCTTCCTGAACAGGGTTCACTGTCCCGACAAGCTGCGACCATTTATCAGCGAATCCGGCAAACCAAATAATCCTATCGATACATGCTTCAACTTCTTTAATTGCGTTTTGTCGTTTTACAGAATTACTGAGTATTATTTCATTTACAAATTGTTCTTTCCTGCTTTCAAGCATTTCGGCAAGACGGTAAAGGATTTGTCCTCTTTCATAAGCGGTTTTTTCATTCCAGGCATTATGCCCGTTTCTGGCAGCAACCACAGCATTCCTGATGTCTTTGCGTGAAGCTCGTGATATATTACAAATCTTTTCGCCTGATTTTTGCGAAAAGACAGATAAATATCTTTCCGATTCTGTGCGTGTGAACTTACCGCCGATAAAAAGCTTATACATTTTAGGGACTTTTAACCTGTTCATTACATCAATCTGTTTATTTATTTTTATTTATGAATTCCTTGAGTTCGTTTACACTCGAATCATCTATAAATGCATCGTAAACCTTGAAATAATTTTTCTTGTCACATGTATTTTTATATGCATATTTAGCAATATCAAGCTTATTATATTCGAAGGTAAAATAAGAGAGCAATTCTCTTATCTGTTCGGATTTAAAAATATTTTTATCAAGTGCACTTTTTAAAATATCTATATTTGTTATTTCAAAATTTCTGTCGCTTATAGATTTTTTTAAATCTTTGAAATCCTCATCTTTAATTACTTTGTATGTACATTCATCTGTAACAGTAACATTCAGATTTTTATCTCCTCCGCATTTTTTCCTTCCGGCATTATAAAAAATCAGGCTCTCTTTTTTGCTGTAATTTACTTTTTTATACATTAATAACGAACCATACTCATCTACTACATACCAAAGCGCATATTCCATAGGAATTTTAATTTTCCCGGAATAAATTATCTCACCGGGTAATCCGGATTGTGTCTTTGATATCTTTATATCATGTTCTCCTCCGGTAACTGAATCGAACTCCGCATAATTTCCCGGTGTTTTTAACAAAACTTTGTCGAATTCAATAAAGAATTCTGAATCATCGTATATAGATATATTCAAATATGCAGTTCCGTAAAGCCGAGTTTGTATAAATGAAAACAAAAATAAAAAAGATACGCTTAAAAAACAGATTTTTTTCATAAAAATATATTATTGTACTTTAAGTTTTCTCTTTAATGACCAATTGCCAAGCAAATGCAATGCCTGCTTAAACACATCACGATCCTCGAACTGATGAGTTATAAACCATAGCATATTATTTGAAAATTTAATATAACTACTGACCAGGTGCTTATATTCTTTTTCATTTTTTGATGAAAGCATAGGCAAAACCTGTACATACTCGGCATAAGTTTTATTCAGGAAAAAAATACGTGTAATCACGAGTGAAACATAAAACATCGCAACCTCAACCTCAAGAAGAACTATTTCATCTGACTCGTGCAGTTCAGAAATCTTGTCGGACAGGGACCTGAATAATTTTCTATTCATGTTTCTTGGTACAGGGATAAATTCATCCAGATCACAAATATTCTCGAACATAATTCTACCGCTTACAAGAACAGCAAGCAATGAATGGAATGAATTTGTTACGTCGTAACGCAAAACAAGCTGCTTGGGTTTATCTTCCATAAACCTATAGGCTGAAATTAAAAAAAATTAACAGGATTAAAAATAATAATACTGCATACACAATCAAAAATGCAATCGAGAAAGCCAGCGCTTTGCCTGTTTTAGGCTGCTTAGGTATTAATATAAAATCCTCCATAAAGTTTTGTTATATTTAAATTCGTTCTTTATACTTTAATTCTTTACACACAATAGTGTACTTTGTTCCTATTTCTTTCTCCACTACTATGCTGGCACTTAGCTGTTTTACGAGTGTATTAACCAGGTTTAATCCAAAGCTTTGTGCAGTATCTAATATAATCTCGTTTGGTAAACCTATTCCATCATCTGCGATTACAAGAATGAGCCTATCTTCTTTCTTTTCGATTATTATTTCTATACATCCTTTTCGTCCATCTGGGAATGCATATTTTAATGCATTTGCTATCAGTTCGTTTATTATCAGTCCGATGGGAATAGCTGTATCTATCCCAAGTTGAATATCTCCTATTTTAGCAGATATTTTTATTAACGATGTATTCACTCCGTAAGCTTTTGCAAGCTGACTTGCTAAATCTCTTACATAACTCCCCATATCAATATTAGTAAGGTCGGAGGATTTATACAATTTTTCATGAATTAACGACATCGTTTTTACCCTTGCTTCACTTTTGTTGAAGAGGTCGAGATCCCTGGTATCATAAACGAAATTAGACTGAAGTTTCAGAAGACTGATAATAATCTGTAAGTTGTTCTTAACCCTGTGATGTATTTCCTGAAGCAATAATTCTTTTTCTTTTAGTGATTTTACGATTTTATTTTCAGCATTTTTTCTCTCAGTTATATCGGTAGATACCCCTAATACCTGTATATCCCCTCCTTCACTTTTTAAAGGGATCTTGTATGTTTGATACCACCTGTCTTCACCAGTTTTAGCATTATAAACAGGTTCCTCAGGAATAAGCTTTGGTTTTCCAGTCATCATTACTTCCCGGTCATCATGTAAAAAGTGTTCAACCTCTTCCTTATTAGGATTAAAATCAGCATCAGTCTTACCAATCAGATCCTCAACTGTTGTGCCATAGGTATCTGCAACAGCTTTGTTAACTAGTGTAAATCTGCCTTCCCAATCTTTAGCGAAGATAAAACCTGGATTTGTGTCAATAACTGTCCTTAGAAATTTACGCTGCGATTCCAATGTTTCTTGAACATGTTTCATTACTGTAATATCCTGCATCATTCCAAGCATCTGTACTGCTCTCCCTCTTGAATCGTAAATAAAAAAACCCCTGTCAACAAACCATACATATGAGCCGTTTTTATGTTTAAAACGGTACTCTACATTATAAGGTTGATGATTAGTTTCAGCATCTTTTAACATACCGAGTGCAAACTCTCTGTCTTCAGAATGTATCATATTTTCCCATTGTGTTATTCCACCGGACATTTCTTCAGGTATATAACCTAATATTTTTTTAATACTGCCTCCCCATTCAATACTCCCATCAAGAACATTATAATCATATACCATTGCTGCAGAAGATTCCACAATAACATTGTATTTCTCATTCCAGGCTCTGATTTCATCTTCAACTTTTTTACGTTCTGTAACATCCTGTAATGTTCCTATTATGGCAATATTTCCGTCTAAATCCATGGAGGAACCTATTACTTCGACGTAAATAATCTGCTTGTCTTTTCTGATACCACGAAAGGTATACTGAGCTGTTTTTGTTTCCCCCTTCATCCTTTTCCTGATACTAGCTTCTGAAAATTCACGATCTTCTTCATACACAACATCCAGAACATTTTTACCTATTAGTTCGCCCGGTTCGTAACCAAATATCTGTTCATATTTAGGATTAACATAGAGGTATTTAAAATCCTGGATTATGTAAATTCCCGAAAATGAATATTCGACTAAATTACGAAACTTTTCCTCAGCTTCAGCTATCGATTTCTGTGCTCTTACGCGTTCTATTATTTCATTTCTTAAACGCTCATTGGTTATCTGAAGCTCATGGGTTCGCTTTTGAACAAGCTCTTCAAGATGAAAACGGTATTTAACAAGTTCTTCTTCCAGTATCTTCTTTTCTGTCACGTCTAGTGCAGAGCCAAGTATCTGAAGAGGTTGTCTTTTTTCATCCCTTGAAAATACTACTTCAAAACTGTGCAGCCACCTGTACTCTTCCTTCAAATTACGTATCCTGAATTCATTTTCTATAACTTCATCGTCTTCTGCCTCAGCATAACGTCTAAAAGAGGCTTTTAAACGCTTAAAATCATCGGGTAAAATATTCTCAAGAAAGAAATTATAACCCCTAGAACGTGCATATTCTTCAGTGTATCCCAGCATTTCCTGAATTTTCTTATTCGTATACGTAAGCTTTAAGTTTTTAATATCGTAAATGTACAGCGCATTTGGTATCGAATCCGTTACACGCTGGATAAATCTTCTGTTTTCAATAAGAGTTTTTTCTACTTTTCTCTTTTCAGTAATATCTCTGAAAATTAATACCGCTCCGATAATATTTCTTTCTTCATCAACTATAGGTGAGGCACTATCATCAATCGCTATTTCTTTACCTGAACGGCTAATTAACACGGAATGGTTAGCAAGTCCGACAATCGTACCCTCCCTGAATACTCTTGAAATAGGATTATCGATTCTTTCGCGCGTATCTTCATTAATAACGTGGAAAACATTTTCAAGGAATAGACCTTTAACCTGCTCCTCTTTCCATTCGGTTAATTGCTCCGCAATATGATTCATAAATGAAACGGCACCAAATTTATCGGTAACAATTACAGCATCGCCTATACACATAAGTGTTGTTGAAAACCAGTTTCTGCTCTTTTCAAGGGCAGCTTCGAATTTTAAACGATCAGCGATTTTCTTATTCAGAAGAATAATCCCGACCAGCATTAATATAACCGAAATTACTGTCCCGGTTATTACATAAGTAAAAGTGCTTGATGAACTTTCATCAGCTTTCTGAACCCCTGCAATTACCTTTTGAGATTCTATATCCTGTAGTTTTTTTATTAAAGTTTTAATTTTATCCTGAGTTTGTTTTCCTAACTCGGTAAAACGAACCTGTTCCCTCATCCCTTTGAGTCTTTTTTCCTGCAGTATAATAGATTCTTCAAGAATATCCTGCCTGTTTAACAATACAGGTTTAAGAGAATCCACAATGCCTTTAATCTCGGGATTATCTTTTATCAACTCATTCAATGAAATATAAATTGAATCGACACTTTTAAGTGCATTTGTATACTCACCAAGAAACTCTTCATTGTTAGTAATTAAATACCCTCGCCTGTTTGTTTCTGCATCGGTTATTGCAGAAAGCAGTTTTTCAGAAGTTTGAATAATCAATAGGGTATTGAATGCATTACGGTGATCTTGAATATATTCTCTTGTAAAAAGATATATCAATATATTAATAGATAAAACCAGCAAAAGAGCTATTACAAAGGTAATATTTATTAACCTTCGTTCTTTAAGGGGATTCATTTTTTAATGAAATTACTTTTGTATAAAATTACGCTTAGTTATTATTTACTTACACTCTTTCCAGTATAACTGCAGTACCATAAGCAAGCACTTCGGTAACACCACCCATTACATCGTTAGCGTCATATCTAAAGCCAATAATGCCGTTAGCACCTAACTGCTCTGCATGAACAACCATTAACTCAAAGGCATCCTTCCTGGTTTTTTCGCACAACTCCGTGAATAAAGTAATATTCCCACCTACAAGTGTTTGTAGTGAGGCTCCAATCGTTCCAAATAATGACCTCGAACGGACAACAATTCCTCTGACCACACCAAGGTTCTGTTTAACCTTGTAACCATCTATATTAAATGCTGTTGTTATTAAATTATGATCCATTTTATGTCTGTTAAATTTGTAAATATTCTTTTAATCCGTGAATACCTCCTTCTCGTCCAAAACCGCTTTCTTTGTAACCGCCAAATGGTGAGGCAGGATTGAACTTATTGTATGTATTTGACCATACAACACCAGATTTTACCTGGCTGATAAGCTTAAAAATTTTGGAACCTTTGTCTGTCCATATGCCTGCGGAAAGTCCGTAAGGTGTATTATTAGCTTTTTCAATTGCTTCTTTCGGTGTTCTGAACGTAAGAACAGAAAGTACAGGTCCGAATATTTCTTCCCGGGCAATCCTGTTTGACTGGGCAACATTAGTAAAAAACGCAGGTTTAAACCAGTACCCTTTATCAGGTAATGAGCACTCTTTTTGCCAGAAATCACAGCCTTCATCAATACCGCTTTGAACAAGCTTCTTAATTTTTTCCAGCTGCATCTTCGAATTGATTGCACCAACATCCGTGTTTTTATCCAGCGGGTCACCTACTATTAGGTTTTTCATTCTGTGCTTTAGTTTTTTTATTACAACATCGATTATGCTTTCCTGGACAAACAATCTTGAACCTGCACAGCAAACATGACCCTGGTTAAAATATATTCCGTTAATGATACCTTCAATAGCATCATCAAGAGGTGCATCTTCAAAAATAATGTTAGCAGCTTTACCGCCAAGCTCAAGTGTAAGCCTTTTATCGGTGCCGGCTGCAGCTTTTATAATTATTCTGCCGACTTCGGTGGAACCGGTAAAGGCAATTTTATTAATCCCAGGATGATTAACTAAATGGGAGCCTGTAACACCATCACCGCTTATAATATTAACTACGCCGTCAGGCAAACCGGCTTCCTGTATAACTTCAGCAAGCTTGTACAGTGTTAACGGAGTTGTTTCAGCTGATTTAATTACAACAGTATTTCCGCACGCAAGCGCAGGTGCAATTTTCCATGCAGCCATAAGGAGCGGGAAATTCCAGGGTATGATTTGACCAACAACACCCAGTGATGCTGGTGGTTTATTAATCAATCCTTTATTGTGCAGGTAACTTAACTTATCAGCCCAGCCAGCATAGTAAAAAAAGTGCGCAATGGCAAGTGGAATATCAAAGCTTATCGATTCTTTTATGGGCTTACCACCGTCTAAAGTTTCAATTACAGCAAATTCCCTTGCTTTTTCCTGCAGAATCCTTGCAATACGGAAAATATATTTAGCTTTTTCCTTAGCAGGTGTTCTACTCCAAACCGAATGAAAAGCCTTTTGTGCAGATCTTACAGCTTTATCCACATCTTTTTCATTAGCATAAGCAACTCTGGATAATTTCTCTTCATTTGACGGATTAATTGAATAAAAATATTTTTTTGTTTTAATCCATTTCCCGCTGATAAAAAGATTATTTTCTTGATTTATTTGCGCATGTTCTTTTGACGCTATAGATTTAGCATAATCCCACTTGTAAACTACAGAGTTGTTTACCGTGGTCTTTTTTGAAGATTTTTTATTATTCTTAAAATGATAATCCATATTTATATTGATGCAGGGAAAAGATATATCTTTTCCCTGCAAATTTATTTGCACCTAATTTCCCTTATGAAGATTCCTTTTTATCTTCACCGCAGCTTTCACCGTTTGTATCAACAAATTTTTTAATTGCTTCCAGGTGCTCCAGTATTAACTTAGCTTTTGTTAAGCCAAAAGAAAATGTGAACCTCGATCCCGGGTTCAGTACAAGAATTTTGTTTCCGTTGTATTCCGATATTTCTGGCATATTTTTGTTTGGTTAAGTTATAAAATATATTTTTTTATGTAATTTCTTTTATTCATCTTTAAAATAAAGCCTTATTTGAAAATTGAAATCCCGTATATACAGTTCATTATAAGTTTCTCCGACAGAACTTATAATCTTTCTATGTTTTATATTTTTATCATTACAGTTATAGCGTTTATCATTAAAAAACTATCTTTATCATTTATTACCATATTATATTTATCATAAGGAACTATTTTTGTGTAAGTCGAATTTTATTGGCATTCTAAACATAAATTTCCTGTAAGAGAAATTTAAATGATATGAATAAAAGTATTCACATTATTATTAATCATTTGTAAAATAAACTTCCGATTGATAAACCCCTTCTTTTTCCTTTTTATACTGCATAAGTAAATCGTTCAATAAAGATGAAGCACCTATTCTGAATAAATTAGGTGTAAGCCATCGTTCATCGAGTGTTTCTTTTACTAAACACAAATATGAAATTGCTTCCTTAGTAGTTCTGATACCTCCTGCCGGTTTCATACCTATAAGTTTTCCGGTCTCATAATAAAAGTCACGGATAGCTTCCAGCATAACAAGAGTAACAGGAAGTGTTGCAGCAGGCTGAACCTTACCCGTGGATGTTTTGATAAAATCTGCTCCTGCTAACATTGCAATAAGACTTGCTTTCCTAACATTATCATAAGTTTCAAGTTCACCTGTTTCAAGTATAACCTTCAGCAATTTATCGCAACATAAATCTTTTACGGCATTAATTTCATCGAAAATATATTTATAATTTCCCGAGAGAAACTCTCCTCTGCTTATTACCATATCTATTTCATCTGCACCGAGATTAACTGAATTTTCAACATCCCGTAATTTTATTTTCATAGGGAACTGCCCTGAAGGAAATGATGTAGCAACCGAAGCAACTTTAACTCCCGAACCGTTTAATTCTTCGCTTGCAAATTTTATCATATTCGGATAAACGCAAATTGCAGCAACATGCGGGATTTCATAATCATCCAAAGGTCTGATTCCCTTTCTGCATAAAGCTCTTACCTTACCCTGGCTATCTTTACCTTCAAGTGTTGTTAAATCAATCATACCGATAGCCATCTTAATTGCTTCCACTTTGCTTTGGCTTTTTACACTTCTAGTTAATATAAATGCAGCACGCTCTTTTACCCCAATTTCATCTACCGGCAGGCTGAATTTTTTAAGATAGGTGAAAAGATTCCTTTTGTGGGTTTTGAGCATAGTTTTTAATTATCTTGCCTAAGTTTCATTAAATTTAATGATAAATCTTTGAAGAAAAAGTAGTTAAATCTTAACAATTTGGGTAAAATTATTAATCTAAATTTTGTATTTTTGTCGCAAAGCCATAACTCTGGCATAAAATTCAAATACTTCATGCAAAAACAACAATCAGAAAGAAAAATAAACAGAGTATCGCAATATTTTGCAATAAGACAAATACTTTCGCTCTCTGTTTCACCCGATGGCAATACGGTTGCTTACATAACCAATACCAATGGTTTGCCAAATATCTGGACTATTCCGATAAAAGGCGGATGGACTTCTCAAATTACTCTCGAAGAAAATGCTGTAAAAGGCTTATCATATTCTCCCCGGAAAGATGAAATTCTTTTTACATCGGATATGAATGGTGACGAGAATGACCAATTATTCTTAATTTCGGACAAAGGTGGTGAAACTTTACACCTTACTCCCGAACATAAGGGTTTTCAGGTTTTTTTTGTCGATTGGGATAAGAAAGGAGAAACATTACTCTTTACTTCAAATAAAAGGGATAAAAGATTTTTTGATACTTATATACACGACTTAAAAAGCGGACGCGAAGAAATGATTCATGAATCGAATGATATTTTTGCAGAATTTCCGTCCGGATGGAGCAGGGATAAAAACATAATTGTTTTCACTCAGTTTTTTAACAATTCTAACCAGGATATTATTCTGTTTGAAAGAAAAACAGGGAAAAAGCAAAATATTACCGAACATAAAGGTTCGGTAAAAAATTATGCCCCTTACTTTGATAAAAAAACAAAGACACTTTATTTCCTATCTGATTATGAAAGAGAATTTACTGCACTGGCTTATTATAGTATTAAGACCGGCAAAACCGGATGGTTTATAACCGAGAAGTGGGATATCACCTTATATAAATTTTCAAAAAGTGAAAAATATCTCCTCTATTCAGTTAATAATAATGGTATTTCGGTTCTTAAGCTTCATAATACTAAAACAGGAAGAACAAAAAAATTAAAACTTCCGAAAGGAAATGTTCTGGATTTTGAATTTACACCGGATGATACTAAAGTCGTTATGATTTGTGATGCACCTGATAATCCTAATGATATATTTGTCTATAATATAAAAAATAATAAAATAAAGCAGATAACCTTCTCAATGATTGGTGGAATACCAAAAGATGATTTTACCAAGCCTTCAATAGTTACCTATGAAAGTTACGACGGGCTCCGGATATCAGCAAATCTTTATATCCCAAAATGGTTGAAAAAAAATGGTTCCAATCCTGCAGTTCTCTGGCCCCACGGTGGTCCTGAATGGCAGGAACGTCCTGTTTTCAACAAGTATTTCCAGATATTAACTAACAGGGGTTATATAGTTATTGCCCCAAATTTCAGAGGTTCTACCGGTTATGGCAAAACATTTCAAAGCCAGATTTATAAAGATTGGGGCGGTGCGGAATTTAAGGATATTTTGGGGGCTTATAACTATCTTTTACAAACAGGCTATACAGATAAATCAAAAATTGCTGTGGTCGGAGGCAGCTTCGGCGGTTTTATGACACTTACCTGTATTACAAAAGCACCTGACTTATGGAAATGTGCCGTTGACATTTTCGGACCCTCTAATCTTTGTACATTTTTAAACAGCGTTCCCGAACACTGGAAACCAGCAACATGGGAACTTGTCGGACATCCCGAAAAAGATAAGGAATTATTATACGAAAGATCACCGTTTAATTTTGTCGAAAATATCAGGTGTCCTTTATTGATTGTACAGGGGAAAAATGATCCTCGTGTAGTTCAGTCTGAATCAGACCAGATTGTTGAAAAACTAAAATCACAAAATAAGACTGTGGAATATCTTATCCTTGAGGATGAGGGACACGGCTTTACTAAAGTTTCTAATCAAATTAAAGTATGGAACTTGATATGTGAATTCTTAGATAAACATATGAAATAATCTAATTTTAAGATAATTATAAATCATAACAAATCAACAGTAATTCATTTGGATGAAAATAAAATAATTGACGGCAGCAAAATTGCTTCTGCTATACTTGAAGAAATCAAATCGGAACTGCCGAAATTAAAAATCATACCGGGTCTGGCACTAATACTTGTCGGCAACAACCCAGCTTCCGAATCATATGTAAAGATGAAATCAAAGAGGTGCAGTGAACTTGGTTACTTTTCAATTATTGATGCACTGCCGGAAACCATTTCAAAAGATGAACTAATAACAAAAATAAAACAATATAACACCGATAAATCGATACACGGAATACTTGTCCAGCTTCCTTTGCCAGAACATATAAATGAAATGGAAATATTGGAAAGCATAAACTATAAAAAAGATGTTGATGGCTTTCATCCTGTAAATGCAGGCAGACTATTGATTGGTGAAAAATGCTTTGTACCATGCACACCAGCTGGCATAATAGAACTGCTGAAAAGATATAATATTACCACATCAGGCAAAAATGCAGTTGTGATAGGCAGAAGCAATATTGTAGGTAAACCGATTGCGAATTTATTGATGCAAAAAAATAAAAATGCAAATTCAACTGTTACTATATGCCATAGTGCAACAGAAAATATTAAAGAACATTCTTTAAAAGCAGATATAATAATTGCTGCAATTGGAAAACCAAAATATTTAAAAAGTGATATGATTAAAGAAGGATGTGTTATAATAGATGTAGGAATAAACCGTATAGATGATACTTCTGCAAAGAAAGGCTACAGAATTACCGGTGACGTTGATTTCGATGACTGCCTCTCCAAAGCTTCGTTAATTACTCCTGTACCCGGCGGTGTTGGTCCAATGACGGTTGCTATGCTCATGAAAAATACTTTCGATGCTGCTGCAAACATTATTTACCCATCCAATTCATGAATGATACATACCTCGAACTATCGATTGCTTACAACAAGCAAAACAGGAATATTATATATAACAGACTTTATAGAGAGAATACAGGCAGCATTATAGAAGAACATAGCCATATCAAAATTTATCTTCCAATAGTACAAAAAAAACATTTGAAAGATATAACAGATAAGCTCCTGCACCTTGACGGTATTCCTGAAAAACAACTAACTGTAAGCGAATTTTCGAAATATAACTGGTCAGATGTATGGAAAAAATCAATTCAACCTGTTAATATAAAGAATAAAATCATCGTTTACCCTTCATGGAAGAAAAATGAATTAAAAAATACACGCCATAAAATCCTTATTGAGATTGACCCCAAAATGTCATTCGGTACCGGGCACAACGAAACTACTCAACTTATACTTGAAATGATGTGTAAGCATATTACGAATAAAGATAAAACCATGCTTGATTACGGCTGCGGAACATCGATACTTGCCATTGCGGGGATTAAGCTCGGACTTAAGTCTGCAGTTGCTATAGACACAGATAATGATGCAATAATAAATTCCCGAGAAAACATCAGAATAAACAAGGTTCAAAAACAAGTAAAATTACACAGTGGCAAAATAAACAGTTTAAAAATATCCGATTTTGACATATTAGCAGCCAATCTCACAAGTGGTATAATAGTAAATAACCTTAAAAATATTTCGAAGAAATTAAAACCGGCAGGCAAGTTATTCGCTTCTGGAATTCTAAAAGAAGAAAAATACAGGATTACTAAAGCTTTAAGAGAATATTTTATAATTAAGAATTCATACAAAAAATCCGAATGGCTCGGATTTTACTGCATTAAGAAATGAGACTGACTTCGATAGATATAGGTACAAATACCATACTTATGCTAATTGCTGATATTGACCCGGTTAATTTAAAAATAACTACGGTTCTCGATACTCAGAAAATACCTCGTCTTGGAAGAGGTGTCGATTCGAATAAATACATAACAAAAGATTCAATCCGCACTGCAATAAAAATACTAAACGAATTCAAAAGTATTTCCAATAACTACAATTCGGAAAAAATTATTGCATCTGCTACAAGTTTCCTGCGTGATGCAAAAAATAAGGATGAATTTATTTCTGAAATAAAAAAGAATTCGGGAATTGATATAGAAGAATTATCAGGCAACGATGAAGCTAAATGGTCGTTTTGGGGGGTAGTTTCGGAACAACTGTCAATTAACAATGAACAAATAATACTAACAATTGATATAGGCGGCGGCAGTACCGAAATAACCAGTGCATATATTCAAATTAAGAATAACCTTAAAAATACTATTGAAAAAACAGAAATTAATACAAACAGCATCGATATTGGCTCGGTAAGAATTAATGAAAAGTTTTTAAAACACCAGCCGCCTTTTTCTGAAGAACTTGAAGAAGCAGAAAAGTTTATTATAAAAAATATTGAATCTTTAACTTTTAACTTGATAAAGGATAATTGTGTTTTAATCGGACTTGCTGGCACAATTACAACACTGGGTGCTTTGAAATTGAATCTGAAAACTTTCAATAAGGAAAAAATTGACGGCTTAATTTTGACATCTGAAGATGTGAAGAACTTGTTTCACAATTTTACAATTTCACCGCTTCAGCATCTGCTTTCTCTCGGTGAATATATGCAAGGCAGAGCTGATATTATATTACCAGGAGCAATGATTTTGAAATATATTATGGAAAGATTAGGCTTAGATGAGATAAAAATCAGTACGAAAGGTTTGAGATACGGTTTATTGTTAAGAGAACTAATTAAACATTAATTCATTTTACACCACTTCAAATTAATAATTCCTAACCCGTCAACGTACATTCCCTCTATATTTTTGTGTTTTAAATAAATGTATTGATTGTAATATACAATCATCCAAGGTGAGTCTTCAAAAATCTGTTTATCAATTTCCCTATATACTTTCATACGCTCATTGAAATCGGTTAATCTTAAGCCAAGTTCATAAAGAGAATCGACTTTAGAATTTTTGTAATGCGATGTATTAGGACCAATCGGAGTTTCATTTTTACTGTAAAACAAAGCATAATAATTTTCAGGGTCGTAATAATCGGCTCCCCAGTTTGCCCGCCAGAAAGTCAGCTTTCCTTCGTTCTGTGCAGAGCGGTGAGCAGCACCAACCATCTCCTCAATTTCCAGATCTACTCCTATATCTTTGAACTGCGCCTGTATTGCTTCACAAAGCTCACGCTGTGATTCATCGTTGTGAAAAACCAACTTCAGCGTCAGCCCTTTACCACCGGGGAATCCTGCTTCTTCCAGTAGTTTTATTGCTTTTTCCCTGTCGTATTTATAGCCGATAACATCTTCCGAATAACCAGGCATTCCTTTAGGTAAAGGTCCGTAATTTCCTGGTATCCCTTTTTCTTTTAGTACATACTTCACAATTTTCTCACGGTCAATTGCGTAGTTTAGAGCTTTTCTCAGCTTTACATTTTCAGCAAGCGGATTGTTTTTACCACCCTCCATTTTTGTATTAAGCATTGTGCAGAGATAAACAGTATTCAGATATGGCTGCTTCACCAGTTCAAAATCATATCCGGGTTTAAGATTACCATTATCATCACTGATCTGAGAAAATACATCAACCGAAGGTTTCTGAAAATCAAGCTTTCTTTCCTGAAAATCCAGAAATTCAGTTTCGCTGCTTCTTATAAAACTGACTTTAAAGCCTTCAATGTAAGGCAGCTTATTGCCGTCTTTATCTTTTGCCCAATAATTCTGGTTTTTTTCCAGAACAAGTTCCTTGTCATAATCCCATTTAACAAATTTATAAGGTCCAGTTCCAACAATATGAAAGCCAAAGTTCTCTTTGTAATATTCCACCGCTTCTCTTGGATAAATGTACCCATAAGGCATTGTCAAAATGCTGAGAAATGGTGCAAACGGATTAACAAGTTCTATTATAAAAGTAGAATCATCAACCGCTTTAAAACCTGTTATAGATTTAACATTATCCGGGTTATTTGAGAATTCTTCAGCACCAACAACCTTATCGCGGTAAACCCACAACCCGCGTGTTTTTGTCTTAGGATTGCATACACGTTCATAACAATACTTAAAATCCTTTGCAATAACTCTTCTGTTCTTTTTATCGGGGAAACATTCATCCTCATGGAAATAAACATCTGTTCTTAAATGAAAAGTGTAAGTTTTTCCATCCTGCGATATTTCATAACTTTTTGCAAGAAGCGGCTTAAGTTGTGCATTTTTATCATACTCAACAAGACCCTCACAGGTATTTATCAGCACATGTATAGCAGGATAGTTATTTGCAGTAATAGGATCTAAACTTTCAATCCCGTTTGGTTCGTTATATCTGAAAATCTTTTCAGAAGTCTCCTTCCTTGAACAACTGATAAATAATTGATTTGATAAAAAAATTGCGAGAAATAACAATCCCGCATACGTTTTATTCATGATTTAAATTAAAAATTTTTGTCTTAAATATGCATTATTAAGAGTACGGCATTTATTTTCATTATACCATAGTATTAAATCTTAAATCCTGTTGAACTTAAATTTCAAATCCCGCAGATCTAAAATCTCAAAATTATGGATTCCATTTCAATATTTCACCTGCCTGTCATTTGCAGGCACATGACAAATTCGCTATTTGTTTTGTGCCCCAGGAAGAACTCGAACCCCGAGCCAATTGATTAAGAGTCAACTGCTCCGCCTGCCTGCCGGTGCCCCAGGAAGGACTCGAACCCTCGGCCAATTGATTAAGAGTCAACTGCTCTACCAACTGAGCTACTGAGGCAACGGCGGGCAGGTCTACCAACTGAGCTACTGAGGCAACGGCGGGCAGGTCTACCAGCTGAGCTACAGTGGCAAAATTGTTAATTTATCGAAAAATTACATACAAATATAAATTTTTGTAACCTTCTTATCAATTGAAAATCATAATGTAGGGAAAATGCATGCCTTTTTGCTGCATAAGAATGTATTCATTTCACAGTTGCTATTTAATTTCTTATTAAGAAAATTTGTTTAATTATACATTCGATAATGCCTGAAACAAAAACACAGTTCATAACCGATTTCGATCTTTACCTTTTTGCTCACGGAACACATTATAAACTATTCGAAAAACTCGGTGCTCATATTACCGAAATAGATGGAGTAAAAGGAGTTCACTTTGCAACATGGGCACCTAATGCCGAAAGAATAAGTGTGATAGGTGAATTTAACGGATGGAAAGAAGGTGAGAATGAAATGAACAGAATAAATGAAGCAGGAGTATGGACATTATTTATTCCAGGTATAGAAGAAAATTATACTTATAAATACTCAGTTAAATCGAATGTTGATAGTCATTACAGACGAAAAATAGACCCTTATGCATTCCGCTCTGAGTTAAGACCGAAGAACGCTTCTGTTGTACATGACATTAATAAATACAAATGGAATGATAATGAGTGGATGTATCGGCGTTACAAACAATTCAAGCAAATCGGATGGGTAAAAGCACCGATTAACATATATGAGCTACACCTCGGCTCCTGGAAGAAAGATTATAACAACACAGACCATCCTAACGTATGGGGATATAAAAACTACCGACAGCTTGCATACGAAGCTGTTAAGCATGTCAAAGAAATGGGTTATACTCATATAGAGCTTTTGCCTGTTATGGAACACCCGCTTGATATTTCGTGGGGTTACCAGGTTACAAATTATTTTGCTCCTACAAGCCGTTATGGAACGCCTGATGATTTTATGTTCTTCGTCGACCATTGCCACAAACACGATATTGGGGTAATACTTGATTGGGTTCCGGCGCACTTCCCTTCAGACGATTATGCCTTAGCTTATTTTGACGGTAAACAAATCTATGCATATGAAAATTGGAAAAAAGGATATCATAAAGACTGGGGAACCTGCATTTTCGATTTCGGAAGGAATGAAGTGCAGAATTTCCTTATTGCAAGTGCATTATTCTGGATCAATAAATATCATGCTGACGGGCTCCGTGTAGATGCCGTTGCATCTATGCTCTATCTTGACTATTCGCGCGAGCATGGCGAATGGGAACCGAACATTCACGGCGGGCGTGAAAACCTCGAAGCTGTAAATTTTATTAAACATCTCAATTCAATAATTCATCAAAATCATCCAGATGTTTTAATGATTGCCGAAGAATCAACCGCATGGCCGGGTGTATCACATAAAACTGAAAACGGCGGACTTGGATTTTCTATGAAATGGAATATGGGATGGATGAATGATATTCTTACATATTTTAAAAAAGAACCGGTATACCGAAAATACCACCAAGGTAAGCTTACATTTTCACTTTGGTATGCTTTTAATGAAAATTTCGTTCTTCCCCTATCACATGATGAAGTGGTGCATGGGAAACTCTCGCTTATAGAAAAAATGCCCGGTGACAGCTGGCAAAAATTTGCTAATTTAAAATTACTTCTTGGATTTATGTTCGGACATCCCGGCAAGAAACTTAATTTTATGACTACCGATATTGCACAGTATAAAGAATGGAACTCGGAAACACAGATTTCATGGGAAGTTCTTAAGCTTGACTTGAATAATAAGTTTAACCGTTTTATTAAAGATTTAAACCACCTTTACTGCTCACATCCCGCTTTTTATGAAGTCGACTTCAATAGCCGCGGCTTTAGATGGCTGGATTTTTCAGATTCACTCCAAAGCATAATATCATTTTTACGGTATTCGGAACATGAAACGGAAACACTTATGTTCACATTTAATATGACACCGGTTGTAAGAGAACATTACAGAATTGGCGTTCCTAAAAACGGATTTTACCGTGAAATTATGAACAGTGATGCAGCTGAATATGGTGGCAGCGGTATAGGAAATATGGGCGGGGTACTTGCAAGCGAAACTTCTTATCATGGTTTCCCCTGCTCTGTAGAGTTGACCTTACCGCCTCTTGCATTCAATGTATTTTTACTCGAAGAAACTGAAGCTCCGGAAGATGTATCGGGTTTCGGGGATTGAGCAATAAATATGTTAAAATAAATTACTAAATTTATTTTTTAATGACTTACATCGCATTCTTAAAAGGCATTAACGTTACCGGACATAAAATAATAAAAATGGATGAGCTTAAATCCATGTTCCGTGATATGGGTTTTAAAGAAGTCCGTTCATATATTTAAAGCGGGAACGTTGTGTTTGAGTCACCTGTTAAGACACTCGCTGTATTACACAAGAAAATAGAAAGTTATTTAAAAGACAAGATTGGATATGAAGTTACGGTTGTTATCCGCTCAGCAGATATTTTATTAAAAAGTTATTAAAGATTATCCTTTTAAATAAATTAAAGACCACGATAAATATAAAATAAATGTTGCATTTTGGGGTTCTGAACCGGATAAAAACAATATTAAAGAGTTAACAGTGTAGAATAGCGACAAAGAGATATTTAACGCAAAAAGTGATAACGTCTACCAGCTTTGCAGAACAAGCTTTCACGAATCATTGATGGGTAAAAACTTTGTAGAGAAAAAATTAAAAGTAAAAGCAACCGTACGGAACTGGAATACCGTTAATAAAATTTTAGAAATTTCATAACGCAGCATTCCCGTGAAAACGGGAATCCATTCAATGTATTATAAATTATATTTATTTTTTAACAATAGATTCCCACTTTCGTGGGAATTTGTATTTTATGATTAACCTTTGCATACACGGACATTTTTACCAGCCGCCAAGGGAAAATCCATGGACAGGCGAGATTGAGAAACAACCCTCTGCAGCACCTTATCACGACTGGAACGAAAGGATTTATTTTGAATGTTATAAACCCAACTCAGAGGCTGAAATCATAAGTGAAGGTAATATTACTGCGGATAAAGTTAATAATTACGAATATATAAACTTTAACTTTGGACCTACCCTTCTAGACTGGATTAAAGAAAAACACCCGGACACCTATAATAAAATTATTGAAGCTGATAAAACTAGCAGAATAATACATAACGGTCACGGTAATGCAATTGCTCAATGTTACAACCACATGATAATGCCGCTTGCCAGTTATAATGATAAAGTAACCCAGGTTAAATGGGGATTAAAATATTTTGAATACCATTTCTGCAGGAAATCGGAAGGTATCTGGCTGCCTGAAACAGCGTGCAACGCGGATACAATTGAAGTATTAATTGATGAAGGCGTTAAATATATAATTCTGGATACCAATCAGGCAGAAGCATACAGAGAAGAAGGCAATAATGACTGGATTAATGTTTCAAACGGGACTGTTAATCCATTCAGAACTTATAAATGTTACACCGAAAAATCTTCCGGCAAATACATAAATATATTTTTCTACGATGGTCCCCTCTCGCGTAATATTTCATTCGATGATGTACTAAAATCATCTTCACACTTACTGGAAAGAATAAAGCAAGTTACAAATACAATTGATACGCAGAACCAGCTGTTAAGCATTGCAACCGATGGAGAAACATTCGGTCATCATAAAAAATTTTCAGAAAGAACGCTTGCATATTTTATAAAATATCTCGCACCACAGAATAATATAAAAATTGTTAATTATGGGGAATTCCTAGAGCAGAACCCTGCTAAATACGAAGTTAAAATAAAACGCGGGAAGAACGACGAGGGAACGTCATGGAGTTGTCCGCATGGTGTAGAACGCTGGAAAGATGATTGTGGCTGCAGTTCGGATAGCATATTCCACCAAAGATGGAGAAAACCGCTTCGTAATGCTCTCGATTGGCTTCGTGATAAGTTAATTGTTTTATTTGAGAATGAAGGTAATAAATATTTAAAGAATGTATGGCGGGCGAGAAATGATTATATAGAAATACTATGTGATCCTTCAGAATCCTCTAAGGTTAATTTTTTCAGTATTCATGGAGAAAAATTACTTAACTCAGCCGAGCAAAATTACTGTTTGAAACTGCTTGAAATGCAGAAATATGCAATGTTTATGTACACAAGCTGCGGCTGGTTTTTTTCAGAAATATCAGGTTTAGAATCTGTAAAAATACTCGAATATGCAGCACGTGCGATAGAACTTGCAGAGGAAGTTTCCGGAGCTAATGTTGAATCGGAATTTATAAAATTGCTCTCACTTGCAGAAAGCAACATACCTGAATATATGAACGGTGAAGGTGTGTATCTGAATCTTGTTAAACCAAACCGGATTTGATTATGTACGATTACAGTTACTTTCTTCATACAAAGTGTGCAGAGAAATGGAAAAATATTGGTTTAAAGCGCCGCTCGGGTATTGTTGCACCGCTTTTTTCAATCTACTCTAAACATTCAGTTGGCATTGGTGAAATAACCGATTTAAAATTACTTATCGACTGGTGTAATAAAACCGGAATCAGTATAATTCAATTACTTCCTATAAACGACACAGCACATTCTGCACCTTATTCGGCTCTCAGTACATTCGCAATCGACTCTATGTATATTTCACTAATCCGGTTAAGAGACGTAAATCTTAAGCAATTCAAAAACAAAATAAATACCCTTCGGAATAAATATAATTTAAAGGGCAAACGAGTTGATTATGCAATTAAAGATGAAAAATTAAAACTGCTTAAAAAAATTTTTAACTTAACTGATTGGCGAAATAATAAATGCCTTAATGAATATATCCTGCAAAATTCATATTGGCTCAACGACTATTGTACATTCAGAATCATTTCTGATAAAATGGGAAGTAACTGGAATTTATGGGAAAAAGAGTATTCACCTCTTCTTTACATAGAAATTATACAAGAATATACTGAAGAATTTAATTTTCATTGCTGGGTGCAATGGCAGTTATTCGTACAGATGCAGGAAATAAAAAAATATGCCAATGAAAAGCGAGTACTTCTAATGGGTGACCTCCCTTTTCTTGTTTCAAAGGAGAGTGCTGACGTATGGTCACATCCTGAATACTTTAAACTTCAACTTTCTGCCGGGGCACCCCCCGATATGTATCATTCATCCGGACAAAAATGGGGAACGCCGCCATATGACTGGAACAGAATTGCTGCAGATAATTTTGTATACTTAAGGAGAAAATTAAAATATGCCGAGAACTTTTATAATATGTACAGGATTGACCACTTTGTGGGTTTATTCCGTTTATGGTCAGTATACGATAGTCCAAATTCACCGGCAAATGCGATAAACGGTTATTTTGACCCAGGGGATGAATGTTTATGGGAAAAACATGGTAAAAAAATTCTAGACATAATGCTTGAATCAACCTCAATGCTTCCCTGCGCTGAAGACCTTGGTACCGTACCTGAATGCTCTTATAAAACACTTTTTGAATACGGTATAACGGGAATCGATTTCCAGCGTTACCAAAAGAGCAATTTCTGCTTTAAAAAAAACACCGAATACAGAATTAACTCGGTTTCGGTTCTTTCAACACACGATTCAACCCTGTTCTGTAACTGGTGGAATTACGAAGCCGGTGCAGTTGATGAAAAAATGTTCGGTATTTTATGTAAAGAGAAAAATATTACAGGAAAAAGATTTAATGAAATTAAATCCCAGCTATTTAACCTGAAGAAATCATTAAACGGCAGACTGAGATGGAATAATAAAATAGATTCTGTTGACAAGCTTAAATTGATATTAGGGCTCCACGAATACGAAGCACAAGAATTCATTCATGTTTATCTTGATACCTTTAATGAAAAAAACAAGTTTGCAGAGTTTCTAAATGGAAGCAGTAACGCCCCTAAAAGATGCACTCCCGCTTTTTTCAAAGATGTACTTATGAAAATAAATTCATCATCATCAATTTTTTCTATTCAGTTAATACAAGAATATCTTTGCCTCGATGAAATATTGTTAAAACATATGAATAAATGGAGTTACCGTATAAATTTACCGGGTTCATCTGGTAAAAAGAATTGGTCTGTATTATTACCAGTTTCGCTAGATAGTTTATTAAAAAGTTATAGGGGTAAATTTATTACAGGAATGCTACGGGAGATTAATATATTTACCGACAGGTTCGTTTAATCCTCAGCAAGTAATTGTGCTCTGGCTTCCTTGAGCTTTTCTTCATAATCTTTGCTTAGCTTAGGGTATTTTAGGTTAAGGGAATCAAGGGTACCCGCTATTATATCGCCAACAACCATTCGCATAAACCATTTTTTATCTGCAGGGATAATAAACCATGGAGCATATTCGGTTGATGTATTGTTAATTGCATCTTCATAAGCCTTCTGAAAATCATTCCAGAATTTCCGCTGATAAATATCTTCCATAGAAAATTTCCAGTTCTTATCTGCATCATCTATCCGTTTCAGAAACCTTCTTTTCTGTTCTTCTTTAGATACATGAAAGAAAAATTTTAAAATAATTGTACCGCTATCATTAATTGTTTTTTCGAACTGGTTGATACTCTCATATCTTTTGTTCCAGAATTGAGTGGTAATGTCAGTAATTTCTTTTATACCGGGAATGTTCTGTTTTAAAATAAATTCAGGATGTACTTTAACGGCAGTTACTTCCTCATAATACGAGCGATTAAAAATTACTATCATTCCTTTTTCAGGTAAAGCTGCATAATGACGCCACAGGAAATCGTGTGCAAGCTCACGTGACGAAGGTTCAATAAAACTATATACTCTACACCCCTGGGGGTTTAAACCTGTCATAACATGTTTTATTGTTCCATCTTTACCGGCGGCATCCATCGCCTGAAATATTATGAGCAGCGAATAAGTTTTATCGGCATAAAACCTTTCCTGCAAATCCGATAATCTAGCTACATCGCTTTCCAGCAGCCGTTGAGCTTCCTCTTTAGAATGATAGCCCGCAGTATAACTTGTGTCGTAATCTTTAAGCTTTATTTTCATGCCTGGTTTAACCAGGAATTTTTTATTCAATCTGAAAAGGTTATCTGTATTTTGAGAGTAATCTGTCATAAGTTATATAAAGTAAATATTTTATCTGTCAGCTTTACTTACAGGGTACATTTTCTTCAATTTATTATAAGAATAGGTGATCAGTTTTTTCAATACTTTTATATATACCCTCTAATTTTTTTATATATAAACACACGGCACCTCTTTAATGTTAACCTAGTTTTTTCAGTAATTCTTCCTGTTCATTTAAGCCAGCCATTAAATACAGAGTAATAGTGTCTTTACGCTGAGAGAATCCTGTTATGAACCAATCACCATTCTGACCGCTTGGATACCTGTAATGATATTTACCAAAACCCAATACACCAGAGTCCCACAGTACAGGTTCTGTTTTTGTTATCTATTTCATAATATTAAGTATAATATAGCGGTCATTACGTTTCTTCTCATCGTTTATATTGTCATGAAATTTTGTAACACTTTGTTTTGTTTCTTTTGTCTTTAATTCTGACTTTGTTTTTTGGCTGTTTATATAAAACTATTATTTGTCTTTATAATAATAAAATCCCATACCAGTTTTCTTACCAAGTAAACCTGCTTCTACCATCTTTCTCTGAATTGGATGAGGTTTGTATTTGGTATCATAAAAAAAAGCTTCATAAACCGATTTAGTGACTGAATAATTAACATCTAATCCAATCAAATCCATTAGTTCAAAAGGTCCCATAGCAAACCCACCCTCTTTTTTTATTGTATTATCTATTGTTTGGTAAGTAATATTCCCTTCACCAAGTATTTTTAAAGACTCTCCGTAAAAAGAACGTGCAATCCTGTTAACAATAAAAGCGGGTGTATCATTGCACGTAACAGGCGTTTTTCCTAGTTTTTTACAAAAATCAATTAAATAATTTACAGTTTCCACGGAAGTAAATTCACACTTTACTACTTCAACAAGTTTCATTAATGCCGGTGGATTAAAGAAGTGCAATCCTGCAAATCGGCTCTTATTTTTAATAACAGATGAAATAGCCGAAACCGAGAGTGATGAAGTATTTGTAGAGAAAATAGAATCTTCTTTACATAAATCGTTTAACTGCTTAAATACAGAGCATTTAATATCAAAATTCTCAACTGCTGCTTCGATAATTAAATTGCATTTGCTTAGGTTAGTTATATCGCTTGTAAAACTAAGGATATTAATTAGCTGTTGGTATTTATTTTTTTCAATTTTCCCTTTTTTAACTAACTTTTCATATGAAAACCTAACATTTTGTTCCGCTTTAAGAATAATCTCTTTGCTTATATCGTATAAAACCGCCTTAAATCCTCTTAAAGCACAAACAGAGGCAATCCCGCTTCCCATTGTACCGGCACCGATTATTCCAATTGTACTAATATTATTATTATTAATCCTTTTCACTTATTACTTAAAAATCACTTCTTTCCCTGTTTTAGCAGATTTATACACTGCATCGGTAATTTTCAGACGTTCTAATGCTTCGTTACCGCTTGAAAGAAGATCTTTATTGTTCTGAATAGAATTAATAAAATGCCTGAGTTCATACTCATAGGAACGTTTATATATGTTTGAAGGATTTTCCATTTTTAAAGGTGTAACATTTACGAGCGAACCATGCATCATTTTGTATATCCTTAAAGGATTTATACTGGCACTACCTTCTTTTCCAAAAACATTGCAATAAAATACATCATACTCTCTTAACAGAGACCAGCTGCATTCAAGGTTAATACAGGAACCGTTGACAAATTTAATAAATACATAAGAACAATCTTCAACTGTTTTAAACTGTATATTCTGATTTACAGCACTTACACTTTTTATTTTAGGATATTTCATCAATTGTAAGGCAATCTCAAGTATCACAACTCCAAGATCCATAAAAACACCACCGCCGGCAAGCTTTAAATCAAGCGCCCAATCTTCAAGTGTGCTGCGTTTTTTTATAAAGCCTGTTTTAATATAATAAATATCACCAAGCGAACCTGCAGATGCAAAGCTCTGCAGCATCATAAGGTCAGGTCGGAAAAGGCTGTTCATTCCTACCATTAACTTGCGTTTATATTTCTTTGCAGCTTCATATATTTCCGCACCTTCCTTATAATTTCTCGCAAGTGGTTTTTCTACAAGAATATTCATATCCTTTTCCAATGCTTTTAATGCATGATCCCTGTGCAGGTAAGTCGGTGATGCAATTATCAAAGCATCCGCTGGACTTTCTTCCAGCATCTTATCTATATCATAATAATAACTTTTAACATTGAACTTTTTGGCAACATTTTTAGCTTTCGATTTATCAATATCACAAACCGCAGTTACTTCAACGTCATCCATGCGAGTTAACAGCGGTAAATGTGTGATTTGTCCAATCCCGCCTAAGCCTATAATATTTATTTTAATTTTATCCATATAATTTCGTTATTTTTATTTATAAAAATGTCAAGACACCCGGATCACACAGTTAACCTGCTTACCGCTGCTTTCTTTCGAACCTGACGGGGTTGGGCAAGTAAATGTTGCCCGGGGCTTGACAAAACCTATTTCTTAAAAATCAATAATAATTTATTGTAACTAAAATTTAACGATTGTTTAAGAGTTAGATACACTCCCGTAATGCCAATAATAATGTTAGCGAACCACATGCTTATAAACGGACTTACAAATTCTCTGTCTGCAAGCTTTTCGCCTCCAATTAAACAAGCCCAGTAAAGAAGAAAGAATCCAAGACTCATTCCTGCTGCAATACCGAAGCTTCCTTTACGTGTCATTACGCCCAGTGGTGCTCCAATCAGAACAAATACAATGCATGCGAATGGTATTGAATACTTTTTATAAATCTCAACAAGATACATATCTATTTGTTTCTGATCTGCAAGTTCTCGGCTTTTCATCCCTCTAATTTGCGAACTTATAACTCTCAGTCTGTTGTATGCAGATTCGGCATTTTGCTGGTTTGTTTTCCTTAGTACATTATCAGAACGCAGCTTTATAGTATCGTACTCCAACCTTGTAAAATCAATTGCTGTTTTGAGTATACTTTCCCTGAGCCTGTCTTTATCGAACTCCAGTAAACTCTTTATGTTTGTAACGATATTCCTCATTGAGTCCGCACTAAGCTCTCTATCGCCCCGTGACATTGAGCTTCTATCGGATTCTGAAAAACCAAACCCAACTGCATCTATCGTAACAATATGTTTTTCAAAAATCACTTTACGGTAATCGGAAAAGGTTTCTTTCTTATTCATTCTATGAATTTCACCATTATACAATTCCATTATGACCTTGCTAAAATCACTCGTAAAATTTATCGAACCTCTTTCGGCAGTAAGTAGGCTTGAAAATATAGGATTAGAATTATCGATTATTAAAATGCCTTCAAGCTCGTTCGAGCCCGGAAACGTTTTTCTCACCATAATGTTATAACCGCTTATATCATCAGAAAATCTACCTGGTTCGAGCACAAAAGTAGGTTTAGTTCTCTGAATATCGGTCATCAATACCTTTGTCCTGTGATTAGCTTCGGGAAGTACTTTGTTATTGAATAAGATTAGCCCGTAACATACAATGCCCGATACTATTAAAACTGGCATCATCATCCTGTGAAGACTGATACCGTTGGCTTTCATAATCGTTATCTCGTTTGTGGATGTCAAAGAACCAAAAGCCATTAAAACTGCAACCAGGGTTGCCATAGGCACAGCAAGTGTAACCATCCAAGCCATATTAAGTGATATCAGTTGCGCAATAACCCACCAGCTCAATCCCTTGCCAACAAGATTATCAATAAAACGCATAATAAACTGGAACGTAAATACAAAAATAACAATAACGAACGACAGAATAAATGGCGCAATATGTGCTCTTAATATGTAAGAATAAATTTTCAAGATTTAAGAAACAAAACAATATCTTTACATATGCCTTACAATATTATCATTTTGTTTATTAATAAAAAGTGTATTTAGAAACTCTGAATTACTATTTTATGAAACCTAATGCTACTTATAAATTATACAGCACAAGGGAATTAAAGACAAAAAATTGTTTTAATTAACTATACTCTGTTAATTTAATATAAAATAATCCAAATTTTAAAAAAACAATCCAGAGCAGTTGGGAAACTCAGTAAGGGGTTACATATTTGTATTATAAACTTATATTAAATATTTAGCTTCATCGGAGCGTCTCAACTTTATAGCATAATCACAACTTACGGTACAGATTCCCGCCCACGAGTCATTTGACATGTTGAGTTGTGGACTTCCGATTGTCTTTGTCGAATCCGTCAACTGAGGAAGCACACAGAGGGGAATAGTTTGTGTAACATCATTTAATAATACAAAGTTCTTTTCCTATTTTTCTGAAAGCTTCTATAGCTTTATCCAAGTGTTCTTTAGTATGTGAAGCTGAAATCTGGACTCTTATCCTTGCCTGACCTTGCGGTACGACAGGATAATAAAAACCAATTACATAAATTCCTTCATTTAGTAATTTTTCTGCAAAATTCTTGGAAAGCTTAGCATCATATAGCATAATTGGAACAATCGGGTGAATACCATCTTTAATATCGAAACCAGCTTCTTTCATGTGTATTCTGAAATACTTTGTGTTTTCTTCCAGCTTATCTCTTAGCTCAGTAGTAGATGAAAGCATATCAAAAACAGCAATGGATGCACCCACAACAGCCGGTGTAAGAGAGTTAGAGAATAAATAAGGCCGCGAACGCTGTCTGAGCATTTCAATAATTTCCTTTTTGCCTGTAGTATAACCACCCATTGCTCCACCTAAAGCTTTGCCAAGTGTCCCTGTTATAATATCAACTTTACCAAGGAGCCCGTGATATTCAGCTGCACCTCTGCCCGTTTTGCCTATTAAACCTGCTGCATGGCATTCATCAACCATTAAGTTTGCTCTATATTCTTTTGCTATCTTATGAATCTCATCGAGTTTTGCAATGTCACCATCCATCGAAAATACTCCGTCAGTGCATATCAGCTTATTCTTTTTACCTTCGGAAACCGCTTCATCAAGCTTTCGAATTAATCCCGACATGTCTGAATGCCTGTAACGGTAACGTGTAGCCTTGCTTAACCTTATACCGTCTATAATACTTGCATGGTTTAATTCATCTGAAATAACAGCATCTGTATCGTGCAGCAGCGGTTCAAAAACTCCTCCGTTTGCATCAAAACATGCAGCATATAGAATTGAGTCTTCTGTTCTATGAAATTCCGCAATCTTTTTTTCAAGCTCTTTATGAATATCGAGTGTTCCGCAGATAAAACGAACTGATGACATACCAAAACCGTATTTCATGAGAGCATTTTTTGCTGCTTCTAAAACTTTAGGATGTGAAGAAAGGCCAAGGTAGTTATTGGCACAGAAATTCATTACTTTTCTCCCGTCTATAAGATGTATCTCTGGACCTTGGGGTGAAGTAATCACCCTTTCATTTTTATATAATCCGGATAATTTAATCCTGTGAAGTTCTCCTTTCAGTTTTGCAATTAGTTGTGAAGCCATAACTTACTCCGTATTAAAAATTTGACAAAAATAGCAAAAACAATTGATAATTAGTAATGTGTATTTTAACATAAATCAAAAACCCCGATTCGTTCGGGGTTTTAATAAAAGTAATATTTTAGTATTAATTATTTCGCAGAAGGCAACACTACCTCATCAATTACATGTACAATTCCGTTAGATCCTCTTATGGAAGCTAATATTTTTGCTTTATCAATGTAGGTTACACCATCTTTTTTTGTGATTTTTGCCGGATTGCCATCGAACATATTAATAGTTTGACCATCAGAAAGCATATCAATAGTATAAACTGAAACCTGTACGTGATGCTGCAAAATAGAAGTTAATTTACTTTTGTTTTCAGGTTTCAACAAGTCATCAAGTGTTCCTTTTGGGAGTTTATCGAATGCAGCATTTGTAGGTGCAAAAACTGTAAAAGGTCCCGGATTCGCAAGCGGTTCAACAAGTTCTGCTGCTTTTAAAGCAGTTACAAGTGTTGTATGGTCTGATGAACCAACAGCAATTTTCACGATATCCTTATCCGATACATCATCCTTTACATTCGATTGACCGCTTTCGGTTTTTTCATTTTGTTTTGTGGTTTTATCGGATGTCTTATTAACATCATCCTGTTTCCCGCAGCTTGCGAATAGTAAAAAAAGACCGGTTAGAAGAATTAAAGCTTTCAAAATAGACCTCCTGTTAAAATGTTTGTATGTAAATTATTTTTGAATCTATGTTAAATTAACATACAAATTATATTTATCAATTGACTTAAGTCAATTTTATAAAAAAAAGCGGGTGAACAATCACCCGCAATTAATTATTTTATTATGCACACCTCTAGAATTATCAAATCTCACAAATTCATAAGATTCGGAAAATTTAGAAGATTTAAAAATTATTGTCCGTATCTATCAATAATTTCCTGCTTTGTTTTATGAAGAATATCATATTTCTTACCCACTTTCACAAATGCATCAAGTGCTTTTTCAAGGTGGTGCATATCGTGTGCAGCCGAGAGCTGTGTCCGTATCCTTGCCTGCCCTTTTGCTACTACAGGGAAAAAGAAGCCGACAGCATAAATACCTTCAGCGTATAAATCACGTGCGAAATCCTGCGAAAGCTTTGCATTGAAAAGCATGACTGGAACTATGGGTGTTTCGCCTTCTTTAATAATGATACCGGCATCGGTAAGTGATTTACGCCAGAACTGTGTATTGCATTCAAGCTTATCCCTGCGTTCGGTTGTTTGAAAAATGATATTCAGCACCGCTAATGCACCTGCAACAACAACCGGCGGCACAGTATTAGAGAACAAATAAGGCCGTGCTTTCTGCCTGCACATCTCAACAAGCTCACGCCTGCCTGAAACACATCCGCCAGATGCTCCACCGAGTGCTTTGCCAAGTGTTGTTGTGATTATATCTATTTTACCGAATACTCCGCAATGTTCATGTGTTCCCCTGCCGGTTTTGCCGATAAATCCAGATGCGTGAGAATCATCTACAAACACCATAGCATTGTATTTATCTGCAAGTTCAACAATTTTATCAAGTTTAGCCAAATCACCATCCATAGAAAATGCACCATCTGTAATCACCATTCTCACACGCTTATCTTTATGAAGGTGAAGCTTTTGCTCAAGATGAGCCATGTCGGAATGTTTATAAGTATCCTGCTGTGCTTTGCATAACCTCATACCGTCAACAATAGACGCATGAACAAGCCTATCGGCAATCATTACATCCTTTTCTGATAAAATAGCTTCGAAAACACCGGCATTGGCATCCATACATGATGGGAAAAGTATAGTATCCTCGGTACCAAGGAATTCTGTAAGCTTTTTTTCAAGTTCCTTATGAATATCCTGTGTTCCGCAGATAAACCTAACCGAAGACATCCCGTATCCGCGAGCTTCTAAACCTTCATGTGCTGCTTTTATTACATCAGGGTGAGATGAAAGTCCAAGGTAATTATTAGCGCACATGTTTATAACCTTTTTCTTATCCGAACCAATAGGGAATTCAACTTCGATATCCGAGCTTTGAGGTGAACAAATAGCTCTTTCTTCTTTAAAAATACCGGCTAAACGGAGATTTTCTAACTCCCCGGTATATATTTGCCTTAATTCTGCTGTATATGACATAATTTATTATCTCCCTTCCCGCAATAGCGGATAAAATCCGGTGGGGATCTACATTTAAATTAGTAAAAGTATTTAGATTAAACGATAAAGTGAAAAATGTGAAGTGACTCTGCTAATATGAAATTTTAGAAATATTATTTTAGCAGATTCCTGTTTCCGCAGGAATTATTCTAATCTAACTCACATTAAACTCTTTTAACAGTTTAACTATGTTATTCACACTGTCAAATGCTTCGGGTGATGCTTTGGCATCAGGTATCTGGATACCATATTTTGTTTCCAGGAAAACCTTAAGCGAAACCATCGAAAAAGAATCAACAATACCGCCGGAAATTAATGGTGTATCGTAGGTAACTTCCCTGTCATCACCTTCTTCGAGGTATTCGTTTCTTACATATTCAAGAACTACATCTTTAATATTTTCCATATTATAAAAATTTAATGATTATAATTGTTTTACACAAGAGGTTTTTTCAAAGAAATCCCTTCTGGACAGAACTTTAATGAGATTTATGTTATAAGTCATTTTCCAGAGTGGAAATATCTCCTATATCCGTTCCCCATTCCTTAGCGCGGAGCACACGCCTCATTATTTTCCCGCTGCGTGTTTTTGGCAAAGAATCCAGAAACTCAATTTCCTGCGGCATAGCTAAAGCCGAAAGTTTCTTCCTTACAAAATTCATAATTTCAAGCTCAAGCATTTTCGATTTTGTATAACCGGGTTTTAGTGCAATAAATGCTTTCACAACCTCCATATTAACCTGATCGGGTTTACCGACTGCTGCTGATTCAGCGACAGCAGGATGCTCAAGCAAAGCTGATTCTATCTCAAATGGTCCCACCAGGTGACCGGCAGTATTTATCACATCATCATCACGTCCAACAAACCAATAATAACCATCCTCATCTATCGAAGCTCTGTCACCGCATAAGTACCAGCCATTTGCAAATTTTTTATCGTAAGTTTCCTTATTATTCCAGTAAGCTCTCATCATCGAAGGCCAGCCGGGTTTGAGTGCTATCATCCCCACAACGCCTCTTTTTTCTAAAGGGAGGTGAGTTTTTAAATCGACAACATTTGCAGTAATTCCCGGAAAAGCTTTACCCATTGAACCCGGTTTAATTTTCATACCTGGGTAGTTGCTGATAACAATGCTTCCGGTTTCCGTCTGCCAGTAAGTGTCGTGAAACGGCAGACCGAATACTTCTTCCGACCAAATTACAGCTTCTGCATTCAAAGGTTCACCTACACTTGCCAAATGACGAAGTGATGATAAGTCATATTTACGCACAATTTCTTTTCCTTCTTTCATCAATGCCCTTATTGCAGTTGGTGCCGAATACCAAACCGTAATTTTATGCTTTTCGATGAACCGATACCAGTTCTCTGCTGTAAATCCTGAATCAAGAACACATTGTGTAATTCCGTTTGACCATGGCCCTATTATTCCGTAAGAAGTGCCGGTTACCCATCCCGGATCAGCAGTACACCAGTATACGTCATTCTCTCTCAGGTCAAGCACATATTTTGCTGAAATATATTGTGCTATTAAAGAGTAATGCACATGTTGTGCACCTTTAGGTTTTCCTGTAGTTCCGGAAGTATAGTGCAGAACGGAAGGAGTTTCAGCCTTAGCAGGATATATGTTGAAATTCTCAATTTTTTCAAGTTTATCAAGATGAAATACTATTTCTTTATCGCGTAAAGGTTTACTGCCATCGTCATCTATAATAATTATATATTTCATAAAAGGCATATCTTTGAGAATATTCCGAACCTTTGGTAAGTGTTTCTTCTGTGTTAATATTGCTGAAGTTTTTGCATCATCAAGTCTTGTAAAGAGTGATTCTGAACCGAATGCAGAATATAATGGCTGAACTATGCCTCCCATTTTCAATACACCGAGAAATCCAAAATATAATTCAGGAACCTTATCCATAAACAAACATATTCTCTCACCCGGTCTTAATCCGAGATCATTAAGATACTTTGCAATTCCATTGGTTAATATTCGGGCATCGTTGAAAGTGTACTTTTTAACATTCCCTTGGTGGTCTTCCCATATGAGTGCCGGTTTATCAGCATGTCCAAGTCTGCAAATCCTATCTGTACAGAATACACCGATATTTATTACATCACCATCTTTATATCCGAGTTCTTTCTTAGAAATATCCCATGAAAAATCGTTATAAATTTCATCATACGGTTTCATGTTATATGTATAGTTAAACATTAATTAACTCCTGTTTGACAAAATATAAGGTTTGTTATTTAGATATGTTAATTGTAAGTACTTATAATTATTCCTGACAAAAAAGTAAAAATCTTTCACCACACAAAATTATTAAAAATGATAAAAAATCATTCATATCATAAACAAAAATAAGACGCAGAACAGGTTAAAAACTATGATTTATATCAGGTTTAAAAGATGTATTTATCAGGAATTTAGAGAAATTATATTGTATAAATGCAGGAATCTATCTTGTAATGTGCAGATACCCTAATAAAAAGACAAAAAAGGGCGTTTTAAAATTGTTTTATAACCACAGACTTTATGCCTGTCTAACCACGACTCTTTCGAACCTTTGACTGGAGTTGCAGGCAGGTCTGCGTTGCAATTTTCTTGCATACTCGTCCTGCTAACAGGAAGGTTAAAGATTTTAAGCAAGAAAATTGCCTTATGAGACAGCCACTTTTAAAAATGATACGCTAATTCTCAGTTTCCGGCTTCACCAACGTTTAACTCTGTAACATTTACCTGCTGTTGTGAAGACATTGTGCACCTGCCATTGAAGGTGCAGCCCTCTTCGGTAATTATGTTCACTACATTTATATCACCGTTAACCGAAGAACCCTTTTTCAGGTCAAGCCTGTGAGCTTCGATGTTACCGCTTATTGTGCCATAAACGACGACCTCGGATGAGCAGACATTTCCTTCGACCTTCCCCTTAACGCCGATAATAATTCCGCTTTCACCCGTTAGGTCGCCTTTTATGGTTCCGTCAATTCTCGTAAAGGTGGGAATGTAAAAATTTCCTTCAACCTTACACCCTTCGCCAATAAGTGTTTGAACATCCCTAGAAGAAGACTTTGATACAATTGGTGTGTGAGAATGTGTTTCTATTTCTCTGCTTTTTTCTTTTCCACCAAACATTTTAAAACCTCCTTTTTACCCCGTTTAATACGGGTAATTATTCTTGAATAAATTTAATCAAAATGTATAAAAGAATTTGGGTCAATATCCTCATTATTCCTCCTTATTTCGTAATGTAAATGAGGACCTGTTGACCTTCCTGTTGAACCTATGTAGCCAATTAAATCTCCAGCGTTAACCTGCTGGTTTTGAATAACATTAACTTTCGATAAATGACCATAGATTACCGTTAACCCTTCATCATGTCTTAACACAACAGCATTTCCATATCCAAAATACCAATCGCATCTTTCGACAACCCCTTTACCTGTAGCGAATACCGGATCACCCCATTCACCTTTGAAATCTATTCCCGGGTGAAACTCCCCATTGTAACCGCCAAATGGATTTTTTCTGTAACCATATTCAGAACTAACATTTCCGTGATATGGAAATCCTAACGGAATATTCTCAAACGTATTCATAAAAAGCAGCGACTGTTCCACATATTTATCGACTTTATCAAATACTATCTTTTCTTGTTCGGAGGGAATATTCCTGTAGACCCCTCTTTCGATAAGATAGTTATTAAGCTTCGTAATATTCGATTCAATATAATTAATTTTTTCAGTAAGTTTAGCACTGTCAAGCAATGCAACTTCTTTCTTAATACGTGTTATCTCGTTGAAAAGCTTTTCATTTTGTATTTTTGTAAGATAATAGGTTATTATAAATACCGCTATAGCAAAAACAAACAAAAATGACACCCCTGCGAGGACTTTAAAATATTTCTTGAAATTCCTAATAAAAGTTGTTTTAATTTTAAATGTCTTCGGAGCAGTCCCATCATAGCTCATAATAATAACCGTAGTCTTTTTTTTGTCCATAAGTATAATGCTGGCTCCTAAAAGCCAAAATATTAAAAATTACTGTTAATTCAGAAAAACCGGATTGGTTGAATGTAGTTTAAATATAAGTAATTAAATAATTAAATAAAAGGAAGTTACTCAGCAAAGTTCATTAACATAATTCATTTGTACAAAACCGATAATAACAGAACACTGACCCGCCATCTGGCGGGCTGAAAAAAATGGAGAAATACAGATGTACTCCATGATCTCTCCTCCCTTTGTGAGAAGGAGGGGGGCAGGGTGTTGAATTTTAAGATCTCAAAGTCCCTAATAAATTTTAAATGAACAAATATGTTTTTCAATATTTAGTTAAGTTACAAATTATTTTAAACAGCACTGAAACAAAATCCAAAATTTCCAATGAAGACTAAAGACAAGATGTTAAAAATACAGTAATTTGAGAATAATAAAACAATTTCAACATGCTTCCATACAATTTTGAATATAATAATATTTTGAAAATTAAGATGATATTGACAATTTTATCTAAAAATCTCAAAATTTGATTTTAATATTTGACTTGATTTGGTATTTGCATGCCTGCAGCAGACGGGAAATATGATATTTAAACATTAAAAAATGTATGGTACTAATTTCCAGCTTATTAACTGGTACTTGGTGTATTCGGGAAACTTTTTGACAAGGAAAATTTCCTCTTTTCTGATTTTATAAATTAAAAACATCACAGCAATTAGCCATACAACAAAGAGATACAGAATTGTATAGTAAATACTTAACCCTAAAAAAGCAAGTAATAGCGATAAATAGAAGGGATGACGAACTTTGGAATAAATCCCCTGAGTTACAAGTGAAGAACTATCAAGAGGTATCGGATTAGGTGAAACTGGTTGTTGGAAACTTATTAATGCCCATACTAAAGTGAAAATACTGATAATACATAGCAATAAACCGATTGTTTTTAAACTTAGAGGAGCGTATGATGTAAAATTGGTTTCTATTTATAGAACAATAAAAAAAATAACAATAATAATAAATTGTATAGCTACCAATGCCCAGCCGAACTTTTTATCCTTGTTCAAACTTATTATTACTTTTTTTATGTATAATTTTTATTGTTAATGAACAATGATAAATGTTAATTGATAATTGAATTAAGCGTGTGCTTCAAACCAGTTTTCACCTTTCCCCACTTCAACATCAATAGGTACATTCAGCTTTAATGCACGTTTCATTTTATTAACAACTATTTTTTCAACTTCCTCAAGTTCATCTTTTTTTACCTCAAATACAAGCTCATCATGTACCTGTAAAATCATCTTCGATCTTATTTTTTCTTTCTTAAACTCCTTAAATATATTAATCATTGCCACTTTTATCATATCAGCTGCAGTACCCTGAACGGGCATATTAATGGCTATTCTCTCATCACGCTGACGCACAACAGAGTTTTTATTGTTAATATTCGGCAAATACCTCCGTCTTCCTGTCAAAGTCTCTGTATAACCATGTTCCCGTGCGAATTTCCTAGTGTTCTCAAGCCACACCTGAACCTTTGGGTATTCTGTGAAATACGAAGTAATTAACTCCCTTGCCTCATTTTGTTCAACATCAAGCCGGCTGGAGAGTCCATAAGCCTGAATACCATAGATTATGCCAAAATTTACTTCTTTTGCTTTACGACGCATGTTAGAATCAACTTTTTCGGGTTTAACCTTAAATATTTTTGAAGCTGTATCTCTATGTATATCATGTTTTCTCTCGAACGCCTTAATCATATTTTCATCTTCTGCCAGACTTGCCATTATTCGCAATTCTATTTGAGAATAATCAGCAGAAAGTATAATATCACCTTTTTCAGAAGGTACAAATGCTTTTCTTAATTTCCTTCCAATATCAGTTCTAATCGGTATATTTTGCAGATTTGGATTAGCTGACGTGAGTCGCCCCGTAGCAGCAACAGTCTGGTTAAAGGAAGTGTGTACTTTCCCTGTCTTTTTATTAATCATCTCGAGCAATCCTTCAGTATAGGTAGTTCTTAACTTATTTATCGTACGGTAGTCGAGCAGCTTATTGGCTATTGAGTGTTCATGGCGTAATTCTTCAAGAACCGAAGTATCGGTCGAAAATCCTTTCTTTAATTTCTTTAAAGGCTTTAATTTTAGCTTGTCAAATAAAACTTCACCCAGCTGCTTTGGCGAATTAATATTAAACTCTGTACCTGCTAATGAATGTATTTCTTTTTCCAGTTTCTTTTCTATTTCCATTAACTCGATATTCATATCCTGAATGAAAGCTTTATCTACCTTAACACCGTTATATTCCATATCAGCCAATACTTCAATAAGCGGAAATTCAATATCATTACATAACCCATCCAGATTTATTTTCTTAAGCTCGTACTCTATCCTGTGATATAATCTTAGTGTTACATCGGCATCTTCAGCTGCATAATCGGTTGTTTTTTTATAAGAAACTTTATCCAAAGTAATCATAGCTGATTTTGTGTCGCCAATTAAATCAGAGATAGGTATGCAATGATACTTAAGATATATTTCTGATAAATAGTCCATTTTATATGTTGATTCTGGACGAAGGATATATGCAGCAATCATAGTATCAAATCCTGCGTTCTCAAGCGTAATTCCGTAATTCTTCATTACAAGCATATCATATTTAATGTTTTGTCCTATCTTTCTTATAGATTTATTTTCAAGCAGAGGTTTTAAATATTCCAGAACAAAATCTAGAGTAACTTCTGGCAATTTCTCTCCTTTTTCTAATTTCCCTGGTTTATCGAAAAGACCATTTTCAGATTTCTCAAGAAACCGCAGCGGAACATAAAAGGCTTCACCCTCATTATAAGCAAAAGACATACCTACAAGCTCTGCTGTCATCGGATTTTCGGATGTGGTTTCAGTATCAAATGAAAATTCCTCTTCGTTACTCAGCTTTTCTGCCAGACGTTTAAATTCTTCATTTGTATAAATTGTGTAATACTTATGTTTGAAAGTATTTATATTTTCAATGTTTATTTCTACCGGCTTTTCAACAGGTTTTTCTTGCTCAATTGATACAGCTTTAATTGAGATAGGCTGACCAGCACTTGTTAATTTTTTCAAAAGTGAACGGAATTCAAACTCTGTGTATAAGCGTTCAAGAAGCGTTAAGTTCTTCCCAGATGATTTGAGAGTATGATAATCTATATTAAGCGGAACGTTAGTATCTATCGTAACCAGCTCTTTTGATTTATATGCATCTTTTTTACAGGCAAAAAGATTTTCTTTTAATTTTGTTTTGGTTATTTTATGCAGGTTCTTGTAAAGATTATCGAGTGAGCCAAATTCCTGAATTAATGCCGTGGCTGTTTTTTCACCTACTCCTTTAACACCGGGTACATTATCAACCGAATCACCCATAAGTGCAAGAACATCCGTTACCTGCTCAGGATTAACACCGAATTTTTCCTTAACACCGTCAATACCTATTATTTCAACCTCTGTACCTATGCCACCTGTTCCCGCTCTTGAAGTCCGTGCCGGCTTATACATCCATATATGCTTATCGATGAGCTGCATATAATCTTTATCGGGTGTAACCATATAGCTCCAGGTATTTTCAAGCTCAGCTTTCTTAACCAGTGTTCCTATAATATCATCAGCTTCGTAACCGCTAAGTTCTATCATAGGTATGTTGTAAGCTGAGATTACTTCCTTAATACGGTTTATTTGAGGGACAAGGTCATCGGGCATTGCCTCTCTTGTAGCTTTGTATTCTGGATAGATTTTATGCCTGAATGTAGGTTCAGCCGTATCGAAAGCGACTGCAATATAATCGGGAGTTTCAATTTCAAGCAGTTTGTTAAGGGTATTAATAAAGCCAAAAATTGCCGATGTATTCATGCCTTTTGAATTAACCAGCGGTGTGCGTATCATTGAAAAATACGCACGGTAAGTTAAAGCCATTCCGTCAAGTAGAAAGAGTTTTTTAGCCATAAATTTATTCTTTTCCGTATTTAATGACCTTTACAGGTTCTTCCGTAATTAAGGCACTGCCAATCATACCTGTTTCATCAAATACTTTCTTTAATTCCTCGATTTTTTCTTCTGTATCAACAATTTCTATTACAATAGGTAAATCAGAGGATAATTCAAGTATATTGGATGTATGAATTCTGCTGGCTTTTCCAAAACCCGTTACCCCTCTTAAAACAGTAATACCTGAAAAATGATTTTTCCTTAGATACTCTGTTAAATACTGGTAAAGATTTTTACCTTTAAATTTGTCACTTTCACCAATAAATATTCTTAAAAGCCTTGCAGTTGATTCTTTCAGCATGTTATTTAGTAATTAATATTGAAAATTCTTTTCCAAAATAAACTGCAGCAAACGATAATACTACATTTAATAAAATATTCAGTATTAAAAGTGTGAATTCTCCCAGCTCAAGCATACGGAACGACTCATAAGCAAAAGTCGACATAGTGGTAAACCCTCCTATGAAACCGATAGCTAAAAAATCTCTGAATTCAGCGGGTATATTCTTTCCGAAAAGTGTTGAATACAATACAAATCCAAGTAAAAAGCTTCCTAAAACATTTACAAGTAATGTTCCCAGAGGAAATACAGATGTAAATCCAGATGTAAATCTTGAAACTAAATACCGCAAGATAGCCCCAATAAACCCCCCTGCGCCTATATATAAAATATGAAGCATGTTATTAAAATTAATACACTAACTATATTAGAAAAATAACAATTAAGAGACTTTAAAACAATTTATTATGAGTTCCTAGAGGAAAATATGTGTGTGGAGTTGATGCGTATTATCACTGTGAGTTGAAATTAAAAATTAATTGTAAAAAATTTGTTTTATGAAGACTTGGATATTAATTTAAAGGATTATTTCCAAATATTATCAAAACAAGTAATTAATAAATTGCCCAGAAAATTATTTACCGTAAACTTGTTTAGGCTCCAGATATTTGGGAAATCTTTCTAACAAAGCTTTTCTAACATTATAACACAGATGACAAGCATCAATATACCCTTCTTCGTGTTCAACTTTAAATTTCCTGCATAATTCTGCCGGACCGCCCTTTTTTAATGGTGCACAGATAGGATGTAACTTTGCATTATAATTCTGAATTATTTCACTAAGCGGGGTTTTCCACATATTGCCTATGCTTATACCCTGGCAGATGTGTACGTTACCATATGCATCTAAATGGACTCTATCCGGTTTTTCTAGTTCTTCATACGGGCATTCATTAAATTCTTTCCAGTTTCTTCGCGGTAAATCGTCTGTAATTAGTTTATCTACAGCCCTGCCTTTAAACATCACATCACCGCCTATAACTGGCTGACCCTTTTCATACTTTGAGTCCTTAACATATTCTATCTTCGGTTCTTCAATGCAAATACTTCCAACAGGTAATCCAAGTTTTTTTGCCGCTTCGATAGCATACTTAGCAGGTGTTTCTTTTTCATCACCACTATGGAAAGTATCGTCACTTATACTTAAATCCGATATTCCAAATTCTATTAACGGTTTTAGCCAAACTTCTGCGTCTTCAACAGTGTTTGCATAAAATGCATTTGTAACTATACCGGTTTTAAATCCATTGCTTTTAGCAAGTTTTAATCCCTCAAGCATAACTGGATAATACAGAAATGGCTCGCCGCCTTCAAAATATATCCACTGGATTGTACCTATTTTAACAGCTTCTTCAAGAACTTTTTTTATTTGTTGAAGAGTAAAAGTTCCTTCAGCATCAGGACTGCTGTATACAAAGCAGTGGTCGCATTCGAAAATGCATTTATATGTAAGTAATATGTGTAAACCGGTTAACATATATTTAACATTCCCTTGAAAACGGGAATTTATATTTTAATTAATTCAAAAGCTTAAAACTCCTTTATTTCTAAATTCAAAACTTAAAAGTAAGTAAATACCCCGATTATTATTTGGACTTTGATATTATAACTTATTTTCTCGTTTACAGCCTGCAGCAGGCAGGAACTTTGCCATTTGAACCTCCCTACGGGATATCCACACCTATCCCGTAGCATTCATACTTTACATCTTTCGGATTTCGCCATTCGGAATTATTTTTCCATATTGTTGACTGAGTTTCTATATTATTATTATAATCATAATTAAAGTAATTATCTTCACCGCCCGTATCAATAAACATTCCGAAACTCTTAGCATGAGAGTTAAAAGGTAAAATATACTCTTCACGAACATCTGATGAACCCATGCCTATTTCATTTTCAGGCAATTTATAAGTATCGTTACCTCCGATTTCTATGAAAAAAGCATTAGACCTTATTTCTGATGAACCGATAGCAATTTTTTTGGCTTCGTAAAAATCATTACCTCCGGAATTATACAGCAAAGCAATTACATAATCCCATCCAAAAGCTAAACCCGCACCTGCCCAGCCATACCCGGCTACAGTTTTCGGGTCACCCCATAACACATATTTATCATTACCGCCATCGTCTATCATTGTGCCTACAGCATAATGAGCTCCCGAAGCCTGGGTAAAATAACAGCTGCTGTAAGTATCATTTCCCCTGCCATCGTAAAGGAATCCCATTCCAAGCCAGTAACCAACGCCCATGTTCCAATTACCCGCATAATATGAATCATCTCCTGTTAAATCTATCAAAAATCCAATTCCACCTCCATAGCAATGCCCGTCTGTCATATCAGCACGCCTGCCCCATCCTGCACCCATGGAGCAATTAGCAATTATATCACCACCCGAGTGATAATCACCCGGTAAACCAGATTTGCTTGCATATGGTTCTGAATAATAACTATCATTCCCCGCAGCGTCAGCAAGAACACCCACCCCGCCAAATGCACCGTATCCCTCACCTTCACTCGATAGACTGTATTTATCGTTGCCGGATGCATCAGCAAGCATTCCTATACCGTTATATGAGGCACCAATACCTCTTAAACGGCAGTAATACGAATCATCACCATTCAAATCGAATAATGCAGAAAAACCCATATCACTCCATCCCAGACTTTCCTGCTCGGTATCATAAATATCATCACCATTTACATCACAAAGCAAGCTGACACCAAAGGAAGATGAACAAATCTTTTCATCCTTACCGCTTTTAAAAATATCATTACCTTTAAAATCGATATAAAGACTTACCATCTGTTTATTGTTTGTAACTGCTGCATTATTATATACATCATTTCCACCCCATTCTAATAAAAATAAGACATTTTCTTTTTGTTTATATGTGTCGTTATTTTTAGAACCCATTATAAAAAGTCCAAATGGTGTGTACAGTTTTAGTGTTTTTTCTGAAGGTCTTATGCTGTCTTTGTTATTAGTCAGCAGGTTAATAATGTTACCGCTAAGCTCTGATGTTTTCAAAGCAGTATACCATAATGATGCCATATCGAAGCCACCTGCTTCTGAAAGAATCCTCTCCCTTATCCGCAGGTATTCCTCAGACTCGAACCTGTCAATACTGTTTTTTGGAAAATTAAAGTATCTGTCTAATACATTCTTATCAGAAAACTGATATGCCCTTAATGCCTGTTCGTTAGCAAGTGCAAGGTTAAGCAGAATATATGAATAAAATCGCTGTTCAAAACTATTTAATTTTTTTGCAAATGTTCTCCACTCAGCTTTAGCTTCTTTCCAGCTTTGTTTTGCCTCAGATGAATTAAGCAGATTATATTTTATACTTATTTTTTCTGTTTTTTCGAGAGCATATTCAACAGGAGATTTCAATATTGAAGTATCTGAATTAGTTTCCCATCCACGTTTTTCTTTGGGAAACCATCTGTCGTCAAGATTAGCGCCATAAGACCTGAATCCTGAATAAATCCTATCGATTCCGAGACTATGTGATATCTTATAAATTGCCTGTGGATTGTTTATGATAGTATCAGGAATAAGCCATCTTTCAACACGTGATGCTGCCTGCCTTACATAGGTATATATTTTATCAGGTTCTGAAAATAAATCATTAAAAACAGGGAGCGTGTATAATAATTGGTTATGATGGGGATAAGTCATCCAGTATGATTTCGGATTATAACCCAGGTCGCTGCGGTTTTTACCAAGTATAGAAAGAACATTATCTATTGGCGCAGCATCATAAAGCGTATATGAGATATTATTTACTATTTTATCATTATTTTGAGAAAACGTAAAACTATCAAAGTTAAATAAGATTATTATTAATAAAAGATACTTCATAATTTATTTAAGTTTCCATTATAAGATGTTTTAATTTAAAGCAGTGCTTCTATGCAGTTAAAGCCCAAGATTGAACAAAAGCTGCAGGTTAGTATAAATAAAATCCTAATATTTAATTAATAAATTAGATATTATCTAATAAACTTACTAACCATTTATGTATAATAATTGTTTATTGTAAGAATGTTTATTTAAAATTAAATTTGTCAATTATTTAATAATTAACCAATTAATTTATATAATGAAAAAACTTATAGGAACCGGCACTGCCTTAGTAACTCCATTCAAAACCGATAAAAGTATTGATGTGATGGCTTTCAGTAAACTAGTCGATTGGCAAATTGAAAATAAAATTGAATTTCTTGTTCCGTGCGGCTCAACGGGAGAAGGTGCTACGATGAGCAGGGACGAAAAACTGAAAGTTATTAAAATTGTCCTCGAACAGACTAACGGCAGAGTTCCCGTAGTAGCAGGAACCGGAACAAATTCAACAATCGATTCAGTAAAGCTTACAAATGATGCGTATAAAATTGGTGTAAGATATGTTCTGGTAGTAGGACCATACTATAACAAACCCACACAGCAGGGATTTTATGAACATTTTAAAGCAATTGCAGAAAGCTGCCCGGTTAAAATAGTGATATATAATGTACCGGGGCGTACAGGCAGCAACATACTGCCGGAAACGATACTGAAACTGGCAAGTGATTTCAAAAATATTATAGGTGTTAAAGAAGCATCGAACGTAATGGAGCAGGTAATGCAAATTATTAAACATAAACCAAACGGATTTTCAGTTCTCTCTGGTGAAGATTCACTTACCCTGCCGATTATTACTTCAGGCGGCGATGGCGTAATTAGTGTCATATCCAATGAAGTGCCAATGGAGTTTGGTAATATGGTCCGTTACGCATTAAAAGGTAATCTGAAAAAAGCACAAAATATTCATTACAAGCTGTTTGACCTGATGAAGGCAAATTTCCTTGAGTCAAATCCTATCCCGGTTAAAACAGCATTAGCAATTATGAAAAAGATTGATGAAAATTTCAGGCTGCCGTTAACCAATATGTCAGCACCCAAGAAAACCAAACTTAAAGAAATATTAAGAAAACTCAGATTAGTATAAAAAAATCCCGTATAAATTGAAACGGGATTTTAAAATATTAACATATGTGATTTTGTTACTTTCGATGACGTATCAAAATTTTATATTTCTTAATTAATCGTTTTACCCTTGGAGAACGTTTAAATTTTTTTGGTTTTTCCTTAATCTTTACCTTACCGGTATTTTTATCGATCTCTAATTTTTTAAATTTCGGTTTATACAGTTTTACATCATTTTCACCGACTACTGTTTTACGTTTTTCCTCCAGATATTTTAATTCTCTTTGTTTTAATATTTTCCCTGTTCTTATTTCAATATCTTTTACGTCAGGCCCGTTATTTATCATCTTGTTGTTTTCAAAACGTATGTCAAGAACTCTTTGTGATTTCGGGATAAGGCTAGAATTCTTAGTTGCAAGTACTATTTCCGAAGAGTTTATTGGATTTTGAAACTTTGATTTCTCTACAAATACCCAGTCTTCATCTTTATTCTTAAATTTGTATACAGCTTCATTGATACCATCCTCTACTTTCCACTTTGCTTTAGGAGAAAGAGCACACCATCCAATGTGGTTTTCGGATATCAGCCATTGAACCCATGCAGGAGACCATACTTTACCCGGTAACCAAACCCAGCCATATTTAGATGATTTCCACCATCTTCCGTAATGGAAGACAGCCCATCCCCACTTTTCATCAGAAGCCCATAACCATCCATGATCGGTATAAACCCACTGTCCGTTTATGTACGGTTTCCAATCTTCATCTGTGTTCTTAGGCCTCCAGATAAATAAAAACTCATTTTCAGGATCCTGCATCGATGAATAACTCTCCCCGCTCCCATCATTCATTTCTTCATCAATTTCCTCTTTTGTAATCTGTATCCACTCTCCGACTGGAAAAAGAGCATCATAAAATTCAGAGAATGAAACATCGGTGGAAAATAGATTCTCAATTGTGTTTTCATCAAGCGAAGTAAGTGAAAAATCAATATTTTTGATTTTTTCAAGAAAAAGGCTGTCTGAATCCTGAGGATACAACTCAGTACACAGGATGGTAAATATCGACAATATATACGAATATTTCACATATTTAGACAAATGTATATATCCCCCCTTAAATAAGGAGTATAAAACGACCCTTTTAATAACTTTGACAATATTACCAATAAAAAGTTTAATGAAAATTACTATAATCGTTTAATTACCTCAAGTTTAAAAGCTTCGTGTTTAAAAACCGTTGGCGCTATAGCTCCGCAAGTGAATAGGTTACTTATCAGTATTTTCTGCTAGGTCCCAAGTCTGTTTACGACTCCTTAAAGTCAAGACTCCTGGAGGAGCCGTGGGTTAATAAATATCCGTTATAAAAAGAAAATCAAATAAATCGATTAACTTTAGTAATTTTGTTATAAAAGTCGTTTCCTTTTATTAAGATATTCAAGCAGTGCTGTATCAAATGATGTTGATGTTGAGAGCAAAACATAATCGATATTATTGGTCAGACATGCTTTCTTATACTTAAACAGAAATTCGCTAACTGCTTCTTTATATGCTTGCTGCATAGACACTGGCTGAGTTAAAAGTTCTTTTTCGGTTTCCATATCCTTAAATATAGTGGGTGAATTAATTGTAAAGCTGAGTTCAAGCGGGTCAAGGATATGGAAAACGATAACTTCATTCTTCTTGTATCTGAAATGACGCAGAGAATTTATTACAAGTGCAGGGTCGTCAAGCAAATCACTGAAAACAATAACAAGCCCGCGTCTTTTTATTTTCTCAGCAACTGTATTCAGGCATAATGCTGTATTTGTTTTACCGGATGCTGTCAGCAATGAGAGATTGTTTAAAATCAATTTTAAATTCTGGCTTGTTGACCGTGGTGAAATATATGTATTAATTTTTTCGTCATAGGTCACCAAACCTGATGCATCTTTCTGGAAAAACATTAAAAGTGAAAGAGAAGCTGCAAGATACGTAGCATACTCAAGTTTTGAAATATAACGTGTTTTTGATTTACGGAAAGTTTTTGATTTTGCAGCAAATTTATTTGTAAATCCTTCCGAAAATGTCGATTCACCGGAATTAAATAACATTGAACGGCTCGTATCCAGAACAAGATAAGATTTAAGATTAGTTTCCTCCTCGAATTGCTTAATAAAATAGCGGTCTGTTCTTCCAAGCACCTTCCAATCGAGATATTTTAAGTCATCACCCGGCATATATTGCCTGTGTTCGGCAAACTCAACACTCAATCCGTGGAAAGGACTTTTATGAAGTCCTGAAATGAAACCTTCTACAACAAATTTGGCTTTTAACTCCAGGTTCTGAAGCTTTGAAATGAAGACTGGATCGAAAAATTTTCTATAGTTTGGCTGCAAAATTCATTAATAAAAATATTCCGGTTAAAAAAACTTACTAAACGGCTATATGCAACACCCCGGGAATGCGGAATGTGTAACAGCGGTTATTAATTTGTACTTTTTGATTCAGAAGTATCGGTCTTTAACTTATTATCTTCTAATAATTTCACAGTAGTATCTTTATTCTGTGTATTTGATTTTATGATGTCTTCTATATTGCGATTCTCACGAAGCATTTTCAGTATCTCTTTGGCATGAAAGCTCATTTGTTCTCCGGGCTTATCTTCCGGATATTTATCGACGAACTTTTGATAAGATTCTATAGCCATATTCTTATCTTTAATCATCTCATCGTAAATATATGCAGTCATAAACATAGCTGTTTTTGTAAATCTGCTATCAGGGTATTTCTCCGAAAGTTCACTGAAATATTTAACAGCATTATTGTAATCCATGAGATTGTCCATATAAATTATTGCAATAGAATTATATACATCGGGTACTTTTTGAGACGACGGATAATCGGTTAAATATTGCTTTAATAATTCAATTGCCTCGTTGCATAATTTATTTGATTCCGCCTGATTTCCCTGTTCTCTTAGCTTGTTTGCTTCTTCAATTTTGCCTTTAGCAGTATTCCAGAGAGTTTCTTCCGATTGTTTAGTGCATGATGTTAGTAATAAAGCAGATAAAATAAAAAGTGATAATAATAATTTAGAATATGGCATACCTTTAATGAATTAATTTAAATTTTAAAAACTTTTATTATTTGACCAGGACCAATGCTTTTGTTTCCGTAAATTCAGATGCTGAAAGACGGTAATAATATACTCCGCTTGGATAATTTGTTCCGTAAAATTCAACCTCGTAAGCAGCCCCGCCTATCGTCCTCCAAGGAGAGGAAAAAAGCGTCACAACTTCCCTTCCTAAAATGTCAAATACTATAAGGGATATATTTTGCATCCCTCTTTCAGGTGAAATGTGAGAGCTTGGAATTTGGAATTTAATCCTTGTAACCGGATTAAACGGATTCGGATAATTCTGATAAAGTATAAATTTGTCTGGTACAATATTGCTGATTTTTCTTAACCCAATAGGTTCTCCGCCTGATACGGTTTTTAGTATAGTTCCGTTACAGCCAACAGTATAACCTGTGTCGGTAGATGCAAAAAATATTGACCAGAGATAATTTGTTGTAGGTGTATTTTGAGTTACCCAGTTAATTCCTCCATTTACTGATTTCATAATGTAACCATCACGTCCGCAAATATATCCTGTATCCTGATTTACAAAATACAAATCATACAGCCTTACACCTGTAGCTCCACCAAGCATTGGAGACCAATTTGTGCCTGTGTTCGTAGTCATGATTATAGTAGCATTAATCCAGCCGCCGACAACAAAACCTGTCATATCATTTATGAATCTGATTGAATAGAAATTCTTAGAAACATCCAGCGTCAGGTAAGTCCACGATAAACCACCATCGGTTGTTTTAAAACATATACCTGCAAGCCCTGCCACAAAACCTGTTAAATTATTTACAAAATAAACCGATTCGAAATCCTTTGCAGAATCTAAAACACTAACATCCCAGTTTGCACCGGCATCGGTTGACTTCAAAAAATATCCCTTCCATCCGGTAATGAATCCCGTATTCTGGTCAATGAAATAAATACCTTTTAAAAATCCGTGTATTCCTGTATTCACTAAAATACCCCATAGCGTTCCCGAATTTGTTGTCCTGATAATAATACCGCCCTGCCCAATAGCTATGCCTGTATTCTGATTAACAAAATAAACCCGGTATAGTGTGGCTGTTACGGTAGTATTCAGAGGAAACCAATTAATTCCTCCATTTGTGGTTTTTAACATTATTCCGCCTTTGCCGCAAGTATATCCTGTATTATATGATGTGAAGTGAACCCCATACAGGGTATCTGAAGTTCCAGAATTCTGCTGAAACCAACCTGATTGTGCATATGCAGATGATACGGTTAAAAGAACAATAAAGGAACAATACATAAATGAATAATAAAATATAAAAAAATTCTTAAACTCATTTGATTGTTTTTATAAATATACTTCTTTTTAGCAGTAGTCAAAATACAAATGTGAGATAATATTTATTAAATTTAAAAAAATCCCGGTATAATAACACCGGGAATTAAATGATAAAGTATAACCAAATAACTTTATTTCAAAAGTATCAACTTCTTTGTTTCTGTATAATTATGAAAAGTTAACCGGTAAAAATAGATACCACTTGGGTAATTTGTGCCATCCCATTCAACTTCATAGGTGCCTGGTTTTAATGATTCATTAACCAGGGTTTGTATTTCCTGTCCAAGGATGTTGAAAATCTTTATTTGTGCGGGATGTATATATGCATCCCCTATGTATGGCAGAGCAAAACGTATCTTTGTTTTTGCATTAAACGGATTAGGATAGTTCTGGTGTAATTTAAAAGTATACGGATTTTCAGCAATTTTCTTTATACCTATAGGATTAAAGTATTCTGCCTGAATACACCAAGATTCCAGATATGCTGTATCTGTAAGTGAAAGATTAGTAACCCTTAACTGCCATAACCCATTAAGCGGTTTATTATCGAAGTAAGATAACGCTATATCGGGTTTAAATGAACCTGTAAACGGTGGTATACCATTTTTTATTGAATCGGCAGCTTCATCATTAAAAGTTGTGTTAATATAATCCGAACCGCTGCCTCCGTGCTGGCTGCTAAGAGTTAACATTGTCATTCCGGGTTTTAAAAACTGTATAATAAGATCTGTATCGTGAGGATTTAGAATTGTTAGATTTACATTCAGGTCATAAATTGTAGTACCCTCGTAAAAATAAATATCATTAGCGATAGTCTGCCTTGGTAAAATTATTTGAGGTACTGTGTTTGAACAGGAAATCATCGAACCTGTTATATTATAAGTAAAAAGATTATTTGGCGGTATTGTTCCCGGAGGATTAATTCCCCTTGCACCTGCTGGTAAGCTCCTAACATTGTACCGGAAGCATCCTGAGCAGCTATATAATAAGAAATATAACTCCCTATTGGATAACCCGGAATTTGGAATTTGAAAGTATCAAGATTGTTTTCGTAAGCGTTTACATATTCAAAATTATTGCTGCCTGATTTGTAATATAACCGCGGAGCATTGCTTCCGGTAGCTATGCTATGGTTCGACTTAATCACAGCTATAACATTCCTGCTTGCAGTATCATCTGTACTTTGTAATGGTGTATGGTTAATATGTATTAAATAATCTTTTCCTGTAATTACTAAAAAAGCTATTGCTTTAACCATTTTAAAAAAATAATCCTGGTTGAACTTATCAAACGTTTCATTTTGTGTATGATAATAAGGATTGAAATCATAAGACCATTCACCAAGGTAAACCGCTTTATAACATTTCTGCCAGAAAGATCTATGATCACCTCCACCACCAACTGTAAAGAGCTGCGTGATAAACTGAGGAGTGTATACACTCAATGAACTGAGTAAAACTCTGCTATAAAAAAATGAATTTGTGTCAGTTTCTACTGAATTTCTGTAGTCGTTATTTCCATCCCATGCAATCATATCCAAATTAATAGCACATATTATCGAATCCACCAAAGGGTTTAAAACATCCACGTAAGCTTTGCTGCCTAAAAGTCCGTGTTCTTCCTCATCAAAGAGAACAAATTCGATAGTATAATCAAAATCATACTGTGCAAGAACTCTTGCAGCTTCCAGAACACAAGCTGTTCCTGAGGCATTATCGTCGGCTCCCGGTACTGTATCCAGTTCGGGAACCCCTGTTGCATAGGAATCATAATGAGCACAAATAACGATTCTCTGGTTAGGGTATTTGTTCCCGATTTTTTGAGCAATTACATTTGTTCCCGTGCTGCTGTAATTCTGGAAATACGGTTCATAACCGTAACTTTGAAAAATCGAATATATATATTCGGTTGCTATTCTATTACCTGTATGTTCCCAGTAGCGTGAAAGTATCCTGTATATCTCACCGGTATTTGTGATAATTGTAGTATCGCCTGACAGTTCCCGAACAATTGTAATAATATTTTGTTGTGATACGTGACTGATAACAGTATCAACAAAAGGGTGATAACAGGTTTGGGTACAAACAGTACGAATACATACAAAACTTATTATTAATAACTGTATTTTTTTCATATCAAAAATTTTCTTTTTTTTAAAATGAGTAACCAAATTTATAAATAATAAAAAAAAGAAATAAATAACTAATAGGTGGGGTACAACGTGAAGTTTGAATTTGTATCATACAGACCTCCTGATTTCTACAGAGATAACTCTGTGGTTGGTCTTAATGTATTAGATTAATTAATCAATAATAATACTTTGATTATTGATAAGTCAATAGATTAATATGTGATTTTAACTAACTGAAATAGTGGTAGTAATTTTTATACATTAAACCTGAAATAAATCAAATCACCGTCCTGAACAGCATATTCTTTTCCTTCAAGCCTCATTAAACCTTTTTCTTTAACTATGTGTTCAGAACCGCAGTTTATTAAATCGTTAAAGTGATAGACTTCAGCTTTGATAAAACCTCTTTCGAAATCGGTATGAATTTCACCGGCAGCCTGTGGTGCTTTTGTGCCTTTGTGGATTGTCCATGCACGAACTTCCTTTTCGTTCGCAGTAAAAAAAGTAATAAATCCCAGTAAGTGATAAGCAGTATGTATTAATTTATCAAGTCCGGCTTCCTGCAGTCCGTATTCATGAAGGAACTCCTCACGCTCTTCCTTATCCAGTTGTGCCATTTCAGCTTCCATTTCTACTGAAAGAACCAGTGATTCCTCACCCTCCTTCTTTGCAATTTCTTCAACTACATCGGAATAATGGTTCCCGTTTAAACTTTTATCGTCAACATTAGCTACATATAATATATGTTTAGAAGTCAGAAGACTAAGACTTGCCAGATGTTTTATATCTTCTATAGAATGATTCTTACTGTATTCTTCTATGAAATATTTGGCAAGTCTTCCGCTTTCAAGATGATTTTTAAGTCTATTGTAACTATCATATTCTTCTTTAACTTTCTTATCTCCCATTTTAAGGAGCTTTGCAGTTTTTTCCATCCTATTTTCGAGTGTCTCTAAATCTTTAAGTATTAATTCGGTTTCAATTATTTCTATATCCCGTTTAGGGTCAACGCTTCCGTTAACATGCACAATGTCATCATTATCAAAGCAACGGACAATATGAATAATTGCATCTACTTCCCTGATATGTGAAAGAAACTGATTACCCAAACCTTCACCTTTTGATGCACCAGCTACAAGACCGGCAATATCTACAAATTCGATGGTTGCTTTAACCAGCTTAGGCGGTTTGTAAATTTTATTTAGCTCATTAAGCCTTTTATCCGGAACGTTTACTACACCAATATTTGGTTCGATTGTGCAAAAAGGATAGTTAGATGCTTCAGCTTTCATAGAAGCTGTCAGACAGTTAAATAAGGTAGATTTACCGACATTAGGAAAACCGACTATACCGCACTTTAAACCCATAATTACATAATGAATTTACGCAAAGATACCGGGTAAAAAGACTATATAAAGCAGATATAATAAGCCAGAAGTCACAATGGGAATAGTAAAATTATCGTCAATGGGAAGATTTACTGAATCTGCAACTGTTGTAAGCAAAATTGCAGAGAATCCGATAACATATTCAGCCGGCTGGTATAAATATTTTGGGGCGATAGAAACTATTATTATACCTACTAAAAAGAATGTAAATGAACCTAAATATGATCTATTGGGCGCAAACTGTTTTCTGGCAAAATATTTACCTACCAGTGCTGAAATGCTGTCGGAGAGTGAAAGAACAAGCATGCCTGTAATTGCAATCAATTTGGGGAAAAGAATTATACACAAAACATCCGCAATCAGAAGCCACGAAGCTCCTGTAATTCTTATTATTTTCCTGTCATATTCATGGTTACGTAACAGATTTCCAAAAATCCTGTAATACAATTTAAATAAAGTCTTGCTTGAATATTTTAAAAACTCAAACAGAAGCATCAAGCCGAGAATAGGTGTGATTATAGAAAGAACCGTTTGCTTATCGAGATAATAGTAACCTATGGGAATAGAAGCCGAACTAAAGTGAATAAATTTACGTAGAAGCTCTCCTTTAACCGAAGTCCGATTCTGATTAACGAAACTATCCATTAAATATACAAAGGTGTGGGAAAAATGTTGGTAATACGTTTAATTATAAAAAACCAATGCAGAAAGATGATTAGTTAATAAAATTATTCTTATATAAAACCTATTAAACTTTAGGTTTAACTTCTTTTACGGCAGCAGCACTTTTATCATCTAATTGATTTTCATTGCCGTTCGTAGAATTCTCTATCTTTGAAAAAGGCGGCAGCTTTTCACCTTTAATAATTTTATCTATTTCTTCGCTGTCCAGTATTTCTCTTTCCAGCAATGCTTCGGAAAGATTATGAAGTGCATCAATGTTATCATTTAAAATCTTTTCAGCCCGTTTCATCTGGCTATCCACTATCTTTTTTACTTCTGCGTCTATCATAATAGCAGTTTGCTCGCTGTAATCCCTGTGCTGGGCAATTTCCCTGCCTAAAAATATCTCTTCTTCTTTTTTACCGAATGTAACAGGTCCAAGAACATCACTCATACCCCATTCACAAACCATTTTCCTGGCAAGCTCGGTAGCTCTTTCAATATCGTTGCTGGCACCTGTATTAAATTCGCCGAATATAATTTTTTCTGCTGCACGTCCGCCAAACAATACTGTGATTTTCGCTTCAATATACGCTTTTGAGTAAGTATGTTTTTCATCTATGGGAAGCTGTGTTGTAACTCCTAAAGCTCTGCCTCTGGGAATTATTGTAACCTTGTGAACAGGGTCCGATTCTGGTACCATTTTTGCAACTAAAACATGTCCTACCTCATGGTAAGCTGTGGTCTTTTTTTCTCTTTCCGAAATAATCATGCTTTTCCTTTCCATCCCCATCATAACTTTATCTTTTGCCTCTTCAAAATCAGCCATAGTAACCTTATCGGTGTTTTTTCTTGCGGCAAGCAGAGCAGCTTCGTTAACCAGGTTGGCAATATCAGCTCCTGCAAGCCCGGGAGTACCTTTCGCAAGAACTTCTAAGTTAACATTTTTATCAAGAGGAATATTCCTTGTGTGAACTTTAAAGATACCTTCCCTGCCTTTTACATCGGGACGGTCAACAACAACCTGTCTATCGAATCTGCCCGGACGAAGCAGTGCAGGGTCAAGAACATCTGGGCGGTTTGTTGCTGCAATAATTATTACACCGGTATTTTGTTCAAAGCCATCCATTTCAACAAGAAGCTGATTAAGTGTTTGTTCACGTTCATCGTGTCCGCCGCCTAATCCGGCACCTCTGTGCCTGCCAACAGCATCTATTTCATCAATAAATATTATACAAGGAGCATTCTTTTTCCCTTTCTCAAACAAATCTCTAACACGCGATGCACCGACACCTACAAACATTTCAACAAAGTCAGCACCGCTAATTGAAAAGAATGGCACACCTGCTTCACCTGCAACAGCTCTTGCCAAAAGGGTTTTACCCGTTCCGGGTGGTCCTAGCAGTAATACTCCTTTAGGTATCTTACCTCCCAAACGCTGGAATTTTGAAGGTTCTCTTAAAAACTCAATAATTTCCTGTAATTCGTACTTGGCTTCATCTGCTCCGGCAACATCTTTAAAAGTAACTCTCATCTGGCTTTCAGTCAGCATTTTAGCACGTGATTTACCGAACGAAAATATTCCTTTTGTTCCGCCTGCCTGGCCCTGCATACGACGCATAACAATGATCCAGAAAACAATAATTATAATCCATGGAAGTGCACTTATGAGAGGAGCAATCCAGTTTGTATCTTCTTTCTCTATCTTGAAAGCAACGTTTTTTTCGTTCCACTTCTTTAAGGTTGCATCATCTATATTAGTATATGGCAGCAGTACATTGAAACGGTCGGTTGTAACCTGCCGCTGACCGATATTAACATTTTCAGCTTGCTTCAGTACTCCATGGAACGTAAAAGAATTTTCACCTTTCTTTATTACTGCTTCTTTAATTTTATCTTCATTTAATAATTTCTGATATTGATCAAAAGAAATTTCAACTTCTCCGCTATCTCCCGAGCGTGACCATATCATAATCAGAAAGAATCCGAATAATATTGCACTCCAGCCGAGTACTACTTTGAAAACACGATTCCAGTTGAACTCGTCATTTTTCCTTTTACGGGGATTCTTGCTATATTTTGGCGGTTCCTCAGGCATTAACTAATTTTCTAAAATATAAATTGATTTCTTATTCCTGTATTTTTGGGCAAAATCCAGACCATAACCCACAACAAATTCATTCTTAACTTTAAAACCGATATATTTGATATTAAATTTCAATTTACTCACTTCTTTTTTAAATAATAAGGTAACAAATTCCAGTGTCGCTGGTTTATGGTTTGCAATAAGATCACGAATAAAAGTAACTGAAACACCAGAATCTATTATATCCTCGACAACAATTATATCCCGGTCGGCAATTACACAATTTAAATCTTTCAGTAAACGTACATTCCCGGTAGTTATCTTGCTATCTCCATAACTTGATAGTTTCAAAAAGTCAACTTCTGTATCCAGTCTGACTTTACGTATAAGGTCTGAAAGGAAAATGAAAGAACCATTTAAAACACCAATAAAGATAGGAGTTTTACCCGAATAATCTTTAGTAATTTCTTCAGCCAGCTCACTTACTCGTTTTTCTATTTCATTTTTTGTTATGTATAATCGTAATTTACTCATTCAGTTCATAAATACTTATAAATCCTTAATATAAAAATTACACTTAAAAAATTGTATTATCAAGTCTATGACTTATCTTACATGCATTATTTTCTGTAAATCTTATATATTTACAATAAATAAAAAAACCCATCTTCTCGCTTACCGTTTACATAAAGCCAGCTAAAAAACAGGAAAATATGATGGGTTATAATACTTTGTATAATTTTAAATTAAGCGTTTTCTTCAGCTAAAGTTCTTTTAACTCTTCTGATAGCTTTTGCTTTTTTCATTTTCCTTTTAACAGAAGGTTTAACAAAAAATCCTCTTTTTCTGAATTCCTTTAAAATCCCCGCCTTTTCATACTTTTTTTTAAACCTTTTAAGAAGTTTATCTATCGATTCACCTTCTTGTATTGATACTTTTACCAAATAATATTACCCCCTCCAGGTGTATTTATGGATTTAACCAAAAATTTAATTAATAGTTAATGTGTAATTAAACACTAATATAACTTTAAAATTTTTTAAAATCTAATCATTTAATATTACCCATTTTTCATTGGAATGGATATTATAGTTACCTTGAAACTCAAGGCATTAATAATTAAAATTGTCATTATTAAAAAATCTACCAAAAAAACAGCACCCTTACAAGGAAAGCCGTAAATCTGTTTTTAACTTAACTTTACAAAACAAATGAAATATATTTCGTTATTATTATTAGCAGCTTTTTTATCTGTTACAACCATAAATTGCAGCAGAACAAACAAAACTCTTGCAGAACTCGGTGATGAAAAAATCACTTTGGGAGAATTCGAAAAACAATATCTTAAAACAATTAATAATATAGATTCAGCACGTAATAAACCGATTGAAGATAAACGACAGTTCCTGAATTTATACATTAATTTCAGGCTAAAAGTAAAAGATGCCCGTGAAAGAGGTCTTTTAAACAATGCTGAACTCCAGAAGGATATTGAAGAATACAAAAAGAGCCTGGCTCCGAATTTCCTCATAGATAAAGAGGTAGTGGAAAAACAAATACAAACCCTCTATGAGAGGAAAAAATATGAAGTGCGGGCTTCACATATACTAATTAACCTTTCCGAAAAACCAACACCTGAAGATTCAATTGCTGCTTACCAGCGTGCTGACAGCATAATTCAAAAACTTAAAAACGGTGAAGATTTCGGAACGCTGGCTGAACAATATTCGATGGATAGGTCAGCCAAAACCAACAGGGGCGACCTCTATTATTTTACTGGAGGTGCTACAATACAGAAATTTGAGGATGCTGTATATGATTTAAGTGTAGATGAATTTACTAAAACACCGGTCAGAACAATATACGGGCTACATATAATTAAATTGACCGATAAAAAACCGCGTTCCGAATCTATAAGGGCATCGCATATTCTTATACAGGATAAAAGAGATTCTCTTGGCAGAATAACCGACTCACTTGTGACATACCAGCGCGCGCTCGAAGTATACAACAAAGCAAAAAATAAAGAAGACTGGAATTCTCTGGTTCAGCTCTATAGCGAGGACCCGGGAACTAAAAATACTGCCGGCGACCTTGGCTACTTTGACCGAAGAAGAATGGCTCAACCCTTCGATTCAGCTGTTTTCCTGCTTAGTGTTGGTGAAATTTCCGAACCCATCAGAACCCAATACGGGTGGCATATTATTTATAAAACCGATGAAAAAAAATATCAAAGCTTCGATAAACAGGAAGAAACCCTTAAGAATGATTATAAAAGAAGTCCGCAGTACAAGGAAGATTACAAAAAATATGTGGATGAGTTGAAAGAAAAATATCATTTCAAGCTTGATGACAACGGATATAATTATTTCAGAGCAAAATTCGATTCTGCCAAAACAATAGCCGATTATAATATTGACAGCCTATTCCAGCAAACAGAAAGAGACAAACCCTTAGCATCATTCGATGGCGGAATTATTAATATACAGGATATTTTAAACCATTTAAATGTTAACAGAGATTTCCAACGCTCCCAGTTAACTGCCCAAACTATAATTTCAATAATTAACTCGGCAGCCGAGAACCCGATACTTATTGCTGCTGCAGGGCAAAATAAAATTTTTGACGACGATGAATTTCAGAAATTAGTCCGTGAATACGAGAATGGGCTTCTTGTATTCAGGGTGGACCAGGATGAACTTTGGTCAAAAGTTAAATTAACCGAGCAGGAAATTATCGCTTATTATGACCAGAACAAAGCAAAGTTTATGACCGTTGACTCGCTAGGGCAGCCGATTCCGAAACAGCTTGAACAAGTAAAAGCCGAAATATCGAACGAACTCCAGCAGCTGAAGTATAAAGAAACAGAAAAAAACTACCTGGAATCTTTAAAACAAAAATACCCGGTTAAGATTTATGAAGACGTTCTGCTTATGGCTTACCAGGAATAAAATTTGCTGAAACAATATTTATTATCCAAATCGTGTGCTGAACCAGGGTTGAAAAAAAAGAAAGAAAAAATTATTTTTTTTTCTATTTTCAAACTAATTGTATTTTACATCTATTTACTAACAGAATTATTATCTGCTCAAATCCACACCGCTTCTAATCCTGCTGATTCACTTAAATTATCATCAGTAAATAATCATAAGGAAGAAATATTAGCAACTATCGGTGATGAAAATATATTACTTGGCGAGTATGAAAATGAATTCCTAAAAACAATCACAGATACGGATTCATTAATAAAGCTAACACCTGAAAGTAAATTAAATTTTCTAAACCTCTATATTAATTATAGAATAAAAGTAAAAGATGCACGTGAACGCGGGATATTAAACGATTCTGTTATAGCCGGTGATATTAAAGAATTTAAGAAAATTATTCTGCCCCAAATATTAATTAAAAGGTACCTTGAAGAAACGGTTATTAAACAGATATACGAAAGAAGTAAATACGAAGTAAGGGCATCGCATATTATGTTAAATCTTTCGCCAAATCCGACACCACAAGATTCCATAAATGTCTATCTGACCTGCGACACAATTATTCAGAGATTAAATAACGGGGAAGATTTCGGTGAACTTGCATTACAATATTCACAGGATAATTTTACACGTATATATAAAGGAGACCTTTATTATTTTACTGCAGGTATGACTATTAAAAGTTTTGAAGACGCTGTTTATAATTTAAATACAGGTGAATTTACACTATACCCAGTCAGAACAGAGTTTGGTTTACATTTTGTTAAGTTATATGAAAAGCACCCTCGTCTGAAATCAGTCAGAGTATCGCACATTTTAATTGAATACAAACGTGATTCATTGGGTAATATTACTGACTCTCTTAGAACATATGAACATGCAAAAGACATATATAATAAAGCATTCACAGGAACAGACTGGGACTCTTTAGTTATTGAATATTCCAATGACTTATTTACAAAATCAAAATGCGGTGACATTGGATATTTTGATAGAAGAACAATGGACAGAGCATTCGACTCCGCTGCCTTTTCTTTAAAGTTAAATCAAATCTCCGAACCAGTAGCAACTCAGTATGGCTGGCACATAATTAAAAAAACTGGTGAAAAACAATACGGAAGTTATAAAGAACAAAAAGAAGAACTTATTACAAATTATAAAAAATCTCAGGCTTATGCTGAAGACTACAGGAAATATATAGAATTTATAAAACAAAAATTCAACTTTACGCTTACAAGCGAAGGTTTTGACTATCTCAGATCTATACTTGACTCCTCTAAAATGTTGCAGGAATATGACCTTTATAAACTAATTCCGGAAAGCAAAAACCAATTACCTATTGCATATTTTGCTGACAACATAAATGAAGTTGAAACAATTAAGCTTTCCGATCTATTAAAGTATTTAGACAATAACAGGGAGTTCGGATACCAAAAATTGAGTAACAATACATTAAACAATATAATTAATTCGGTATCCGAAAATATTCTTTTGATACAAGAGGCAGAAAGTTCTAATATCAAGGATGATCCTGAGTTTATTGAAAAAATCAAAAGTTATGAAAATGGCATTCTTGTTTATAAAATCGACCAGGATGAAATATGGAGTAATGTTAAAATTAATGAAACTGATATAAAAACATATTTTGAAAACAACAAAAAAAAATTTACTATACAGGATACAAGCGGGAAACCTTTTACAAAGCCTTTTGAAAGTGTAAAATCCGAAATCGGAAATATACTTCAGCAGATGAAATTCAGGGATATTGAAAGTAAATACACAGAAGCTCTAAAACAAAAATATCCTGTTGCTATTTACGAAGAAGTCTTATTAAAAGCATTTAAAAATTAGTTTAACAGTCCGCTTTATACCTTCTTACTCTCAGGCGGGCGGAGGAAAAATAATTGAAACACATATTATTTATTATTTTCATATTTTTTAAAATTGTTGCTTTCCACAACATACCTTTATCAGCACAGCAGGAAGGTGACCGTGTTCTTGCAATTGTAGGCAATGACATTATACTTGAATCTGATCTTAGCAATAAGCTATATATATATGCAAGCCAGAACAAGCTAAAGGAAATAAACGAACATGTAATACAAACTGTATTTCAGAATCTCCTTGCGGAAAAATTAATACTCGCCAAAGCAGAGCAGGACAGCATAGAAGTAACCGAAGATGAGATAAATAAACAATTGGATTACAGGATACAATCACTCATTCAGCAGTACGGTTCCGAAAAGAATCTTGAAGAGATGTACGGGTTGACTATCAACAATATAAAATCCTATTTAAAAGTAGATATAACCAAACAGATTAAGATAGAACGTTTAAAGAGGCAGAAATTCGGCGAAGGGATAAAATTAAGCAGGAACGATGTAATAAAATTTTATAATGACTATAAAGATTCAATACCCGATATCCCGGAAACATTTGAACTCTATCAAATAGCAAAGAAAGTTCCTCTTCCCGATGAAGCCAAGCTTTTAGCAAAAGTAAAAGCCCAGAATATTTTAGACAGCATCAAGTTTGGTGCCGATTTTTCACTCATGGCAAAAACACATTCCGATGATTCAGCTTCGGCAGCTAATGGCGGTGATCTTGGCAAAGTGAAAAAGGGTTCTTTTGTAAAAGAATTCGAAGATGCTGCCTATTTACTGGAAGCGGGACAGGTTTCTGAACTTGTAGAAACAAAGTTCGGTTACCACATTATCAAGCTTATTGAAAAATCGGGTAACCAGATCAGAGCTGCCCATATTCTGATTCAATTCCCTCATCTGGAATCAGCGGATTTTGAAACAATAAATTTTCTTAAAGATATAAAATCACAGGCAACAAATAACGAAAAACTATTCAAGGAATTTGCATACAAATATTCGGATGATCAAACCAGCGTAGCGGACAGTGGCTATATCGGAAAAATTTCTCTCAACAATCTCGACTCAAACGAGATAACTGCTATTAAAGACCTTAAACCCGGTGAAATCTCGAACCCGATAATGATTGGCACCAGTGTCGATTATGCATATCATATCTTTATGCTTATCAACCGCTACCCGGAACACAAAGCCGAATTAAAAACCGATTACGAAATTATAGAAAAAATGGCTCAAAATTACAAAGAATCGAAAGAGCTAAATGCGTGGCTTGAGGAACTGAAAAAAACGATATACGTTGAAATAAAACAGTAACCACTCATATTATGATACTTTTTTACTAATTCAATTTTAACAATATAATTGGTAATTAATAATTGTTATCATCGCGTTATTCTATACTTTTTCTGTTGTTGTTCGCTTTCATTTCTGCTTTTGCCGGTTACTTAACATACCGGAAAAGCACTTTACCGAATTTTACTAAAACAATTCTTATTGTAATCAGGTCTTTAATACTATTTATAATTATTTCACTGTTCATCGAGCCTGTATTATTTGCAATTATTGATAAGAAAAATGCAAGTTACAATATCGTAATTGCAGATTTCTCACGAAGCAATAACCTGCCCGGGATATATGGTCTTAAATCGGATGAAATAGCAAATGTACTGAATGAAAATTTTAAAAGCAGTTCAAAGAATATTACATTTTTTACATTACCCGATACATCTTTAACCGCAGATTCCAGGACTGAAATTACCCCTTATGCTGTAATACCGGAATCACTTATAACCGACGGTTATAAGACGGATCCAACCGAAGTACTAAAAGCAATTACAGATAAAATTCATGCAGATGATATTAATACATTCACATTAATTACAGATGGTAATTTTAATTATGGTTACAAGCCAGTTGGTTTAGCGCGGAAACTTAATATACCGTTTATAACTGTTGGTATCGGTGATACAGTTCAGAAAAATGATCTTGTACTTGACAGGGTACTGTATAATCAAAAAGCTTTTACTGGGGTACGCAATAAGTTAATTGCTGAACTAAGTGCCTATAATTTTAATGACGGCAATATTAAAGTTCAGCTATTAAGAGAAGGTCAGTATCATTCAGATAAAATAATTACTCTTATAAAGGGTCAAACAACTTATAAAGCCGAATTCGAAATCTCAGAACATCAAGCCTCCACCATAAAATACAGACTATCTGTTGAAAACAAGCCTGGTGAAATAACTTTTAAAAACAACTATGAAGATTTTCTTATCGAATATCTAGATAATAAGGTAAAACTACTTTTTATCAGCGGGTCCCCCAGTTATGATAATGCGTTTATCTCAGATGTTTTAAGAAGAGCAAGCAACTATGAAGTAATTTTCAAAACACAAAAAAATAACAATGATTTCTACGAAGGACATATTGAGGATAACATTTACCTGAACCTATCAGCAGTCTTTTTTCTGAATTTCCCTGCATTGAATACTTCTACCGATTTATTTAACAGTATCTCCGATAAAATAAAACATTATAAAATACCATTGATATTTTTTTCAGGTCAGAACAGTGACTACTCAAAACTCCGCTCACTTCAGGAATTCCTGCCTTTTAATACGATTCAAAATATCAACATTATAAACACAAATGATAATATTGTACCTGTAAAGCTATCTGCTATTTCGTTAGACGAAAATATTTTTCTGAATTCTTTAAAAGATATCAGTAAAGCTCCCCTATTATCAAAAAACACCAGAGGAATATTACAATCATCCCAAAGTTCGGTTCATTTTATTGATAAACTCACCGGTGAACCTATACTTATTACAAAATATTCCGATGTTTACAATTCATCAGCCTTTTTGGCTTACGGATTATGGAAGTGGCGGTTGAACAGTGAAGAAAGTTACGAAAGTTTAGCGGAAAATCTAATCATTACAATAACCAACAACACATTAATTAAAACAAAAAATAATAAGATTAAAATCCTATCGAAAGAATTTTTTGATGTTAATGAAAAACCATATATTGTTATTGAGGTCTATGATGAAAAAGGCAATAGAACAGTTACAGCTGATGTAAAAGGTTCACTAACTGGGATGAAATACCGTATAAATACAAAATTAAAATTTACTGCTGAAGAAGGAAGATATAAATGTCAAGTTAACCGGTTACCTGCTGATGATTATGAACTCTTTTTAGAGGCAGAATTAAATGGCATAACATATTCAACAGTTACTCAAAGAATAATAATAGACACTTTAAATACAGAGTATAAAATAACAAAAAGTAATTTCGATAATCTAAGGGAACTAGCCGGTAACACAAACGGTACTTTTATTAAATATGAAAAAGGAAAAAATATTAGTAATTTGATAGACAGCTTAAATAATCTGCCAGAAAGGCTTCAACAAAATAACCATAAAATGATTATTAGAGACAATTTCTGGCAAAATAAATATGTATTACTTTTTACTATATTTTTTTTAACGATAGAATGGATTTTTAGAAAAAGAAATAACCTACCATAATATTATACATTTACTTTTTATATTATAATAAGATGTTCTTATACTAAACCTGACCAATGTCATATTATAGGCAAATAAATTTTATTTTATATTATAAGTTTTTATATTTAATAAACAAAAGAAAGGAATATTAATGCCCTGGGTAATAACTAAACTATGTATAGATTGTAAAGACACGGAATGTGCGGAAGTTTGCCCTGTTGATTGTATTTATGAATTAACAGTTGACGATCCTGAGTTTACAAAAACACAGTTATATATACATCCAACCGAATGTATCGATTGCGCAGCTTGTGAACCTGCATGTCCGTGGCAGGCAATTTTCGAAGATTCTCAGGTACCACCAATCTTTCAGGAAGATATTGAACGCAATAAAAAAGTTTTCGATAAACATCCGCCCGAACATTTTACAACAGATGTAACACCAATTAAAAAGGGACCTAGCCCCGAAGAAATCGAAGAAAACAAACGTAAATGGGGCTACACCTGATTTCTAGTTTGAACTTAGATAAAAAGTCCCCGCTGTAATTTGGGGACTTTTATATTTATAATTCAATATTTACACCAGCCTAAAACAGGCGGTTTAAAAATCTGATTTTGATTATACAAACAAGAATCATACCACCTCGCATTCCTCAGAATATTATTCATAGGAATGAACTTATAGGTTTATTAAACAAGAATATTGGCATACAACTCTTACTTATTTCTTCGCCGGCCGGGTATGGTAAAACTACACTGGTTCAGGATTTCCTTAACAACACAAGACACAGATACTGCTGGCTTCACATAACATCTGACCTAAATAATATTTTCACATTTACTTCATACCTGATTCATTCTTTAAATAAAGTAAATAGTAAGTTTGGAAAAGATACTCTGGCTCTTCTGCTCTCTCTGCAGGAAGAATTTGTAAATCAGGATATACATTCAAAGGTAATTCAGTTAATGGGCAGTATAATTAATGAATTACTGAACTCTTTTGAAGATACTCTGTTCATCGTACTTGATGACCTTCATATAATCTGTGATTCAGAATGGTTCGAATCAGCTATTTCGGCATTAATATATGATCTTCCGCAAAATATTCATGTCATCGTCACAAGCAGATATCCTGCGGTGGGAGGTTTACCGGGTTTTTCAAGTTTAAAAGCTAAAGGATACGTATTTGAGCTTAGTGCGAATGAACTCTCATTTAAACAAAACGAGATTTATGGACTTTTAGAGAAGGTTTACTCATATAAAAAAATAGATGAAAACCTGATTAACTTCCTTAACAATTTTAAAGGCTGGATTACAGGGATACATTTATTCCTGCTTCACTGGACTCCACTCTCACAATCGTTTCAAAAACTTCCGGATAACATTGTAGGTATCAGTGAAGCAAAATTATCAAATGAGCTATATGATTACTTTGCCAACGAGATATTTAAAAATATTAATCCTGACATTCAAAATTTTCTTTTGAATACATCATTACTTAGCAATTTTGACGAAGAAGTCTGTAATAATATCCTCGGAATAGATAACAGTTCGGAATTATTAAATGAATTGTTAAATAAGAACATATTTATAGAAGCCAAAGAGAATGAGACCGGGAAATTGATATATAACTTTCAACCACTTTTCAGTGTGTTTCTGAATAAAAAGGCGACTGAATTGCTTGGTAAAAAACATCTCGTTAAAATACTTTTAAAAGTATCCGAATACTACGAAATTAAGAATGAACCTTTAAATGTAATCGAATATTCCCTTAAAGGTAAAGATTGGGATAAAGTTTTATATAGTATTTATGTCATGCTACCGGTATTAATTCAGGATTCCCAGTTCGAGTTAATTCACAGATGGTTAAATGAAATTAATGCTCCCGACTCCGGTCAGAGTACTAACTCCTGGAGCGGGCAATACCAGGAAGGAATATATCGTTATCTTAAAGCTGTTGTAGAGAGGTATTATACCGGTGATGCACAAACAGCTTTAGAAGAAATTTATAAAGCCGATGAAATAATTTCTAAAACAATTGAAACACCCCTAAGACAATCAAAACCTTGGATTAAGCTAAAAGATTTAAAAGCGAAATGTGACTTGCTTGAAATAGAGCTTTTATTAAAACTAGGCAGAATTGATGCTGCTATTGAAAAAATTAATAATAATTTGCAAGTCTTTACACATAGAACTGCTGTAAGTGAAACATCATATAAAAAAGAGCAAACAGATAAAGCACTAACATTAGAAGCAAGATATTTTTACCTTTTAGGCTATGCTTACCATAATAAATCTGAATTCACAAATGCCGAAAAATACTTAAATTTAGCCGCTGAATTATCAATTAAACAGAACAATACAGATCTATTGTATGATACATATAATATTTTAGGAAACGTATTTTTAAAAAAAGGTGATTTTATAAAAGCAATTCATTATTATGAGCTTACCTTGTTAAAAAGCAGAAACTTATTTAACAAGTTTACAGTATTATCGAACTTATCTATTCTTTATGCAAGGTCTTATAAAGCAAAGGAATCACAAAGGTATTTTTATGAAGCTGAAACACTTTATAACTCCCTCCATACTCCTGTTTCAAAAGGACTTAATACTGCATTCCTGATGCTGAAATATGCACTTCACTTTGAATTTATGGACTGGGAATCGGCATTGCAAATTGCTAAGGAAATTCATGAATCTGCCACTAAAAACAACGATATTATGAATATTTATTTAAGTCTTATTTTTATTGGCGAATGTTACTATTATCTTGACATGATAGAACACGCAAAACAATATTACATGTTAGCAGCTAAGTATTGTGATATGGAATCATACTCAGACAGGATTTATAACGATTTTCTGCACGGTTTAATTGCAAAAAAAGAAGGTTTGTATAAAAAAATTGAGGATAATTTTTTAAACGCATACGCTTTCTATGACAGCGAGGAAAGCCACTACGATAAATCGATTACATCGTTTCATACTGCTGACCTTTACCTTAAAATGAACAAAAAAGATTCAGCATTACATTATCTCAAAACTACTCTTAATATATGCTCACAAAAAGATAATATATCATTCCTGATTCGTGAATATTTTATGGATAAGAGTTTATTTGACTTTGCTATTGAAAATAAAATAGATATTTCCTTTGTAGGGCAAATAGCTTCTCTTGCTTTTGGCTCCGCTGAAGCAGAAGACAATGCGGTTCGTCAGGATGTGTTTTTCGTTTCTGAAGAATCAAGATTGAGGTTACAGGAAAGAATTTTAAATTCATATGATTTAATTATCAGGTTATTCGACGAACCTGAGATTATAGTCAGGGGTAAAAAAATAACGGATGATAAATGGAACCGTAAAAAACGCAAATTAATTTTTTTATACATCGCCCTTAACCATAATAAGATAATTACTAAGGATAAGCTTGTAGATATGTTCTTTACAGACACACCAGCTGAGAGTATCGATAACCAGTTCCATCAAGCAATGTCAAATATCAGGTCTGCCATCAAAGCTACAACTGCTGCTGACTTATCAGTGAAACAAGGCAGCAAAGCCAAAAAGTCAAGCGATGGCTTTTTAAAGTCAGTCCCTAGTTTTTTAACATATGAAGATAAAATTATTAGATTAAATCCGGCATATACCTATTTTATTGACGTATTAGAATTTGAGAAATATTATAATAGGTATTTATCGGCAAGCACAGATGCAGATACAAAAATATCTTGTGCTGAAAAAGCGATTATGCTTTACAGAGGAGATTTTATGTCAGGCTGTTACGATACATGGTGTGAAGATTTAAGAACAGATTATAAAAATAAAATTATTAAATTGTTAAATAGTGCAAGTTTGCTTACGATTGAAAATAATAAGGAAAAAGCATTAATTTTTTTACACAAATTGCTGGCTATAGATAAGCTAAACGAAGATGCTTTTCTCAATTTAATTACACTGCTTGTTAAACTAAACCGGCATGAAGAGGCAGTTTCAGCTATTCACAAATTTAAACAGGATTATAAAAATGATATGGATGAGGATCCGCCGGCAGACTTGGTTAGTAAAATAACCAAACAGCTTAAGAAAGAATAACCTGTAATCTTGCTGAACAGTCAACAGGCTACGTGTTCAGTAAAAAAAATTACAATTGAAAATTATGTCTGAATTAATAATACATTCAAGAATTACTCCCCCTAAACTTCAGGCAAATATAGTCCAGAGGCTGCGTTTAACTAATTTATTGCACTCTAATATTAATAAGAGTTTAATTTTAATTTCAGCTCCTGCGGGTTATGGCAAAACAACATTAGTTCAGGAATTTATTGAATACCATTTAAATTATCCTGCAGGTAGCCGAGTCTACGTAACAGGTAACATAAAATATGCCTGGCTTCAGCTTTCACAAGATATAAAAAGCTTTTATACTTTCATCAATTACCTGATTTATTCTGTTAAACAAACAAAACCCGATTTCGGAGAAAACACACTGCAACTCCTTGACTCGATTAAAGAGCGTGCCCCTTCCAAAGGCAGAAAAACAAGTACATTAAGCGGGTACGGGCACACACGCCTGCGGAACGGACAGTCACCCAAACGTTCACTTCACAGTGCCGGATTAAAAACCAATATTAATGAAATAGATGAAGTAATCGGGACATTAATAAATGAATTATATAAAAGCTTTACTCATAACCGACTGATACTGGTTATTGATGATTTTAACACATTGGATGATATTAACTGGATAAATCCTGCTATCGATACTTTATTAGAACTTTTGCCGGTTAATGTGACCTTAATTCTTATTAGCCGGACAAAACCCGGCTTTAACCTAACTAAGCTCTATGCCCACAGAAATATTTTCGAACTCGGTTCCAAAGAATTAACCTTCACATATGAAGAGATAAAAAAGTTAATTGAAAATATTTACAACTTAAAATACAGTGATGAGGTGCTTAAACGGCTTGAGTTGAGACTTGAGGGCTGGATAACAGGTATACACCTTGCTGTACAAACTTATGGTAATGAAATTGAAAAAAAATTATCGACACCGCCTGTACGCTCCGGCATTGCAGATAGTTTACCTGATAATATTTTTAATTTCTTCGCAAATGAAATTTTCGAGAAACTTGATAACCAAACACAGCGTTTTCTGCTCGAAACCTCAGTACTCGAGCATTTTGATGCTGATATTTGCAATAATTTATTGGAAATAACAAACAGCAAGAATATTATAAATAATCTGCTGACTAAAAATATTTTCATACAACAGGTTTCGGAAATTAATCCGAATATACAAAGTTTATCAAAAAGAATATTCCGAAATTTCATATACCAGCCTTCATTTTCCAATTTCCTTCAAAATAAACTATGTGATACTTATCAGAAGCAAGATATCAAAAACCTTTATGAACGTGTTGTAAACTATTATTTATCAAAAAAGGATTATATTTCCGCCATACATTATTCAACAATCTCCGAAGATTATCCCAAAGCAATTTCTTTACTGAAGGAACATTTCCAGGATTTATTTGCTGACGGAAAATATGAATTACTATGGAAATGCATTAATAGTATCGACGAAGGTGCAGTGCAGAAAGATGCATATTTGCTTTATTATAAAGGGTTGCTGTACAGGTATTTCATGTCTGATATCGAAAGTGCTTTAAAGTATATAGAAGACTCAATATCATTATTCGAAAAGCAGAAAAACCGTACTTTCCTGATAAATAATTATGTAATAAAAGCGGCATTGCTGATACATTCAGGTAAAACCCAGGAAGTAATTGAAGACCTGTTAAGACTTTCTGAGGTAAAAACTACGCCAGCAAATAAGGCGCTGCTGTTGTATTACCTGGGTTATGCTTATTACATCAACACACAATATGATGAAGCAATAAAATATTTAAATGAGTCTATTGATATTTGTCAAAAAAATAAATTGCCTAATGTTTTGTTTGATATATTTAATGTTCTTGGTAATATATTCCTGAACCGCGGAGACTTCATTAAGTCAACTTATTATTTCGAACAGAATTACGAAAAAATAACCAATACAACATCCTACCCGCTAAACGAGCCGGGCCTTCGACCCTTAGCCGGCATAGATAAAAAATTCTTAACTATATGCAATCTGATTGATCTTTATGCCCAATCCGGAAAATATGAAAAAGCAAAGCAATTCCTTGATAAAGGTTATGACATAATTAGTAATTTTACAGTGCCAATATTCGAGCTTATTTTAACTATCTCAGAAGCAAGGCTGAAATTTGAAATAGGTGATTATGAAGAAACCATCAGAACTTCGGAAAAATTAAATTTACTTTCTAAAAAATTCAACAGGCGTTATCATATTTACCTGAGCTACCGGTTGCTGGCTGCCTCTTACAGGTATTTGAACAAACCCGATAAGGCACGGGAGTATATGAATCTTGCAGGTATTTATATTAACGAAGCTAATAAATTCCAAACAACAGAATTTGAATTTGCAGAAAAGAACCTAACATTCAGTATTTCAAATGTGTCAAACGGTTACCTCGAAACGCTAAAATCAGCCTGCAGTTTTTTCGATGAGAATAATTTCTTATATGATAAAGTACAGATTTATTATTACCTTGCTGAATATTATCTCAGCAGGAGGAATTATATAAATGCACTCGAGTATACCAAGGAATTATTTAAAATTTCTTCCGGGAAGGAATACGTTTCATTTCTTGAAAGAGAATTCAGGCAATCACGAGAAGTTTTTGATTTTGCTTTGAAGAATAATATTAATGCGGATTTTATTAACAGGATAACAGTTTCGAACCTGGAAAAAATAAATACCGGCTGGCTTTCAGAAGACTGCAAATCAAGGTTAAGGCGTGAAACTGACAGTATTTATGATATAGAAATGTACTCATTAGGCACGGTTGATTTTAAAGTTCGGGGAAACATAATACCTGAGCACAAATGGAAAAGGAAAATGAGGAAATTAATACTTGCCTACCTTTTGCTTAACAGGAAAAAGAAGCTCACTAAAGAAAAAATAATTGAAATATTCTTTCAGAATTCACCCGCCGATAGTGCAGATAATATCTTTCATCAGTCCGTTTCCAATATACGAATGGCTGTCATTCCTTCTGGGGCCAAAACACATGTTAAGCTGCCGGATAACATAAAATCAGACAAAGAAAATGAATATGCTGTCCCTAGCTATATTTTATATGAAGATAAAATTCTTAAGCTCAATCCTTTATACATATACTATATTGACGCAGAAGAATTTAATGAGTTATATGAAAGGATAAATTCTTCAAACACCAATACTGAAATGCGTATAGTTCTTTCCAAGAAACTTATTGACCTGTATAAGGGAGAATTATTACCGGGTTATTATTATGACTGGTGTGAAGACCTGAGAAATACTTATTTAAATAAATTCATTAAAACCTCCGAGCAATTACTTGAATTATTAAAGCAAAACAAACTATTCGAAGAAATTATATTATATGCTGAAAAACTGTTAAAGTTCGATAAACTCAACGATTCGGCATACATCAATTTAATTGAAGCTTATATTGAACTTGAAAATTTCAGCAGAGCTAATGATACTTATAAGATAATGAAGAAAAATTATGATACGGAATTCGAAGGGAAACCACCTAAAGAAGTATTTGCTAAAGCTGAAAAGCTGTTATATTCCGGACTAAAGACCACTGAGATATAACTTAAGTACTCCTATAAAATAATTTATGTCATTAATGCTGATAACTAAAGGTGGCAGCAATCTTATAACATTATTATTTGTGCAGTTTACCAGTATTCCGTTTTCAAGCAGATTTTGAACTATGGTTGAGCATTCAAAAGTAAATTCAATCCCTATCATTAATCCCTTTCCTCTTATATCTTTTATTATATCAGGAAATTCCAGTTGCAGCGATATTAATTTACTAATTAAATAATCACCTTTTTTTCCGGCTTCATCCATAAGCCCCTTCGATAATTCATCCAGAACCACGCAGCCTGCTGCACAAGATACAGGATTTCCTCCAAATGTTGAGCCATGGTCGCCGTATGAAAATACATTTTCAACACGTTCATTTCCAATTACAGCACCTAACGGTAAACCGCCGCCAATTCCTTTTGCCAGCAATATAATATCCGGACTCACACCATAATGGGAAAATGAAAAGAATTTACCCGTTCTTCCCGAACCCGCCTGAATTTCATCAGCTATTATAAGAAATCCGTATTTCTTTCTTAATTCAAATAATGAGTTAATAAACCCGGTATTTGCCTGATTTATTCCGCTTTCGCCCTGAATAAACTCTAAAAATACTGCTGCGGTATTCTCATTTATCTCCGCATTAAGATTTTCAACGGAATTAAACTTAAGATGTTTTACATTCGGTAGAAAAGGTTCATAACCTGCCCGGTATGCTGGTCTTTCGGTTAAAGACAAAGCTCCCATTGTCCTGCCATGGAATGAACCAGTAAAAGCCACAATGTCCAATGTATTAGAATTATTTATCTTCTTTTCTTTTGCTGAAAAATATTTCCGCGTAATTTTTATTGCAGTTTCGGTTGCTTCCGTTCCGGAGTTGCATAAAAATACTTTCTTATAGCCTGATAATTTAATTAATTTCAGTGCAAATTCAATTTGGGCAGACTGGTAAAATATATTTGAAACATGAACATATTTTGCAGCTTGATTATGTATTGCTTCTATAACTCTCGTATGATTATACCCAAGAATATTTACAGCCAAGCCTGCAAACATATCCAGTACTTTACGCCCATTACTGTCATAAAGGTAACACCCTTCCCCCCTTACAAAAGATACTCTCAACCTCTTGTAAGTATTGAAGAAAAGTTCTTTATCTTTTTGTATTAAGTTCTCAAGGCTTTCGCTCATTTAACAAGGGTACATAATAATTTATATATAAAATATGTCTGTTTTTCAAGCTCTTTCAGCGAACCGGCATTTTTTAAAATAAAATCTGCCTTATTTAATTTACGATTTTCCGACATTTGTAATTTCATGATTTTTTTTATCGCAGAACTGCTTAAACCGCTGCGTTTACGAATTCTTTCAATACGTTTTTTCACCCCGGAATATACAAGGATTACATAGTCAAGATATTTATCAGAACCACTCTCATAAATTAATGCAGCTTCGGTTACAACAATACCTGATTTAATACGTCTGTATATTTTTAATTTCTCATTAATAACAAAAGGGTGAACAATTTCATTCACCCTTTTTTGTTTTTTATTATCCCGAAAAACAATTTCCCTCAACTTAGCAAGGTCAATTTTCCCTTTTTTATCCAGAATACCAGGACTGAATTCCTTTATGAGCTTATTCTTTAACGGAAAACTGGTTTTGTATAATTTTTTGGCAAGCTTATCCGAATCAATAACAATACAGCCTAATTCACGCAGAAAATTACATACTGCCGATTTACCGGAGCCAATTCCGCCGGTTACACCAACAAAAAGTTTTTTACTTAGCATAAGCAACCGAGCGTCGTTCTCTTATAACGGTAACCTTTATTTGTCCGGGGTATTCCATCTCTTCCTGAATCTTTCCGGCAATATCTGCAGCAAGCTGGTCAGCCATAACATCGCTGATTTTTTCGTGTTCAACTATAACACGTACTTCTCTCCCCGCTTGTATTGCATAAGTTTTTCCCACACCTTCGAATGATTTTGCAAGCTCTTCGAGTTTCTGCAATCTCTTAACGTACGCTTCAACCGATTCACGCCTTGCACCAGGTCTTGCACCGCTAATTGCATCGGCTGACTGGACAAGAACAGCAATTGGATGTTCCATTTCCATATCTTCATGATGTGCGCCTATGGCATTGCATACAATCTGGTGTTCTTTGTACTTTTTAGCAAGCTCGTAACCAAGTATTGCATGAGGTCCTTCTACTTCTTTATCCACAACCTTACCAATATCGTGCAATAAACCCGCCCGTTTTGCCAGAATAGGGTCAAGTCCTAGCTCAACAGCCATTATCCCGCAAATATGCGAAACTTCGATGCTATGCTGCAAAAGATTCTGTCCATAACTGGATCGGTATTTCATCTTACCAACCATTTTTACAAACTCAGGATGCAATCCGTGCAAACCCACTTCAATAAGAGTATTTTCACCAATCCGGATAATCTCCTCTTCAAGTTCTTTTTTAACTTTATCCACAACCTCTTCAATCCTTGTAGGGTGAATCCTGCCGTCGGCTATTAATCTTTCCATAGCTAACTTAGCAACTTCTCTTCTGAATGGATCGAAAGCAGAAATTGTAATTGCTTCAGGTGTATCATCTACAATAATATCAACACCTGTCACCGCTTCAAAAGCTCTGACGTTTCTGCCTTCTTTACCAATTATCCTGCCTTTAAGTTCGTCATTCTCTATATTTAACACACTTACAGTTGTTTCAACCGAATGATCAGCTGCGGTCCGCTGTATTGCCTGTACTATTAAGTTCTTTGCGTAACGTTTGGATTCAAGTCTCATCTCGTCGCGGATATCTTTCAGTTCCTGAGCACATTGCATTTTTGCTTCGGTTATCAAATTGTTAATCAATATCTGTTTTGCTTCTTCCTGAGTTAAGCCTGCAATCTTTTCCAGCTTCACATTTTGTTCATGTATTAAGCTATCGAGTTTTTCTTCTTTCGCACTGATATCCTGGTACTTTTGATTTAAAGATTTTTCAAGCTTATCCTGTTCTCTTTCACGTTTTGCCAGGTTATCAATTTTTTTGTCAAGAAGCTCGTCTTTTTCCTGAAGTTGTTTTTCAAAAGCTCTCAGTTTATTCTTCCTGTTATGGTAATCCTGGTCAAATTCCTGTTTTTTCTTGTACCATTCATCTTTAACTTCCAGCAGTTTTTCCTTTTTCAGGTTTAATGCAGCTTTCTCTGCATCAGCAATAATATTCTTTGCCTGCTCTTCTGCTGACATCAATCGTACTCTGGTAGCTCTTGCATTTACAAACCAACCTAGGTAAAAGATAATACCGCAAAGCAAAACAACTATCGGGATCAATATATACAGTTCTAGTGTCATTATTTTACTCCTGTGACCTGCCTTTTTAAAAACAGGTAATATATTTTAAAAAAATTCAATAAAAAAACCGCACACGATTTAGACCGCAGTGAAAGGCATTAGAACCCTTTCTTAGTACGGTGGGAAGTGCCGAAATGTTTTTTGCTTCCACTGTTCACCATTTTCCCTTTTATGGAAAACAGATGAATCCCTCTCACGGTCACCCGGATAGGGTGAGGCCTGTAATCAACATGTTACACGAGCTTACCTCCCATTAAGTAGTGTTGGTTCTACTTTATTTGACTACGGTCGGTCGGTGCGGTTTAAAAATATCACGACCTTATAATAAAGAACTTTATTTTGCTGTAAAAAGCCGCTACTATGTGTTATTTTCGATGTACTCGTTAATATCTTTAACTTGAGAACTTAGAGAAGTTAATAAAGATTTGTAATTCTGGTCTACAACGAAGTTGTTATTTTTCTCTTTGAAATAGTTCTCTGCAATATTCAAAGCCGATACGATAGCAATGGTGAAATCAGACTGATTAGGAATATCATTTTGAATCTTATGCATTAATGAATCTACATGCTGAGCACTTTTTTCCACTAGTTCAATATCATCGCCTTTAAGAGTATAATGATTGTTGAATATTTTTATCCTGATATCCTTCTGATCCATGGTTTTTTATTTGTTTTGTTTAATAAACATACCGCAGTCAAATAATAATCTGTAATTCCATTATCAAGAATTAAAAATTATTACTTGTTTGCTGTTCAAGATGCACATCAAGCCTTGCCATAAGTTCCCTGATCCTTGACTTAAGCATATTTTTTTCTTCAACCGACATTCGATTCTTTTTTTCTACAAGTAGTTTGTTCTTTAAATCGCTGATTTCTTTATCTTTATTCAGGAGGTCTGAGTTCCTATTTGATACCTCTAATTTTAACTCAGAAACTTCATGTTCCAGTTCCTTTAACTTATCTTTAAGCTCACGATTTGAATCACGTGTTTCATTATAATTTTCCACCAGGTTTTTTATCCTCGTGAAAAGTTTGTCCAATTCGCTTTTCAATCCAAAATCACTGACTTTTAAAATTGCATTATCCATTTAATTTCTTAACTCAGCGTTAAGTGTTTTTTTAAGATTGTTAATTATTTCCTGCTGTAAAGAATTTATTTCATCGTTAGTTAAGGTTCTGTCATCTGACTGAAATACAAGTTCAAATGTATAGCTTAACTTCTCAGAATTCTCTCTGCCAAAATCATATATATCATATAATTCAACTTTTCGAAGTAATCCTTTGACCGGTGATTTCCATATTTTTTGAATTAAATCCCCTGCTTTTACGTCCCTTTTTACAGAAACCGATAAATCCCGTAAAACCGGCGGATAATTCGAATAATAAGAAAATCTTTTATTAACGTTACTGTATTTCTCTAACTTCTCTAACGTAATTCGCATACTATAACCGGTTTATCTATGTCAAATTCCTTTAATACTTTATCGTTAAACTGGTATATCATAGCAATTACATCATCTCTAATCTTATATTCAACAATATTCTCAAACTTAGACGTATAATAATAATAATTTGTATTATAATTTTCAATATTGATTTTCTCTAGCAAAGCTTCAACTTCAGCTTTCATGTCAAGAAGGTCAAAATCTCTTCTCTTTTGGTCGTGTGATTTCCCGTCATATTCTCCTGCTAATGTCAAAAAAACGACTTTTCTTTCATCAGCTATTCCATCATTAACATTGAAAATGTCACCGCTTTCTATGAATTTTAATGATTTATTAAGATTATCAAAATTATTTTTTACAGTATTCAAAGTATCAACAAACATACTTGTTCTCATTACGTTCATTTCATCGCTTGAAGGATTTTGCAGTTTAATATAGTCTTCGGTGAATAGACGTGTTTTATTTTCATCAACCAGTGTATTGGTTATTACTTCCTTAAACCCCCTGCCTATAAAATAATTCCTAATCCTGTTATTAAAATCGAAGTGAACATCTGAAAATGTTTTTGTATCATAAGTTATAATATCTTTATCTGCATCTTCGATATTATCATAACCATAGATGCGTGCTACTTCCTCAATTAAGTCAACTTCATCTTTTAAATCATCATACCTGTGCAATGGTATTTCATAAAGTAAACTGTTGCCTTCATCTTTATAATCACTTATGCCTATTAAACCAAGTGAATCGATTATTTCTGATTTTGATATCTCTTTACCTATTAAATGAGCTACCCTTTCTGTTCTTAAATTTATTATGCGTTTAGGCAATTTCTTTGGATATACATCAATTATCCCGTTCACAATTTTACCGCCGCTTAGTTCTGCAATCAGTTCGGCAGATCTATTGCACGCCCACCCAACCATCTCAATATTTACTCCCCTCTCGAAACGGTATGATGAATCTGTTTGCAAACCGAGATATTTAGAAGATTTCCTTGTAAGTATTGTGTCGAAATATGCAGATTCTATAAATACATTTTTTGTCTTTTCTGTTATTTCAGAATTCTCACCTCCCATTATGCCTGCAAGGGCTACAGGTTTTACCGCATCACAAATTAATAGAATATCATTCCTTAATTCTCTTTCTTTTCCATCAAGAGTAGTAAATTTTTTTATTCCATTTGCACTTTTTACAATTATTTTTTGGCATTCAATTAAATCGTAGTCAAATGCATGCAGTGGCTGTCCGCATTCAAGCATAACAAAGTTCGTTACATCCACAACATTATTAATAGGTCTTAAACCCACAGAAAGAAGTTTATTCTTTAACCAATCCGGTGATTCCTTTATTGTTATATCTTTAACTATTCTACCGCAATACCTGTAACAGCCATCCGGATTTTCAATTTCAACATTTATTAAATCTAAAATATCATCACCGCTGAAGAATTCCCTATTATAATCTTGAATTTTTAAATTCAAATTTTTAACTACCGCACCCACTTCTCTTGCAACACCAATATGCGAGAGCAAATCACCCCTGTTTGGTGTAACACCAATATCAATAACCACATCATTATATCCAAGATATTCAGCAAAAGGGTTACCAACAGGAATTCGATCTTCTAAAACCATAATACCCGCTTGATCATCACCCAGGTTCATTTCTTTTTCAGAACAAATCATACCTTCGGAGATTTCACCTCTTATCTTGGTCTTTAGCAGTTCAAAACCGCTATTAGGAATTACAGCGCCCGGAAGTGCTACACATACAGTTTGTCCTGCACCTACATTCGGAGCACCGCATACAATATTTCTTATTTTATCACCTGTATCAACCTTGCAAACAGTAAGCTTATCTGCATTCGGATGCTTTTTTCTTTCCAGTACTTTACCTATAACAAAATTCTTTAGTGTATCCGCCTGATTTTCAATACTTTCTATATCTAAACCTATCGAAATTAATCCATTTATTAATTCATCCTGTGAAATGTTTATATCTATGTAATCTTTTAACCAGTTAAGACTAACCTTCATAATCAGCAAATATAACCAATTGAATTTTAATGATAAATGAATACATTAATATTAATAAGCAACTTTTTATTTTACATAGAATTTGCCAATTTTGTAAAACTAAAAATATTTTGATCTCAATGAAAAATTTCATTATAATTTTAATATTTCTTCTTTCAAAAAGTAATTTGATATATCCACAGCAAAAAGAAGATAAAAAACAATTTAAAGATGATTTTAACCTTGAAAGCTGCACCCTTCTTTCAACCGGCAGAAACACATATTTTATTTTAGAGCCCGGTTACTTTTTAAAACTTCGGGGTATCGACAAAGGCGATACAGCACAACTAATAGTTACTGTACTAAATGAAACAAAAATGGTTGGAAATGTAGAATGCCGAGTTGTTGAAGAAAATGAATCCGTAAATGGCAGGCAAATAGAAATTTCAAAGAATTACTTTGCCTTTTGCAAAGAAACCGGTGATATATATTATTTTGGTGAGGACGTTGATATTTATAAAAAGGGAAAAATTGTAAGTCACTCCGGCGGCTGGCTCGCTGAAGGCAATAATAAACCCGGTTTAATTATGCCCGGTACATATGAAATCGGCTATAAGTACCACCAGGAAATAGCACCGGATGTTGCAATGGACAGAGCGGAAATTATCAGCATAAGCGAAACTCTTATTACTTCTGCAGGTAATTTTACAAACTGTCTTAAAACTGAGGAAACCACACCTCTTGAACCGAAAGAAAAAGAATTTAAATATTATGCTCCGGGAATTGGGTTGATAAAGGAGGAAAATTTATTGCTTGTTGAATATGGGTCTGTGAAGTAAAGTATGCAGATAATAAGTTGATTTGAGAATGATAAACTTTTTCCAATAATGCACTATATCATACCTACAGCATTAGTTACTACTTTAATCTTTTTTACAAAGATATCATCCTTACAGAATAGATTTATTTATCTAAACTCATTTATAAAAAAATTTTACATTATTCCTTTAGGAACAAAATATTGGTAAAACTAATACTGAATGCCAATAAAGTTCGGTAGGACGAATAAATCCAGGGGTTTAAAAGTTTTTTTTAACATCTCCATACAAATCATATTCATCAGCTTCAGTAATTTTTACTTTTACAAATTGACCGATTTTCATCTTACCTTTTTTTATCAGGACTTCATTATCAATTTCAGGCGAGTCAAATTCGGTTCTGCCAATGTAATAATCCCCTTCTACCCTATCTAACAGCACTTTAAGCGTTTTACCAATTAAACTTTCATTATGTTTTTGGGATATCTTACGCTGTATATTCATTATTTTCTTAGCCCTTTGCTTTTTTATTTTCATAGGGACATCATCTTTCATTTTATAGGCATAAGTTTGCTCTTCGTGTGAATAAGTAAAAACACCAAGCCTTTCGAATTTGGTATCCTTTACCCATTTGGCTAGTTCTTCAAATTCCAATTCCGTCTCACCCGGATAGCCCGTTATCAGCGTTGTTCTGATTGCTATATCCGGAACTCTTTTTCGGATTTCGTTAATAAGTTCTATGGTTTTTTCTTTTGTTATTCCTCTACGCATGGATAATAGAATTCTGTTATTAATATGCTGTAAAGGTATATCTAGGTATTTGCAAATGTTTTCCCTTTCCCTCATTACATCAAGCACATCCATCGGAAATCCGGATGGGAAAGCATAATGAAGCCGAATCCATTCAAGACCCTTAATATCTGATAGTCTTTTAAGTAAATCTGCCAGGGTACGTTTTCCGTAGATATCAAGTCCGTAATATGTGAGGTCTTGTGCAATGAGTATAAGTTCCTTTACTCCTTTATTAGTTAGATTTTGAGCTTGCTTTACAAGTACTTTTTTAGGTATTGAAACGTGCTTACCTCTCATTAAGGGAATAGCACAGAATGAACAGGGCTTATCGCAACCCTCTGAGATTTTAAAATACGCATAATGTCTTGGTGTAGTAAGAAGTCTTTCGCCAACGAGTTCTTTTTTATAATCTGCTCCAAGAGTTCTCAGTAACCGATGCAGGTCTTGGGTACCGAAATAACGGTCAACATTGGGGATTTCTTTTTCCAGTTCTAGCTTATACCGTTCTGAAAGACATCCGGTTACAAACAGCTTCTCTATTTTACCTCTCTCCTTAGCTTTAACGTATTCAAGTATTGTGTTTATCGATTCTTCTTTTGCATCGTCTATAAACCCGCATGTATTAATAATAACGATGGGTGAGTTGTTATTTTCTGAATCAAAAATGACCTCATAGTTATTTGCATTTAATTGGGTTAACAGGAGTTCAGAATCGTAAATGTTCTTTGAACAACCAAGAGTTACAATGTTTATCCTGGTTTTATTTATTCTTTTAGTTATCAAGTAATTTCGCTTTTATTTCATTTTCTTTTTTAAGTTCAAAATATCAAAATCTAATTTTCAAATCAAACTCAAGGTCTAAAATTTTAAATATTAAATAAAACAATTCTAAACATGAGATAGCTCCTAATTCTTTAATATTATGCATTCAGAATTTATTTAAAAATCATGATTTTGCTATTAAGCATTATTTATTCATCCCACCTACGCTGAAGCCAGCTTTCATAAATAGATTTTTGCAGTTCTGTTGGTTTAGAAACTTTAGTGAGCTTGTAATTTGGGACTTTCATATCCTCAAGTGCTATTGTAAAATCACGCAGTTTATTATCGCGAACAACAGTAACTTTGTACTTCTGGCCTGTTTGCAGTGTTTTGAACCTGTTTTCCATCTCATTATAGCTAAGCTTTAAGCTATCAATTGCAATAATTTCATCACCAACCATAATTCCTGCCTTCTCTGATGATGAACCGGCAAAAACTTCAGTAATTACTATCTTCTCACCGTAAGGTTCGGTTTTTAAACCAACAATAGGCATGAAAGTACTGTCTTCTGCAATTAGTTCAAGTCCAGCATAACCAAGATACATTTCCCAATCCAGAGGTTTTGTACCGTAAAGATAATCATCAAAGAAATCATTTAAACTCTTTCCGCAGAATTCTTCACAGGTATTTATGAAATCTTTATTTGTATAACCGGTACCCAAAGGATACTTCATTAGCATAGTTCTGAATACATTATCAAGGGAATATTTATTTTTTGAGTTTTGCCTGATACAAAGATCAAGGATTAACGATACCCAGGAACCTTTAGCGTAATAATCAGTTTCGGCGTTATAACTGTTAGAGTTCTGCTTCCAGAATTTAATCCAGGCATCAAAACTGGATTCTGCAAGAGATTGGATTCTGTTCCCTGGTCGGCGCTTTTCTTCCCTCACACCGCTGGTTATTTCCCCGAAAAATCTCTCTGCACTATATTGCCCTGTTCGTAAAATCATCAATCCATCGTAATATGATGTTGAGCCTTCAGCAATCCACAGTTCTTCTGTATAATTTTCTTTTGTGTAATCGTACGGTGAAAGAGCTTTTGGCCTTAGCTGCTTAACATTCCAAGTATGGAAAAACTCATGCGAAACTAACCTTAAAAAATTTATATATACCTTTTCCGAGATATTGGAATTTGTGTTGAACGCATCCGGTCTAACACCAATGACCGTTGAGTTAATATGCTCGGTTCCCCCTCCGCTTTGTGGTGTACAATGGAGAATAAAAACATATTTATTATAAGGTATATATCCCCAAAAGCTAATATTAGCTTCGATGATTTTAGAAAAATCATTTATTAACCTTGTGGAATCAAATTCAACTTCTCCAAAAAGGCTAATGATATACTGTTTACCTCTAAGTTCAAAGAATATATCTTTTTGAGTTCCAATTTCTAACGGACAATCAGCAAGCATGTCGTAATTCTCAGCTGTAAATAAGCAAGGATTACCGTTTAGGTTATCAAGCCCCGTTGTCACATGCCAGTTTTGAAAAGGAATCACTTCAAGTGTAACAGGCTTGTTTCTGTACTTTTCCGAATACATAAAAACTGCAGTTCCGTTTACGAATCCGTGTTTCTCGTCTAATTCCCTGGTTCTTAAATTAAAGCTATTCGCAAAAACTTTATATGAAATCCTAACTAGTTTATTTCTATTGGTATTGATTACCCATGTTGACTTATCATCTTTATGCCATTTAAGTTTTTCACCTCCGGGTAATTCAGCATTGAACTCCTGCACACCTGATGAAAAATCAAAAATTAGATATCTTCCCGGACGCCAGGCTGGCATAACTAATCTAAGTGTTCTTTCTTCATCACTGATATTTTCGAGGCATATTTCTACCTCATATAGATGTGTCGATGGATTAGGCATCAATAATTTGTACTTTACAGAAGTATTTTGAGCAGTTCCCATAGATATTAAAAATATTAAATTTAAAATAAAAATTTTCATCCGCTAAATTGTGTATAAATTATTTAAAATTTAAGATTAAAATAAATGTATCTGAAATAATATAAAAATTTACGATATTGAAACAGAAATAAAATATTTAATAATGTCTGAAAGAATAGTTCATTGTATTAAATACAAACAAGGTCTGCCCGGTTTAAAAACTCAGCCTATTCCCGGAGAATTAGGTAAACTAATTTTCGAAAATGTATCACAGAAGGCGTGGGATGAATTCACAGAATATTTCATAATGGTTATAAATGAATACAGATTAGATTTAACTACACCTATTGCAGACGAGATTTTTAAGCAAAAAGCTAGGGAATTCTTCTTCAGTAATGAAATTAAAATGCCTGAAGGCTACATTCCACCCGGTAACTAACGTAAATGGTTAGCCCATTATCCCAATTCTGTATACTTGTTTTTTAAATAATTTTAATTATTTTTATATGTCATCTAGCTTAAATAGGGGGAATTATGAAAAAATTATTACTATTATTTTATATTCTAATTTTCATAAAAACAACTGTTGCCCAGCTTGGTTCTCCTGTATTAATAGAACCGCCAACAAAGGATGCCGCAGTATCACAAACAGCTACACTTGATTGGGCAGATGTTCCCGGTGCGGAATATTACGAGGTCCAAATCAGCGTTTTAGATAATTTCTCGGATATCACAGGAGCAACTTATACACCAGATAATACTTCTATTTATTCAGTTCCTGTGGGAACTTTAGCACCATTTACAAAATATTACTGGAGAATAAGAGCTATAAATTCTACAGAGACCGGACCATGGTCCGAAGTATGGGAATTTACAACAATTGGAACTTCCGCAGAGGAAATTGTTTCACTACAGGGAGAAGTTACCCAATTAGCTAACGATAATAAACTACCGCAAAATCAAGCTATCATACTTAATAACAAACTCGATGCTGCTTTAAACAGGATAAACAATAACCAGGAAGCTATTGCTATTATTAATATTTTAGTTTTTGATGTTAGAGTTGCAGCATTAGTAATAAGTAATCATTTACCGGCTTCCGACGGTCAAGATTTAATCAGACATGCAAACAGGATAATAACTTTAATTGAGGGTGATAATATTAAAGGATTAACTGAAGAAGAATTAAACACTGCAAATAAATTCAGCTTAACACAAAATTATCCAAATCCATTCAATCCTGTTACGACAATTGAGTTTACTATACCGGTAAAATCATATGTTACATTAAAAATTTATGATATTCAGGGACGTGAAGTAGCAACTCTGATTGACCAAGAGCGTAATGCAGGTTTACACATCGTCAACTGGAATGCAGGTGGTTTCAGCAGCGGGGTATATTTCTACAGATTGACTGCTGGCACTTATACCGATACAAAGAGGATGATGCTGACAAAGTAAATCAATGCCTTCGGGTGCTGATATGTAATTACAAAATTTTTAACCCGCTATCAGCGGGTTTTTATTTGTCATTATTCGAACTAAATGAGCAAGAAAGAAGAACTTTCAACACAAGACGATATATCAGAACTAAAATATAACCAGCGTTTTCTTTCAACCTTAATCAGCAACCTTCCCGGTTATATTTACCGATGTCACGAAGAAGACGGAGAATGGTGTACACAATTTGCAAGTGAAGGGATTTATGAACTGACAGGTTATTCTTCTGCCGATTTCTTAAAAGGCGGTAAACTCTCTTACGGCTCACTTGTATATGAGGAAGATACCAACATTGTAAGAGATGTAGTAAAAAAAGCAATTAACGACCAGGGACCATACCAGATTAACTACCGAATCAGAACAGCCGATAACAAAATCAAATGGGTATGGGAACAAGGAAGAGGTATTTATGACGATAATGGTAATTTACTCGCTACAGAAGGTTATATTATAGATATCACAGAAAAAAAACTGGCTGAAGAAGAGATAATTAAAAGGAATAATGAATTATCCATTCTGAATAAAATCGGACAGTCTATCAGCAAACTTGCCGAACCAGAACAAATTTACGATATTGTTTTAACAATGATTGATAAGCTGTTTGATATTAATAATATTTTTATAGCACTCCATGATAAATCATCAAACACAATTTCATTTCCGGTTTATAGAGTCAATGGCAAATCATTCGAAAAACCAGAACGTGAATTTAAGAACGGATTGACCGAATATGTATTAAGAAGCGGAAAACCTTTATTTATCAACAATAATAAAGAAAAAATTTATAAGCAGCTTAATATTACTCAGATAGATAAACCTGCAAAATCTGTACTTTCCGTTCCTATGACAGCTGGTGACAACGTACTTGGAGTTATTACATTACAGGACTACGAACATGAAAATGTATACAGCAAGGAACAGCTTCAGTTATTACTTACAATTGCATCGCAAATTGGCATTGCTATAGAAAACTCAAGACTTTACAATGAAATTCAAAACGAGCTTGAAGAACGGAAAATAATAGAATCACAAATCAAGAAATCACTAAAAGAAAAGGAAATACTTTTACAGGAAGTTCACCACAGGGTAAAAAATAATCTACAGATAATGTCGAGTCTTCTCCGTCTTCAGTCATCGTATATACAGGATAAGAAAGTGCTGGATATATTTAAAGAAAGCGAAAACAGGATTAAATCGATGGCAATTGTCCATAATAAGCTCCATCAAACCCATGACTACGAAAAAATAGATGCAGAAGATTATATCAACAGCCTTGTTGAAAACCTGAGGTCAACATATGCCCTTATGGCAGCTAGAATAAAATTTAAAACACATATTCAGAGATTATCGATTAATATTGAAACAGCTATACCATGCGGTTTGATAATAAATGAACTTGTATCAAATGCCATTAAATATGCATTCCCTGACAGAAACGGAAATGTAACGATTTATCTTAACAGAAATACAGATATGTTATTTAATCTTAAGGTCGAAGATGATGGTATTGGATTACCTGAAAACTTCTCTGCTATGAAAGATGAATCGTTAGGACTGAAACTGGTTAATATGCTTGTAGAACAGTTAAACGGAAAACTTGAAATCAACACTAAAAAACCTACTTCTTTTAACATCCATTTCAGTGAAGTAGTATATAAATCCAGAACATAATTATTAATAAGTGTTATTCACCTAATATCTTTACTAATACCCTCTTACTCCTTCTTCCGTCGAATTCACCGTAAAATACTTGTTCCCAGGGACCAAAATCGAGCTTGCCATTACTAACAGCAATTACAACCTCCCTGCCCATGATTATTCTCTTTAGGTGGGCATCTGCATTATCTTCTCCGGTATCATTGTGCCGGTATCTTTCATAAGGTTTTTCAGGGGCAATTTCTTCAAGCCATTTATCAAAATCATTGTGGAGACCGCTTTCATCATCATTAATAAATACGCTTGCTGTAATATGCATAGCATTGCATAATAAAATTCCCTCCCGAATTCCGCTTTCAGATAAACATTTTAATATATCAGGAGTTATGTTAATGAATGCCCGTCTTGTTTTAGTTTTAAACCATAGTTCTTTACGGTATGATTTCAACGTTTACTCCTTTATTCGTAATTAAATTTTATTATAGTGTGTGTAGTAATCACGAATTCTTGAGAACACCACTCTTAGGCTTGTGCGTTGGCAGGAATGTTAGTAATTTTTAAATAAATTTATTCCTGTAAAAGTAAACTCAATTATTCAGTATTAATTAATTTTAATTCATCATCTTCATTACCACTTTCAAGTGATCTGTCTAAAATACGCCGGTCTAAAGTTTTACTTGTTTTGGCTCCAAGCTGTTTAATATTTTCAACTCTTTTTACAAGATTTCCACTCCCCTCAGTCAATTTTTTCATAGCATCAGTATAGCTTTTCCTTGTTGATTCCAGCTTATCACCTATATCGACTAAATCATTCACAAAGCCAACAAATTTATCATATAAAGCACCGCTTTGCTTTGCTATTTCAAGAACATTCCTTTTCTGGTTTTCCTGTGACCATATAAAGGAAATAGTTGATAGGGTAGCAAGAAGTGTAGTGGTTGTTACTAATACTATATTTTTCTTTTCAAGCGCCCATAAAAATAAATCATTGTCATTTTCTACAGCCAGATAAAAAGCCGGTTCAATGGGAATATACATAAGAACGTATTCCGGGCTGTTGATTCCGTAAAGTTCATGATAATTTTTTGAACTTAAGTCAGTAATGTGATTGTATATACAGGAGATGTGATTTCTTAAGTATAATTTTTTTTCTTCTTCGCTGTCGGAATTGAAATAATTTGTATAATCATTTAACGAAACTTTTGAATCTATAATCAAAGATTTTTCATCAGGCAAATTAATAATAAAATCCAGTCTTCTCGTTTTACCTTCGTCATCCGTTAAAGATTGCTGTTTGCTGTAATGAATATTTTCTTTTAAACCAGCTTTTTGGAGTAATAATTCAAGCCTCACTTCTCCCCAATCGCCTTGTTTTTTCTTATCACCTTTTAAAGCATTTGCCAGATTTTCTGCATCTTTACTGATTGTTTTATTTAACTCAACCAGTTTATTGATTTCACCCTTTAAAATATTTCTCTCTCCCGCTTCTTTGTAATAAACATCTTCCACCTTCTTTTCAAAGTCCAATATTTTCTTTTGTAAAGGGTCTAACACAGAATTTAGTTTCTCTTTATTCGTTTCTGCAAGCTCTTTGGTTGCGTTTTTAAGAATAGTATTTGCAAGGTTATGGAATTCCTGCTCCTGGTCTTTTAACTTTTTCTCTAAATTAGAAAAGTCGGCATTTGCAGCCGATAGTTCACTGTTGAGCTTTATCACTTCATTACGAAGGTTTAAAAGCTCGGCATTAGCCACGTTTAAAGAATCAGTAAGTAAAGTATTACTTGCCTCAAGCCTCGCGGAACGTGACTTTGCAGCAAGAAAACCGATTACAATACCCGCTATTAATCCGGAAGCAATATATAAAATGATTTCCATTTATCTTTATTGTGTAATGCTGTAAATTTAACCTATTAATTTTTTGACTGTTTCATTAACTTTTTTTCCGTCATACCTTCCTGCATAATTATCCTTAAAGTAAGCCATAATTTCTTTCATTTGCTTATTTTCTTTTACCAGTTTAGATACTATTTTCTCAGTTTCGATTTCTGATAGCTGTGCAGGAAGAAAAGATTCAAGTATTGTTTTTTCTGCCAGTAATTTTTTTCTCGCTTCTTCGGGAATCTCTAAAGCTAATGTTTCATCAATGTTCTTCTGGAATTTTTTAATAATCTTAATCTCATCTTCCTCAGTCATTTCTTTCCCGCTTTTTGTCTGTGTGAAAATTTCTGCATATAAAGTTGATAAAAGATTTGAACGTACTGTATCTCTGGCAATCTTTGCCTGCATCATATCTTTACGGATTATTTCTAACAGCATAAAGTTATTTTTTACTAAAATAATCAAGTTGAGTTTAAGTATAAAGACCTGTTACATCATAAATTACGAGATGACTAATATTTTATATCGCTTTTCTGTTACCGGTATTAACAGAAATAAACTTTACAAGCTCTTTTAATTTCGTTTTTTCATTTATCTTGAGTATCGAAGTATCTCGTTTTTTCTGGCATATCCAGTTCATAATTATTTTCATTTTATCAAGCTCTCCGGGAGTATATTTTACTGGCTGGTTCGTTATTACTTTCCCGAATAAACTCCCCCCAAAGTACAGCTCATCCATCAGGTTTACAATTTCATCCTGAACCTGATAATCAGCGGAACTTAGGTTTTCAATTATTCTCGAACATGATAACCTGCCATTTTTAATAAGAAATAATTCTATGGAATCTTCCGTATCATTCCTGCATTTAACAACGTAATTCTTTTGTGTAACGGCGGTGTGGGTCAGTTCCATATTCAGTAAAACCTTCTTCAATTCAGAAATTTTATCTCTTAAAAAGGCAGCATCCTCAAACAATAGCTTTTTAGAACATTCATTCATTTCATCTTCGAAATGCTTCAGTATCCCTGTAGTATTTGATAATATGAAATTGCTTACCCTGTTTATTTCCATTCTGTAATCCTGGTAAGCCTGAGTAAAATTACAAGGTGCTTTGCATTGTCCTATTTCATAATACATACATGGACTTTTACTTTTCTCCGGTTTTAATTTACGGTCATCGCATTTTCTTAACACAAACAATTTATTAATTCTTTCAATTATAATATTTACTGTTAGCGAGCTTGTAAAAGGACCGTAATAGCTTGCTCCATCAGGTTTCAGTTCATATACTTTCGTGACTTTTGGATAATCATTCTGCGTATCAATCTTTATAAACGGAAAACGCCTGTATCTTCTCTGTGCAGTATTATATTTCGGTTTTTGTTTCTTAATCGTTTCGCTCTCAAGCAGCAGTGCAGAAAGTTCCGAACCGGCAGTTTCGTAATTTATGGCATTAACATGTCTTATAAGATTTTTAACCTTACGTGAATGTGATGTATTATGATAGAAATAAGTACTCACCCTCTCCCTTAAATTTTTCGCTTTCCCAACATATAATAAAGTTTCACTTTTACTGTAAAAGTAATATACTCCCGGTTTTCTGGGTATTTGTTTAAGATTTACCTTAATCTCCTTTAATCTTTTTGATAATCTTTCGACCTGATATATCTTCTGATACTGGAAGCTCAATAATTCATCAATTGTCTCAATATCATATTCCTCGACTAGTTTATCGAGTAAATCAATCATAATTAGAGCAGCAGCTTTAGCATCATCAACCGCCCTATGACGATTCCTTTGTGAAATCCCGAGATAGTTACTTAAACTGCTTAGTGATTTAGAAGGCAGCGATCTATGCAGTCTTCTCGCAAGCCTGCATGTGCAAAGGGGTTTGATTTTAATTCTTTCGGTGCCTGATCTGGTAAACGAAGCGTCAATAAATTTTCTGTCAAATGCAATATTGTGACCAGCTAAAATAACAATATCATTTAGTTTATTATCTATTTGACTATCCAACCCCATAAATTTTCTAATGTCCGGAATTATCTCATTAAACTTTGGCTTACCGTAAACCATTTCGTTTGTAATCCCTGTAAGCCGGGTAATGTGTTGTGGTATAAACTGGCAAGGGTCAATTAAAGTTGAGAACTCATCTATAATTTCACCGCGTAATACTTTCAAGAGAGCTATTTCGGTTATTCTATGAAGAAAAGGATTCAAACCGGTTGTTTCAACATCGGTAACAATAAAAACCGAGTTCCTTATGTTTTGACTTAGTATGTTTTTAATTCGTTTAGGCATTAGTTACCGCGGCTAGTTTAATAAATAACATTGCATTATTTATTTTTGTTATGGTTATATAATTATATTTATTTCACCTCTACGGAGTTAAAATAAAACTTTCATATGTAAATCTATAGATATTTCGCTCCTTTGAAACTAATTCATCTAAAAATTCATTCTGAAAACTATTAATTTTTAAGTCCCATCAGGACGATATATTTGCTGAATTTACTTTGTCAGATTATATGAGCCCCGTAGTGGTGAAATAGTTAAAAATAGAATTAACATTTTAATATTTTGTGTAACATCAGTTATTTACAAGAATTTAATCTGAAGGAATTCTCATTACCGACAGATATTCTAATGTACGGTATGCAACAGGCCTATTACCAGTTGTATATAGTAAGCTGACTTTGAAATGGTCTACTGCGGGAAATCTTACCCTTTCTTAACTTTCATATTATTCACCCATCCTGTTATAAATAAGTAACCGACAATACCCAATACAACAATACTTGATGTCAATATTAAATATTCGTTTGTATAATCATCTTCGTTGCCTTTTAATATATCATGTAAGGCAGCCCAGTCCAGTAAAATAACACCGAGTAGAACAATTAAAATAAGAAATATTTTATAATATTTTTTCATTATGCTAAAATAATGAAGACTTGCAAAAATAATGCAGCAAAATTAAATACAAAACATATTAACATATCACACCAAATTGAGAATAATTAATGTATGAATTTTATTTATATAATTATAAAGATTTAAAAATAATTAATTTAACTATTGTCATAAGTAAAATTTAATTTTATTTTGAACAATGAATAAGAAAAGAATATGGCTAATTCTTCAAAAGAAATAATAAAACTGAAGAAAACAATAACAAACCTGCAACGTAATATAAAAGTTTTACGTTCAAGGAATATTAAAATAAACAAACAGTTTATGTACCTTCTGAGACACTCTGCAAAACTGGAGACTTTTGTAGAAAGCGTAAATGAAGGGCTTATTTGTGTTGATAATAATGACAGGATTACTTATGTGAATAAACAACTTTGTAAAATGCTCGGCTACAAAAAAGATGAATTGATTGACAAGATAGGTTACAATGAAATAATACTTCCTGAAGACAGGGATATTATAATAAAAAAGAACAAACTCCGCACTAAAGGGCTATCGGACGCATACAGAATCAGGTTAATGACAAAATCCGGTAAAATTGTTTTTACAAATATCAGCGGGTCTCCGTTAAAAAACGGACATGGCAAAGTAACAGGTTCAATTGGATTAATTTCTGATATTACTAATCAGATTGATATTGAAAATGAAATCCGTAGGAAAAATGAAGAACTTAATATGCTTGTTGAAGCAGGTAAGCTTATTACTAAATCACTTGACCTTAAAGAACTGTATGATTCAATGTTTTATAATATTGCAAAAGTAGCGGATTGTGCCGAACTATTTGTATCCGATTATGACAATGAAAGCAAAATGATTAAATATACTTACCTCAGAAGTACGCAGGGTAAAGAAAGAATAGACGTAAATAACATTCCTCCAATACCGCTGGCTCCTAAAGGTTTTGGAATTCTTAGCAAGGTAATCAGAGCCAAAAAATCAATGATTTTAAACGATTACCAAAAACATTTCAAACAGGTAAAAACCTATTATGTCATAAAAGATACAGGAGAAGTAATTGATGGTACAAAAGGTAACTACATACCGCGTTCGGCATTAGTAATACCGGTTATATATGAAAATAAAGTGATAAGTGTAATTCAGCTATTCAGTGAAAGAAAAAACGCATACACTTCAAATCACCGGCTGTTTCTGGAAGCTTTAATGCAGCATGTTGCACTAGCTACTCACAACGCAAATCTGTATACAAAGGCACAAAATGAAATCACCGAAAGAATTAAAATTGAAAAAGAGCTTGAACAATCAATAAAAGAAAAAGAAATTTTACTGAAAGAAATTTATCACAGGGTAAAAAATAATCTGCAGGTTATTTCAAGCTTAATCAAACTTCAGTCTGACTTTGCAAAGGATCAGTCTACAAAAGAATTTCTTAAGATGAGCCAGACAAGGGTAAAAACTATGGCACTTGTGCATGAAAAATTATACCGTTCTAACAATCTTAACAAACTTAATCTTCAGGAATATATTGAATCACTTGTGACGCATTTAATGAATATTTATTCCGTAAAAACCGGATTTATTTCTTTTACTACTAATGCACGCAACATAAATCTTAGTATCGACTTAGCAATACCCTGTGCACTGATTATTAACGAATTGGTATCAAATTCATTAAAACATGCATTTCCCGGCAAAAGGCGCGGCTCAATAAATATAGAACTGAATGCAGAACCTGACAGTAATATCCGTTTGGCAGTAATTGATAACGGTGTGGGGCTGCCTGAAAATTTTGATATCTATAATTCTAAAGGTATGGGTATGCAAATTATCACAACACTAACCGAACAAATTGACGGAAAAATTGAGGTTAAAATAAAACCAAAAACCGAATTTTCAATAAAATTTAAGCACGATGCATACATCAGCAGGTTGTGAGAATCAAGCCCTGCCTATTAATCCCCATATCCACCTATGAAAATTATGCGGGAAACCTGAATTTTCAAGAAACATTAAAACACACTCATCTGCAATAACATTAATTCCTTTTTCTTTACAGAACGTGACTGCTTTCTCACTTTTAGAACCAAACTGCATCCAAACCTGGTTAATACCTGCATCTGCTATTTCTTCAACAATTTTTTCAGTCTCATCAGGCAGAACAACAAGTATTATACCATCGGTATCATTTGGGACATCTTTTACCGAACGATAACAGTTAATTCCTCCGATATTTTCGGCGGTTCTGTGAACTGGATATATTGTATAGTTGCGTTTCAGCATTTCCAGTAAGATTGTCCGTCCCATGTTTATTTTGCCTGCCGATGCTCCAATTATTGCATAATTCTTACCCCTTAGGAATTTTTCTATGTCTGTTCTCATCTTTTTTTCTTTTAATTTAAAAGTAACATAAACCACTGCCCCTGCATTCAGGCTGCCTTCACTGAATGTTGCACTGTTTGATGAACTTTTATAATCATATGAAACAGTATTAAAAGGATTAGGGTAATATGAATTGTAAGATTCTTCCGATATCGATAAGGGACTTCCTATCGTCATACAGTAAACAGCAGCCATTACTTCTGTTTTTTTCTTAGCAGCTTCAAGAGCCTCTAATCTTGCTTTATAACGGGTTTCAATAACCTTTGAATAATCGAGCGTATATTTTTAATTTCCACATTGTCTATTTTCAGCAGTTATCTTGCAATCTCACTAAACAAACCAATTGCACTGATTTGATGACATTCAGCTACCTTGCAGATACAATTTTATACCATAGTCAAGCTACAAACAATGTAATCTTTTCAGAGGTGTAAAAACAGCTTTAACAAGATACATAAAACAATATTAAATATATTTGCACAGTATTATCAAATTGTTAATTAACAAAATGATTTTTTCAAATTTTATCGAATTTTTCGAACAAATTACCAGCAATTATTCAGATAAGCCTGCAATAAGCTTTAAAGAAAACGATAAATACTATACTATTTCGGGTAATAAGCTCAGGGAACTTGTTTATGCTGCTGCTCAATCACTCGAAAAGCTCGGAATAAAATACGGAGAAAAAGCAGCAATTATATCGGAAAACCGTTTTGAATGGGTTGTAGCCGATTTTGCCTGTATTATTCTTGGTGTTGTTACGGTTCCGGTCTATACAACAATGACATCTTCACAAATCAAATACATTCTTAGCCATTCAGGATGCAGGATTTGTTTTGTTTCAACTCAAATAATTGCCAATAAAATTGCTTCCATTAAAAATGAACTTCCTGAACTGAAAGAAGTAATTTGCTTCAATGAACCCAATAATTCGGATATTAAAGTTATCAGTTTCAAAAAATTAATATCCAGCGATGTTTCAGAAGGCAATTCGGATTATAACATTACTTCTGCAATTAAATATTTAAAAGAGAAATCAATAAATATTAAGCCTGATGATTTACTGACAATTATTTATACTTCCGGCACGACTGGAATACCTAAAGGAGTCTGCCTTACGCATAAAAATATTTTATCCAATATTAGCCAATGCCAAAATGTGTTAATACTTGGATTTGAAGACAGATTCCTTTCGTTCCTTCCTCTGGCGCACAGCTACGAACGCACCGCAGGTTATTATTACCCTTTATCTGTTGGTGCGCATATCTATTATGCAGTATCGGTTGATACTTTACAAACTCAAATGACAGAGGTAAAGCCTACGGTAATTACTACTGTCCCGAACTTATTCAAACGGATTCACTCAAGGATACTAAGTAATATTGAATCATCGCCTGTTCACAAGAAAATAATTGCGAAGAAGTCGCTTAAATTAGGTTTTAAATACCGTAATAACAAAACACATTTCCTGTGGAAACTGGCAGATAAAATAGTATTTAAAAAAATAAGAGAAAAAACCGGAGGTAAACTAAAATTCTTCATTTCTGGCGGTTCGGCATTGAGTAATTACCATGCTGAATTTTTCGATTCCATAGGCATAACCATTCTGCAGGGTTACGGATTGACCGAAGCTTCACCTGTTATTTCTGTTAACCCACCCCAAAAGAATAAAATCGGTACAGTAGGTCCAGCCTTAAAAGGTATAGAAGTTAAAACGGCGGATGACGGAGAAATACTTATAAAAGGAAGCAATGTTATGAACGGTTACTATAAGAATGAATCCGATACCAGTGAGATAATTAAAGACGGATGGCTTCATACAGGTGATATAGGAAATATTGACAAAGACGGTTATATAACAATCACAGACAGAAAAAAACAATTAATAAAAACCGAAGGCGGCAAATACATTTCACTTGCTCATATAGAAGATACAATTTCAAATTCGGAAATTATTGAACAGGTAATTGCGGTTGCAGATGATGATAAACCTTTTGTTGCAGCTTTAATTTATCCGGATTATGATAAAATTAAAAATGCACTTAATTTACAAGAAGAGAATTTAGAATTGTTGCAGGGAAATCATAATGTAAAAAAAATAGTAAGCGAAGAAATTAATCGTCTTCAGAAAGATTTCGCTAAGTATGAAAGAGTCCGTAAATTTAAGCTGTTAACAAAGCCATTCACAATAGAAAACGGTGATTTAACACCAACTTTAAAAGTTAAAAGAAAAATTGTAGAGGAAAAGTATAAATATCTGATTGATGAACTATATAAACTATAACACTTTATTCCTTTAAACAGATATGTGCAGAGATTATATTTGTTAAATGATAAGTGAATACATTCCAATCCTGATGATAATGACATTTGCTGTCATTTTTGCAGCAGCAAGCATAATTGCCTCAAAATTATTCGGTCCAAAAAATCCAAACCCCGTAAAATTATCAGCATATGAAAGCGGTATGGAACCTGTAGGAACTGCACACGGTAGGTTTTCGGTTAAATATTACATGGTTGCAGTTCTTTTTATTTTATTTGACATCGAAGTTGTATTTATGTATCCCTGGGCTTCGATGTTCATTGACTTAAAAGGCAGTATTATGGTTTATGCACTTCTGGAAATGATTGTTTTTATTTTTATTTTACTGATTGGTTATATCTATTTGCTGAGAAAAGGTGTTTTAAAATGGTATTAATATAATATACACTAAATGTCTAATCTTCAATCAGCGTTACAGAACGAAGGATTTATTACTACTAAAATTTCTGACCTAATCGACTGGTCAAGAAAGAATTCTCTTTGGCCGATGCCAATGGGTATTTCATGCTGTGCAATAGAAATGATGGCTTTTGCTGCTTCAAGATTCGATGCAGCAAGGTTCGGCTCCGAGGTATTCCGTTTTTCACCCCGCCAATCGGATTTAATGATTGTAGCAGGAACCGTTACTTACAAAATGGCATGGGTAGTAAGGAAAATCTGGGACCAGATGCCCGACCCTAAATGGTGCATAGCAATGGGAGCATGCACATCAAGCGGCGGTATGTACAGGAGCTATTCTGTTGTGCAGGGAATAGATTTGTTTTTACCCGTCGATGTATATGTTGCGGGCTGCCCGCCCCGCCCCGATGCACTCTTAGAAGCATTAATACAGATACAAAAAAAGATTGAAAAAGAAAGACCATCGCTTATAAAATAAATTTTCTGATTTTTATACACCATATTGTTGAAACTAGGGGCTGTAGCCCCTTGTTTATATTATAGAAAGTTCATGCTCACTTATAATTTCTTTTCCGTTTAAAATAGATTAATAGTAATATTGCAAAAACAATCATACCAAATATATACTTATAAGTTACAGGCATAAATTCATCACCCGCCATAATTAAAATCGGAACAAGCGTAACGCTGAAAAATATAGGTATAGCTAAAACCATATATAATGTGAATAATGTATTTTTCGTTTGTCGGTCTTCGGTATCTTTCATCTTACGCGACATATACCTGCTGTAAAATCTTAAAAACCATACAAGAAAAAGCCAGACTAACAAATAATAAATGTATTCATTCATAAAGAATATTTATACAGGAAAAAGTTATTCAGTTAATCTTTTAAAATTTACTTCGATTCCGTTTTATCGAATTCTTCCCTGCTTAATACAACCAGCTTATTTAACCCTGCTTTCTGCAGAAGTTCATTAAGTATTGTTAAATCTTTTTTCAAAAGTACATTTTGTGCATCCGAGGTTTTCTTAAAATCATATTCAACAGCTTTCAGCATTTGTAAATGTGTATCTGTTGGTCTGCCGTTAAGCTCGGCAACTGTTGAGTAAAGCCCCCCAAGTCTTTCTCTCAGCATCTCATCGCCAAGTATCCCTGTCCCCTCTCTTGATATTACCATCTGCCGTCTTAAGCTGTCAAGCTTTGATAATAATACGTTTAAAGCTGTTTTTAAGCTTTCATCTTCTGTTTTGGCTGAAGATTCTGTAATCTGTTCCTGTAGTTTTGAGTTAACCTCTGCAATGTAAGCCAGGTCTTCCTGCATAGTGTACAGCTTCATAATAGTTTCATCTCTCAGCTTACGGTCATCGCTGCTGTAAGGCGAATCAGGGTTTGCTGTAAGTGCAATTTTAGAAGTAAAGATTTTATCACCCTTAATCAGCTTAATAGTATAATTTCCTTCGGGAATAAGCGGACCTACAAATCCACCGTAATCAAGTCTTGTACCTTTTGCTACTCTTGGTGGTTTAAGTCTCATATCCCAGTTAACACGGTTTATTCCCTTCCGTTTTGAACCTGATAAAGTTTTTATAAGCTTGTTTTCGGAGTCATAAATTTCGATTTTTAAGTCGCCTACTATTGTCCTTTCTTTCAGATAATATGTAATGATATATTCTTCCAGCATATTCGGACCCACAAACTCGCCTGCATGCTTCCATGCACCTCCATAAACACTGTTTTCAAGATACACGGGCCTTGAAGGCAATATTGCGGCTTCAGAATTCAGGATAGTTTCATTCAGACTCCTTAGCGGTGTGATATCATCAACTATAATAATACCTCTGCCGTGTGTTGCTAATATCAGGTCATGTTTTTTAGGATGTATAACTATATCTCTAACCGGAACATTGGGAACATTGGCTGTAAATTGTGTCCAGTCTGTTCCGCCGTTAATACTCACGAATAATCCGAATTCGGTTCCTGCAAATAAAAGATTATTATTAACAGGGTCTTGTTTTATTTTATGGACGAACCCTTTTATTTCAGATGTATGTATAGCATTCCAAGTTTTACCGAGATCGGTTGTTTTATAGATATATACATTCATATCACCCCACATATGCCCATCAAATGATGCAAATGCCATTTTTTCGTTGTGCGGACTGGCTTCAATTGAGCTGCACCAGGTACAGGCGGGAAGTCCAGGTATATTTTTAGCAACATTCGTCCAGCTTTTACCGCCGTTTACAGTAACCTGAACATTTCCGTCATCAGTTCCGACCCATAGCAATTCAGAATTTTTAGGTGATTCAGAAATTGTAAAAATAGTACAGTGGTTTTCGGCTGAGGAATTATCGACTGAGAGTCCGCCTGAAACTTCCTGCTTTTGTTTTACCGGATCATTTGTAGTCAGGTCAGGTGAAATACGTTCCCAGCTTTCACCTTTATCGGATGAGCGGTATAAATACTGTGCGCCAATATAAATTACCGAAGCATCATTGGGACTTAAATGAATTGGTGTATTCCAGTTAAAACGGAGTTTTGGCTCACCGGGCATCGGACAGGGTTTAATTTCCCGGTATTCCTGAGTTTTGCTGTTATATCTGTAAATGTTTCCCCCCTGGTATTCCCAATAAAAATAATCGGGATTTTCCCTGTCTCTGAATACCCAGAACCCGTCACCTCCTCCAATTGATTTCCAATCCGATTCATTTATTCCGCCTCTGCTCTGAGACGGACCAATCCACGAACCGTTATCCTGCAAGCCTCCCATCACATTGTATGGTTCTTCGGAATCGTGACTTACATGATAAAACTGCGATGCAGGTATATTATTCAGGTATATCCAGTTATAACCTCTATCCAGCGACATATACACACCCGCATCGGTACCCACATAAAGGTGCTGGGAATTTTTGGGATTAATCCACAACGCATGGAAGTCTGAATGAACCCATCCGCCTTCATAGCTTATATCGGAAAACGATTTTCCGCCATCGTTGCTGATAGAAAATCCAAATGCTCCTCTGTAAACCCTTTTCGGGTCGGTCGGGTCAACGTCTATCTGGCTGAAATAAAATGGTCTTGCTGTTACATTTCCTGTTGAGCTTGTTTTAATCCACGACTCACCGCCATCGGTTGAGTTGTACAATGCAGTTTTTTGGGATTCTACAATTGCATAAATATTATCAGGAACTGATGGTGCTAAGGCAAGGCAAATTCTTCCCAAAATACCATCTTCCGAAAACTGGGAATCGATTCGTTTCCATGTTACTCCTCCGTCAATGCTTTTATAAAGACCGCTTCCCTCCCCGCCTGATGAAAAAGCCCACGGCATTCTGCGGAACTGCCACATTGCAGCATAAATAATATCCGGATTTTTTGGATTAACCATAACATCTGCACATCCTGTTGTCTCATTAATATATAAAATCTTATTCCAGGTTTTACCGCCATCGGATGTTTTATATAATCCCCTGTGTTCACTATCCCCCCAAAGCGGACCGCACGCTGCAGCATATACTACATTACTGTTATTGGGATTTATTACAACCTTACTTATGTGTTCGGTTAATTCAAGTCCCATAAGTTCCCAGTTATCACCTGCATCAACCGATTTGTATATACCTGTTCCCACTGAAACACTGTTACGCATATTAGATTCTCCGGTTCCTACCCAAATTATATTTTCATTGTTATTATCTATAGCCATATCACCGATTGACTGGCAGTATTTATCAAAAATAGGTTTGAAAAGTGTTCCTCCGGTTATAGATTTCCATAAACCACCGCTTGCGGTTCCCACATAAATAATTCTGGATTCGCTTTCCAATGCTTTTATGCACGTTATTCTGCCGCTCATAACTGCTGGACCTATTTGCCTTGCTTCAAGCCCGCCAAGTATCGCCGATGTAAGTTTTACCTGCGAGTATGAACTTGCAGGTGTCAGCAAAACCGAACAAATCCCGATAAATAGCAGGAATGTAAAATAGTTCTTCCTTAGCATTTTTTACAATTTTAAAATTTATTGTTTAGGCATTTGAAAAATAGTATCATCAATTTCAATATTGAACTCAACCTTTTCTACAGTTGCTTTCTGTGATTCACCCATACCTGCACCGGGTGTTTTAATTTCGTAAGAATGTGCCATCATAAAACCATCTACCAGCTTATAATCGCCTGAATAAATATCCTGATTAAGCTCTTTTTCTTTTATCTTCACTTTATGTGATTCTTTTATAAGAAGATTGCTTGCAATATCAATAAAGTAATAGGTTACGGTGCTGTCCGGTTCGGTTAATTTTAATTTGTAAACCTCCGAGCCTTCAAGGTCTTCTTTTCCTGAGTATTCAACGGTGTATCCCTTATCTTTATAATTAACAAGCTTGCCTTCTATATCCGACATATCTTTCATAAATTTTATTTCCTGTTCATTTGCGGATTCAGCTTCGGTTTTACCCTGGAACGGATTTATTTTCCATCCTGCATTTCCGTCATATGCCTGTTTCATCGTCATACCCTGTATTGTCATTTCCATATAGAAACAATACGGTCTTTTTACAATCTGTATAAAAGGCAGTTCAAAGCTTCCGCTTCCGAATTTCCCGGTAATCCTGACATTCGAAATTGAATTTATCTTTTCAATACCTCCCAATGCTTCTATATGTTTTGCAATAATCTCATCTGCTGTCTGTGAATAGCATTTTACCCCATCTATTATGAGTATAAATAACGGAATAAATAACATTGCAATTAGTTTATTTTTATTCATAATATTTCTCCTGTAAAGTTTGTTAAAATTTAATGTTTTGTTGTTATTTTGATGTAATAATATAATAAAAGGTTTCAAATAATTAATTCTGCAGGAATTTTTAATTAGATATAAAAAAGTTATATTGAACTTATGACCCGAAACTACAAATAAATATCAATATACAAAATGATAAACACGA
>CAYWTS010000002.1:0-122387 GCA_964461265.1 uncultured Ignavibacteriales bacterium
CAACATTTTGCTTTCAATCGTATGTAATATAACAAATATTAATACCAATAACAAATTATAATACAACTTTAAAATAATTACTGTGCTAATCATAATTTATCATAAAATCACTTTTTCTCACTTTCTTTTTCTCACTTAATTTCTTTTTAGCTATAATCCTCTTTTCCTTCGAGCTTTTTGTCGGTTTGGTGCTTAACCTTATCTTTTCCTTTTTCAGTGCATTTCGGATAATCTTAATAAACCGTTCTGTAACTTTCTTTTTATTCCCAAGCTGTGTTCTTTCGGTTTGTGAAGTTATGTGAAGTATGCCATATGAATCGATACGATTTGCAAGTTTACGATTCAACAAACTTTTCTCATCATCGTTTAACAAAACAGAATTTTTAATATCAAAATAAAGTTCAACCTTAGTCTCGACTTTATTCACATTCTGCCCGCCCTTACCGCTGCTGCGGGAATAAGTGAATTTTATTTCTTTAGTTAAGTCTTTCATTGGCGTTTACTCACTCGTATCACGACTATTGATATTTCTGTTTTTATTAGCCATGACGCGTGCAGTTTAGACTTATTATATCTCAACAGGTCCGTGACCGTGTCCTGCTGTTAAACGAATTTTAAGCTTTCTTACAATGTATTTTTTAGCTTGCCGGGTTGAATCATTAAGTGAATATCCCAATGCGATGTTACAAGCTAATGCCGAAGAAAACGTACATCCGATTCCGTGAGTTCTTTTTGTGGCTATATATTCGGAAGTAAAATATTTAAAATCCCTTCCGTTATACAGCATATCAGTTGCCTTATTAATTTTAAATCTTTTGTTTATGTGACCACCTTTAATCAATACATTTTTTACTCCACAATCAATTATCTTCTTAGCTGCATTCTTTAAGCTTTCCATGTTTTGTATTTCTGAACCTGATAAAACTTCAGCTTCATGTATATTAGGAGTAACAACATGTGAAATGGGTAAGAGGTATCTCTTTAGTATTTTTATTCCGGAATTATCAAGCAATGGTTTTCTGTTTTTAGATAAAATTACAGGGTCAACAATAACTCTTAAATTTTTATAATGAACCAGGTAATCACTAACCAGCTTAACAATCCTGCCTGAAGAAAGCATACCGGTTTTAACAACTTGAACATTGAAATCGTTAAAAATACTCTCAAGCTGTTTTTTAATAATTTTTTCGGGTAATTCAAAGCAATCCTGTACACCGAATGTATTCTGTGCAGTAACCGAAGTTATTACGGTTAATGCATATAATCCATGGTTTTGTATAGTTTTTATATCCGATTGTATACCTGCACCGGCACTGGAATCCGAACCTGCAATTGTTAATACACAATTTTTCCGTCTCATTTAATACACCTCTTTAAATCATTAACTGCTTTCCGTGGATTTCTACTTTTCACAACTGAACCTACAACTGCAATTCCGCTTGCACCGGCATTAATAACACTTTCAGCGTTGGTTTTATTAATTCCGCCAATAGCAAAAACAGGGATATTAACTGAATTGCACACTTTACTTAGGTTTTTCAGTCCTTTAGGTTTTGTAAGCTTTAGTTTTGTAGAAGTCGGGAAAATATGCCCGTAACCCAAATAATCAGCGCCGTCTGCTTCCGCCTTTTTAGCTTCTCTTAAGCTGTGTGCAGTTGCACCAATAATTTTCTTTTCACCGAGCAGTTTCCTCGCTTCTTTAACAGGAATATCCCCCTTACCCAGATGAACTCCGTCAGCATCACTTAATAATGCAATATCAATACGGTCATTAACAATAAATAAAACATTATTTTTTTTACAAATCGTATTGATTTTCTTTGCTGTTTCTAACAAAACAAATGTTGACATATTTTTATCCCTGAACTGAACAATATCAGCACATCCTTTAACAGCAATTTTTGCTAATTCAAGATGAGAATATTTTTTTTGTATTGTAGTATCAGTAATAACGCAAACACCTCTTAACTTTTTTCTCATAATTCAACTTTCTCTTGTTTAAATTGCTTTAAGGTTTGCTTAATTTTTTTTGAGCACATAATATTTCTTATAACTGCAACTCCGTAAGCTCCTTGTTTAATACATTTACCTGCTCTTACAGGATTTATCCCCCCTACTGCAAAAACAGGTATGTTTACATTCATACAAACTTTTTTCAGTTCTTTTAATCCTTTAGGTTTTCCGTATGCTGTTTTAGACGGTGTCCGGAATACGGGACCGAATATAATATAATCAAATCCTAACCTTTCAGCTCTTACAGCTTCTTCTAGTGAATGAACACTTTTTCCCGTTACTAATTTTTTATGATGATTTCTTATTTGTTCAGCAGTTAATCCATTTACGGGTGAATGTAATCCATCAGCTTTGGAAAGCAAAGCAATATCAAGCCTGTCATTAATTATTAGTTTTGCTGAGTAATGTTTGGTTATTTTACGTAATTTTTTTGCAAACTTAAGAAGTGAGTGTGAATCAAGATTTTTTTCACGCAATTGTACCGCTTTGACGCCGTTTTGACAAGCTGACTTAATAACATCTTCAAGTTTATTCGGTTTACAAGCTATTCTATCTGTTATAAGGATTAAATGGAAATCGAGTGGTTTCATTTATTTCATTTTCCGTGAATAGTGAGTTGCAGGGGGCGCATACCTAACTTTCTAATTTACTCAAGTTGACCGCCTCCATAATAAAAACCGTTAAAACGGTTGTTAAGTGGTATTTTTCCAACAATCCCCGACATGAATGTCGGGGTTACTAAATAATTATAATTATTAACTTTACTTGTTTGAACGGTCAACTTGAGTAATTAAATTAAAAAATAAACGTGAAGACAAATAACACAAAAAACTTATAATTCTAAAATGTACATCCCCTGCTTTTTAATTTTTTACAGTAAAAGTTATTATGTATTTATTATTCCCTCTATAGGACTTGTTGCTTTTGCGTATAACCGTTTCGGAATTCTGCCGGCTTCATAAGCAAACCTGCCTGATTCAACAGCAAGCTTCATAGCTTTTGCCATCATAACAGGATGTTCGGCTTGTGCAATTGCTGAATTCATCAGTACGCCGTCAACGCCAAGTTCCATTGCAAGAGATGCATCTGAAGCAGTGCCAACACCTGCATCAACAATTACAGGAATTTGAATTATATCACGTATTATCATAATGTTATACGGATTTCTTATCCCCATTCCCGAACCTATCGGAGCACCGAGCGGCATAACCGCAGCACAACCCATGTCAGCTAATTTTTTACATGTAATCGGGTCATCGTTGCAATAAGGCAAAACAGTGAATCCGTCAATCAGAAGCTGCTCGGCTGCTTTCAGTAATTCCGTAACATCAGGGAACAGAGTTTCTTCATCACCAATCACTTCCAGCTTCACCCAGCTTGTGCCAAGCAGTTCGCGTGCAAGCTGTGCCGTTAATACAGCATCTTTCGCTGTGTAGCATCCTGCCGTATTGGGAAGGAGAAAATACTTGTTTCTGTCGATCATGTTCAAAATACTTTCCTGACCGCTATCGGCATTAAGATTTAAACGGCGGATTGATACAGTAATCATTTCCGTTCCGCTTGCCTCAAGCGCTTCGAGCATAACCTGCGGATTCGGATAACGTGATGTCCCGACAATTAATCTCGAATTAAATTTCTGTCCTGCAATTTCTAATTTGCTCATAATTATTTGTTATAACTTTTATAATATTTGCTCGTTCGGTCTACGACTCCTCCGAGTCGACCTACGGTTCTTCGAACCTATGGTTCGTAGAAAGACTCGTGAAGAGAGCGAGCGCTACTAATAATATTTTACCCGCCTTGCATTGCAGTTACAATCTCAATCCTATCCAACTCATGCAATACGGTTTTCTCCCAGTCATCTTTGCGTATTATGTTTTCATTTACAGCAACTGCAATTCCCCGTGGTTCTTTGCTTTGCAGATAATTATAAATAACACTACTTAAAATTTCAGCTTTATTAATACTTTTTTCATCACCATTAATAAATACTTTCATATACAAACCTCAACTCTGTATATACTATTATTATTGTAATTTAAATTAATTCCTTAATCTTGTAAACCGTTTAAACGGTTATGAAAAATATTTGTATTTCTACCCCTTGACTGAAGTCAGGGTTAAAAAGAGTTAATAAAATCTTGAAATATTAAAATATCCCATTTGTTCGGGAACTTTACCGGTTGCAATATGCTCGCTCAAATCATATGCTGTTGCCGGCGTAAGCAGAATACCGTTTCTGTAATGCCCGGTAGCAAAATATAGACCTTCAATTTCACAATTTCCGATAATAGGCATATGGTCGCGGCTGCCGGGACGAAGCCCGACTTCCAGAGCGAGTATCTTTAAATCATAAATAGAGGGAACCGTTTCCCAGCCTCTTTCAAGCAGTCTGTATATTTCACCCGCCGTTGGCTGCATATCATATCCCATCTCTTCTACTGTTGCCCCTACAAGCAGCCTTCCATCCGGCTTGGGAACAAGATAAACATCCGGTGCACGGATTGCATGTTTTAAATTACACGATTCATCCTTTTTAAGTGAAATAATCTGTCCCTTAACAGGACGAACAGGGGGTTTAAGATTTTCAGGTAAGCCCTCTATCAGCTTAGACCAGCTCCCTGCACATACAATTACATTATCTGCTTTAATATCATTCCCGTGAACGTGAACACTCTGTATATGTTTTGCATTGATATTGATTCTCTCAACATTATGTTCTTCATAGTATTTACCACCATATTTAAGGAAGGCAGCTTTTAATGCTTCAAGCAGCTTGCGATGGTCAATCTGTGCATCAGCGGGAATCCAAATAGCACTTACGCATTTAGGTGAAAGATATGGTTCAATTTCCCTTGCTTCTGTTCCGGTAATCCATTGCACAGGCAATCCAACCTTCTCCCTGAAATTAAATAAGCGTCGCAGCCATTCATTATCATCCCTGTCAAATGCTGTCATTAATGTACCGCATCTATCCAATATAACATCGATACCTGTTTCCTGTTTAAGCTCATCAATTAACTTTGGATATAATCCCAGACTATAACGGCAATAATTAAACAATTCGATTTCCTCGAATCCCATTTCCGCTTGCGGGGCAAGAAGTCCGGCAGAAACATAGCTTGTCAGCCCGCCCTGCTTCTCACGCTCAAGTATTTCGACGTGATGACCCTTTTTAAGAAGCTGCCAGCCAACCGATAAACCTATTATTCCGCCACCTATGATTATTGTATTATTCATTACCGCAGAGACGCCAAGTCACAGAGTTAAAATTCATTTACGAATCTTCTAAAACCATTTTTTAACAGCTTTTCATTAAAGTTTACTAAAATTCCTACTCGCTTTTTAGCAAGTTTTAAATATGAAATTACCTGGGCTTCCAAAACAGGTAAAATACTTTCATATGAACAGTAATACAAGCATCCAGGATTTGACCTGTTAATTTATTTAATTCTTCTCTTGTTTTCATATCTCAGCGTCTCTGTACCTTTTCGGTAAATTTATTATTTTACATACACCTCAGAGCCATGTTCTATAAACTCTTTACTCTTTTCTTCCATACCAAGTTTTAACGCATCTTCATCTTTTACCCCGTGTTCTTTTGCGTATTGCCTTACATCCTCGGTAATTTTCATCGAGCAGAAATGCGGACCGCACATCGAGCAGAAATGAGCCAGCTTGGCTCCTTCTGCAGGCAGGGTCTCATCATGGAATTCAACAGCGGTAACAGGGTCAAGCGATAAGTTAAACTGGTCTTCCCATCGGAACTCAAATCTTGCCTTCGACATCACGTTATCCCATACCTGAGCACCAGGATGACCCTTTGCCAAATCAGCAGCGTGAGCCGCAATTTTGTAAGCTATTACACCGTCTTTTACATCTTTTTTATTCGGCAAGCCAAGGTGTTCCTTCGGAGTTACATAACACAGCATCGCTGTTCCATACCATCCAATCATAGCTGCACCTATGGCACTTGTTATATGGTCATAAGCTGGAGCAATATCTGTTACAAGAGGACCGAGTGTGTAAAACGGTGCCTCGTGGCATATTTCAAGCTGTTTATCTACGTTTTCCTTAATCATGTGCATCGGAATATGCCCCGGACCTTCTATCATCACCTGAACATCGTGTTTCCATGCAATTTTGGTTAGTTCACCGAGTGTTTCCAGTTCCGCAAACTGAGCTTCATCGTTTGCATCAGCTATAGAACCCGGACGGAGACCATCACCAAGCGAGAACCCAACGTCGTATGTCTTCATTATTTCGCACATCTCTTCGAAATTTGTGTAAAGAAAACTTTCCTTATGATGCGCAAGGCACCACTTTGCCATAATGCTTCCTCCCCGCGAAACTATGCCTGTTGCACGCTTTGCTGTGAGCGGAATATACCTAAGCAAAACACCCGCATGGATTGTAAAGTAATCAACTCCCTGTTCTGCCTGCTCTATTAATGTATCGCGAAAGATTCCCCATGACAATTCTTCTGCTTTACCATCAACTTTTTCTAGTGCCTGGTAAATAGGTACTGTCCCTATTGGCACCGGTGAATTGCGGATTATCCACTCCCGCGTTTCATGAATGTTTTTGCCTGTCGAGAGATCCATCACCGTATCCGAACCCCACTTAGTTGCCCATCTCATCTTTTCGACTTCCTCTTCTATTGATGATGCAATTGCTGAGTTACCTATGTTAGCATTTATCTTTACAAGAAAATTCCTGCCTATTATCATTGGCTCTGACTCGGGGTGATTTATATTAGAAGGAATTATTGCTCTGCCGCGTGCAACTTCATCACGGACAAATTCCGGTGTTATGAATTTCTGCAGGTTCGCACCAAACGATTCGCCCTTATGCTGCCAGTTCAGTGAATCTCTTTTCAGCGGGTCGTTGAGTATATATTCGATAGCTTTTTCTCTCCCAAGATTTTCACGTATTGCAATATACTCCATCTCCGGTGTGATAATTCCCTTTCTAGCATAGTGCATTTGAGTAACATTAGCTCCGTGTTTTGCTTTCAAAACTTTACGTTTCAGACCCGGGAAATATTGCAGTTTGCCTTTATCTTCTGCAAGGTTTTTTGCTTTCTCAATTTCCTCTTTCGACTGATATCCGTTATCTTCAGGTTTTACTTTCCTGCCTTCATATTCCTCTACATCACCGCGTGATTTAATCCATTCAAGCCGCATCGGCGGCAGACCCTTTGTTACGTCGCCTTTGTAATTTTCATCGCCCCACAGACCGCTTGGATCGTACACACGCAGCGGTTCATTAATTTCAATCTTACCGTCTGGCAGATTTGTGTGCGAAAGCTCAATTTCACGGAAAGGGACCCGTATGTCTTTGTTAACCTTTCCCTTTATATAAACTCTTTTGCTTTTGGGAAACGGTTGTTCTAACAAATCAGTTTCACTGCCTGCTTGTGAACCGTTTCCGTTGGTTTTTGATTCATTGTTAATTTTATTTTTCATAATAGAGAATATTTAATTAATTATATATTTACTAAATAATTAAGCCGTTCACCCTTTACCTGAACAGGGTTGAACGGCTTTTTGAAATCTGATAATTTCCTACGCCGGCATTATCCGGATCAGGTTCAAGGGTGTTATCTCAGCCTCCGTTCTAGGAAGCACCCCGTACACAAATATAGCAAAATATAACGCATATTGAAATATTATTTCAAAAGAACTAATCTCTTCCTCAGTAATTATTAACAATTAACCAGTAAAAATAAATCCAGCCTGGGTAATTTGTGTATTACTTCAGTTGGAAATGGAATTTATATTTTAGTAAAATAATCATTTGTTTCACTTGTGTGCTGTCTTATCAATCCTGCCCTTACAAGGTTTATTAATATCCTTCCTGAACGCCGGTTCGAAAGATTCAGCAGTTTTTTAAAACCCTCCTGCGTAATTCGTTCATGCTTTTCTAAATAATCAATAAGAAATTTTTCCTTATCGCCAATATTGATAATCTGCGGAGGTGAATCAGGGTTTGAATTCTTCAGGACTTTTATAGTGATTTTTGAAGCAAGTATGTTTTTATCGTTATGGCGGATATAAACTTTTTCGGAATTTTCAGGTTTGCCATTTTCAAGCAGGCGGTGTGGTTTTGTTTTGCTTTCATCAATGTTAATAATAACCACGTCTTTACCGAAAATGTGTATAATTTCAGAATTGTATTTTACTGGAGGTTCGCAGTAAAACCTCGCAGCCATATCAACAAGCTCTATTTCCCCTTTCTCGCTTTCAACGCCAACAACCGTACCGTCATCATCAACACCGAAAAGTATTTTGCCTCCTTTTGAGTTGGCAAACGCTATAAGTTCTTTGGCAATTTTATCTTCGGCTGAAAACTTTCTCTTAAATTCAGTTTTATCATTCTCGCCTGATTCGATAAGCTCATAAAGTTCTGTTAAATGCATTGCTGTCAAGATAACTTTGTAATATAAGTACTGCAGAAATAATATCGAGGCTGCCTTTATCCTTTTTTTTCTTTTTCTTCATACCCGAATCGATAATTGATTTCTCTGCCATTTTGGAAGTAAGCCTTTCATCCCACCGGATTATCGGAATATTAAAATTTTTCTCACTTAAATATGAATGCAGTTCCGTTTCAAATTTCTCCGTCTTCAATGTGAATGCTGATTTTGTCCCCTTTAGAGTCAGCGGATAACCTAACACAATAGTACCGACATTGTTTTGTTTAATAAATTCAAAGAGTTTCTGAAGCAGATGAGAATCATTAGGAATTAATTCTTTCCCTATAGCAATTTTATTTGAATCATCACTCAGGGCAATACCAATCCTTACGGAACCATAATCAATTCCTAACACCCTGCCGGTCATATTGAGGTATAATTACAGCGGCTTCTTCAGGAATTCTTTAAGCAGCTTACCGGGTTTAAAATGCATCTTTTTCCTTGCCGGAACAAAAACGAATTCTCCGGTTTTTAAATTCCTCGCTTTTGGCTTGGGCTTTGTTATCTTAACCTCGAATACTCCGAAATCTCTTATCTCGATCCTGAGATCGGGATTGGCTGTCATTAACAGTTCTCTGATAGAATCGAAAAGATAATCAACAGCCAGTTTCTCTGTTAGTTTTTTACCCCTTCCCTTCTCGGTGATTTTGAGTTCGATGTCTTTCTTGGTTAAGGTGCGGACACGTGGTTTTTTTTCGTTTTCCATTTTTTTTCTTCCTTTAGCTTAATTGCGGATTATTTTTATAAATTTATTAAAATATGAGACTAAAGAAAAGCCAGACATTACTATACTTAATAATAACAATGCGTTAATTAAAAGTTCCATATTTTCAAGAATATAATTTTTTTGACAATTTATAAATGCTTTATTAATAGTTACAATTAACATTGTAAATCCAATAACAAATACTGTTAACTTACCAGTTAAATCAGATTGTAAAACTATGTTCTTCCTATATTTTAAATATAACGCAAATGTTAGAATAAGTAAATCCCTAAATATTACAATAATTACAAACCAAAAAGGAACAATTTCTTTAAAAAGTAATACCAAAACAATTCCTGCAATAGCAATTTTATCTGCAAGCGGGTCGATAATTTTGCCAAGTTCCGAAATTTCATTACGTTTTCTTGCTGTATAACCATCAAGTAAATCACTTAACCATATTAAAATAATAAAAATAAATCCCAAAAAATAATTATCGGAAAGAAGAAGTAACAGCGTAATCAGAAGTAATAAAAACCTTGAAAAACTTATCAGGTTGGATAAATAAAAAAATTCTTTCTTCAAAATAAACTTTAAGTTATTACAAAAATATGAATTTCTATTATATTTATCATCCTTTTGTTATCACTGAATTTTGATATTTTATGAACTATAATTAATATATAAGTTAGTAAATTATTAATTTGAAACTTTTTAAGAATGATTAATTTTTATATGTTCGGTGTCAGGCGTTTTAAATTTTGATAATTACTGGTAATAATCTTAAAATGAGAATATGTTTTATCTTAATATTTTCAATAATGTACACACATTTGTTAACTGGTCAGTATAAAGTTGATATTACTGAATACAATCTTGAAAACGGCCTACATGTAATATTACATACCGATACAGCAAATCCTATAGTTTCGGTAAATATATGGTATCATGTAGGTTCTAAAGATGAGGATTCGAACATGACAGGTTTTGCACATTTATTCGAACATATGATGTTCCAGGGCTCCGAGAATGTAGGCAAAACCGAGCACTTCACATATATCCAAAAAGCAGGCGGAACACTTAACGGAACAACAAGTGTCGACAGAACAAATTATTTCGAAACCGTCCCCTCGAACCAGCTTGAGCTTGTTCTGTGGCTTGAAGCTGACCGTATGGGATATCTAAACGTAACTTCTGAGAACTTCGATAACCAGAGAGAAGTAGTGAAAGAAGAGAAAAGACAGAATTATGATAACCAGCCATATGGAAACCGTTTTATAGATTTAATGAAAAGGCTATACCCGGAACATCCTTATAGATGGCTGCCAATCGGAAGTATGGAACATTTAAACAACTCAAAACTTGACGATGCCGTAAAATTTTATGAAAATTTCTACGCCCCGGACAATGCTGTACTGGTTGTATCAGGCGACTTTAATACTGAAGAAGCAAAAACACTTATTCAAAAATATTTCGGTGAACTGAAGCCCTCAAAAAAGCTAAACAGAAACTATCCCGAAATAACCTTCAATCAGGGTGAACGTATTGATACTGTTTACGATCACGTCCATATGCCTATGATAATAATCGGATATAAAACACCCGGTATAACATCAAAAGAAACACATGCACTTCACCTGTTATCAGAAATTTTTGGTTCCGGGAGAAGTTCACGAATTTATAAAAATATAGTCTATGAATCAAAGCTCGCAAAGAATGCATCGGCTTTCCTGTGGGATAATGAGCTTGCCGGAACGTTTGTTATAATGGCAACTGCTTTCCCCAATACCGATATACATTTTTTAACCGATAGAATAACAGTGTTGGTGGATAATATTAATACTGAGGGAATAAGTGAAAAAGAGCTTGAGAAAGCTAAAAACGCAGTTGAGACCGATTTCATCGAACGAATTTCTACTACTAGGGGAACAGCAAATTTACTGGCAATGTACTATACTTTTTACAGGAACGCAGGTATGATTAATGAAGATTTAAAAAACTATCTAGATATTTCAGCTAAGGATATTATTTCTTCAGTAAAAAAATATCTCGTAAAAGAAAACAGGGTCGTACTTTATATATTACCGTTAAAAAATAATTAAGACTGGCGGGAATTATTCTCTGATACAAAATACTAAGAATATAAATCAACGTTATGACATAGATTTTAAGGAATTCTCACTGCCTAATGGTCTGCAAATAATCTTATCAAAAGACAACTCGATACCAAGTATTGCAATAAGTACTACATACCATGCAGGTTCTAAAGATGATAATTCACTTAAAGGATTTGCCCATCTTTTTGAGCACTTGATGTTTACAGGCACTAAAAACATCCCTCAGGGGGAATATGACCGGATTTGTATGAGGGCAGGAGGCGAAAACAATGCTTACACAACATTCGATAAAACGGGATATTACCTGCTGCTTCCATCCCATCATTTAGAAACAGGGCTTTGGCTGGAATCGGACAGGCTTCTCGGTTTTAACGTAAATGAGAAAGCATTACGAACCCAGATCGATGTAATTATTGAAGAGAAGAAGCAAACCTGCGATAATAAGCCATACGGAAGTGTTGACATTGAATTCGCTCCCCGGCTTTTTGGAAATTCAGCTTATGGCTGGGATATTATAGGTTTCCCGGAAGACTTACGTAATTGCTCACTGGAAGATGCTCGGAAATTTTATGAATCGTATTACACCCCGGCCAATGCAATTCTAACTGTTACCGGTGATATCGATTATGATAAAACCTACGAGTTAATCGAAAAATATTTCTCGAAAATTACAGGAAATTACCATAAAAAGCCGGATAAAAAAATAAATATTGAGCCTAAAGGTGAAATCAGAGAAATTATTTACGACTCCGTTCAGTTACCGGGGCTTTTTATTGCTTATAGGATACCGAGGGAAAACTCACCGTATTACTATGCTTTTAATCTTCTTTCGGTAATACTCTCGTCGGGAGAGAGTTCAAGGTTTTTTAAAAGTCTTGTTTATGAAAAACAGCTAGTAAGTGAAATTGGTTGTTTTATTGACCCGAGAGAACTTGCCGGTGTCTTCAACATTTTTGCCTTCGCAATGCCCGGTGTAACTCTGAATGAAATTGAAGAGGAGGTTAATTCTGTATTGAACGATATTCTGACAAAATCATTTACCGATTTCGAATTTCAAAAAGCACTTAATAAGATAGAAATGCGTTATTACCTGCTTCACCAGTCGATACTGGGAAAATCAGAAATGCTTTCCCATTATAAAACTATTTATAATAATCCATCGATTATTAATACGCTGCTTGATAACTATAATTCATTAACTAAAGAGAAAGTAGTATCATTAACATCAGAATTCCTAAAATCAGAAAATCGCGTCGTTCTCGGGTATATACCCAAAAAATAATTTTAAAATGTATTTAATATTTCTACTATCATCAATAATATTATCGATTATGATAAATTCATCAGCATCACAGGAAATACTTGACCGCTCCAAACCCCCCAAACCAGGGGAGCCCAAAGATGTTCATTTTCCGCAATATATAGATACAACCCTTCCAAACGGAGTGAATCTCCTGTTAATTGAAAATTATAAGATACCTTCGGTTTCTATCAGGCTTGTTTTTAAACATACAGGTTCAATTTATGACAATGGTAAGTTTGGCTTATCTTCGGTAACTGCAGAAATGCTGCAAAAAGGGACAGCCAAAAGAACAGCTTCACAAATTGCAGAAGAAATTGATTTTCTCGGTGCGAACCTCAGTTCCGGAAGTGACTGGGATGGAACATATATTTCGCTTTCGGTGCTAAAGAAACACCTGGATAAAGCGATTGAAATATTATCAGATGTTGTAACACATCCCGCATTTAATGAAGATGAATTACAACGTGTCAAAGAACAGCGGATTGCAGGAATAATACAAAGCAAGGATGACCCCAATATATTAAGCGAAAAAATGTTTAACCGGGTAGTGTATGAAAATTTCCCGTATGAAAATCCGCTTGAAGGAACGGAAACTTCGATTAAAAATATCACAACAGAAGATCTAAAACGGTTTTATGAATATTTCTACAGGACAGGTAACCTTATAATTGCGTTTGTCGGTGCTGTTTCGCTTGATGAAGCAATGATGATTTTAAATGAAAATTTCCATGACCTGAACACAAAACCGTTTGAAATTCCAATGTTCGATGACAGGGTCAGAGATAAAAAGTTCGAGCCGAATACCGTTTATATCGTTAATAAACCAGGTGCTGTCCAATCGTGCATAAAAGTGGGTCATTTAGGAATAAGCAGGAACAATCCTGACTTTTTAACAGTTTCAGTAATGAATACCATTTTAGGAGGATATTTTGGCTCAAGGATTAATTATACATTAAGGGAAAAACACGGCTTTACATACGGTGCAAGAAGTAATTTTAATCCAAGGTACTACCCGGGTGATTTCTCGGTGGATGCTGATGTGAGAACTGAGGTTACCGATACTTCTATCTCTTTGATAATAGAAGAATTGAACCGTATAGTAAATGAAGAAGTAACAGATGAAGAGCTGAGTTCGGTTAAAAGCTATCTGACCGGTATTTTTCCTATTCAGCTTGAAACTGCTAACGCTGTAGCAACAAGGGTTATTAATCTGAAGATGTATGACCTGCCAAAAGATTATTATGATACATTTATCAGTAACGTAAACAAACTGACTAAGAAAGATATTATTAATGCAGCTAAAAAATACATTCATCCCGATAATTTATACTTTGTTCTCTCGGGTAATGCAAATGAAATTAAAGTCAAATTAAAAAGATTCGGCGAAGTGAGAATATTCGACACGGATGAAAACGAGATTAAAGAGAAAAATTAAACACTTGCCTGCTTAATTAATCGGGAATAAATTGTAAGCAATGCACAATAAAACAGAAACTAATAGAGATATTCCGGTAAACGGAGATGAAATTAACGGTAAAATGGACGATATTGAACAGGTTAAATACCTTAGTCAAAAATACACTGCTTTAAAAAAAGAAGTAGCTAAAGTTATAGTAGGGCACGAAGCTATTATTGACCAGATATTCATAGCAATACTTTCACGCGGACACTGCCTGTTGATTGGCGTTCCGGGACTTGCCAAAACACTGCTTGTAAAAACCTTAGCTGAAGTATTGGAACTGAAATTTAACAGAATACAGTTCACTCCTGATTTAATGCCTTCGGATATAATTGGCACAGAGATAATTGAAGAAGACCTTTCAACCGGTTCAAAAAGCTTTAAGTTTGTGAAGGGTCCGGTTTTTGCTAACATGATTTTAGCCGATGAAATTAATCGGACACCTCCTAAAACACAATCGGCACTGCTTGAAGCTATGCAGGAGCATAGGGTAACTGCTGCAGGTATAACTTACACACTCGATGAACCGTTTTTTGTTCTGTCTACTCAGAACCCAATTGAACATGAAGGTACCTATCCCCTTCCCGAAGCACAGCTTGACAGGTTTATGTTCAATATCTGGCTGGACTATCCTTCAAAACAGGAAGAAGCAGATATTATTAAATATACAACAAGCATGTATATACCAAATCCCGATATCGTACTGAAAAAGGATGAGATAATAACGTTACAGGACCTGGTCAGGAAAGTACCTGTTTCGGATAATGTAATTAACTATGTAGTTAACATAGTAAATAAGACCAGACCTAATAACTCAAATTCTCCAAAATATATTAAAGATTGGATTAGCTGGGGTGCGGGACCAAGGGCATCACAATATCTGATACTCGGAGCAAAAACTAATGCAATTTTAACCGGAAGATATACACCATCGATTGATGACGTTAAAAAAGTTGCATACCCTGTGCTGCGTCACCGTTTACTTACAAACTTCAACGCCGAAGCTGACGGGATAAAAACTACGGATATTATAGATAGGTTAATCAGTGAATCTTAAATTTTTCTATTGTCATTCCCGTCCTGCTATAACGGGATAAACTCCAGCGGGAATCCAGTAACCGCAACATTCATGGTTGCTATTTTATAAATATCGCTGGCTGAAGCCTGCGGATACAAAACATTGAATCACAAATGAAACCAATTTCCAAATCAATATTATTAATATCAATTATTATAGGAATACTAAACCTCTCCAGCTGTTCCGGTTACAAAGTAAAATTCAAACCATCCGGCGACCCCGCCAAATATAAGTATTTCCGTATACTTGCCGATGCTGACGATGCCAGTGTATTTGTAAAAGTGCAGGATGAATTAAATATTGACCCCAAAATGGAACGATATACTATTATAGTAGATATTCGGGAGAGCAATCCAAGTCCATACATACAGATTGGTGACACTGATGAAACAACAAAATTCAAATACGCATGGTCAAAGCTCTCGAAAGGTGTTCAGGATGATTTGATTAAATGGAATGGCTCTAATAAGGAAAATTTGGAGTAATGTTTTCACATTTCAGAAGTTATGTTTCAGATGCCGGGTTTTAGCAGGCCAGGTTCAGTTATCCGAACTTTAACCCGCGAGCATGTTTGTGCGTGTGATGTTAAATCATAATTTGTTATTAACCAATTAACTGTTCAACTGATTGACTATTTTAAAAGTATCATTGCCTTAGTACTTCTAAATCCTTCAGTAATTAATGTATAAAAATACGTCCCGCTGGGAAATTTTGTTCCGTCAAAATCAACTTCATAAGTACCTGGAGGTAACGATTCATTTACCAAAGTTGTAATTTCACGGCCAAGGATGTCATAAATTTTTAATGTTATAACTCCCCCGGTCCCCCCCTTACTTAGGAGGGGATGTAGAAGGAGTCCAACATTAAACTTTATCTTTGTTACCGGATTAAACGGGTTTGGGTAATTTTGGTAAAGCTCAAATTTATCGGGAATATTATTAGTAGTTGATTTTATGCCTATAGGCTGTGAGTATTTTATAGTTAAATAATCAGCACCTGAAAGTGAGTTGAAAGTACAATATCCCGCTGAATACACTTGTAAGTTCGTATCTACTGCTATAGTATTTGATGCATCTGATTTATGAGCATTTCCATCAAATTCTTTTGCCCATTGTAAGATTCCGGAACTATTAAATTTTGCTGTTAAAAAATCGGAATTCTCAAAGGTAATTTTATTACCATTACAGCTGCCTGCAGCATAAATATCGCCATATTTATCAATCGTTATAGCATTTGCACGGTCATTTCTGTTTAATATTCCATTATATGCAGCCACCCACTGCTGAACTCCCTCATTATTATATTTAATAAGTATAAGGTCTGTTGAAGTATCCGGCAGCATAGTATGACCTGCAACATAAACATTTCTGCTATTATCAAGCAAAATTGCACTAGGGATATCTATCAAATTAGCCTGCCCGATAAAAGGAACAGACCACTGCAAAACACCATTTGTATTGTATTTTAAAGTTCTGAAATGGGAGAATCCGTTTTCATCTTTACATGTTGCTGCAATATAAGAATTCCCCGAATCATCTACTGCCAAATCATAAGCATAAGCATTACGGCCTGGCGAACTGTTGTATCTTTGTGCCCATAACTGTGTCCCTGAATTTGAATACTTAATAATAATTATATCATAATTTCCACCGGGGGGCATACTATACCCTGCTACATATATATTACCTTCTCTGTCTAATTTTAGACGGATTGAATAATCTGCACCTGCATTCGGCTGAGAGCTGTATGTAGCTACCCATTGTAAAACCCCATAGCCATTGTATTTAATTGTCATACAATCAGCGTTGGTAGGTGAAGAAGTTAATGATATTCCGGTAATATATATAAAGAATGATGAGTCAACCGCAATGGAATTGGCATTTGCACCTACGTTTGCAGGTCCGCTGTATCTTACAATCCAATGCACTATACCAGTAGAACTGTATTTTATTGTTGCACAATCAGCAGAGGTTCCTGTGTTATTATAACTAAGTCCGGTAACGTATACATTCGCATTATAGTCTGTAAAAATTGCTTTAGGAATATCAGGATTTCCATTATAAAAACTGCTGCCGTTATATCTTCTTACCCAAAGCGAATCACCGGCAGGGCTGTATTTAATTGTAAGATAATCCGATGCATTTATTCCGCCTCCCTCACTTTCACCTGTAACGTAAATATAACCGAAGCGGTCTAATGTCATTGCATAAATTATATCAACATAATTACCACTGCCATTATACTTTGCAATCCAGCTTTGTGTAACTTGTGAATAAATACACCTGCCGAAAATAATATAGAAAATGTATAAAAATAATATTTTCAAATTTATTAAAATGTAACTTACTTACTCAAGTTGACCGTTCAAACAAGTAAAATTAATAATTATAATTATTTAGTAACCCCGACATTCATGTCGGGGATTGATGGGAAAATGCTACTTAACAACCGTTTTAACGGTTTTTATTATGGAGGTGGTCAACTTGAGTTACTTATATATTTAATTGTTTTTTTTATTTTAATCACAGTATACGGTAAACCAAGTACCGGTGCAAGCGATAAAGTGATAACCGTCTATAAAAGAACCGCAATCTGGTACAGCTCTGTATTCAACCCCCTCTGTTAGTGTTGCTGAATTTTGTGGACAATAACCAAATGCATCGGTCGTACAATATCCAATGTATTGATTATCACTTACTCTGTATATATGAATATTAGTAATCTGAGCAGGCAGAACCCTAAAAGATTGCTGGCATGGGGTAAAAACTTCACTTGTTGGTGCTGGTGTATATAACAAGTAACCTGTTACAAACGGCAACAGGAATACCAAAAAAAGAATTGCAAATTTTAACGTTCTCATTTCTTTTTCCTTTGGTATAAAATAAATATCCCTTATGTATTTAAGGTTACCCTAATTTAATAAACCTACCCCCCCATTGTCAATAGCTTTTCAAATGATTTTTTAAGTTTTGGCAATAGCTACTTTAGTGAAGGTAAATAATTAAAAAAATCTGCCAAACTTTATGAAATTTTAATTGACTTTTTAAAAACATCTATTATTTTACCAAATAATTAAATTTATATCATAAAAGTCAGTTAATAAATAATAACGTCAGTAGTTATAGAGACTAAGCCACAAAATTCTAATACAAATAGTCAAAGCTAACTAAATACATGCAGGATGATTTGATTAAATGGAATGGCTCTAATAAGGAAAATTTGGAGTAGCAACCCATGAGGACAGATGTCGGAATTCAGATGTTAGAGTTCAGATGTTAAAATTCAGATATAAGAAATCAATTTATTCGCTATTAACCATTGGCTATTGACCATTGACTTAGTAAATTATTTTTTCGCCCTCAATTCCAGTTCTTTTTCCGTTTCATCACCGCTGCGTAAAATTTTCAATTTTAATTTATCACCGATATTCGATTCGGTAACTATTCCGTAGAAATCGGAATCGGAATTAATTTTCTCTCCGTTTACTGCAAGTATTATATCTTCATTTTTAATTCCGGCATCGTCAGCAGGACTACCTTTTTCAACACGAACAACAATAACGCCCTGAACATTTTTCAGCTTAAAATAGTTTGCAATCTGCTGGTCAACGGTTTGAAGCTGCATCCCTATCCAGTAATTACGTTCAATCTTGCCATCTTTTTTCAGCTTTTCAACTATCTGTTTTACCTTATTGATAGGTATTGCAAAACCAAGCCCTATATTACCCGTAGCGTAGCTATTACCTGTAAAAATTAACGTATTCATACCTATAACCTCTCCTACGCTGTTAACCAACGGTCCCCCGCTGTTACCTGAGTTTATGGCTGCATCGGTTTGTATCATGTTCCTGTAATAACGGTTCTCGCCTGCACTAAGCTTCATTCCTGTTGCACTTACAACTCCCACGGTTACAGTTGGCTTCTGGTTCACCTCAAACAATCCAAACGGATTACCGAGTGCTATTACCCATTCACCTATTATTACATCATCGGAATTTCCGAACCTGACAAAAGGCAAATCTTTTTTATCTATCTTTAATAATGCTATATCGGTATATGAATCTTTACCAACAATTTCAGCATCGTAATGCTCGCCATTTGTCATGCTGATTACAACCTTGGATGCATTGCCAACAACATGGTCATTGGTTAAAATATATCCATCATCGGAAATAATATAACCTGAACCGAGTCCGTGAACTTCCTGCTTAAAGCTGCGGTTACCGAAGAATTGCCTGAAAAACGGGTCATCGCCGAAGAATTGGTTGAACGGGTCCTGGTATTCGCGGATTTCGGTTACATTGATACCAACTACAGATGATGATACTTTCTGAACTGTTTCTGTAATAGCATTGTGCCTGCTGGCAGTAATTTCGTTATTAACTTGCTGACGTGTTACGTTTGCGTAAGTGTTTAACTCTTCCGAAGCATTTCCTTTAAGTACGTACCTTCCGAATACAAATCCAGATAACAGAACTATTACAAATGAAACCGAGATTAAAATTATTTTATTTGTTTTGTTCATATACTTTCATTCCTGCAAAAGCGGGAATATATTTTTTATTTTCGGCAAGGGGTCAGCGACCCCTTGTTTAGCTAAAACTCAAGTTTCTACTTAATGTTAAAAACCGTTGAAACGGTTCTTTAAATATATTTTTATTATCACCCCTGACTAAAGTCAGGGGCTAATAAATACTGGTCTTTACTTCTTGTTCCCTAACTCCTTTTACCAACTTACATCAAGTCAACTTTTTACCATTCTACGCCAAGGTTACTGTCGACAGGTGTTTTACCTGCCAGTTGGCGGGCAGGCTGTTTTACGTTTTACGTTTAATCACCCTCTTCACTGCTTCTGCAATATGCATACGTGATATTCCGTATTTTTCCATCAGTTCTGAACCTTTACCTGATTCCCCAAACGTATCTTTTATGGCTACAAATTCCATAGGTGCAGGATAGTGCTGTGCAAGAACTTCTGCTACCGCACCGCCAAGCCCGGCATGTATCTGATGGTCTTCGGCTGTAACTATACATCCTGTTTCCTTTGCACATTGAACAATCATTTCCCTGTCAATCGGCTTAATCGTATGCATATTAACTATACGTACATTTATCCCTTCTTTTTTCAGCATATCCGCAGCAACAATACTTTCCCAAACCAGCAAACCCGAACTTATGATTGTGCAGTCCGTACCGTTATCAATTAATATATCCGCCCTACCGAATTCAAACGGTGCATCGGGATTTGTAAAGTTGGGCGAGTTATCCCTGTAAAAGCGTATATAGAACGGTCCTTTTACCTTTACACTTTCTTTTATGGCACGGAAAGTCTGGTTATAGTCGCATGGTGTAACCACAGTCATATGCGGAAGCACACGCATTAGGGCTACATCTTCGAGTGACTGGTGTGTAGCTCCGTCAGGTCCTACTGTTATACCGCAGTGTGATGCACAGATTTTCACATTCATTTCGCTGTATGCTATCGATTGCCGTATCTGGTCGAATGGCCTGCCTGTGGCAAACTCTCCGTAAGCAGATGCAATGGGAATTTTCCCTGCAACGGCAAGTCCTGCAGCAGTGCCCATCATATCCTGCTCAGCTATACCAACCGAGAAAAACCTGTCCGGGTAAGCATCCCTGAAAACATCGGTTCTGACTGATGGTGATACATCACCGCCCAAAACCACAACATCGGGATTTTCTTTGCCAAGCTCAAGCAGTGCATCTGCAAATCCGCGTCTGGTTTCCTTTAACTCAGGATTTTCAATATCAAGATTTGCGACTAATGTGTTTTGATTTTTATAAATAAAGTTCATAAATATATATATTTATCCTTCAATTAGTTAAATTCATTAAAAATAAATATCAAATATAATGAATTTATTTTTAATGATTTTACTTAGATATAATGGGTCGTTAAGTTATATGGTAAAACAAAGAATATAGGACAAAAGTCTATGATTACTTGTTTATTTCAAAGCTAATAGTATCGGGATAAATATCCGATTCCCGGTTAGTAAGATGTGATGTTGTTTCATTCCAAACCTCATTTATTCTTGATGATATTCCATTGTAGTAATACATCGAATTTGATAAATCGTTTTCTATTGCATACATCACTTCCTGAACCGGAACAATTTTAAAACTTCCGCCTTGAGTAGCTACATATGTAGGGACGTAATTAATCTCTCCTATCAAAGTTGTATTATTAACATTGTCTTTTACAAGCTGAAGGTTAATTATAACGCCGCTATCGGTATATTTTTTCCTCTGGTTAGATATAAAATTACCCATTGAATAAACAATAAATACTTTACGGCTTTTGCCATCACCATCTGCTATAGTTCTTGTCTCCATCGGCTGTATTACGTGAGGGTGGCTTCCAAAAATTACATCAGCACCGGCTTCAAATAATGCATCTGCAATATTGATTTGATTATTATTAGGCATTCGCTGATACTCTGCACCCCAGTGCAAACAAATAATAATTTTATCTGCCTTTAATGCTTTGGCTTTTGTAATATCAGATTTAATTTTATCTATATCAATATAATTGACTGAAAACTCTTTACCGGGCGGGGTTTGAATTCCGTTTGTCCCATATGTATAAGCTAATATTGCAAGCTTTATTCCTTTTACATCAACTATCAGAACTTCCCGGCTTTTTTCTTCTGTATCGAAAGTACCTGTATGTTTAAATCCATATTCATCAAGTACTGCAAGAGTTCTTTCTACTCCATAAAAACTTCTGTCTAAGCAATGATTGTTAGCAGTTGTTAATATATCGAAACCGGCAGCTTTTAATGCAGCAGCAAATTCATCGGGAGAGTTAAAAGCCGGGTAACCTGTAAATCTTTTTTCTGAACCTGCAAGAACTGTTTCCAGATTTCCCAGAGTTATATCTGCCCGGCTTAAATGGGGTGTTATTATATCATAAAAGTGTGTAAAATTATAACCCCCGTTTCCATCAAAAGCATCTTTCAGTTCGGCTTCATGACACATCAAATCACCTACACATGAAATCCATATAGTATCAAAAGCAGAAACAGTTTTTGGCTTTGTCGAATCAGATTGCTGCCTTGAAACGTTTTGTTTTGATGCGCAATAATCATTAGATATTACATGAATGAATAATATAAAAAATATTAATAACTTTTTCATATAAAATAAATTTAAATATTTTGCATTTTTAAGGATTAGTTCCCCACACTTCAATTTCTTTAAGCATTGCTCTTTGAGGCAGCTTTAAAGCTGATATTATGCTATCGGCAACATCCTCTGCTCGCATATAAACGCCCTTGCCGATTTGTTTTTGTTTATTCTCCTCTATTATGTCTGTTTCTACGTATGAAGGATAAACTGTAATTACCCTGATATTATGCTCTCTAACTTCCTTAAATAAGCTTTCCGAAAATCCTGTTAATGCGAACTTAGAAGCTGTATAAGCAGTTCCTTTCTCATAACCACGCTTTCCGGATGTTGATGCAATATTAACAACAGAGGCACCGGTTGTTTTTGCGAGCTTTTCCATATAAGGCAACGCTTCTTTGCACATCATCATCGGACCAAATAGGTTCACTTCCACCACTTTTTTCCAGTCATCTACAGTAAAATCTCTTAATAATTTGTGAGGAAAAATACCGGCATTATTTACCAAAATATCAATACAGCGGTAATTCTGTATGGTTTGATTAATTACTTGCTTAACGTCTTCGTAAACAGATACATCAGCTTTGATACCGATAATATCTACATGCCCTGTGTTTTTAATTTCGTTAACTGTATGCTCAAGGTCTTTTGCATTTCTGCCGGTGATAACTATTTTAGATTTTTCATTTGCCAGCCTTATTGCCAGCACACGGCCTATACCTTTAGAACCGCCGGTGATAATTACAGTTTTATTTTCTAGTGATTGCATATAATATTCTATGATTATAAGAGGCAGTCTCAAAAGTGTTTTTGTATCCGCAGCCTTAATGGTTGCGCTGTAATTTTCTTGCTTAATCGCAACTATGAAAGTTACGGTTACAGTTTTCTTGCAAGAAAATTGCCTTTTGAGACAGCCCCTTTATTTGTTGTATAAGTAGCAGTCGTGCCACAACTTGTTACCACATTTAATACGGGTCGTGGGGTGACTTTTTTAAACGTTAAATATAAATAGGTTACTTACCGACTTTAGAATCAATATATTTCTTGACTTCTTTATAAATGCTATCGCCATCAAGTCCAGCCTGGCAGAGAACGCTTTCAGCATTTCCGCTTCCAAGATAATAACCTTTTTTGAACGGGTGTAATATACTGTTGCGTCCTTCAACGCTTGTTACCCATTTATACATTGTGGGAATTGTGAACCCTGTTATACCCATAGCTTCTTCAGCAATGCTTGCAGGATAAATTTCATTACGTTTTTCCAGCGGGAGCATATCAAAAAGTTCAGAACTCGAAATATAGAATACATTTACATTATAGCCATCTTTATCGAGCCTCGGCAGAACTTTAGTAACAAATTCTATGGTTACACCGCTTTCCTGAAGAATGAAAGTACCGTTAACTTTCTGTGATTTATCAGCTTTGCGTAATGCATAAACACCGGTTACACTTTCAGAAGCCGGGGCAATTCTATAAAATTCCCTATCAGCTACTTTTTCGTTGGGTCTTGTGACAAAAGGTGACAGAATTGCGGGACGTTTCTTTAAACCCGCTGCGAGTAAATGCCATATTTCTCCCGGCTCCCACGGAGTAAGTGTAATTAATACACCTGGTGGAAAGTTTTCCTGAATCAACTGAAGACATTGCGGGTCAGCGTGTGTTGGTCCGTCTTCTCCCGTTTTTAAGCCGGCATGTGCATTAATAAGAATCCATGTATTATAATTACCGCCGTAATGCATCGTTTTGTTCTGTTCGCCTATTCCGTGCAAACGTGCTGCAGTATGTTCCATTGCAGATATAAATGCCCCGTATGATGAACTCACACCAATATGCTTTCCGAAAGCTGCAAGACCTGCCATCATTCCTCCGATAGCATCCTCGCAAATTCCGCCAATAGATAATATCCTCGATTCGGGATTATCAACAGTATCATAATATCCTTCATGGAATCCGGCTCCGAGTAAATTTACGCTTGTAGAACCGAGTAAATCAGCAGCAACACCAAATACCGCTCCATTTGTCAGCTTATTAATATATCCAAGCGACTGTCCCAGAACTCCCCTGAGTGTTGTTACAGTATTGGGAGCAAGCTTAAGCTCATCCGGAATGGTTTTATAATCAAGCTTACTGTTCTCATAAAGAGACTTAAGATTCGGTGCATTGGGTTTCGGTTTTCTGGCAAGCGAATCAACCTGTTTCTTTGAATTTCTAATAGCTTCTGCGAAGTAAGCAAGCTGTGTATTTTTCTCTATAACATTACGAAGTACCATTAAAGTATCGTAGAAGTTTTGTTCGACATTCGCAGGTGTATTTTCTTTTTCGAATCTCGGTACAGTTACACCGAATTTATTTTCGAATTCCTCGCATGCTTTAAAATATTCAGGTGAACAAAATTTATGCCCCGCACCATGCGATGCTTTGCCTTCTATACCGTACTTCCACCCTTTAATTGTCCTGTAAATCACGGCAGAAGGCATTTTATTATCTATTTGCTTTGCAAAAGTTTGAGCAGCCAAAATTTTATTGAAGTCTTTGCCATCATCAACGTAAATAACGTTAAAATCGTGCAGGTAACACAATTCTGCAGGATCCCATTGAACATAGTCTCCCTTTAATTCCCCTTCGCGGCAAACCCTGTTAGTATCTATCGAAGCCTGATTGAAATCTACGTGGAAATTAATATTATAGATTCTATTGGCAGATGCTGCGGCAAGCGCTTCATGAACTCTGCCCGGAGTCATCCCGCCCTCACCTTCAACAACGTGAACTTTGGGAGCAGCTTCTCCGTAGTAATCAATAATACCAAGAGCCATTCCGAATGATGAAGGATCACCGACGCCGCTTGCACCTGTAGCCACTTTTACAAAAGGAGTTGCCGGTGTTGGATGGCCATCTAGAGCTTTTGAATTAAACTTCCTGAACAGAGGTGTAGTGTTGGTCGGATTACGTCTGAAACCAAGTAAATCTTCAAACCTAAGCTGGAACTTTTCCTCAGGTAAGATGTTACTTTGAAATGCTCTTACCAACTCATTCCTTAATGCCCACATCGCATAAAGTCCAAGTGCCTTATGACCTGCTGCATATATTATTAAATCGTTCTCATCCGCCATAGGTTTTGAAATGTCATAATCCGCTGTTTTATACACAAGGCATTCAACAAATCGCCCCGATGATATTGAACCACCGGGATGTCCGCTCGTTGGTACAAAGTTATACAGAACACCGCATAACGTTCTGTAAATTAAATCCAATTCTTCAAATAAAATCAATTCATCGCTGCTTAAAGGGATTCCTTCTTTTAGTATATCATTTACGTTATAATATTTGCCTCTTCTGTGGGCAAGTTCGAATTTTTTGTTGGGTATGTTAGATATGTTATAATTCATATTAGTCTCCGATTATATGTAGTTTTTCTTAAAAAAAAATCAAAAATAGCTTAAGATAATTTTCTGTGCTTTATGGGAAAACAAGCACTTCTTTTTCACTTTAATATTCTAGTGACAAATATTTTAAGCAAGAATATCTTACTTAGTGAATGTTCCTCAATATCATTCAGAACCGTAATAATCTACAAAATCCCCGAATCTTGTAGGAGCTAACTCGGATAGTGCGATTTTCCCCTGTTCGTCATTTGGCGGATTACCATGCCATTTATAATTGTCTTCCATGAATGAAACCCCGTGTCCCATGAAAGTGTATGCAAGTATAACCGAGGGTTTACCTTTAACTTTCTTTGCATCTTCAATCGTTCTTAGAATTGCATCCATATCATGTCCGTCAATTTCAAAGACTTCAAAATTAAATGACCGCCATTTATCTGCCAGCGGTTCAAGATCCATTACTTTATCGGTACGATTATCAATCTGGCAGTGGTTCCTGTCAACAATAATGGTAAGGTTATCGGTTTTATGATGTGAGGCAGTCATAGCAGCCTCCCATATTTGACCTTCATCAAGTTCTCCGTCACCGCACATGCAATAAACTCTGTTCTGTTTTCTATCAAGGCGTAATCCTAAAGCAGCACCAACAGCAATCGATAAGCCCTGTCCGAGTGCACCGGAAGCAATTTCAATACCTGGTAAGCCATGTGTTTTCATTGGTGCAGGATGCCCCTGCAGCCTGCCGTTAATTTTTCTCAGGGTTTTCAGTTCTTCCAGCGGAAAATACCCCCTGCGGGAAAGAGCTGCATACCAGACGGGTGCAACATGACCTATTGAAAGGAAAAAATAATCCCTGAAATCAGCATACGGATCCGAGGGCAAAATATTAAGCTTATTGAAATACAACGCTGTAAATATATCTGCCAATCCCAGCGGACCGCCTGAATGTCCGGATTTGGCAATTAAGAGCATGTTTATAATGTCACGACGAATCTGACGCGCCATTTCATTCAAATCATCTCTGTTGGTAAAAACCGGGTTCTTTTGATATTGAAACATATAATTCTCTCTAGTTAGCTGCTTTTAAGGGCAATATTTTACTAAAAACTTCTAAATGTTTTAAAGAAATAAGCAGAGAAACAACAATCGTGTAAACCACAAAAATTGAACTAAGGAAATAACCTCCAGGATAGAATGGGTATTTAATATGTCCAATCAGGAATATTACTGAGAAAACCGGCATACTGAGTGTAGCAACCAGATTGGATACAAGAACTGATTTTCTAAACAAATACATTACTATCCAGACAATTATCCAAAGAATAAGTAAAAAGGAATTAATAAGCAGAAATATCCCGGCAGTTGTTGCAAGACCTCTTCCGCCTTTAAATTTAAGCCATATCGGAAAGTTATGACCAATTATTAAAAAGCACGATGCTGCTGCAGTGAATTCGAGACTGAAGTAATGTGATTTTAGTAAAATAAAAACCGGTATTAATCCTTTAAGAATATCAATTAAAAAAACAGTTGTGGCAAGAATTCTTGAATTAGTTACAATGAACGCATTTAACGTACCTACATTTCCCGAACCTTCTTTCGTTAAATCTTTTTTGCTGAATAATTTTACAAGAATATACCCCGTGGGGAGAGAACCAATTATGTAAAAGGATAATACGATTAACGCGAAATATATATTAAGGTAATTCAATATATTAATAAATTATATCAAAACTGGTCAAGGAATCTTACATCATTCTGGAAAAATAATCTTATATCCTGTATACCATATTTCATCATTGCTATTCTTTCAATACCCATACCGAATGCATAACCCGAATAAATTTCAGGGTCGTAACCAACAGCTTTGAACACATTCGGGTGAACCATTCCGCAGCCACAAATTTCCAGCCAGCCGGTATTTTTACATGTTCTGCATCCTTTGCTTTTGCAGATAAAACATGTTATATCAAGTTCTGCTGATGGTTCCGTGAATGGGAAATAACTGGGACGTAAACGTGATTTAATATCCTGGCCATAATACATCTTGACAAAGTAATTAAGCACAGCTTTAAGGTCACGGAACGATACATGCTTATCAACATACAAACCCTCAACCTGGTGAAACATAAAATAATTTTTGGGTGTAACTTTTTCATTTCTGAAAACTTTGCCCGGTGATATTATCCTGACAGGAGGTTTATTTGCCAGCATTGTTCTAATCTGAACAGGTGATGTGTGTGTTCTGAGAAGCAGTTTTTTACCCTCTTTTGATTTAATATCAAGATAAAAAGTATCCTGTATATCACGTGCCGGATGATAGTCGGGTGTATTCAAAGCATCAAAATTCATAAACTCATCTTCTATTTCCGGACCCTCGGCAATTTTAAAGCCAATCCTGCGGAATATATCACAGAATTCATTCAATGTCTGAATTAGAATATGTTCTCTGCCGATTGAATGTTTTCTTGCCGGGAGAGTAAGATCTAATTGCTTTTTGCTGCGTTTCTTTTCTTCCTCAAAAGAACTCTTAGCTGAATTGAACTTTTCATCAGCAAACTTTTTGATATGGTTTAGTTTTTTACCATGAATGCGTTTTTGTTCAGCATCAACTTTTTTAAGTTCATCAAACAGCTGTGTTATCAAGCCTTTGCGTGAAAGATACTTCAGCCTGAATTCTTCCAGTTCCTGAGGGTTAGATACTCTATAAGACTTGATTTCAGATTCTATTTGAGCAAGATTTTCAAGCATCAGCTCATTGCATATTTAACGATTTCATTGAATGCATCCGGATTATCGTAAGCTATTTGTGCAAGCACTTTCCTGTTAATCGCAACATTCTTCTTTTTAAGTGCATTGAGCAGCCTGGAATAGGTTGTATTATTTTGTCTTGCAGCTGCGTTGATTCTGACATTCCATAAAGTCCTCATCGTTCTTTTCTTAAGCTTGCGTCCCGAGTATGCATGCTGTCCTGCTTTTTCAACAGCATGTTTTGCAACTGTTATAACCTTGCTTCTGCGTCCCCAGAAACCTTTAGCCTTTTTTAAAACCTTTTTCCTTCGCGCCCTTGATGCAACAGCATTTACTGAACGAGGCATTTATTTTTTCTCCTTCTTTCTAAAATTCTTTTTATACAATAATAAAAATTTTTTCCAAAATACTTTTAAGTATAGCTTAAATCACAAAGTTCATATTCGACAGCAATAAAAATAACAAAATCCGATATTCCGATACTAACGAGGTTTTAGGATTTTAATTTAAAGTACTATGTTTCTGAACGTAAAATTTTATATTTTATATAAAATTGTGATATTGGCATATAATATCGATAGTAAATGTTCTTATGCCAGCAACATTTTCTTCACCCTGCCCTGATCTGCCTTAGATACAAGAGAGGAATGTCTTAAGTGTCTTTTCCTTTTTGTAGTTTTCTTTGTTAAAATATGTTTTCTGTAAGAGTTTGCTCTTTTAAATTTCCCGGAACCTGTTTTACGAAAGGTTTTGGCAGCACCCCGGTTTGTTTTCATCTTCGGCATTAATATTCTCCGTAAAATTTTTAAATTATTTATTTTCTGATACTAAAACTGATTTTTCTTTTTCCCGTGCACGCTTTATTTGTTCAATTTTCTTTCTTTCAGGAATTAAGATAACATTCAAATTTCTGCCTTCAAGCCTGGGCTGCATTTCGATCCTTGAAATATCGGAAAGTTTCTCGATAACTTTATTAAGCAGGTTTATGCCGATTTCCTGGTGCAGCATCATCCTGCCTATAAAGATAACCGTAGCTTTAACCTTGTGCCCCTGTATAAGGAATTCTCTCAAATGTCTGCATTTAAATTCCAGATCATGTGTATCGGTATTAGGGTGAAATCGTATTTCTTTAACCTGTGAACCTTTATTTTTCTTTTGTTCCTTTTCCCGTTTCTGTTTCTCGTAATTATATTTGCCAAAATCACCCAGTTTGCAAACCGGAGGTTTCGAATTAGGCGATATTTCGATTAAATCCAGAGAACGCTCTCTGGCAATTCTTAGAGCCTGTGAAGTTTGTAAAACACCCATCTGATTACCATTCTCATCTATCAGCCTTACCTCATGAATATGTATCTGGTCATTGATTCTTATCTTTTGGTTTTTGATATAATTCTCCTTTAAAAAGTTTATTGAATAATTGATTTACTGTCACGTTCTTTAACAATTTTACCGATAAATTCACCAATATCAAAATTACCGAGATCTCCTTTTTTATGCTGCCTTACCGAAATATTCCCGTTTGATTTTTCTTTATCTCCAAGAATTACCATATAAGGCACTTTCTTACTTTCCCAGTCCCTGATTTTATAACCGACTTTCTCACTTCTGTTATCGAGTGAAATACGGAAATTTAATTCTTTTAATTTATTTGCTACCGAACCCGCGTAATCAGCCTGATTATCGGTAATAGGAATAACAACTGCCTGCAGAGGTGCAAGCCACAGCGGGAAGTATCCGGCAAAATGCTCGATTAATATCCCTATAAATCTTTCAAAACTCCCGAGTATGGCACGGTGTATCATAGCAGGCCTGTGCCGTAATCCGTCACTGCCTTCATAAGTTAAATCAAACCGTTCGGGCATTTGATAATCGAGCTGAATAGTAGCAAGCTGCCATTCTCTTTTCAGAGCATCACTGATTTGAATATCTATTTTAGGTCCGTAGAACGCACCGTCTTTCGGTTTAACTTTGTAATTAACATTATTAGCAACTAAGGCATTTTCCAGGGCTTTCTCTGCAAAATTCCATGATTCTATCTCACCCATAAAAACATCGGGACGGGTTGAGAGATTGAATTTCGGGATAAAACCGAAAGTCAGGTAAAATTCATTTACTAGTCTAAGAACACCCGAAATTTCCTGCTGTATCTGTTCATTAGTACAAAATATGTGTGCGTCATCCATAGTTATCTGCCTGACCCTTAATAATCCGCCAAGTGCACCACGAACTTCATTTCTGTGAAGTCTCCCCATTTCGCTTAACCTTAACGGCAGGTCTTTATAACTTCTTAAAGTAGATGAATAAACAAGGGTCGATTCCGGACAGTTCATAGGTTTAAGAAAGAACTCTTCATTATCATCAATCACTCGGAACATATTATCCATATAATGTGAAGTGTGTCCTGATTGTTCAAAAAGTTTCCGTTTCACAAGTATCGGAGTATTTATTTCAGTATAACCGTATTTATCCTGTAATTCCCGTGAAAATTTTTCAAGCTCCCTGAAAATAACCATTCCATTTGGCAGCCAGAAAGGTGCACCAGGGCTTATTTCATGAAACATCATCAGTTCAAGCTCTTTGCCAAGCTTCCTGTGGTCTCGCTTTTTTGCCTCCTCAAGCAATGCAAGATATTCATCCAGCATATCTTTTTTCGGGAATGATATACCATAAATTCTCTGAAGCTGTTTACGGGTCGAGTCACCCCGCCAATATGAACCAGATACACTTAATAATTTAACATTTTTTATTCTTGAAGTTGACGGGATATGCGGTCCCCGGCAAAGGTCGGTAAATCCACCCTGATGGTATAACGATACTACATCCTCATCTTTTGCTATATCTTCAAGAATTTCAACCTTATAGGGATCAATGCGTTTGGTTTTAAAATATTTGATTGCATCTTCACGCTTCATCTCCTCACGAATAGGAATTACATTGCGTTTGCTTATTTCCATTATCTTTTCTTCTATCTTCTTCAAATCTTCTTCGGTGAACTTATGGTCAGAATCCACGTCGTAGTAAAAACCATTGTCAATTGCAGGACCAACACCAAACTTGGTGCCGGGAAAAAGCTCTTCTATTGCCTGTGCCATCATATGGCTGGTACTATGCCAGTAAATGTGTTTGCCTTCTTCATCAGAAAATTTTAAGAATTTAATAGCCGAATCGGTCTCAAGAGGTTTTGAAAGGTCTGAAGGATTTCCGTTTATTTTACAGGCAATAGCTTCACCTGCCAAACTGCTGCTTATCGATTCAGCAATCTCGTACGGTTTAGTCCCTTTAGCATATTCTTTTTTGCTTCCATCCGGAAAGGTAATTATTATGTTCCCATTTTTATTCAAATTTATTTAATTTGGTAATAACGTCTGATTAAATCTATTTCTTTAAGTAAAATCCCCCTGTTTACGGAAGAATTAATATAGCCATCAAACAAGTACTGGTTTTCAAGATTTATGTCATTTTCTTTAATGTTCATTTCGAAATAACTAAGTGCTTCACGCTCACTGCTTAACATCATTTCCGAAGTTGTAGAAAGTGAATCGGATTTAACCCTGATTCCTGCACGCAGAAGGTTCATCAACTGAGTAAATTGCTTAACCACCTGGTCATTCATGTACACATCGGTTTTTCGGCCTATTATCAAATCCTCATCAATTACCTCCTGGGCTTTAGCCAGGTATCCTGCCATTTTATCGGAAGGGATAACAGTCTGTGAAGAAATATCATTAAATACCCCCTGTATCTTCGTGTAATATGGTTCATTCTGCACAAGCTTAACATCTGTTAACTTTGTAAATGTCACGCTCCATACATCATTACTTCTTGCCGAGATTTTTCCTTCAATAGATTTTTTCCCCTGAACGAGGATATTTGTACCAATTACTTTTTTAGGGTCGTTGGGAATAACGTATTCGGTTGTTAATGGATTCCCCATATAAAAAATACCAGGTCTTCTTGAAAGATTTTGCTGCAATACTTCTGCTGTAGTTAAAAGACTGTTATTTGGTCTGTTGATCTCCGAAGAACCTGCCAAAAACTTGAAAACCTGATCCATCGGTGCATAAATACCAGAAGAAACATAAACAAAGCTTGAGGCTAATTGGTTCATCAATGCCTGATCGCTTTCATTAATTCCCGAATAACCTTCATATTTAATTGAAACCAACGAAGGTTTGATAGGAAGTGTATAAAAAGCAGGCATAATAATGGTATTGTTCCTTTTGACTGTAAAATTAAGCGCATAATAACTGTCAAAATTCCTTACTGTGTTAAGTACCAGGTCATCCTTATAAAAGAACTTAACTACTTTCTCGTTACCGGCAGTTATTGTTACAATTAAAACCCAGAGGTTTTCGCGAAAATCTTCATCGTTAGTGTTTAATGTTATATCGCTTATAGTTATTGTAAACGGGTCATACTGATTAATGATATCCTTTTGCGAATATATCTGAGAAAATAAAACAGACGGAAGTAAAAATATTACAGCCGTTACTAATATGAATTTTATTTTTTTCATTATTATTTCTCCTTTTTAAAATATTAAAACAACCCACCGAGTTAAGATTTAACAGTACAATACCAAACGAATTCGTGGACGGTGCGGGACTCGAACCTGCGACCCCCACGATGTCAACGTGGTGCTCTAACCAAACTGAGCTAACCGTCCGAAAAATAACAGTGCAAATGCCTTACAGAAAAAAAATTTCCGTAAAATACGGAAAAAACTATTAATTTTTATCTGTAAAGATTTATATTCAAGAATACAAATTTATCCAAATTTATATAGAATTTCAAGGATTTATAAGTGGTCACAGGCTCTAAAAAATTTCAGCATTATTAATGTCCAATATTATTTTAATTAAATATTATTTTATAAACTACTGAAGATTAAAGACTTAATGTTTTTTCTAATACCTTTAATTATACAATTAACAAACTAACATGTAAACTCATTTAGTACATATTTTATACTTTACATATTAATAATTACCATGTTATTAACTTAACAATGTGTTAAATAATTGTTTTCTTATAAATTTTAAATAATGTTATATTTGTTAAGTTCATATAAAAATAATTTATGAATTATTTTTCTTATAATTAACCTCAGGCTTAATCCAAAAAAATTTAAGTATTTTTTATCATGAAAAAAATAAAAACTCTCCTGATTTTTCAACTCGTATTGATTTCGTTTTTATTCATATCATCATGTTCCACCGATAAAATAAAACTGGGATACTATAAATATAAAGCACCTGATCCTGCTAAAATCATTTCAACTAAAAACCAGGGCTATATCCCGGCCAATCAAATTCTCATAATCCTAAAAGAAGGTTACGGTAAAAATGAAGCTGAAAAAATTGCTTCATCTATTAACGGAAAAATTGTTGGTGAAATGGAATATATGAATCTTTTCCAGATTGAGAACAACAATTCAACCGAAAATGAATTAATTTCACAGTTAGAGAAAATATTGAAAACCGAAGGTGTTGAAAATGCTTTTTCTAACTGTTCAGTGTATCTTTACGGCAGTGAAAATGCAGAATGCAATCCACTGGAGGATTCCGTATATTCAGGAATAAATAGCAAACCTTATGATATGATTGGGCTGAAGAATGCCTGGGATATTATTAAAATGTCAAAAATTAAATTAAATACTGTGAAAGTGGGTGTAAATGATTCTAAACTCGGAACCAAGTCAAATGAGATAACTGGTGAAACTATGATAGCCGGAAATGATGCAGAAGACCTCGATAACAATACCGGTAATACACATGCTAATAACGTAGTAAATATTATAGGTGCAAATTCAAAGAACGGCGGAGTTAGTGGTGTAGCTTCAATACTTGGTAAGAATCTTAATATTAATGTAATAGCAACTTGCAATGAAAAACCTGAGCTAACTGAAACTGAAGAAGATATTACCGATATTACAAAGATTAAATACGGTGATGGTAAAACGTACATCATGCAAACTTTAGTAGATTTGCAGCGACAAATTGAATCAGGATCAAAAGTAATCAATTGTTCTTTCGGTTTTGGGAATGTAAATCTTTATTATAGTTCCAAAGGAGTAAAAAGATTTCTTGAAAAAATGTATAAAGAACACCCGGATGTTATTTTTGTTGGTGCAGCGGGCAATTCAAATGAAGATATAAGCTCAATCCCAAATATGTGGGGGCATGATTTACCGAACCTTATTACGGTTGGGTCATTAAACCATGAGGGACAGCCTTCTTCTTATACAAATTATTCCGGTTCCCTTGCTGAAGTGACAATTTCAGCTTGCGGAACTAATATACATGAGAATGGTCAAGTCACGGGAGGCACAAGCTTCGCCGCACCCCAGGTAAGCGGAGTAATAGCAATAATGAAATCAATTAATCCAGATTTATCCGCTTCTGAAATTAAAAAAATACTGGTTGAAACCGCATCTAAAACAGTCAATGGAAAGGAAATTCAAATTAAAGACCCCCAAAATAGAGGCGGAAAACTAAGCCCATGCTTAAGAGCTGACGAAGCTATTTTAAGAGTAATAAACGATTTAAGAAAGAAAAATGGAGAACCGGAACTTAAATTAGAGGACCTTGTTAATCTGGGTAATGTAAACTTAACTTCATCAGGCGGACCGGAAGAATTTACAGTTACAGCTACTATTAATAAAACCACACCCGAAGGAGGTACAACACTTGAAATATATATTTCAGGCGGTACTTTTAATATGAGTGATGAGAAAGTTAAAACTCTTAATTCTCCGGGCTCGGTTACCTGGGTGATTAAAAAACCTGATTTAGAAACAGTATTGCATGTCAAAGTAAAAAGGTTTGATACTGATAACTGCAAAGTTGTATTACTGAAAAGTGTTGTCAATGCAAAGACTCTCTTAGGGAAATGGGACGGCGAAATAATACCTGTTAACTGGTCATCCTCAAATGATTTAATAAGGCAGTACTCAGCATCAACCATGGATGCTATTATGGGTGTGCCGAAACCTTTAACCTTATTTATGGAGTATGTGGATGAAAATAATGTTTTGATAACTTTGAAAGTTGAGGGCGGGAAGGTTATACCCCAGAAAAAATTCACATTTACTAAAAATAAACTGCACTCGGAATTTTACTTTGATATGCATAATTACACTTACGATGCTGAAATTAAGGAGGAAACTGACAAAATTACATTAAAAGGAAAATGGAAAACGGTTACTTATAATAATACGGTCACTATGAACGGTACCTGGACAGCTTCTAAAAAAAAGGGAGAATAAAATAATAAAACTTATTACTAAATAGAAACTTCTGAAAAACCCGTTGAACAAGGGGCTGCAATCCCTTGTTTGAGATGATTTAGAATAGTATTTATATTCATCAAATAGTATTTCAGTATTCTCTAAATAATTTTTACCCTTTTAAATATGTAATCAACGTTTTTAAGACTATTATGGTAATTAAAGAGACCTTTCAGGTCATTTAGGTTTATAATATTCTTGCAACGTTTATCCTGTAATAACAAATCTTGAAGTTCCCTGCCGGTTTCCCAGCATTTCATAGCATTATCCTGTACAATTTTATAAGCTTCTTCACGTGTTATTCCTCTTTCAACTAATTTCAGCATAACCTTTTGGGAATGAAGCAACCCGTGAGTCAAGTTCAGGTTTTTTGAAATGTTTTGTTTATTTACTGCCAGACCATCAATAACTTCAATAGATTTTACAAGCATATAATACAGCAGCATAGTGCTGTCAGGTATTATCATTCTTTCAACAGACGAATGCGATATATCACGTTCATGCCAAAGATTAACGTTTTCCATTCCGGCAAGTGCATAACCTCTGAGTATTCTAGCCATACCTGCTATGCGCTCGCAGATTATGGGATTCTTTTTATGCGGCATTGCCGATGAACCTTTTTGTCCTTTGGCGAACGGCTCTTCAAGCTCAAGTACTTCTGTTTTCTGCAGATGTCGTATTTCGGTTGCAAATTTTTCGAGTGAACTGCCAACAATTGCTATTGCCGATAAATACTCAGCATGTCTGTCACGCTGTAGGATTTGTGTAGATATATTCGCTGATTTCAATCCAAGCTTTTTACAAACATAATCCTGAACTTTGGGACTGATATGTTCATAGGTTCCTACAGCTCCGCTTATCTTACCTGCAGAAATCGATTTAACCGCTTCGTTTATTCGTTTAAGGTTACGTCCCATTTCTTCATACCACAAAGCAAATTTTAAACCAAGCGTTATGGCTTCAGCGTGGACACCGTGCGTTCTGCCAATCATAGTAAGGTATTTATACCGCTTTGCCTGTTTGTAAAGAACTTTCCTCAGAGCTTCAATCTTTTTAATTATTAATTCACCTGCCTGCTTCATCTGAAGAGCCAGAGCGGTATCGAGCACATCGGAACTTGTCATACCATAATGTATGAACCGCGAATCGCTTCCAACGTAAGAACCTACATTTGTCAGGAAAGCTATTACATCATGTTTAACAACTTCCTCAATCTCATTAATCTTTTTAACATTAAATTTAGCTCTTTGCTTGATTTTTCTAAGTGAAGATGCCGGAACAATACCAAGCATTGAATTTGCCTCTAAGGCAAGGAGTTCAATTTTAAGCCATATTGAAAATCTGTTCTCATCCGACCAAATTTTCGCAATTTCGGGTAAGGTATATCTTTCTATCATGCTGTAAAATAAGCAATGTGATGATTATTAATAAGGCATTTCGTGATAAAAAAAGGTATCCCGACACTACATGCCGGGACGTTAAGGGGAAGTGGATGTGTCAGGAAAAAAAGACTACGAGGTAAATATCCGCATGAGGCAGCAAACACTCATATAATATTATTCGCCTGCTTTTTCAAACTCTATAGGGTATTTCTCCTTTTTAACCTGAACTAATTTATCGTCTTTTATTTTGTATGAGGTAAAATACCAGTTATTACTGTCACGGTTGGTTACATAACACAAACCGCTTTTAACCAGAAATGCTACTTCAAGATTCAGTTCATACCATTTATAATTTTTTGTTTTCACAAGCTCAAACGATTCTTTTTTAGTCCCCCTGCAAAAATAAACATCTACTGTGTTTTTTGGAGTTACACCTGTCTCACGTATAGCTACAACAAAATCCTCTAAACCGTCACCGGAAAAATCTCCGTGCGCGTATGAAGTAACTTTAACATCCCAGGGAAACAAATAGCTAAGTTCATCTAGCTGTTTATCTGAAAATGACTCGGACACGGTACCCATGAATTCCTCGAAATCCATTTCTTCCTGCCCGAATGATACAGATGTGAAGAGCACCAGAAGGATTGATGTATATATAAATTTGAATATAACGGTAATTTTCATTTTCAGATTTAATTGAAATTTTTTTTTTGCCTGCTCCGCAAATCCGCCAGCCGGCGGAGTAGTGGAGCGGAGAGGGAGGGATTCGAACCCTCGAGACGCCGAAGCATCTAACGGTTTTCGAGACCGCCCGAATCAACCACTCTCGCACCTCTCCAGTCAGCAAAATCTTTGCGACTGAAGATTACCCAAACATAAGTATATTATTTATAAATGTCAAGGGGGTATGGGTTAAAGATATACTTTAACTCAATTTACATACCTATTTTTCTCTCTTTTCTAAGAGTTAAGGGGTATTCTTCAGTGCATTCCATTTAAGGAATTTAAACCCGAAAAGAACAGAAGGAATAATGAGAACTGATACAAATTTAACTAAATAATTTAAAGTCTCATTATTTAAAAATGAAATGTTAAGAACAAAGATATTCAATATATATAAAAAAATCGTCAGTAAAAAAATAATTCCAATTCTGCGCCATTCATAGTTAATATGATAAATTCTCTGTGAAAACAGATAAAGAATCAAAAACATCAGTGCGTAAGATAACATAGTTGCCACTGCTGCTCCCATAAAGGAAAATTCCGGTATAAGTATCAGGTTAAAAATAATATTGCTAATGCATCCAATACCGGAAGAAATAAGCAGGTAAGAAATCTTATTTTCAAAAAATGAGGCAACAAGAATGTTTATGTATAAACCGAAGAAAAAATAAGAAAGCATTATAAAGGGTACAATTTTTAATCCTTCAAAATATCTTTCGTTCAAAAATGTAAAGCCGCCAATATTTATTTTAACAATATCGCTGACGAAAAAACTTATTACCAGGAACACAGCAAAACATGCATAACAAAAATAAGAAAACACTTTAGCAAATATTTTCCGGTTTTCCTTTTCGTCTTTCAGCTTCATAAAAAAAGGGAACCACGCATTGCGGAATCCCGAGACTGCAAGATTCATTACCAATCCAATCCTGTAACACGCTGAATATATGCCAACAGTATCATCATCTTTAAGGTACCCAAGCAAAAATCTGTCAATTAAATCAAGTGATATCAGGAATATACCGTAATACAAAAATAAATGCCCGTATTTAACCAATGGTTGTATTAACGTGCTGTCTAAAATAAAAATGAAGTATTTCCGGCAGATAAATAATGATACGAATGCTGTGTAGGAATATGAAATCAAAAATGAATAAAATATAGATTCAATACCATAATGTAAACCCGCAATAAAAACAACGTTGCATAATACATTCAGTATTACAGCACTTATATTGATAAAGGAATATACTTTTGACCATTGCTCGGAATTAATAAGTATCATCGGGAATCTTGTCAGAGAATCTATTAAAAGAATTACAGATAATAATCTGAATAGATAAGCATTTCCGGAATTTCCCGTAACAATTTTGGAAATAAATCCTGAAAGCAAAAATATAATAATACTTAATAATACCGAACTGCCCAGCATCATCAATATTGTTGTGCTGAATATTTTTTTCTTTTCATCTTCGCTTTTAGCTTCAAGGTAAAACTTCTGGAATGCTGTTTCCATCCCGAACAGGTAAAACACAACTGCAAAAAACCAGAAGGCAAATACAAGAGAATAGATACCGAACTCAGCAGGTGTGAAATAATGTGTGTAAACTGGTAGCAGTAAAATTCCTATAAAACGGTTTAACACATTTCCTACACCGTATATAACTGTATCAGATAATATTTTGCGTATGTATGTTTTCATTTGTCTAACACAAAGCAGTGAAAACGGATATCTACATATCCAATCCCGGCGATAACTTTCAACTCTATTTAAACATCGTTACGAAACTCAGTTTCATAACGCAAAGATGGCTTAACCGCTATTGTGTTCCCAAACTGGAGTTTGGGAACAAGTATTACAAAATCCCGGCAATTCTATAATACTCCGTAAGTTTATTCAGCACACTTTTATATGAATGATATTTAATCACCCAATTTCTCAGATTTTCCCTGCTTTTCTTGAAAATATCAAAATTTTCAATTATCTCAATTAGTTTCAGGGAAAGATTACCTGCATCTGCAAGTAAAAATGGATTTTCAGGTAACCAGGTATCCATATTACAATTCATATCGGTAATTGTGGGGATACCCATAGCAAGGGTTTCAAGCGAATTTATACCGTACCCGGTTCCGCCGCGGTTACCGATTTGATCTATTGCAATTTGACAGGTTGCTTTGATTTTAATTACTTCATCTCTTGGCATATTCTCAAGTAAAATAAACTTAAAGTCTTTTACCTTCTTTACTTTTTCTATGGCTTCCAGTATTTCCGGAGTACCTTTAATAAACCTGTCGGTTGGTGAATGCACAACCTTTATTTTACCGCCTTTTGTGTAATCTTCATCACTTATAAACTTAATATTTTCTGCTTCAAACGGAAAGAAAAGAAAGTTAATATCAGGATGTCTTAATATATGGTCATATTCAAAAGTCAGGTTCAGGTCAGCAAGTTCATCCATTTCCTTAACTATACCCCTGGTTCTCAGGTCGTCACCAAAATAACAATTAATTATTTTCTTGCCTTGTTGCTTCCACTTTTTAGCTAATCTGCAATCTGAATAAAAATCGATCCCGCTTCCGAAATGTATCACGTCAAACGAATCCGAATCAACTGCTTTCAGTGCTTCGATAAATTTTGCTTCGTTTTTTTTCTCACGCCTGTTTCTGTACCACTTCTCAAATCTGTTACCCTCTCTAAAGTACGGTAAATGTGTCCAATAATTTTTATCAAAGCCGGCAAGTTCTTTTTTAAGCTTAACCTGCTTATATCTCCTCCATCCCATTGCAAGCGGGTTACGCGGCAAAGGCAAATTTAAACATATATCTTCAGGGAAATCGAATGGTATTTTATAAAGGGTAATTAAACGTGATTTATAACCTGCCTCTGAGAGCATTTTATTGACGTTATACGGAACACCTGCGGTATTTTCCGGAGCAATATGTAATATAGATGGTTTTGACAATTTATTTCAGGTCAAATACTTCCATCCATTTCTCAAGAGCAAAGACACGGAAAAGTATTTTATCGTTGTATTTTTTTGAATTAATCTCGGAAACCGTTTTATTTATATCGATATACTTAATAGCTTTCACACCGCTGGTTAAGCTGTCTTTAATATATCCTTTTATTTCCTTTAACCAAAGTTTTTGCGGAACAGAAAACGCTAATTTGCCTTTTCGCATTCTAATATTTTCAGGTATCCGGTTTTTCATCGATTGCCGCAGAGCATATTTTGTCCAGCCGTCTTTGATAAGTTCATCATAAGGGATACGGAATATCAATTCCACCAGTCTGTGGTCAAGAAACGGAAGCCTTGCTTCTACTGAATATGCCATAGAATTTTTATCTTCATACCTTAACAGCGATTGCAATGAGATGTTCCACAGGTTCGAAAATCGGTTCTCGCTGAGTGAGCCTGAAATCAACCTGTCGAACAACTCTCTTCTATTCCTGAAATGTACATATCCTTTTCTAAGAAATTTGTTTGCATTAGATTGTACATATTTAAAGCGTAAACCGGAAAAATTAAAGTATAAATAGTTCTGGAGAAATTTATTTATACCAAGGCCTGAGGTATCTGCACCACGTGCAAATTCCCTTAAAAAATTAAGGGGGTTGTATAACTTTCTTCTAAGATAGAAAGGATAAAAAGAAAAATAACCCAGCAATATTTCATCCGCTCCCTGCCCGTCAAGCACAACTTTCAGATTTGTTTCATTTATCTTCTTGAAAACGCAATATTGGGCATAAATACTGAGCCCTGCAAAAGGTTCATCCTGGTGGTAAAACATTCTGTTTATATCTTCCAGCAGGCTTGCTGAATCAGGAAATAAAAAATATTTTGTCGAGTTTGTTTGCTTTATCACCTCGCCGACATACTTTCTTTCGTCTATTTCGGGAATATCATAACACGCAGTATAAGTTTTCTGAATTTCAGGTTTGCCTTCGTTGTGAAGTATATCGTGCATAATACACACAATAGAGGATGAATCCAGTCCGCCGCTCAAACAGCTTCCTACTTCCACATCACTTCGTAAGCGCAATCGGACCGAATCATACAGTAATTCATAGAACTGTTCATATAATTTTTCACCATGCAAATTGTCATCTATGCTCTCCTCAAGTTTATACCACGGTGTTATCTTAAATAAGCCCTCTTTTACAGTAATTTTAAACCCTGCGGGAAGTTTATGAATATATTTAAAGAATGTTTCAGGAGTATGATCAACAAAACTAAAAATTAAAAAATCATAAATAATCTCTTCATTCATTTCCTTGCTTACCCCACACTCGAGTATCTGTTTAATTTCCGAACCAAAGATAAACCGCAGGTTATCTTTAAAATAATAGAATGGTTTAATTCCGTAACGGTCTCTTGCACAGAACAGGTTTTTGCTAACTTTATCCCAAATTGCAAATGCCCACATACCGTTTAATTTGTGAAGGCAATCCTCACCGAACTCCCTGTAGGCATTCAGAATAACCTCGGTATCCGAATTGTTATTGAACTGATAACCTTTCCTGACCAGCTCATCACGAATTTCAAGATAATTAAAAACCTCACCATTATAAACAATTACATACCGGTTATCATAATCAAACATAGGCATGTTTGAGATATCCCTTAAGTCTATTATCGAGAGACGTGTGCTACCAAGTCCGATTTCCCTTTCAGTGAATACCCCTTCGCCATCAGGACCTCGGTGGCGGATAATGCGGTTCATCCGTTCTATTTCAGAATACCTGACTTCGCTTCCGTCAAAGTTGTATATTCCTGATATGCCGCACATCAGTTTTGAAGTTGTTCCTTTTTAACATGAGAAGGAAGGATAGTATAAAGTGCAAGCGGTATTAATATTAAAAATATTGTGAGTGCTTTATCTATTTCCCTCATCCGGGCTATAAAGAAAAACGAAATCACGTAGCACACTGGCAGGATTATTAGAAATGTTCTCCTTAAAAATATAGGTTTTAATTTGAATGATTTTAACACAAACGGTAAAAACGGTGTAATCATAATTAGCCACAGCAGTATCCAGTCCTTATGGGCAATATTGAAAGCTGCATCCTTGGTGAAATACCAAACAACATCGCCCTGCGATGCAGCACCGCCCCGTAATATATAAAGCAAAAAGTATGCTATACAAAAAGTAACTAACAGTAAAATAAAATTCAGCCAGCCCTTTGCCGATATAAGGTTTTGTTTTTTGGATAATAAAAAAACAGCTGCCAGAATTATTATCTGCAGCTCATTAAATGCAGCGATAAAAACCAGAGGAAGGAGCAAAGATGTTTTATTAATATTGATAAAATAAAATCCCAGAGCCATAAAACCAGCCGTTAACATATCGCCAAGAACATCGTAGCCGGTAAGCGAAAGCGGAATAAGAACAGCTAAAATCAATAAACCTATAGCTATACCCGTATTATCAAACCATATACTGAAAAATTTCTTTACACAGTAAAACAGAAACAAATAAACGATAAAATTCTGGATGAAATAAGCTAGTAAGAATGATGTTTTGTCAGGAAGAAATTGTCTTAATATAGTAAACCACAAATGCGATATATATGGATTAATCAGACGGTATTTATACGGATACTCGATATTGTTATCAACAATTGTCGTGTGCCTTTTCAGCTTCATCTCATAATTCGGTGCATCTATACGCAATGTTACATAGTATGAAATGATAAGTGTTAAGAAAATAATAAGATATTTTATGTATTTATTTTCTGTCATCTTTACAAATCCAAATAAAAATAATCTCTCAAAATTCCCCTTGCCCCGAAATTTTCCTTAAACCTTCCGAGTCCCCAGTTGGGATCCATATTAACCGTGAACAAGCCAAAATCCAGATAGCTTAATCCCCTGTGGACTGCGTCTTTAATAATAGTATAAAACAGCAAATTAACAGCCCTGTACTGCTGGTATTCGGGATTGTGGCTGATATAAAATACAAGCACAGCCTTTGAATTGCAGTAAAAATTTACTACACCCGCTATCATTTTATTTTTTACAAATGCTCCGTATAGTTTAATTTCATCTGGGAAAAGATTTTTAAGCCTGATTAACTCATCAAGAGTATGAGCGGGCTGAACATTATGCCTTAAGTTAAGGTTGCTCTTCAGTATCCTGTAATAAGTTTCGTAATCATCCGATTCCCTGATTTCGACGCCGGTTTTTTCTGCGCGCCGCGTGGAGGTTCTTGCTTCAGGCTTAAAGAGGGTGAAAACGTCATCTTCTTTCACATCAAGGCAAATCACACTTGTAACCTCACGCTTTAAATATTTAAAACCGTTTTGAAGCAATGCAAAATCAACATAATTATTATAACGTTTCTGGTAAATAAAAGGCGAATGAACCATATATATTCTTTCTGCTCCTGTTTCCTGTGCTGAATTAATCAGGGTTTCGGTTAAGCTGAATGCCTGCTTAATACTAAGCGAATCTTTATACACAAAACCGCCAAACGATGCCCCCTGATGTGAGGAAAAAACTGTTTTGCCTTCTCTTTTAACAATAGCTGCTGTTAAAATGGCAACCGTTTTATTTTTTTCTTTAAATATTAATGATGAATCTTTGAATTTATCGGGAGCGTGGTAAGAAAGGAATTTCCGGGTGTGAAAAATTGTTCCGTTGCCGGAAGAAGCTACGAACTCTTCCCACTCGTTAAGATATTTCTTTTCGTATCTTATTGCCTCCATTCATGTATAGTTTGATTCAGAATGAAGCACCAAGAGTAATTGTATGGCTTGAACCAAGCGAATATTTATATGGGACAAAGGCGTAATCGAGATTAAATATTTTATACTTCAGCCCGATACCTGTTGTAAAGTTTTTGTCTTCGTAACCTGACTGGTAACCTGCACGAACCATAAGAAAATCTTTGTATGAGAATTCTGCACCTGAATGGATGTGGAACTTACCTCCATCGAAAACTTTAAAACCATCCAACGCAATACGTAAACTGCCGTTTACTGAAGGAATATTTAACAAATAACTGCCGCCCGCCCGGATTAAAGCCGGAAGCTTCGTGGCTTCATTACGCAGGTTTGACATTGAACCGATATTCGATATGCTTAAGCCAAACGATATATCACGGTAAGCATATAATCCCCCGAAATCAACGGCAAAACCGGAAGCGTTATCGATGAAAATCTTTTCATATATAAATTTACCTGTAATGCCGGCACTTATCATTTCATTTATTTTATAAGATGCAGAAATTCCGAATGCAAAATTCTGAGCAGTGAATTTATCGAGCGGAGCACCGGGTATTTCGCGTACTTCGATATCGCTGACAGAAGTATTATTAAGGTGTAATCCGAAAGCAAATCTCTCAAACTTTACCTTAGCCGCAAGGAACTCGGTTCTGATTCCGAGGATGTTTTCGTTATGCATGAACATAATGCTGTTATTATTACCGACCATTAAGCATGAGGGATTGTAATGAGTTGCCGAAGCATCATCAATATATGAAACAACAGCATCACCCATGGCAATAGAGCGTGAGGTAATACCGAGTTTCAAAAATGATAAACCTGTGTTGCCAGCACCGTCGTTCTGGGCAAATATGGTACTGGTTAAAAATAATAAAGATATTTTAATTAAATTTTTCACTATCGTATTTAGTGGGACAAGCATTCCTGCCTGTCATAATATTAAATTTCTAAAAACTATCAGACAAGAATGTCTGACCTGCTATTAGTAATAGTCTTTACTTTATCTTAAACACAGCCGTTATAGTCTGGAACGGACTGTTACTATATGGCTCCATTACAAATGAGTAATCCAGCCCGAGTATAAAATTCTTTAACGATTTCTGGTATCCAACACCGAAGGAAAACTTTGAATTGCCAAACTTATCATCCGATTTAAAATCGAATCTGTCAAATCCGCCGCGGAAGCTTATACCCTCAATAGGCTTTATCTCCACACCTCCTTTAATTACATACGTTTTTTGATTCGATAATTCAAATTCAAGACTTGCAACGCCTAAATTTTTCGGTAACAGATAAGACACGCCTATATTATACAGGTTTGGAAATTTTTCTTTAGTAGTTGTCCCAAGCTGGCCATAAACTTCAGTTGTATTCCATTCATATTTTGTGTTAATATCTTTTACAGCAAATCCAACGTTTATTTTATCGTTTACTTTAACTAAACCTCCGATATCGAAACCGAATGCGGTAGTTGTAACATTATCATACAATTTAGCATAATAAAATTTAAATCCGGCACCAAGTGAAACCTGCTCCGATACCCTTATAGAGGGAGCAAACATAAACTGGTTCTCGAATGTTGAAAGTTCGCCAATACTGAATCCATCTGCATCTCTGCCGTCAATCTTGCCTACACCTGCATTAATCCACGAGAATGTAAATCCTGCACTGCCTTCTTTTTGATTTGGCAGTTTAAAATTCTTAGTATAGCTTACGAAATTTAATGCTCTATCGAGTGCAAGGAACGAATAACTTAAATTTATTAAATGCTCATTCTGAAATGCCGAAAGTGCAGGGTTATAATACCCCACAACATCGCCATAGGTTACCGATGTCATTGCGTTACCCATAGAAATACCCCTTGAGCCGAAACCCATACGTGTAAATGCACCCGGCAGCCCGCCAATCTGTGCAAAGCTGGCGGAGGTGATAAGTAATATTAAAACAATTTTTATAATAAACTTAAGCAAACTTTTTATAAATATCTTTAATTAATGATTTCAATTCATTTTTAGTTGAAAATTGATAGAGACTCATGCTGCAAGATAACCAGTTCCTTTTTATCCAAAAATCTATCTCTGGTAAATTAACATCATTTAATGTAAAAAGATCAATATCATCCGATTTCCGGTGGTATAAATAAAACACCGATAATGCAGTTCCACCGGTAAGAAAATAATTATCATTTATGTCTTTATTCTGAAATAACTTATATAAAATCTCTCTTTGACTATTCGAAACATAAAAACTAATATCCTCATTAAGTTTCACCATACACTTCAATCATCCTTTGCCATTTTTTTCTTGTAAAGTCACGGAGCTTTAAATCATTAATTTTATTACTTATTTCCTGAATAGTAAAAAAAGATAAGGAATCAATAACTCTGCCATATTCAAGGAATCTTGTCATAATCCATTTCTTAATTTCATCATTCCCTTGGATTAAAACATTTCTGATTTTTCTTTCATTCAGAAATTCGGGGCTGTCCCAAAAAACGGCTTTTAATATATATGTTTCGGGTTTTTGCATTACTGCATAACAAGGATTTTCCCCCAGACAACTTCACTGTCATCTATTTCTATCCTGTAAAAATACACACCGTTGGCAACCTGCCTGCCGTCATCACGTTTACCGTCCCACATAGTCCATAATTCGTCCGGATCACTTCTTTGTGCATTCTGAAGCAATGTTCTTACATAATTCATACCGAAATCGAATATTTTTATAGTAATTTTGGAACTTGTTTTACCGGTCTTAAAAAATATTCTTGTGACTTCATCTTTCGGAGAAAACGGATTAGGCGCCGCATATGTTTCGTTTGTAGAAGCAAGCTTCTTTACAGCACGGAAAATTTTCCATTTACCCGTCCACGGACTAACCGTAGTATCGGTTGTTCTTGCAAGCCCGTCACCGGAGCCAATCCATGTAAAAATACCCTTTGAATCAGCCGAATAAAAGAAGTTTGTTTTCACCTGGTCTTTTGTTTCCTCATCATAAATAGCTGAAGGTCTTGACCAAGTAAAATTCGGCGGTTTGAAGAAGCTCCGCCAGATACCGTTATCGGTTGCCAGATAAACAATAGAATCTTTAAAACCCATATTATGCGAAAATACTGCTTCTTCAAGAGTACTTGCCCAGGTTAATCCGCTATTGGATGAATAGCTGAATCCGTTAAATTGGCTTCCACCTGTTGAATTGGATGCTGCCCAAATTATTGTTTTATTATTATATCGCTGTATTTTCAATGCAACTACAAAATCACCAGAAATACCGTTACCTGTATTCGCATTATTGAATTTCCTCCAGCTAACTCCCCAATCGGTTGATTTGTTTATTCCGTTTGCCGTACCAACATATATAGTAGAATCATTTTCAGCACAAACAGAAAAAGCTTTATGATTGTTATTCCCCTGCGGTGGGTCACGGGGATTAAGCTCAAATGTATAAGGTCCTCCACCGGGATAAATACTGTCTAAATTATCAGGTGGTAATACTACACGCTGAAAAGTTCTGCCATAATCAGTTGACTTCCTCAGCATTCCTGCCCAGGATGTTATCCATATGACCAATGAATCGGATGTTAGATTCTTTTTAGTTATAAGTATATCATACGAAAGATTATTTTCATCAACTGTAATCGGAAGTGCATATATTTTACTTATCCCATAAAATATTGTATCATCGTCTTGAGGATCAATCGGTTGAGGATAAGCGTTCCATGTTATGCCGTAATCTGATGAAACTTTTATACCCGTACCGGTGGGGAATGTGTTTTCCCCAATTGTTTGTGAATAAGCTGTTGAAACTACCACCCAGCTATTATAAACGGCTATGCCCGAAACATCATCTTCTAAAAATGGCTGTGAACCGTAATAATTATAAAATGTATTTCCGTCATCAAACGTTTTAGCTACACCTCTTCCCGTACCAAACCAAATAGTATCGCCTATTACCAAGATATCGCTTATAAAATTAGATAAAATCGGAGATGTTGTATAACTTGACCTTATTCCGTAACCTATCCTAAAATTATCGGTCTGGTAATTAAACCGAACATTACTAAGGTTAATTGAAGCGGAAATTTTAAATTCATCGGGAACAGACTGGCTGAAACCAATTTGCGAAATAAATAGTATTAAAAAGCAAAGCTTTTTCATCTTACTGAAATACATAAATTGAATCGCTTAAAATAAGACTTGTATCGCCTGAACGGTCAACAGCTCTTAAGCGGTAGACATAATAACCCAGCTGGTCAGGTGCACCAAAAAATTTCCTTGTATAAACAGAATCACCTGCAAAAGCATCTCCGCTGTAAGAGGGCGGATTACCTATTAAGCAGCAGCTTCCGTCATCAAATAAATCCTGAGGTGTTAAGCTTGAACCGTCAGGTCTTGAACCAAGATAAAAAACACGCCCTATATCACATTGTCCGTTCGGGTCAAAAGCACGTAAAGTGAAAATAAATTCGCCCGAAGTATTTATACGGATACTGTCTGGAATTATTGAAAGACTTGAAATAAAAGGTATTTGATTATTTACCTGTTTTACATAGAAACTCTGAATAAATGTATTACTTTTAAGACCGGAAACATTTTCAGCAACAAATTCAATATTGTAGAATCCAACAATCCTGCAATTTTGTGTTTCATTTATTTGTGCAGTGAAATGACCGTCTCCGGCGGCAGTATCAGGTGCTACACCATCATCTTTTAATTCATAAACACGAATTTGGTTATTATCAGGATCTGAAAGCGTTGCAATAACACTCTTAACCGGTTCCTGTGAAGTTACAACTGCAACTATTATTTCAACGATTGGCGGAGTGAAATTTGTATCGGGTGATACAAATGCATTAAGTATCTGCGGGAAGTATAATGTAGGGTCAATGACCGAATCGTCTTCCTTTTCGCAGGAATTGAATAGAAACGCTGAAATAAATAAAAATAATAAATATTTGAGTGCTCGCAAGCTAAAGGTTGTTTATATGGTAGAGTATACGATAAGCTGATGTTTTATTTAAGAATTCACAAATATAAAGGTTTATATTTAAAAATAAAGGGATTAATAAGGTTTTTTGATAATTTGCTAAGTCCCCTAAATATAATGATATTACAGATAAATATGATTAATAGTTTTAAAAAGCTTGTATCAATTCCCTCTTGCTGCTGAACCACATTGCTATCAAAGGTGCATTAGTAAAAATAGGCAGACCCACACCTAGCTCGCTTATTAAAACAGCATCAGTCATTGCTTCCTGATTACCGGGGAATGTCTTTTGTGTCAAAGGGTAGCCGAACGGAGCAGAGGGACCGAAAGATGATGTCAGAATAAAAGCACCTGTTCTAAGCACATCTAACTAAATTAGCTTTGCTGTTAAATAAGAGACAATCAAAGCAACAAAACCCGAAAGAAACATAATTAAAATTAATATAAGCTGCTGTGTTTGAATTTTATTATTTACTAGCTGTAAAATTTACAGCAGGGAGAACCATATCAATAAGATATTGAAAATATCATTACTTAAATTAAACATTACAATATTATTCTAAACATCTTATCTTTGGATATGCGGAGAATTTATAACGTTAAATCAAATGCAAAAATAAATGTCGGGTTGAGGATATTATCAAAACGTAAAGATGGTTATCATAACATCGAAACAGTCTTCTATCCGGTTAAGCTCTATGATAAAATTGAAATTAAAATAACTCCTTCCTGGTCAGAGCATAATAAGATATCAGTTTATACCACCCCCCGAAATAAAATCCCTGCACAAAATAATATCTGTTATAAAGCAGTAGATTTATTTTTCGATAGATTCAGAATACAGAAGAGATTTCAAATTAGAATTGGAATAAGGAAGAATATCCCAATTGGCGCAGGACTTGGAGGAGGAAGTTCCAATGCAGCTGCAACATTGAAAATTTTAGCAAAATATTTTCGTATACCAACGGGTTCCAAAAAGTTGTTAAAAATTGCACTGGAGCTTGGAAGCGATGTCCCATTTTTCCTGCAAAATAAGCCCGCTTATGCATTTTCACGGGGTGAAAGACTGACCTTCCTTAATAAATTCAAAATACCCTGTCGCATACTTTTTGTGTATCCGCTTCTACCTATATACACAAAATGGGCTTATGAAACATTGAATATAGGAACGAAAAAAAACAAAGTTAAATTCAGCGACATAAAATACTTTGATATTAAAAACGCAAGAGAAATATATGTAAATGATTTTGAAAAGACTGTTTTCAACATGTATCCGGAAATAAAAGATATTAAGGAAAAAATGTATTCTTTTGGTAGTGATTTCAGCCTGATGAGCGGAAGCGGCTCAGCTGTTTATGGATTATTTAAAAAAAGAAACCGGTTATTAAAAGCAAAAAAATATTTTAAGGGAAAAAATTATTTTACCGCTGAGGGATAAAAAATAACCCGCGAACCTGCCTGCAAAAGTCAGGTTTGCCCGCGGGTTTCAATTCCAATAATATATTTTTAAAAATTCATACTCAGCTTAAATGTCGGTATCAAACCTGTACTTAATGTATAAGGTGATCTGTAAGTTGTAACTCCCACCCCTGTTTTCATTCTCACCTCTTTATTATATATAGAAACAGTCCAAGCAGCATCGGCAGCACTTAGTATATGATTTAAAATCACTACATAGATACCGATATCACCTGTATTATAATAAGAATTTGCTTTCTGGCGTTCATCGGCATAATAATTGAACATGTAGGTTTTATAAGTCTGGAAATTCTGTTTAGTAACTATCCAGTTCCCGTTTACATATGCATCGAGCCAACCCCCTACAAAATTCTGATATTTTCCGATAACCTCGTAATATTGCTGTGAATAATATTCAGGTAATGTATGTGAAAAATTTTGCTGTTCGCACTCGTTTATTTGCAAGCGGAGTTGTTCAAGGTCCGGTAAATCGGGATTGATACCGCCTGAACCTTCAAAGTTTTGCTCTTTCAGCCATCTTGCATAAAGCCTTACATCCCAATTTGAATTTGCATAATTCTGATACGTTTCGGTTTGTTTGTTTCCCTTATGCTGGAAATATGCAAATGTTCCCCATGCCGCAGCTTCCACACCGAGAAAAATAGCAGCTTTCCATATATTCTTGGCATAAAATTGTCCGGCACCCGGCAATAATGCAGATAATCCGACAGCCAGCCAAGTGGATTTTTCTTTCGGTTTCTCCTGGAAATTTTTATTTCCTTCCTTCTTTAATCTTCCTTTCAAAATATCGTTTGATACTGAAAGCAATTTCTCTTTAAGCAATAACTTTTCAGTTCCATCGCCGGTCAATTCTAAATTATAAATTCCATTATTTGTTGCAGAAAATATCAATCTATCCTTACTAACTTTTTCCTTAAAACACAGGGTTTGGGCATTTGAATCGATCAAAGAGAAGGCAACAAATGCAATAATGATGATTAAAATGGTTTTTTTCATAGTTTAATAAATTACTTTTTTCAGAAATAAAGCTTTAGCCGGTACATATTGTATTTTAATGGGTTCTCCTTTAAAAAAGATTTTTTTAAAATTTTCTATTGATATTTTACCTGTTGCAGTCATTACCATTACACCAACAATTGCCCTTACCATTGAGTGCAAAAAACGGTTCGCACAAATTTCAAACACGAAGCCTGTACGTGAAAGTTTCTTGATTTTGGCATAATCGACCACTGCATAAAATCCATGGTTATCTGTTTTGCTTTTACAATAATTCTTAAACGAGTGATAACCTGTTATTATTTTGCAAAATTCTTTTGCCTTATCAATATTAAAACCGGCGCTTAAATAATACTCTTTATCCCCGCTCAAAGCGTGCTTTTTTCCTGTAATATAATAACAGTAAATTCTTTTCTTAGCAGAATAACGTGAATGAAAATTTATATTAACCTTTCTGGCTGAGATTACTGCAATATCTTCAGGTAATATGGAATTAACCGATTCAACAAGCCGCTTTAATCCGTAACGCTCCAATTTTTTCTTTGGTATCTTGAAATTTGCTGTCTGTGCAAAAGCATGGACTCCGGTATCTGTTCTGCCGGCACCTATAAGCTTAATAACTTCGCCGGGGAACAGACATTTTATGGAGTTTTCAATGGTCTCCTGAATTGTTGGTTTTGATTTCTGTTTCTGCCAGCCCGAATAATTTTTTCCGTCGTATTCTATAATAAGCTTTACATTAACCTTGTCAATATCCTGCAAACTATCGAGATTTTAAAAGTTTTTGACAAAGTTTAATTTTATTCCAGTCACCCTGCTGCCAAAATTAATAATATCTGCATTCACTCTTATTCCGCCCGATGTTTTTTCAATCTCATCATTATATTTATTTGTCAAAATAAGAGCGCTAATACCGCTGATTACATGATTCAGTAAAATAGCACCGGTAATAAATATACGGTCATTCAGTGTCCTCTCACCGGCTATTCTGTCTTCGCGGTATCTTCTTCGGTTTTCCGGAGTATCCCACCAAAAGCCCCATCCGTTTGCTGCGGAATACAATTTATCATATTCTCCGTACAGCAATCGTTCATTATTATACTGATCAACATTATCATAATTACCTATATTGATAAAGAAATCATCATCCTTGCCGTTCTTATTTATACCTGCATGTATAACGGCGTAATTATATGCATCATTTTTCAGCCAGTTTCCGTAGATTGTAAATGAGGCGTATCCAAGCCAGAGTGCTGCTTCGGAAATTAAAAAATATTTACCTATGTCAAACCTGTTTGTATATAACTGACCCATTCCCGGAACTACAAGTGAATAAATCAATGCAAGTCCCGGAGACTTTTTGCTTTTTTTTACAGTCTTAATTGCTTCGGTTTTTCCTGAATCCCGGAAAAACAATTCAGATTTTAATAAACCCTTTTTATTAAATGCTGCAAATTTAAAGGTATTGAATTTTACAGTGTTGTCTGTTTTTGTATCCGATAATTGAGCAGCACAAATATTTGTTAATATTATTAATGTAATTAGATATTTCATTGTATTACTTTAAAGCTTTATCCATAATTTTTTCGAACTCATCCGGTTTCAAAAAGCCCGTAATCCTCAGGTTTTCAATTTCCTTTCCATCTTTACCGATGAATGATACAACGGGTAATCCCATTATGTTAAACCTTTTCGTTATCTCAGCATTTTCCTGAGTCAAATCAACCTTAATATTATTAAACTCTTTTGATTTTGCAATAACATTAGGATGAGAATAGGTATTTTTATCAAGTTCTTTGCATTGAGCGCACCAGTCAGCATAGAAATCTATAATAGTGGGTCTTCCTGCATTTCTAATAGAGCTGTCTATCTGTGCGAGCGTCTGCAAATTATTCCATTCAAACTTACCTGAAGCAATATGTTTTTCCCCAAATTCAAGTCCTGCGGAGCCCCACACTATCGAAGCTATTGCAATTGTATATTTAATCCGTGTATAAGTTGAAGTATTAATGGCTTTTCTATCGATAATAATAAGATAAACTCCTGCAAATATCAGGTAAAGCGGAAAAGCAATTTCATAGATGTTAGAAGGCATTAAGGGTTGAGCAGTATAAATTGCGAGACCCACCATAATAAATCCGAATATAACTTTCACACCTTCCATCCACTCACCCGAACGGGGGAGTTTACTGATTGAACCTGAGAAAAAAGCAAGAAATAAAAACGGGAAACCAAGTCCCATCGAAAGGACAAAGAACATAATAAATCCAAGAAATGCATCCTTCAGCTGTCCAACCAGAACAAGCAGACTAAGAACAAAAGGTCCAATACAGGGTGCAGCAATGAAACCAACAGTTAATCCCATCATCGCGGTTCCCAAATAACCCCGGCGGCTCTTTCCGCTGAAGCTGGCAACGGATTGCGGTATACGTATCTCGTATAATCCAAACATACTTAGAGCCAGAGCAAGAAATATTATGACTAATATACCAACAACAATTGGATTTTGTAGCATTCCGCCGAACAATCCTCCTGTTAAAGCTGCAACAAGTCCCAGCACAGAGTAAGTAACCGACATCCCCAGAACATAAACGATTGCAAGTGTGATCTTTTGACTTTTATTCCCGCTTACCTGGGCACCGAAGTAACTGATTGTTATAGGTATTAGGGGATAAACACATGGCGTGAGATTCAAAGCCAGCCCGCCAATAAAAACTAAAATCAGTGTAAGTAACATCCCATGTTCTTTTAAGTAATTCGCTAAATCTTCCTGGCCTGCAGAAGTAATAATTTGAGTGGTATCTCGTTGATTTTCAGTTAATGTTATAGTTTTGGGGGCTGTGTCGGTTTGGGAGCCCGTAGCTGTTGTATCTGTTTTCCTGGCTGTATCTTTCCTTTCTTCCTGTTTCAGCGTATCAGAAGTTTTAACAGAATCTTCCTTTAAATTAATTGTAACAGTGAAGGCTGCATCACGCGGTGCAAAGCATGAACGGTCATTACAAGCCTGGTAATGAACCGAGCCGCTGACTTCATATTTGCCGGGTTTTAGATTTTTACCTGCTTTAAGACTTAACCCGATAGTTATATTACCCTCGAAGACCTGAAGCTCTGTTTCTGAAAATGCAAATTTATAGTCTTTAGCTTTAGGCCATGATACACCGGTCAATTTGAACTCCGAACCGTCCACTTTCACTGAAGTAGGTATCAGGTCTTCATCGGCAATCTTATTAGCGTTAATATGAAAACCAGCCTGTATCGAAGCTTTAATACTTACCTTGATCTTTTCACTTAATTGAAATTCTTTTTTCGATGCAGATGCGGAGACAGTAACATATTCCTGTGAAAAAGCAGCATCTGTAGATAATAAGATAAAAAAAACAAAAAATGTAATGAATTTCATATATTTCAAGGGAGATTCTATATTATGGTGAGTTCGTTCCGACAATTTGAAAACGAAATTATTCATACCTCTTTTGAAAAGCAATGGAATAGATGGAAAACCTTCTCAGATACTGCTCACGCTATTATTTATTATAACCGAAGGGAAAAAGAGCTGAAAATAAAACATATTTACAGATTTAGTGGTGGCACGGGTAAAATACATTAAATATATTTGGATTATGAAGAGATGTTCAGATAAATCAGCTTATATTTTTATAATGTTATTTTTTCTATTATCATTCCCAATAATAAGTTTCTCACAGCAATACTGGAATCCGCAACAATCACCCGCTTCAAAATCACTGCACAGGTCTTCATTTCCTGATTCGGTACACGGATGGGTCTCAGGCGATTCAGGAATAATTATTCATACTTCGAACGGTGGAAACAGCTGGAGTATACAGCAGACCGGGATTAATTCTAATATTTACGACATTTTCTTTATGAATAGTCTTAAAGGATGGGCTGTAGCTAATGATGTATCATATAACAGCACCTTAGTGTTAAAAACAACTAATGGTGGTGAAAACTGGACATCTTATTTCTTCCCCGATACAAATAATATTTTAATGGCTATATATTTTTTGGATACGCTTAAAGGTTTTATGGGCGGGTTCAACGGGATAGTATACACTACCACTAACGGCGGAGAGAGCTGGTTTGTAAATTCAACTTTAACCGGAAACTGCAGCAGTTCTGCTATAAGGCGATTCATATTCCATAATCCTAATTACGGCTATGCATCGGGCGGAATAATAGATTTAGCCGGTGCTGTCTGGAAAACCACAGACGGCGGGCTGAACTGGATAGCACAGTGTGTTGCCCCCGAACCTATATATGATATTAAATTTGCAGATTCATTATTTGTCTTAGCTATGGGCGGTGATGTAGAATATGGCATGAGCAGATTATATACAGTAAATGCCGGTGTGAACTGGCTGTATGAGGAACTGGGATTCTTCGGTTTTGTTGAATCATTTTCTTTCAGAACGCAGGATGAACTATGGGCTTCAGGCGGATTTTCATTAAGATTAGCAGTTTCTACTAACCGCGGTCTAAATTGGCTCGATGTACCAGCACCGGATAGTAATGCAATAAATGAAATTAATTTCCTTTCTCCAACTCTTGGTTGGGCATTCGGAAACCGCGGTGCAATTTATAAATATAATACAGCAGTTATTGGGATAAAGGAAATTGAATCGGAGGTTCCTGCAGATTTTAAGCTTTATCAAAATTATCCTAATCCATTTAATGCTAAAACAAAGATAAAATTCGAAATTAGACCTCCCCTTAATCCCCTCCTTAGTAAGGAGGGGAAAACCCGATTTATCGGGACAGGGGTGGTCTTAAAAATCTATGACATACTTGGTTGTGAAATCACAACTCTTATCAATCAGGAATTGAGTCCTGGGACTTATGAAGCAGAATGGAACGGAACAAACTACGCAAGCGGTTTATATTATTATAAAATTACAGCTGGTGTGTATTCTGAGACAAAGAAGATGGTTCTAATCAAATAACAAATGCTTTTATTCGCTATAACTTTATGTTACTATTGATAATGTATTATTAAGGTTTAAGTTCCGAAACTTTCTCCAGAAGCCAGCTTTGATACATAGCACCTTGTGCAGAAAGAATTTCATTTTTTAATATCAGGGGTTCAACTGCAAGTTCGTTCATTTTTATTTTAAGAATCTTGTTAACACTGTTTACGAATCCTGTACAAATTGTTTTGTATCTTTGAGAGATATATCTGTTATTAGCAATAAAATGTTTATAAGCGTCGATTGCTGCTTCAAGTTCTTTGAAATATTCCAGCTCATAAAATATCTTAAGCTGGAGATTCCTAAAATCTATTTTAAAATGAAAAAGCTCATATTTTAATTTCGAAAGAGAGGATAGTGATTTTTCAAACTCTCCTTTTTCAAAAAAAAGTATCGCTTCAGCCATATTACCCATGGAATAACGTGAATCATCCGGTAGTTTTTGCAAATAACATTTTAAGAACTGTTCAAGCCAGGTGTACTGTTTAACCATTACAGCCGTATGGACAATATTCCGGAAAATACGTAAAATGAATTCACCGCCTTCCGAATATGAATAAAGACCTTTGGCAATCATATCCTTGTAGGCTTCGAATAATTCCATGGAATATTCTTTATGTCCGCTTTCGATTCTCAGAGTACATACTGCTTCGAATACTGTATAAAAGTTTAGTTGTTCGATATAAGTAAAATGAGTTAATTCTTTCTTAAGAATATTTTTAAAACTTTTAAAATACGCATTGTTTTCCGGATTAAGTAAAGTCATAGCCTGGAAATATTCTGCTGCAAGAACAGGATAATATTCGTTTGTCTGCTTCGAAAGACTGTTAAAATAATTTTCAAGCTGTAAGTTTTTAATAAATAGGAAAAAATCACTCTTAGAATAATCAGAATTAAAATTTTTCTCGTTTATGCATAGGCTTACAAGGCTTTTACAGATATTTACAAACATGTGGTATGAAAAATAATTTGTTCTATTTATTATAGACTCCGAAGCCAGATGGTCATCTCCGGTATATCCATGCAACGAATTTTTTTGTCTTTCAATAAGAAACTTTTTCCAGAAATAAAATTCGTAATCGCCTTTCATATCCCGATACTTTTTATCGGCAATTAAAGTCTTGTTATAGGCACTCTTATACATTCCTTTTGCAGAATACTGTATAGCCAGCGATAAATCAAAATAAAATTGTTCATTTTTCAAGCCCGAATATGCAAGGTATGTTTCAAGCAGCTTGAGGCAGAAGGAAGTAAGCCTTCTGATAACTGAAATATCAAATTTTTTAGCCGGGTAAAGCCTTGAAAATATTTTCTCTGCAGTAAAATTTTCGCCCTTAAAATCGGGGTAATATTTTTTGATAACAGAGAAAAATCTTTCGACCTCTTTTCTCCTGTTATGAAAAGGTGAATTAACATACCTGGCAAATTCCCTGAATTCAATGGGAGTTAAAGCAGCGAGCAACCGAATAAAAATTGTTTTTTCCATGTTTTGTGACTTTAAATGAAAAATATCGAAAAAAATACTTGAAAATATTAATATATTCAATCTTTGCATCTGAATATTTTGTGATAAATCTCAATAAATTTCTTTGTATCGCTAAATTGAATAAAGTATATTAGCGAAATTTTATAATTAATCTATAATTTAAAGGAAGAAATATGAAAAAACCTGTAAAGTATCTTACGTTTTTAATAACAGCTGTATTTTGTATCCTGTTGATGAGTTATAAAATTGACGGAAAAGAAACACACACTGCAGCAAATTACAATGAAAAACAAAACAGGATATACGAAAGTATTAAATCAGCCTTGTCATATAATAAGTTTGATGAAGTAAAACTTTTTGAAAGATCATTTAACGAAGTCCCAAGCAGCAATTTGGGGAGTAAACAGGATGGAAATTCGGTACTTCTTAAAATAAACAGCAGTGTTTACAAAAATATACTTTTAACCAAAAAGAGTAACATTACTCTTAAAATTCCTTTAAGTGACAGAGATATACAGTTAATTCTAACGCAATCATATCCATTCTCTGAAGATTTTAACGTTGGTGTTATCACAAACAACAATGCCAGCTACATATCGTACACTCACGGAATACACTACAAAGGAATAATCAAAGATAATCCTAATTCCATAGTTTCACTCAGCATTTTTCCGCGTTACATTATGGCAATCATTTCCGACCAGACAGGTAATTACAACATATCCCCCCTTAAGTACGCTACCGAAGAAGAAGATTACATAATCTTTAAAGATTCAGATTTTTCAGAATCAAACAAAATCGCATGCAATGTCGATGATTACGATATAAGATTCAATCCAAGGCAAAAAAACGGTTTACTGCCTGAACCAAACCCTGTTGCCAATAACTTTGGCGGAACTGTTAGAATTTATTTTGAATGTGATTTCAGAATGTATACCGATTTTAGCTCTAACACTGACAGCGTTATGAATTACGTCAGCGGATTTTTTAACTCTGTTAAAACACTATATGAAAATGAAAGTATTCCCATTCAAATATCACAGGTGTTTATCTGGACTACACAAGACCCATATTTACAGTATAACTCCACATTACAGATACTAAAACGCTTCAGCCACGAGAAGCAAAATAATTTTAACGGCCACCTTGCCCACTTGATATCAACAAGAACACCAAACATGGGCGGAATAGCCTGGCTAAATGTTTTATGTTTTCCATACCTGGCATCCGATTCAGCGGGTCCTGCAGCATTCAGCAATATACAGACCACTTACTCAAATTATCCGGTTTTTTCATACACTGTTCAGGTTGTTACACATGAGCTTGGTCATAACTTCGCTTCCAAGCATACACATGCCTGTGTATGGCCTATTCCGGGCGGAACTGGGGCACTTGACAGTTGTTATCAGGTCGAAGGTAACTGTTACGCAGGCCCCCCGATTGCAAGAGCAGGAACAATTATGAGCTATTGTATCTTTGTTCAGGGAGGCAGTATTAGTTTTACGTCAGGATTCGGCTCCTTGCCCGGAGACACTATCAGAACAGCATACTCACTGGCACCTTGTATTATAGGAATAAAAAATATTAGCACTGAAATTTCCCGCAATTTTAAGCTTGAACAAAACTATCCAAATCCGTTTAATCCGGTAACAAATATAAAGTTCCATTTGCCCGTTCAAAGTGAGGTAACACTTTTTGTGTATGATATCACTGGAAAACATATTCAAACTCTTATTAACCAAAAACTCAATACAGGAATTTACAGCTACGACTGGAATGCATCGGGTTATTCAAGCGGAATTTATTTTTACACATTAACTACACCCGAATTCACGCAAACAAATAAAATGATATTAATAAAATAACAACTATGAAAAAAATTATTTTAATTCTGATTATAAATTCAGTCAGTCTGTTTTCGCAAACAGACGAGCAAAAAAAACAATGGGCCAAGTATGACTTTGTAGCGGGTGAGAAAATTATTTTTGAAGATAATACTTACGGTGAAATAACAGGTGAATTTCCTTCTAGATGGAAACTTGAAGAAGGTACAGCTGAGAATTTAAAAACAGGTGATGAATACGTGATTAGCTTCGGTAAAGGAGTAAACATTATTTCACCGAACATGGGCACAAAGTCATTTTTGCCTGAGATTTTTACACTGGAACTGGATATATTTTTTTATAATAAAAGAAATGAAGCCTATCATATAATATTCGATAAGAAAAACGAATTAAGCATTCGTTTAGTTGAAGTAAGATTAGGAAAATATGGCGGAACTCCGGAGGGAAAATCCAAAGAGGCAGGATGGCATCATATTGCTGTATCATATAACAAGGGAGCTATGAAAGTTTATATGGATGAATACAGGTTGATGAATATTCCGGATATCCCCAAACCCGAAAATTTCAGAATAAAAGCACTAAGTCATGGGGCAAAATCCGGCGAACCGGCTATGATAAAAAATATAAGATTAGCAGAAGGTAATATCAATATGAACGAGAGAATTTCTACAGATGGAAAAATTGTAGTCACTGGAATTCTTTTCGATGTTAATAAATCAACTATTAAAATAGAATCCATAGGTGTGATAAATGAAATAATAAATCTTATGAACGAAAATCCCGAATTTAAATTCTCTGTTGAGGGACATACAGATAGCGATGGTGATGAAGCTTACAACCTGAAATTATCGGAAGAACGCTCACAAGCCGTTATAGATTTGATTGTAAGCTTTGGAATAGACAGGAATCGGTTGCAGGCAAAGGGCTGGGGTGAAAGTAAACCAATAGATGATAACAGTACATCTGAAGGGAAAGCAAATAACAGAAGGGTAGAATTTGTTAAACTTTAATATTAATAATATGAAAACCTTAATAACATTATTTACTTTAATTTCTTCATTTACAGCCCAGCTTCATTCCCAGTATAAGGTAGAATGGGTTAAAACTTTTTCAACCGAAGGTAAGGTCAGTATCGATAAGGCTAAGTTCGTCGCATTAGATTACGACGGTAATGTAATAGTTACAGGCACTACAAACGCCGAGGGACTAAATGAAAACCTTACTACAATTAAATACGACAAACAGGGTAATCAGCTCTGGACTGCTTTTTATAACGGACCAGGTAATTATCACGACTATCCTAATGGTATGGCAATTGACCAATTTAATAACGTTTATATTACAGGGGGAAGCAAAGGTGACGGTGGTACGGCAACCGATTATTTTACAGTGAAATACAATTCATCTGGTTCGGAGATGTGGGCAGAAAGATTTACAAGCAATGGAGGTTTGCATGATGAGTCTGTATCGGTTGCTGTTGACATTCATGGAAATGTTTATGTAACAGGTTTTGCCGGGCACATAGCAACCGATAATTCCGGTGAGGACTGGCTAACGATAAAATATAACACAAACGGGCAAAAAGTCTGGTCAGCAGTATATGATGACGGAATAGTTACTGACAAAGCGGCTTCTTTAACAATAGATGCTTCCGGAAACGTTTACGTTACAGGACAGTGCAGAGGACCCGGTTTTCATATTGCGACTATAAAATATGATACAAGCGGAAAACAGTTATGGATTGCAAAGTACGATGGTTCCGGAAATGCATGGGATAAACCTACCGATATCAAAATTGGGAATACTGGTGAGGTTTATATTACCGGTTTCAGCTATGAATCGAATTTCGACTATATTACCATTAAATATGATAACAACGGAAATGAAATCTGGAAAAAGAATTACAACGGATTGATGAATATGAATGATGAAGCAAGCAGTCTGCTTACAGATGCGAATGGCAATGTTTATGTATTGGGAACATCAGAGGCAAAAAAGAATAAAATCAACAGGTGTATTATTAAATACGATAATGGAGGAAATGAACAATGGAACAGAATTTCCGAAAATTATTTATCTAAAAACATAGAAAAACTAACAATGAAATTCGGAAATGACGGTAACATTCTTGTTACCGGAACATCCTTAATAGCACAGGATAAAGCACCAACGGAAATGGTAGTAGATTGTTATGATAAAAACGGTACGTTACTCTGGCAGGCAGTATATGCATCAAAAGAAAAACTGCCCGTAGCTTCGGCTCTGGATACTGACCTGGAAGGTAATATATATATAACCGGATATATTCAGGAGGTAAACGGTTTTTTTAATTTCTGTACTGTGAAATTTTCTAAATAGGATGTTCTGATATACGTTTATAAAAATTTTCGTAATAATTTTTGAAATAGCAATATGTGAATTATTTCACAATCTTCACGATTTTTTTAAACTCATCCGTTCCGCATAAAACGGTAAGCTCAAACAATATAGATTCGTAAGTTGTGATAATTGCACCTGCATCACGCATACGTTCTACTGCAATACGTTTGTTATTAGGTTCTCGTGATGATACACAATCCTCCACAAGCACAGGCTGATAACCGTTTTCTATAAGGTCAAGAGCGGTTTGCAGTACGCAGACATGTGATTCGATTCCTGCTAACAGAATATTTTTCCTGCCAAGCTTTTTTAGCTCAGAAATAAAATTATTATCCCCATAACAGCTGAAGCACATTTTCTCGATGTGTGTATACTCCCCTATTGCCGCTTTAACAGGTTCAATGGTTTCACCAAGACCGGCTGTGTATTGCTGTGTTACAACTATCGGCACACCAAGAACTTTTAAACCCTCTATTAAGCGTGTGCAGTTTTTTGTAAGCTGTTCGTATTCATGTATAAATGGGTATAGTTTTGACTGCATATCGATTACAATCAAAGCAGTGTCTTCTCTTTTAATTCTCATGTAGTTATGTATGAAATTATTAAATCCGAAATTATATAATAAGGCTGGTAAAAATACCTATAATTAATCCCCCTGCTGTTCCAATTCCAATGATAGGAATGTATGCCCTTGTAATTATTGCAGAAGGTATACTTAATCCAAAACCGATTATTAAACCATTAACAACAGGGATAGAGCTTATTGTGACATTCGGTATCAGGAAACCTATCATAAATCTTTCCAAAAATGCAGCACTCATTGCTTCCGTACGTTTTCTGTTATTCTCATATTTCAGCGGTATCATTACAACAACATCAAGTGTACCGAAAACAAGTCCAAAAACTAAGCCCCAAAAAATATGATTCATGATATATCTTTAAATGTCATAATTTTAAGATTAAATATTACATCCACTTTTTCCGTTTCCAAACAAACATGACGGTAACAATAGATAGTAATGCTAATCCAATTATTATCCAGAATGCATATTCAATATCAGCCAGAGGTATCTTAACATTCATAGAAAATGCGCTTACAACAAAGGTAGGGACCATTATTCCGATTGTAATTATAGTAAGGGTTTTCATTATTACATTAAGGTTATTCCCCACTACCGATGCCCTTGCATCCATAAGGCTCGCGAGAATGTTCGAATGAATTTCTGCCTGTTTGTAACACTGGTTGTTTTCGATATGCATGTCATCGAGGAATTCCATATCTTCATGTGTAAATCCTATTTTCGCCGAGACCAGCTTAAGCTTATCTATCAATACACCGTTCGAATTAATAGAGTTAAGGTAGTATACGAGGCTTTTTTCAAGTGCAAACAGGTTAATGATATAACGGTTGTCCATTGAAATATTTATTTTTTTCTCAAGCTCATCCGATATCATATTTATAACTTTCATATGTTCAAGGTAGTGAAATATCGAGCGGTAAATAACTTTCAGCATCACGTCTCTGAGAGTTGTTACATGCTGGAAATATTTACCATCAAAAATCGGAATTTCCTCAGCCATCACTATAACGAGCCTGTTCTCAAACAAAAACATCCCTGCCGATTCTACACGGAAAATCAGAAATTCTTTCGCTGAATATGTTTTAGGCCTTTTAAAGATTGCTGCAACATGATTCGGTTCGAATTCAATACGTGATAATTCATCTGGGTCTAAAGCTGAATTCAATGTATGCTCGTCAACTTTAAGTGTTTCCACAAGATATTTCTTTTCTGCATCTGAGGGATTAAATAATACTACAACTTCACCCTCTGTCTCGGTTGTCTGCTGAAGTTTGAAATCCTGAATATTATAATATTTTATCATGCTGTTAGTTAATGTTCAGCCGGTTAATTGCAGTTTTACCTGCATGTTCCATGTACAGCAAAATTAATAACAGAAACTGTGTATTCCAATGAAATAGATATTAAGTAAGCAGTAAGTTATTTCATATTCTTCACAAGTTCGGTTACATCTTTTACTGACATAAGCTGCAACGATTTGCCCTGTGTTTTCTTTAGCTGTTCTTTATTATAAGGAAGCGTAGAAAATAAAATTGCCTCAGATGCAGCAGAATTATTCAGAAGCTTAAGTATTTCGTTTATATGGATTGTGTTATCTATTACTTTACTTGTATTGCATCTGAAGTAAATATTACGCTGGCTGTTAGTCAGGAAATAATCATTCCTACCTTTATCTATAGCATCTTTAATAGGTGTAATAAGAAATCCATATTGCCTGAAGACATTTAAAAGCTCATTCTCAACGCTTAAGCCATCAATCAGCTTCCAAAAGCTTTCTTCGGTTCTGATTTTCCTGTATTCGTACTCTTCCCTGTCGCTTTTGTATTTCTGAATACACTTTAACTCTTCTGAACGCTTCAATTCCAGAGCAGTGAAAAGATTATCTAGCAATTTAAAAACCAGCATCAGTATACCGATACACAAAACCCCTGAAGTAGCAAAGATAAACAGTCTCCCTATAAATTCTGTAAATGTTTCGGGATAACTGCCCTTATGAATAATAAAATATACAATAATTCCCCCTGCTGCACCAAGAACAAATGGTATAGAATGAGTTAGTGTATGGGTTATTATCCGTTTACGTTCTTCACGTTTTTCTACGCGTGTTTTCTTCAGTCCGTATTTTGAATACGTCGGAACTTTCATTTATTCAATAAGAACAATTTGTATTAAGGTATATATTAGAATTAAGAACAGCGGGAGTAATATTATGAACTTCCGGTGCTGAATAGTTGTACTGCTCTGTAGTTACTCTTATCACTGATGCAGAAGGTGAACCTCCAAGTGCATTAAAAGAACCGGAAGTTAAGCATGTTGAGCCGTCTTTTTTCAGATTCATTAAAATCATATCTTTATTACTTATACCGAATGATATTGAACTGCCTGTTAGAATTATCCCGTCTGAGTATGACAAAACGTTATATCCTATATCTTCACCCAAAGTACCTCCATATACCTTAGCCCAGTTAAAGCTGGCATCAGCGTAATAATTTGCTACCAGAATACGCTCAATATTCGAAGCATTAACAGAATAACCTGTCAATGTATAAGTGCCATCGGATAGTAAAGCGATAGATTTTATCAAATCGAGTTTAAAGGCATCCGAGCCTAAAGTTCTCGGCCATCCTGCATACATATAACCCTGCGGGTCGGTTTTAAAAATCAGTGCATCACCACTGTTTAGCTGGAATGAATATGTTAAACCAGCTGCAACATAATCATTTCCTGTAGTAATTACATCATAAGCAATATCAGCGTTAGCGCCGCCATATATGGATGACCAGTTTATAGTAGCATCTGAATAAAGTTTCAATAAATAAGCATCTCCATTCGGGGCTGCAAAACTATATGTATTACCTGCTATTAAATACCCTGCATCGGAAGTTTTGATTATTTTATAGGCATAATCGTTAAAAACACCACCGTAAAATTTATGGCTTACATAACTTCCATCGGCTGAGATTTCCATTACCAGAACCGCTGTATTAGTTGTCTGGGGAACGACTTCCGAATATCCTGTAATCACATACCCGCTGCCCGAATTTGACGTTACAATACTATTTCCGTATTGGTCGCCATTCCATTTGTACAATTTAGCCCAAGTCAAATTACCCTGCTCATCTATTTTCATCGCAAACACGTCTTTTGAATCCGCATTGAACGAAGTTACCTGCCCTACGATTACTTGCCCGTTATCAGAAGCTTGTATAATTTGGTTAGCCTGGTCGTTGCCGCTGCCCCCATAAGTTTTTTTCCACAGAATATTTCCCGAAGCGTCTATTTTTGTTATAACTATATCATTATCACCCGCACCCGATGAAACTGTATAACCGGTAAAAACTATCGAGCCATCCTGATTTAAGACAGAAGAAACTGCTATATCCGAATTTGAGCCGTAATATGTTTTAACCCCGAAAGATGGGTAGGTTACAATGGGGTTTAGTATAGATTCATCCTTTTTACATGAATCAAGAATAATGACTAATAAAATTAACGCTAAAACAATAAAAGTTTTTTTCATATTAAATAAATTTATATAAGTTTAACAAAATTAAATATATTAATTCAGAAATAACATATATACCCAAGCTAAGAATAAAAATAATCGATATTATAATAGCAATTAAAATAAAAAATACACTAATTCCAAAGATAAAAAAGTAGAATATTCTCGGTAAATCGTTCATTAGAGTAATTTTACCAAATAAAATAAGAATTAAGATTTAAATATTTTGTTATGTAAAAATTCATAAAAGAGCTTAAAAATCCTTAAAATTTGGCTGTTTTTAAGAGTTCTACTTGATTTTATCATTGCAAATTAATTATATTTGTAATCTAAAAACAGGAAGATAGTATATATAAAAGAAGTTACACATTGTTATTAATGTAACTTATAAAATTAAAGTCCGATACAAAGGACAGGAGGAGAAAATGAAACCCCAGGTGAAATCAAAGAGCGAGAATCCGCTGAGTGAGCTAATTGACGACGAAACTTATAATAACCTCAAAAAATACAAACTATTAGATGAGAAAGCCATAAGAGACTATAAAATACGCCAGATGTATAAAGAGATGCGCCGTGAGATGAGTGCAGGTGAAGCAATTGATAAAATCCAGGAACTCTTTCCCTATCTCCAGTTCGATACGATAAGAAAAATTGTTTATCAGGTAGCAAAGAAGTAACATAATGACTCGGATATGAGGAGTTAATTTGGAATCCGAGAACAGCTCTTTCAAAAAAAATATATTCGATCCTCCCGTTAACCAAACATTAGCTGAGGTTTTAATACGTTTTATTAAAAACGAAACCGGCAGGTTCGGTGTTAAAAAATGTGTTATCGGGTTATCGGGTGGAATCGATTCCTCTGTTGCAGCCTCCCTTGCAAAAAAAGCCATTAATTCTAAAAACCTTTATGGTTTACTTTTACCGTATAAAACAAGCAGTAAAGACAGCATTTCTGATGCATTTTCTGTTGCACGCAAACTTAAGATAAAAACAGAAATTATAGACGTTACCGAAGCAGTCGATTCAATTGTAAACAAGCTGGGAAAAATTGATAAAGTAAGGCATGGCAATATTATTGCAAGAATGAGAATGATTTGCCTCTATGATTATTCAATGAAAATAGGCGGTATGGTTTTAGGAACCGGTAATAAAACCGAGATGTTATTGGGCTATACCACTTTATATGGCGATTCAGCAAGTGCTATTAATCCGCTTGGAGACCTATACAAAACACAGGTTTGGCAGCTTGCAGAAATTCTTCATATCCCCAAAAATATAATACGCAAAAAACCATCTGCTGATTTGTGGATTGGACAATCGGATGAAGGAGAACTTGGTTTCAGTTATTATGACGTTGACAGATTACTTTTTTTTATGGTTGATTGTAGATTATCAGATAATGAATTGAAAAAAAAAGGTTTTAAACCCGATTTTATAAAAAGAGTTAAATCGATAATAAGAAAAAACCAGTTTAAACGCCTGCCGCCTGTTATTGCTAAAGTATCTTACAGAACAATTAACACCGATTTCAGGTATAACAGGGACTGGGGAACATAGTGGATTTGAGATATATTATTTGAGATTTGAAATCTTCTAAAGTTATTTAAACTTTGGATATTTAATAACACTTCAATTATATTTCAACCGTTATCCCATTACTGATTTGTCTGAACATTGTTGACCCGGTTAATGGTACGGAAATCACGCCCTCGTGAAATATTGTATTTAATAATCCGACTACGTTTAGGGCAAGCATTGAAGATTGAAAATTGAACTGATATATTTGAATTTTTAACAAAGCTAATTTTGAATAAAATACTATTTTTATTACTGATTCCATTCTCATTACTTGCACAATCGCAGTATGATATAACAACGGTATTAAAGCATAAATTCTTTGATAAAAACGGCAATTTATTGACAGGCAGCGGTGTAATTATTGGTGATATTGACTCAGGAATCGATATTTTTCACCCGATGTTTTTCTTTGCAGATGGAGGTGAATACAGCTTTACCGATGTAAATGCAGACGGCAAGCTTACTCCCGGTGAAGACAAAGTTACCTTAAATGGGAAAGAAGTTACAATCAGGTATATAAAGATGAGAGATAATACTTGGGGTATGCTTGAAGATTATGACAGACGCAGCTATAATCCCGGTTATGATTTTTTATACTCTGACGTTAATAATAATAAAAAAAGAGATTATGGCACTGAGGCCGGTTTCTCAGAATCGGATCCTACTTACGGAGAACAGCTCTTTATAGCATTAGATGAAAATAACAGCGGAAAAATAGAAACGGGTGAAAAGCTGATTGCTTTAAAAACCTCGAAAGTGCGGGCTGTTAGAGAAAAGGACGGGACTGTCAGAAAACGCGGAGTCGACCTAATAAAATGTGAAGAAGACAGCTCAGGCCACGGAACCGGCGTAGCAGGAATTATCTTAGGCGGTCATTATGGTGTACAGAAGATTCATGGCATTGCACCAAATGCCGAAATAGTTGTTGCAAGCATCCAGTATGATTATACTCCGAGGTTTGTAAGAAATTTCCCTGACTTGATTCAGTTTCTTAAAGACGAAAAAATTAATATTCTTCTTTTCGAAGACGGGGAGTGGATGTATGAGTTTATGGATGGTTCCAGCCCTGAAGAGGAAATGGTAAACCAAATGGCTCGCGACGGTATTACTATTATAGGCGGTGCAGGAAATCTTGCAACCGGAAATATGATGATTATGGATACACTGTCAGCCGGTGAAACTTACACATATAAAATACAGTGCCCGCAATACACTGAAAATAAAATTAATGACGGTGTATTTGTCAGCTTCCTCTGGACCGATAAAAATACTGATATCTCTTTTACAATAGAATCACCGGATAAACAAGTATCACAGGAGATAACAGGAAACAGCGATATAATAAAGACAGGTAAATACAAAATAGCATATGCAAAGGAAATATCTCCCAAAGGCACAGTCATGTTCCGCTTTGGACTTTCGGCTGCTGATTCCGGTTCAGTCAAAGGTATATGGAAGTTTAATCTGAAATCAAACTCTCCAGCCGTTATCAGGGGTTATGTTGTCGATGTTTCACAGTCATGGAGCGGGACATCAAGGTGGAGTTCAAACAAAATTACGGATGATTACAGTATTTGTTTTCCTTCGACAGCCGATAGCTGCATTGCAGTTGGTGCTTTTGTGGTTAATTTCGGGTTTTTTGATAAAGTAGGAGACCTAGCCGACTACAGCAGCAGAGGTTACAACATTACAGGAAAACTTGGCGTCGATATATGCGGACCGGGACATACAACAATCACTACAGAAAAAAATTACAGTTACATGACATTCAGCGGAACAAGCTCGGCTGCTCCACATGTTGTAGGAACTGCAGCATTGCTTTTACAATATAATCCGCAATTAACCCACTCACAGATAAGGCAAATAATAATTAACTCGGCTGTTGATGATAAATTCACAGGACCGGTTCCCAATCCTAAATGGGGTTATGGTAAACTGAACATTGAAAATGCAATAACATATTTAAAGAATAATTACTAGAACATATGAAAATGAACAAAAAGAAAAAACTTGCACAGCCAGCGTATAATCCTTTACAAATGCAGACACCTAAAACTGTGCGTAAAAAGAAGCCGGATCCTTTAAAAAGCCGCGGCATTAAATACATCGATTTCAGGGATGTAAAACTGCTAACACGATTCGTAAATGAACAGGGCAAGATTCTGCCTTCAAGAATCACAGGATTAACATCTAAAATGCAAAGGGAAGTTACTACAGCAATTAAACGCGCCAGACACCTCGGCTTGATGCCGTTTATTACCGACGAATTCAGAGGGTAGATCTTGAACTTTATTCGTACCACGACTGCAGAGATGAAAAAGTCGTGGAACGATTTAAGAAATGTTCATAGATACACACGCACATCTTAATTATCGTGAACTTCGAAGTGAATTGAACGATTTGCTTTCCCGTGCTGTAGATACAGGTATTGAAAAAATATTAGTTCCCGCCACCGATTTATCCTCATCTTACGAAGTCATTGAATTAGTACAAAAACATAATATGCTTTATGGAGCTGTGGGAATACATCCTGCCGAGTTAAAACATTTTGATGAATCACATCTCGTTCAAATTGAAATGCTTACAAGTGAAAGTAAAATTGTTGCTATAGGAGAAATCGGACTTGACTACTACTGGAAACCTTACAATGCTGACCTCGAAAAACATGTTTTGAGACAACAGTTAAAGATAGCAAAACATAAAAATCTGCCTGTTATACTGCACAACCGCGAATCATCGGTCGATTTAATGACCATTATAGAAGAAGAATATGAAAACGGTAAACTAAAAGGACAATTCCACTCATTCAGCGGTGATGCCAAAATGGCTAAGAGATGTGTTGATATGGGATTTTATATCTCGTTTACCGGTAACATAACATACAAGCCTAATGATAAAACTCTTGAAGCATATAAAATTATAAAAGAAACACCATTAACAAATCTTCTGCTTGAAACTGATACACCATATTTGCCTCCTGTTCCCTACCGGGGCAAACGTAACGAACCTGCTTACTTAAAATATTCAGCACAGAAAATTGCAGAATTGAAAGAAGTAAGTATTGATGAAGTCGCAAGGGTAACAAGTGATAATGCGAGAAGATTATTTTCATTTAATACTATATTCTAAATTTTATAATAAATGAAATTTATATAAAATATTATAACTATGCACAACCTCAAAAACCTAACACGTGAAGAACTTGAAAAACTAACAGAAGCTTATGCATTAAGCTGGCTAGCACATGACGGATGCTGGTTCCTTGCCTCGGAAGAAAAGTATGGAATAGATACTGCAATAGAGCTTGATAAAAAAGCCTGGGAACGCTTTGCTCCGGTTGAAGCTAAGCGAATAATGAAGGTATTTAATTTCGAAGCGGGCGGCGGGTTAAAAACACTTGAAAAAGTATTAAATCACAGGATGTATTCGCTGATAAATGAGCAAAGCTTTGAATGGAAAGATGATAACACTTTGGTTTTTAAAATGATTAACTGCCGTGTTCAAAATGCACGCAAACAAAAGGGTCTTGAACCATTTCCTTGCAAACAGGTAGGGATAGTAGAATTTACAAACTTTGCAAAAGCAGTTGACGAGCGTGTGCAAATAAAATGCATCTCATGCCCGCCCGACAGTGTAAAAGACTACCACTGTGCCTGGGAGTTTAAAATATAGAACATAATTAACCGGGGCTGTCTTAAAAGGCAATTTTTTTGCAAAAAAACTGTAACCGCAACTTTCATTGTTGCGATAATGCAAGAAAATTGCAACGCAGCCATAAAGACTGCGGATACAAAAACACTTTTGAGACAGCTCCTGAAACGAACCCTATCTTCACAATTCATATAAAAATTTAATTTTTGAATTTCCCAAATTAATATTTCCTTAACAATTGGGTTATATGTTTGTGTTACACCCCTTTTATTCAATGAATACATTTTATGACCATATTAATAACCCGGTTGTTAAATCCGAGTTTGAAAAAGCAGTCAGCAAATACCGCAGATATTATCGTGAAAAATTTTATCCTAAAGACACAAGTTTCGTAGAAGCTGAAGAATACTCAATAAAACTCTCTAGAGTAAGAGCGGAAATAGATTTTATTGAATTATATTATGATTTCTCGGACGAACTTGGTGCTTAAAGATGAAAATTTACAAAAAACCCGGCAAAATAACCGGGTAAAATTAAAACGAAATAAATGCTATTTATAACTAATTTATTTTTCTAAAGATAAATAAAACTTAGATTAAAGTATAAACTTAACACCTGTATATACATAAAAAGTAGATGTTCTGATACTTTTAACAAGTTCGTTATTACCAAGGTTATTTAATCCGCCGTATTCATATTTCACACCAAGCAAAGCCCCAAGGTGTTTCTGGAAAAGGTAAGTTCCCTGCAGACTCCCGGTAAGCCCGAGGTCAAAATTCTTTGCTTTATATAAAGCAGATTCGTCCTGTGAAAGAAGCAGCCCGAAATATGGTCCTGCATTTCCATCTATTATAACCTTGTCAATTTTAAAATCGAAATAAAACAACAGAGGAATCACAAAATAATTAAGGCTTGTGTTTGTATTGCTTACGGTTTGAAATCCTTTCGAGGTATACTGCAAACCTGTGCAAAATCCATAACCGAGGAAATCTACTGCCAGCACAGCTGCAATTCCAGGTCCTGTTTTGGAAGAGGTATTGTTTATAGTATTTGAAGTATCCGTTTGACTCAACTCAAAATTTGTAGTCGAAAAGTTCAATCCTAACTGCAAATCGAGGCTGAGATTAAATAACCCTGATTTTTTTGCAAGGCTGAGCTTCACATCATTCATATAGGGTTTATCACCAGCATAACTCAGCCCGGTATAAGCTGTAAATAATACTAATAAAAATACAACAGATATTGTTTTCATTTTATACTCCTGTAATAATTTTATTTAAGTTACTTTGTGCTATAATCTTCATAGGTTGAGCTGTGGTCAGGGTCAATTTCAGCCAATCGCCTGTAAATGGTTTTATCATAATAATCGACTAGTGTCTGGGCAATCTCCAGATACTTTGTATCAAAAAATGCTTTAATCATAAACGATCTGACTTCTGTTTTCTTAACACTCCCGATAAGTTCAACAGCTTCTGCAATTCTTGTTAATGCTTGTCTTTTATTGAATTGTATCGAATCAATACCGCTGAAATGGTACATCCATAACGCTTTGCGGAAATTGTTATATTTAGGATTAAGCATTTCCTGGACAAAAGCATTTCGTGAAGGCTTTGTGATCGAGTTATCCATCCATCCGCTGAATGAGCCGGACGCAATTGCAAGGTTAACAATATTCTGGGCTTTCCTGTAACGATCACTGCCCAATTGCTCTTCCCAGGTATCATCGTCAAGTCCAACAATCATGAATGCATAGTAATCAAGAAAGCTGGTAAGCGAATTAAATTTCAGGTCATCACGGTAAAAGGTCTGTCCCTTCACATAATTGAAATCCCATTTTTCATCAAGAACCCTCAACAGAGTCGTATAGCTGTTGGGCACACGGAAAACATATCTTTGAATCGAAACCAGCACCTGCGCCTGGTAGCTTTCATAGCTTGTTGCGGTTTGGAAGATAAATTGGAATGTGCATTTAATTTTGTATGGCTGGCTTCTGATATCGTTTACAATAACTTCATCGGTGAACTTTGTTTTGGATAGGTAGTTCTGTATATCCTGCTTAAAGTTGGAAAGCCTGTCCCTGACATCAACGTTCAGCTTATCCATATTCACATCTATCGTAGGATCCAGTTCCTGAGAAATTAAATATCCTGCACCGTTTACAAATATGAATATAACTATTAAAAAAATCTTTTTTAACATTGACCAGTAAAGTTAATATATTAAAAAATTATATAACCAAATCTAATATTACAATCCAAAATAAAATTTGTTTATGTTATTAATAAATTACTCAAGTTGACCGCCACCATAATAAAAACCGTTAAAACGGTTGTTAAGTGCCATTTTTCCATCAATCCCCGATATGAATGTCGGGGTTACTAAATAATTATAATTATTAACTTTACTTATTTGAACGGTTAACTTGAGTAACATTATTTAAAATTCTCGCAATTCTAATATCTACTTCTATCCCTTCAAGCTGATTTTTGGGCGGAAATTTCCCAAATGCTTTTACCTGTTTATACAGCTCTTCGAAAATTTTTAGGTTTTTCTAATAATCAGACTCCGAATTTTTAATAAGGTTGTTTTCGAACACCGCCCAGGATTTTTTATTCTTAATCATCGTTTCAATTCTTAATGATTTCCATATCTTTTCCTTCGAAATTCAGTAATGCATTCCTGAAAACATCCGGGATTTTTTCAGGCAGGTTAGTATCCGGGTTTAAATTGACATGTACCGATTTTTGGTTAACAAGCAATGCATTACTTTCGGGATTAATCAAAATGTGCTCGAAACAAAAACTGGTATTTTTGATATATGAAACACGGGTATAAACATCTATCAGGTCATCCAGTCTGGCAGAGTTATGATAGGTTATATCGTTTCGTTTAACTACAACCTTTATCCCGTTTTCCAGCAACCCATTGGGTTTGGGGCGAAATCCGAGTTTCCTTGCATATTCCATCCTGCCGATTTCCGAGTATTCAAGGTATATAGCATTGTGTACTATACCCTGCGAATCGACCTGGAAATTCCTTACCCTTACGGTGAATTTATGTTTATATTTACTTAGGTCTGCCTGCACGTTTTTTAAAAATATCTGAAGTGTATTTCGTCACTTCTTTAATAAAAAATTTTTTTATATGATCCCAGCTGCATTTCTGTAAAAAAACAGGATCCGGGTCAAAATCAGCATCTGAAAAATAAATCAAAGACTTCATTAAAATTGGAATTTCATCCTTCAAGACATGAAATTTCCTGGAATAATAACTGAGTAAATCATCGAGTGTATATTTTTTTTGTAAAATAAAAAATAAATCTATGAAATCCTTTTTGGTACCTCTGCCATGTACAGAAGACAATTTCATGGCTGCAATATCTTTAATACCTGCAATTTTAATATTATTAATCCGTTTTTGTTTTTTCTCCAATAATGGATAAGGGAACATTAAAAAACTTATTAAAGTATTATTAATTTTGCAGTGTAATGTTCCTTTTTCTCTGCCGATTGTTTTATATTTTTCAGCAAATTTTAATTCAAGTAATTTAGAAATCTTCAAAGGTTCAAAATACTTTTCCGAAAAAAAATCCAGATCGGCAGAAATCCTGTGATATAACTGCAAAGCCAGAGCTGTTCCCCCAGCAAGGTAAAAATTCTCGGAAAACTTTTCCTTACTTAATAATTCCAGAATCTGTTTTTCTTCTTTTGTAATAACCTTTTTTTCTTTATCTTTTTCCAATTGATATTATTTTTTTTGAAATTCTTAAGAAGAAGAAACCAAAAATTAAAATTAACATCCGAAAAAATCTGCCATCCGCGGTCAGAAAAATATTTCGTAATTTTACTGTAACCGGAATTATTAAATAGCCATTGAATCTGTGTGAGATTACCGAATTGAAGAATCCGCTCTATAATCATTCTCTCAATCTTTTGGGGATCATTTTTTCTAATGTCAAATTCCCAAAGAAGATGACTTATACTATTAGGTATTTTATTAATGTAAAACATAATAAAGGATATAATTACCCTTCTGTTAATAAACTTCTGAATATATCAAGAGTTTTCTCAACCTCTTCCATTTTTACATCCAGGTGGAATACAGCCCTCAGGCTGCCGTAGCTTCCGTCACTTATCAGTACACCATTGGCTTTAAGTTCTGATTTGAATTTATCAATCCTCTGTGGAGGTCTGTTAAGCCTGAAAATAACAATATTGGTTTGAACAGTATCAAGATCGATTTGAATATCATTCAGCTTCGATATTTCAGTTGCAAATTTTTTAGCTTTCGCATGGTCTTCTTTCAGCCTTTGAACATTATTTTCCAATGCATAAATGGCACCTGCTGCAATAATCCCTGCCTGACGCATACCACCCCCTATTATTTTCCTGTACTTATGTGCTTTTACGATGGTTTTCTTATCACTGCATAAAATTGAACCGACCGGGGATCCCAGTCCCTTTGAAAAACAAAACGAAATCGAATTTACATAAGAAGCATATTCTTTCACAGAAATCCCAGTCTCGGCACTTGCATTAAATATCCTTGCTCCATCCATGTGAATACGTATATTTTCATTACTTGCCAGTTCACTTATCTCTTTAATCTTATCTATCGGGAAAATAGTACCGCCTGCACGATTATGAGTATTTTCGAGGCAAATTAATGCAGTTTTGGGGAAATAATATGCTCGGGGACGAATGTGTTTTTTAACCTGTTCAGCTGTAAAAACTCCATTTATACCCATAATGGGAAATACCTGAACGCCTGAAATAAATGAAGGAGCAGACGTTTCGTAATTCAGAATATGTGATTCATATTCAAGCAGAATTTCATCACCGGGATTAGTTTGCGATTTAATGGCAAGCTGGTTAGCCATACAACCGGATGGAACGTAAAGAGCAGCTTCCTTGCCCGATATATCAGCACACATTTGCTGCAGCTTGTTTATCGTAGGGTCTTCGCCATAAACATCGTCACCTACTTCAGCATTAGCTATTGCCTGCCGCATAGCAGCCGAGGGTTTTGTTACTGTATCGCTTCGAAGGTCTATGAAATTCATTCGTAATTCATATAGATTTTAAAAATTAATATCACCTGTTATTTTTTTAATTTGTTCTTTTAATGGAGTTATGCTCGTATTTACGGTATTCCAAATAACTTTCAATTGAATATTCCCGTAATTATGGACTAAAATATTCCTCATCCCTTTAATCTTAGCCCAAGCGACTTCTTGATATTTATCTTTAATTTCTTTAAGCACTTCAACCGAAACCTCACCTATTTACTTCAAAAAGTCTGATATTATTAGTACAGATGGAGCGGTTCTGCTAACGGTCAGAAACTATTGCTCCGTCTCTTCTTCCTCAGTCACCACATTAGCAACAGCCGAAATCCTGTCGTATTCTTCAAGTTTTATCAATCTTACACCCTGAGTATTCCTGCCCATAACCCTTATATCTTTTACATGCTGGCGTATCATTATTCCTTTACTTGTTATAATCATCAAATCATCGTTATCTACAACCTCTCGTATAGAAATCATGTTTCCGTTCTTTTCGCTCGATTTCATAGTAATAATACCTTTACCTCCGCGTCTTGTTACTCGGTAATCGTGCAGGTCACTACGTTTACCATAGCCTTTATCGGTAACTACCAGTATCGAGGCACCCTGCCTTTTCACTGCAACAAGACCAACAACAAAATCATTTTTCCCAAGCTTAATTGCCCTAACACCTGCTGCGTTTCTGCCCATTGAACGAATGTCTTTTTCTTTAAACCTTATTGACATACCTTGATTAGTTCCGAGAAGTATGTCCTGTTTACCATCGGTAATTCTTGCATCAATAAGTGCATCGCCTTTATTCAGATTTATGGCAATAATACCGCTGCGCCTTGTGTTTTCGAAATTATTTAGGTCGGTTTTCTTCATCAACCCCTTGCGTGTAACCATAGTTACAAACAGGTTTTCGCCGAAATCCTTTACGTTAATGATAGCGGTAATATTTTCTTCTTTTGGTTTCGAAATATAGTTTGATACAGAAAATCCTTTAGCAGTACGGGCTGCTTCCTGTATCTCGTGCACTTTTACAGGGTAACATTTCCCGGTATCGGTAAAGAATAAAATGTTTTGGTGAGTAGATGCAACAAACATATGTTCAATAAAATCATCCTCGCGGGTTGCTGCTCCAATTATACCCTTGCCCCCACGCGACTGCCTACGGTAACCGCTGACGGGAGTACGCTTTATATAACCGTTATGGCTTATGGTGATAACTACATCTTCCTCTTTAATAAACTGTTTTATGAAATCCTCTTCGGAAATCTTTTGCGGTTTATAAATAATCTCCGTTCTGCGTTCATCTCCGAAAGTTTTTTTAACATCTTCAAGTTCATCTATCAAAATGCTTCTTCTCAGGCGGTCGCTGGAAAGAATATTTTTCAGCTTTTCGATTGTTTTTATCAATTCCCTGTATTCTTCCTCAATCTTTTTACGTTCAAGACCTGTTAATCTTTGCAGCCGCATCTCAAGGATTGCTTTTGCCTGTATCTCAGAGAGCTTAAAGCGTTTCATCAAACGTTCCTGCGCGGCTGGTACATCTTTCGATTTTTTAATTGTCTCAATCACTGCATCGATCTCGTCGAGAGCAATCATATAGCCCTCAAGTATATGAGCACGCTTTTCGGCCGCATCGAGGTCAAATTTTGTTCTGCGGATTATTACATTAAGCCGGTGGTCAATGTAATTCTGCAGTATTTGTTTCAACGTCAGGATACGCGGAATGCCGTTAACCAGCGCAAGCATAATTACACCGAATGTTGCCTGCATTTGTGTATGTTTAAACAGGTTATTCAGGATAACGTTAGATGCTGCACCTTTTTTTAAGTCTATAACAATCCTTAAACCTTCTTTATCCGATTCATCCCTAATATCAGCAATATCCTCTATTTTTTTATCCCTTACAAGAATCGCAATATTTTCTATCAGACTTGCTTTATTTACCTGATAAGGAAGCTCATTAATAATAATACTTTCTCTGTCGCCTTTGCCAACTTCAATATTTGCCTTTGCCCTGACAATAATTTTACCTCTGCCGGTTTCATAAGCATCCTTTACTCCGTCATAACCCCATATTATACCGCCTGTGGGAAAATCAGGTGCGGTTATAAACTTAATCAGTTTATCTGTTGGTATTTTCGGATCCTTGATTATTGCAATCAATCCATTTACAACTTCGGTTAAATTGTGGGGGGGTATGTTTGTAGCCATCCCCACTGCAATACCGCTTGAACCATTTACAAGCAGGTTGGGTAAAACCGACGGTAAGACGGTAGGTTCTTTAAGTGTATCATCGAAATTTGGTGTAAATTCGACAGTATTTTTCTCCAGGTCGGTAAGCATAAGCTCCGATATCCTGGATAGACGTACTTCAGTATATCTCATCGCAGCTGGTGCATCACCATCTACAGAACCAAAATTACCCTGCCCGTCGATAAGCGGATATCTCATCGAAAAATCCTGCACTAACCGGACTATAGTGTCGTACACTGCCTTATCACCATGAGGATGGTATTTACCAAGTACTTCACCAACTACTCTTGCGGATTTCTTATATGCTCTGCCTGAAGCAAGACCGAGTTCATTCATTCCGAAAAGAACACGCCTGTGTACCGGTTTCAAACCATCTCTTACATCCGGTAATGCACGCGACACAATCACGCTCATTGAATAGTCCAGGTAAGAGGATTTCATCTCCTCTTCGATATATACTGGTATTATTTTTTCGTTTGCCATTAAGCTCTAAATTCTTCTGTAATTTAATAAAACTTCAATTAAGTAACAGGTTTCAGACCCTGCATTGCCCTTAAAATGCCAATCTGCCCCGTATGATAACAATCGTGATATAACACTTGCTGGTAGTATTCTTTCTTCTCTTTTGAGGGTTCAAACATTTCAGGCTGACTATTGCTTACAAGGATTTTAAATTCTTCGTGCAGTTGTTTGGTTTTTTCTATTTCACTCAGCCACTTCGGTTCATCTGGATTATCCGGTAAAGTTTTCCAGTTGTAAGCTTTCATACTTTCGATTGTATTGCCTTTTAATGATTCGATTGCAAACCATTTCCACGAATTAATGTGCTGTAGAATTTCCCAGATGCAATGCCTCTCAGGTAATGGTTTCCATAGTGCCTGCTCAAGACTTAGGTCTTTTACCTGTGTATATAAGCCTGCCTGCCAGAAGTTCGGACCGTAGAAAAAATCATCAAGGTCATTAAGATATAAATTAATTATATTCAAACTCATAATATTTTTCCTGCAATAGTGGACCTGACCGGATTCGAACCGGTGACCTCTGCAATGCGAATGCAGCGTTCTCCCAACTGAACTACAAGCCCATAGCTATGATGGTTAAATTATGAAATAGTAAAACATTAAAAACAATTAGACAGCATTAAAATTCTATGTAATTAAGTAAATAAAAAATACATGAAAATTACTGCTAATCAGAGTTATAAAAAATCGCAATTTTCTGTAAATTCTAGTAAAAATAACGATTTTTTGCTACTTATTCAATTCACGTAATAACGAGGAAATAATTAGAAGAAGTTTTGGGATTGTACTTTTTGAAGCTTCAACAACATCTTCATGAGAAGCTCTTACGGGATTGGTTTCAGTAAGCAGATTAGTTATAACCGACACGGCTGCAGTATTAATATTCATACCAGCAGCAGCTATAATTTCCGGAACTGTAGACATACCGGCAGCATTAACGTTATATGCAGAAAGTAAACGCATCTCTGAAGGAGTTTCATAAACCGGACCGGCAAAACAAGCGTAAACGCCCCGATGCAATTTTATCTTGCTTGTTTGTGCTGCTCGTATCAAAATGTTTTTCAGACTTAAGCTGTTTATCTTTTTCTTTTCACCGTGCCTAATTCCTGGATTAAACATTATGAAAGATTCTATCAGCATCAGGTCTCCTACCCGGTAATTACTGTTAAGCCCGCCTGCTGCATTTGTCAGCAGTAAATATTCTATACCGATTGATTTAAGATAATCGATATATGCGGTTATTTCATTCCCGTTATATCCCTCGTAATAATGCTTACGTCCCGTAACCAAAATTACTGGCTCATTCTCAAGATACCCATTTAAAATACGAATATTATGTATACCTTTTTTTTCAGTTTTTAATACATTCATCTGGAACAGACTTTTGGAAATAGAACCTAATCCTGATCCAAGAACAACAGCTAATTTTGCTTTATCACTCATAATATTAAAAATATAATATCCTGAGCTAACTTTATACCTTAAAATTTGGTATTATTTTTACATAATTTTGTATAAATTTAGTTTTGTAAATGAAACATTTTGTATAAATAGCTGTTTTAATATATAGAGGGAAAAATGGTTACCGATTCAGATATAGGAAAAGCACAGGAGTACTTAAAAAAAGCTTATAAACTTCAAATGGCAGGTAAATTAAGTGAAGCTGTAAAGAACTATAAGCTTTCACTTGAATTTTACCCGACAGCTGAGGCACATACTTACCTGGGATGGACCTACAGTTTTCTTGGTAAGCTTGATGATGCTATTGCTGAGTGCAAAAAAGCTATCGATTTAGACCCTGAATTCGGTAATCCCTATAATGATATCGGAGCATACTTAATCCAAAAAGGCGAATACGATGAAGCGGTGATCTGGCTGGAGCTTGCTTTAAAATCCAAAAAATACGAGTCATACCACTTTGCACATTTAAACCTTGGAAGAATTTTCGAGCTAAAGGGATTATGGTACGAAGCACTTGCCGAATATAAGAAGGCAATGGAGCTTGACCCTAAATATGAACTGGCAAAACAGCTTTATTATACCCTTCTTGGCAAAATGAATTAAACTATATTAGCCATGAGACAAACGAAATTCAAATTTTTTAATAAAAGTTTTATTGCTTTTTTTATAAGCACTGCAATGCTGGCAGCACTAAGCTTATTCTTAAGCTGTGAACAAGCCAATATATTCAGCGATGAAGATGATGTAAAACTTGGTGAAGAATTCGATAAGGAAATTAAAAAAAATCCCAAAGAATTTCCTATGCTGCAGGGGCATCAGGACGTAAAAGATTACGTCTCGAACATGGGAAAATACATATTAAATTCATCTTCAAAGATTAAAAAGAAGAAAATTTACCCTTACAATTTCCAGGTTATAAATGACACAATAATAAACGCGTTCTGTACACCCGGAGGATTTGTTTATGTATACACAGGATTAATGAGATTTTTAGATAACGAAGCCACGCTTGCAGGCGTTGTAGCACATGAAATTGCACATGCTGAAAAACGGCACGTTACCCAAAGACTTACAGCATACTATGGTGTAAGCATTTTATTAAGCTTTATACTCGGCGGTAATCCCAGTGTACTTGCCGAGATAGCTGCTAATCTTTTTGCAGGGCTTGCATTTCTGAAAAACTCAAGAGATGACGAAGCCGAAGCAGACTGGTATTCGTTACAATACCTTCGATCGACTAAATATTATCCAGGGGCAATAACATTCTTTTTCGATAAAATAAAGGAAGAACAAAAAAAGAAAGGTTCTACACCGGGCGACCTTGACAGACTTCTATCAACACACCCGCTGCCGCAGGACCGGATTGATAATGTTAATAAATGGCTGAATGACATCAAACCCAGGCCGGACCCAACTAAAGGCTTATATTTTGATGAATATCAGAAGTTCAAACAAACTCTGCCATAATTCCGAATTTCAAATTATAAAGTGTGAACAAAGTATTTTTAATACGAATTTTTAATATAATATTAATTACACTTGTTTCCATATCCCCGGCTTTTACAAGTGCAGCAGACGACCGGGAGATAACAGATGAGAATTACAAATTTACATTTTTAATTCCTGCAGAGTGGGAGAAAAAAGACGTAAAGGAAACTGCCGATAAAGATGCCATTTCCTATTCATTCCAGAAGAAGGACTTGAAATGCAGTATTATGCTTCTGGCTTTTAAGCTGAATTCGGTTAAAAATTTAGATGATTTTATTTACACAATGGAAAAAGATGTTAATTTAAATATACCAAAACGAAGCGGCGATTATACCACGACCGATTATAATACTTTCGATTCAAAATCTGCACTTTATAATGACAACCAATACACCGAACATATTTATTATTACAGGACTAAACTTCCCGACGCTCCGTTTAATTACGTGTACATGTTCCGTTTTATCACAACAAGCAAATACTTAACTCCGGAACTCGAAAGCGAGATACAGAAGATAGCTTCATCATTCCTGCCAACTGCACAGTAAACAAATTTTATACATAATAAACGTTCCAACTCAATTTACAAACGGATTATTCCATTTTTCCTCGCCTATCGTAGTCTTCTCATAATGTCCCGGATATACGTTGTATTCATCCGGGTAAGCGAATAATTTTTTCTTAATAGAACCTAACAGAATGTTCATATCTCCTCCCCACAGGTCGGCTCTTCCTATCGAATTGCGGAAGAGAACATCGCCTCCAAAAATAATTTTTTCAGACTCATCTACGAAGCATATTCCGCCCGGTGAATGACCGGGAGTGTGAATCACTTTTAATACGGAGTCTGCAAATCGGATTACATCATTTTCGCCTATAAACCAATCGGGATGAGGAGGTTTTGGGAATTCGATACCGAACATTAACCCCTGCTCAACAGCTTTTTCAATCAGCGGAAGATCACCTTCATGCATCAGGAGCGGAGCTTTTAATTTTTCCTTTGCCCATCTGTTTCCCAAAATATGATCTATATGTCCATGTGTATTAAGTATATACTTAATATCAATATGGTTTTTTTCTATAAATCCTGCAATCAGATCTTCTTCACCGTTTGTGTATGCACCGGGGTCTATTATAACCCCCTCTGATTTTCTCTCGTCATAATAGATATAACAGTTCATCTGAAACGGATTGACAGTAAATGCATTTACTTTCATAGTATACAAATTTAATTGAATTAATACAAAGTAATGGATAACTTTGCAATCTAAAATGAAAACCAACGGTTCATCAGCACAAAAAAAAGTAACCGTTATTACAGTTAACAGGAAAGCTCACCACGAATATGAAATTTTCAACAAGTACGAAGCAGGTTTAGCTCTAAAAGGAACCGAAGTAAAGGCACTCAGGGTACATAAAGCTAATGTGGCAGATGCATATGCAAAAGTTAAAAATGGTGAAATATGGCTTTTTAACTCAAATATTCCTGTTTACAATTATGCTTCATATACAAATCATGAGCCATTAAGAGCGAGGAAACTGCTTTTACATCACAACGAAATCAGGAGGATAAGCAGCAAACTGCAGGAACAAGGCTATACATTAATTCCTCTGAAACTGTATTTTTCAGGCGCTAAAGTAAAAATTGAAATTGCATTGGCTAAGGGTAAAAAGTTATACGATAAACGAAGGGATATTAAACAAAGAGAATCAAAAAAACAATTAAAAAAAATTAGAACGGTTAAGTAAAACACATTGTTTCCCCCTATAAACGAACAACTTGATATTATTAAACGCACTTCTGTAGAGATAATACCCGAAGACGATCTCATTAAAAAATTAACACATTCTATACAAAATAACCGACCGCTGATTATTAAGCTTGGCTGCGACCCCTCAAGACCCGACCTTCATATCGGGCATTCAGTAGTCTTGCAAAAGCTGCGTGATTTCCAGGATCTTGGTCATAAAGTTATACTAATAATCGGTGATTTTACAGGGCATATTGGTGATCCATCGGGCAGAAATAAAACCCGCCCGCCGCTTTCGCTCGAAGAAACGAGAATAAACGGACAATCTTATTATGAACAAGCTACAAAGATATTATCTGAAAAAAATCTTGAAATAAGATACAATTCGGAATGGCTGGATAAAATGAGCTTTAGCGACGTTATAAAACTTGCAAGCAAGTACACCGTTGCCAGGATGCTTGAACGCGACGACTTCGAAAAACGTTTGAAGGAAGATTTACCTATAAGTTTACATGAATTGTTATACCCGCTGTCACAGGCAATGGATTCGGTTGCCATTAAAAGTGATGTGGAAATTGGCGGTACAGACCAAAAGTTTAACTTTTTAGTTGGGCGTGATATCCAGGAGGCTTACGGATTAGAACCGCAGGTAATTATTACACTCGAGCTTCTTGAGGGTACCGATGGCATTGAAAAGATGAGTAAATCGTTAAACAATGCTATTTGTTTCAATGATTCACCAAAAGATATATTTGGTAAAACTATGTCGATACCTGATGGTTTAATCTATAAATATTTCAGACTTTGCACATTACTGCCTGCAAAGGAACTGGATACAATTAAATCACAGTTAAATGATAAAAACGTAAATCCCCGTGACCTTAAAGCAAGACTTGGATATGAACTTGTTAAAAAATATTATGATGAAGATAAAGCCAAAGAAGCTCAGGCAGAATTTGAAAATATTTTTGGTAAAAAAGGAATCCCCGATGAAAAAAACATACCGGAATATTTATTAGAAACTGTTGATTTGAATATTTCAACATTCCTTAAGGAAAGCGGATTAACGGATTCGACTTCAGCATCACATAGATTCATTACTGCAGGTGCTGTTACAATTGACGGAGAGAAAGTAACTGATCCTAAATTAAATCTAAAAAATATTAAGAAAAAAGAGTTTATTATAAAAGTCGGTAAAAGAAAATTCTTAAAAGTAAAAAAGAATTTTTAAAATAATCCAATTGTTAACCAATTATTAATTATAGATTCCCGTTGAAGTTTACCCCGCTAAGGGGGGCGGGAATGAATTTTTAATCATTATAAAACCGGAGAAATAAATTGTTCACAGCCACAAAAATATTTTTTACCAAAGGGGTAGGTAAGCATAAAGACTACCTGCAATCTTTCGAGCTTGCTCTCCGTATGGCAGGCATAGAAAAAAGCAACCTTGTATCGGTATCCAGTATTTTCCCTGCCGGATGCAAAAGAATATCGAAAGAAGAAGGCATTAAATTAATAGATCCCGGACAGATAACATTTTGCGTTATGGCAAGAAATTCCACAAATGAACCTAATCGCCTTATTGCTTCTTCTATCGGGGTTGCATTGCCAAAAGATGAGAATCAATACGGCTATATATCGGAACACCACCCGTTTGGTGAGAACGAAAAAACCTCCGGTGATTATGCTGAGGATATTGCTGCACAGATGCTTGCTACTACTCTTGGTGTTGAATTTGACCCCGAAACTGCATGGGATGAAAGAGAACAGATATATAAAGCAAGCGGACAAATATATAAAACTTTCAATATAACTCAGTCTGCAGAAGGTGATAAAAACGGGCTATGGACAACAGTTATTGCTGCAGCAGTTATGCTCCCCTAATAATTAGAAGTGAAAGTGAAAACTAAGAAAAATGATAAACCCCGCTTGCGTAGGGGGCAAAAAGTAAACATTTGCTTAATTATACTTAACGGAGAGATAAATAAGCAGCTTCTCACCGATTTCATAAACAAACAACATCCCGTTATTATTTCGGCTGACGGAGCTTCTGATTTTTTATACAAGCACAAAATTATCCCGAACTACATTACCGGCGATTTAGATTCAATATCCAACCAGTCTGTTAAATACTTTAAAAGAAATAAAGTTGAAATCATAATGGATACGGACCAGGATTACAGTGATTTTGAAAAAGCTATCAACCTTGCTATATATCTTAAATTAAAAAATATATGCGTTATTGGTTATGAAGGGAAAAGAGTTGACCACACATTGAATAATATCAGCATTATGAAAAAATATTATAAAAAAAGCGAGATTAAATTTATTGACACAGCTTACGAAGCTTTTTTTATAAAACAAAAGATAAAATTCAAATACCCTTTACTTGAAACTATCTCACTTTTGGCTATGCCTAAAGCAGGCGGTATAAAAACAAAAGGATTAATTTACCCACTGGCTAATGAAACACTCGAAATGGGCAGACGTGAAGGTGCGTTAAATATATCAAATGATACTGTTGTTACAATAGAATTTAAAACGGGATGCCTCTTACTATTCAAAAAACATTTCGGAATTTTATAACTTTTTTTACCGCCATTCAACTTTTCTTACATCTTTTCCGTCACATTCAAAGATAATTGCACCTTCAGCTGAGGTTTTAAGAACTTTATAACCTGCACGGTTTAAGACATCTGAGAATACATCTGAATGCAGGCTTTTTTTCGATTTCTCAGAACTCGAAATAACAATATATTCCGGATCCGAACGGGATACATATCCAGGTGATGTAAAAGAAAATGAACCTGTAGAAGGAACCTTCAAAACTGTTGTTTGATTATTTACCAGGGTTTGTGAAAACAGGTAATCTTCGACTGGTTCTTTTGTGTCATTAAAAACAAATGAATTACTGCCGTACACAAGCTCTGCCTGTAAAGATTTTCCTTTATAAACCGAGCTATCATAAGTTATATAAATACGGAAATTGCCTTTACTGTTAAGAATCTTTGATGAACTGATAAATTCTAAATTCATCTTGATGATTAACTTTTTTACATCGTAATCGTTAAACAGACTGCTGTAATATACTGGTAAAATTATTTTTCTTATTTCAAAGTGCTTAGCAAGATAAACCAAACTGACAAACTCTTCGTGTTTGAGCGATGTCATTATTAAAAGGTCAACTTTCGCAATTTTAGAACTTTTAAGAAAAGGAATTATGTGTCTTTCGGATGCGATGTATTTTCCGGTTGAACCACCGCAATTGAATAACACTGTGGTTCCGCCGGGAAACCGTGCTAAGGTACAATTTGACCTGCCTGTATCGAGGTAAGTAAGTATTAAGCCATCTCTTTTACTTAATATGTTATTATAAACAACAAAGATAAAAATAATCATTAGCAGCGAAAATATTCTCGGGATATAATTCGTACGCTCTGTTGTCAGCAGTATCAGTAAAAATGAATATGAACAAATAATCAAAAGGAAGTTAAATCCAAAAATTTCGATATACGAAAAATCGAGCTTTGCGAAATAGTTTATGAATAACAGCAGGAAATACAAAATAACCTTCGCTGCTCCGGCAAATACTGAAGCAAGCCAGAGTGAAAATGATGATACAGCAACAATAATAAATCCCAATGCTAATGCAATATTCGAAATTGGAATTGCAATAAGGTTTGTAAAAAATGAAACAACCGATATTTTTTTGAACATCAATGCAGTAAGAGGCAAAGTCCCTAATTGTGCAGCAGCAGTTCCTAATAATAATATGATTATCCATTTAACTGTTTTGTTATACCATTTATCCGTATCCATAGACATAAACAATTTCCCCACAGCAAATTTCCTCATAAGAACAGGATAGATAATTATCAGTGAAAGAATCGCCGCAAAAGACAGCTGAAATCCTGCATCAAAAAGCTGCTGCGGATCGATAAGAAGTATAATTATAGCTGATACACCAAGAATGTTATATGAATCGGGCTTTCGTTCAATCAAGCGTGAAAACAGGAATACTCCAGCCATAATGGATGCGCGGATAATTGACGGAGAATTACCTGTCAGGTTTGAATATAAATATAAAAAGAATAGTGTGATAATAAACTTGTACTCATTCTTAATGGGCAAAAACAACAGCAAAATATTTAATAATATCAGCATATATGCAACGTTTAAACCGGATACTGCGATTATATGAGCTACTCCGGCATTTACAAAATCTTCCCTTACCTGTTTCGAAATGTTGCTTCTATCACCCAGTACAAGACCTTTCAAAAATTGTGCTTCTTCACCACCAATTAATTCATCAATCATCCCAGAAGCATATTTTTTAAAAGGGTAGAGAACATGTTTTTTAACCGGATTTACGTTCGATTCTCCGATAACCTGAAGTTTATCATACCCAAATATTCTTAACGATGCATCTATTCCATGTAATTTAAGATATTCTCCGTAATCGAATTCACCGGGATTTCTTTCAGACTTTAATTTTTCTAATATACCTGTTAATGAAACATTATCACCATAATGCACAATGAATGGTTTATCTTCTGCATATTTATTCTTATAAACGGTTGTTAGTATAGTTCCGTCAATTTCTTGTGTTTTACCATTATATGTAACCGAATCGCAATCGAAAATAAATTTTACCTGTTCCTGCTTTTTTTCCGGAAGCTCGTTAACCATCCCATAAAATACCGCTTGTGTATTAAAGAGAGAATCATTTCTTCCAATATATTCATCGCCCTTATACCAGTATTTACTCTGAAAGCTGAAAAAACCAAATAAAAAAATACTTGCTGTGTAAATAACCATTCTTATTATCTGAAATGAGCCAAATCCCTTATACGAGATTAAAATAAGAAGCAAAAATATCAACTGGAAAATACTACTATAGAACCCGATTGAACCGCTTAAATTTACAAATGAGCTAAACAGAATACCAAATATTAAAAATAAAGATACTATTACGGGGGGATATTTATTCATCCATGACTTAAGCTGCCGGATAAGTAAACTGCTTTTCTTATTATCTTTAGCGGTCTGCTGATTTGACACTTCGGTTATTTGATAATTGATTTACGGAAATCAGGATAATTCCCACCGTCAATATTACACTGCCTGCAAACAATAAATCGTTTAAATTAGGAAACAGGTATAGCCGGAACCAGTAAACAAAGGCAGTTGAAAAGAGTAATATTTCGCTTAATAACAAACCCGTTAAAAATATATAAACACCGTATTTAAAAAAAATAGTATTAGTTTTTAAAAAGTTTTTTACCGATAACCAATATATAATACTGCACGATAAAAAACCCAGCATTACTAAATGTAAGAAAGCTATAGGGATTTCCCTGATAATAAATGCAACATCACCGATTTTAGGTAATGTTAAAATGAACTGAAAAATAAATTTTAAAAATAAAGATATTATGCCAAAATAAAATAATAAAATTACACTGCCATTAGTTTTATTAAGGAATACTTTTCTGAATTTCAGAAACTCACCTATCAAAATTTTAACAGCATAAAGCTGAAATAATGCAGTTGCAAACATCAATACCGAAACCACAAAACCGTAATTTAATGATAACAGCGAAAAAACATATGACGGAAATGCCGTTATGAAAAGTATCCAAAAACTGATATTAAGCATTTTTTGATTGAGTGAGATAAATTTATTTTCTAGTATAAATACTAAAAGTCCTGTCATCACGAAGGTGAACCAGCCATTATACTGAAAATGCAGGTAAAAATAAATAAGCATTTTGTAATATTCTGAATTTGCAAAGCCCTTTACCGTTATTACAGCCAATGCAAACGGTGCTAATGTTGATAGAAAGAAAAATAAAAGCGATGCTTTGATAAACTTTAATGAGACTGAATATTGATTTTTCAGTTCCTGATTTTCCGTAATATCTTTTGAAAAAATCAAGACAAACCAATAGAACACAAATATATGTAAGGTGGAGAAAGCAATTGAGTATGTACCGTAACCCTGCAATGCAAAGGTAATCAGCATACCAATGACTGAAACCTGAGTTATCCAGAAGTTATATGAGTATTTTTTAAACGAAGTGTAATTAACATAAGAATAAATAACAGATATTATTAAAACACTGTAAAGCCAGCCGAGCATTGCAACGTGTGAATGCGAATGAAGCAGATTCTGAAACGGCAGGAAATTCACGTTCGAAATAAACATCAACCTGAGCAGAGTACCGATTAATGCAATAACTGCAAACCAAAACAATGAAACATTAATATAAGCTTTAATTTTGCTGTTCATTAAAGCAAATTATTAATAAGAATTTGTGCTTACAAGATAAATACTCTTGCCAAAACCACTTGTACCACGTCTTAAAGTAGTAGCACAAATAATAATATTTTTTGCTTTGTATTGTTGAAATAAATAAACTAATTTGTTGATTATTAACAGCCATGGAAACAAAACTCGATAAATTAATAGTTGTAGGCGATAGAGTTCTGATAAAACCTAAAACCACAACAGAACGAACAAGAAGCGGCTTATACCTGCCTCCCGGTGTAGAAGAAAAAGAGCAAGTTAGAAGCGGATATGTTATTAAAGCGGGACCCGGCTACCCTATTCCTATGCCATCTGAAGATGAGGTATGGAAAAATTCGGATGAGAAAATAAAATATATCCCTTTACAAGCAAAACCCGGTGACCTTGCCATATTCCTCCAGAAAGATGCTATAGAAATTCTGTACGAAAATGAAAAGTATTTTATAGTATCCCAGCATTCAATTTTGCTCTTGGAGAGGGATGAAGGATTGTTTGAGTGAATATATATTTTTACCCCTGTTTGAACAATGGGTAGCTACCCCTTGTTCAAAAAAAATATTTAATCATTAACATTTTACTTAATTATCTTCATCTCCACTCTGCGATTCAACGCTCTTCCTTCTTCGGTTTCGTTATCTGCAACGGGCATCTGCTCACCGTAACCTTGTGCTGTTAACCTATAAGGACTAATACCTTTATTAATCAAATACTGCACAACGCTTTCGGCACGTTTTTGTGAAAGATGGAGGTTATACTCATCGCTTCCTTTTGAATCGGTATGTGCTGAGATTTCTATTGATACATCAGGATTATCAGTTAAGAATTTGTAAACTCTTTCAAGCTCGGTGAACGATTCGGATTGCAAATCGAATCTATCAAAATCAAAGTAAATATTATTTAGTTTAATAGGTTTATTTGTCAACGATTGAATTGAAATCAAAACAATATCTACCGTTATTTCCTTATGTGATTTTTCGGTTGTCAGGTCAAGTTCATTGGAAACCGAATAATACCCCGATTTTTCTGCAAAATAGCTGAATTTGCTCTCTACAGGAAGCGTGATAATATAATTACCGTTCTCCGGGTCCGATTGCAGTTTACCGGCATTTCTATTATTTGACAGATCAAACCAGCTTATATCGGCTTCAAGCGGATTGCCCGATTCATCGCTAACTTTGCCTTTCACAGTTACCACATTTTTAAATGGCTTCACTTCTTCTGGCAGCGTAACTGAATAAATATCGTAGCCACCGAAACCGCCTTCACGGTTCGATGAAAAATATGCAAGCCTGCCATCGGTAGTGATTTTATACGCAACGTCGAATCCGCTGGTATTGATTTCCTTGCCAAGGTTCACCGGTTCGCTCCAGTCAGTCCATGAAGTATCGCTAAGCCTTACCGATTTAAATACATCAAGGCTTCCTAATCCATAGTGTCCGTCGGATGAGAAGTATAAAGTCTTGCCGTCCGGATGCAAAAACGGTGAGCGTTCAGAATAAGGTGTGTTTATAAGAGGTCCAAGATTTATGGGTATTCCCCAGCCGCTATCGGTTTTCAGTGAAACGTAAATATCCGTGTTACCTTCATATTCGCCATGGAAAAATAAGCCACCCTTATGAAAATCACCGATATTCCCTTTTCTGTCTGAAGTAAAAAGGAAGGCTTTACCGTTAGCAGTTAGAAAACCATCACAATCCCAGTATATTGAATTAACAGGTTTAGGGAAAGGTTTGATTTCAGACCACCCCCCGATAATCTTTTTAGAGTAAAAATTATCCCCGCCTCCTATTGCACCCTTAAAATTACCGAATATAACAAGGTAGTTACCGTCAGCCGAAATGCTGTTAACAGCATCATCACCTTTTGTATTGAACGGTCTGCCAAGCGGCTGAGGGATATGCCAGTAGCCGTCTTCAAATACCGAATAAAAAATATCCTCTCCGCCTTTTCCGCCTTCACGATTGTTGGCAGTGAAATACAACCTGTTTCCGTCGATTGTAATAACCGGAAAGTATTCATCTCCTTCCGTATTAATGCCTTTAATATTTGTTACAGCAAGATTCTGAAAAGGTGCATTCAGCATTTCAATAATATTTTCGAATCTTGCAGACATTTCCGGAAACCACTCTTTATAATATTCAAATATTTTAACAGCTCCTTTCCAGTTCTTCATATTAATGGAACGTTCTGCAAGACGCTGGACTGCAACAAATGCATCTTCGTCAGGTGCAGTTTGATAGATGAATTGTTTCAGATCGTCTTCATTTGTAATTGTTTCAAGGTCACGCTGTGTATACGCACTGGAGGTAAAAAGGAGTAATATTAATAATATGTATATTTTATTTGACACTGCTATCTCCTTTGACAGCAATCAAGGAGAATTCACAATCTTAAATTCAACTCTGCGGTTTAAAGCTCTTCCTTCTTCTGTGGAATTATCGGCAACAGGAAAAGCTTCGCCAAATCCCTGCGGAACCAAACGGTTGCTGTCTATACCTTTTTGCACAAGGTAATTTACTACCGAGGAAGCACGTTGTTCGGATAAATGCAGGTTATAGCTCTCGCTTCCAACATTATCGGTATGTGCGTTTATTTCGACCTTTATTTCAGGATTTACTGTCATAAATTTATATAACAGGTTAAGAGCTTCATATGAGGTTTCTTTCAGTTCATATTTATCAAAATCGAAAAAGATATTTTCAATTTTTATTGTCTTTCCTGATTTTTTCAGAGATTCTATAGATATCAATTCTACATCCGTTTTCATTTCCTGATATGCTTTGGCTGCTGTGAGGTCTAAATAATTTACCGTTGAATAATATCCTTTCACATCTGCGTAGTAGGCATAATGTTTTCCAATTGGCAAAGCAATAAAATATTCACCGGTTTCAGGGTCTGTATTCGCTACACCTACTTCCTTAAGCTGGTCAATATCCTCCCATCTTATCTTCGCATAAACAGGCAATCCGTTTTCATCAATAACTTTACCCATAATGGTTATAACATCGCTGACAGGTTTTGCAATTTTCGGAAGGTCGATAAAGTAAATATCTTCTTCTCCGAATCCTCCCTCACTTACTGTCGAAAAATAAGCTCTCATCCCGTCGGTTGTAATTTTATAACCCCAATCTTCCTCAGGTGTGTTTATTTCTTTCCCAAGGTTTAGCGGGGTGCTCCATTGCGTCCATGATGAGTCGTATAAACGAACGGATTTAAATACATCCGACTTACCGAGTCCCGGATGACCGTCGGAAGAAAAGTATAGTGTTTTACCATCGGGATGTAAAAAAGGTGAACGTTCGGTATAAGGTGTATTAATAACCGTTCCAAGATTAATTGCAGTTTTGCTCCATCCGTCTCCTTCCCTTAATACGACCCAAATATCGGTATTACCCCAATACATTCCATGATAATAATCGCCTTTTTTGTGGAATTCACCCACGTTGCCAGGCCGTTCGGATGATACTAAAATTGCCTGCCCGTCTGCTGTCAGATAAGCATCAGCATCCCACCATTTGGAATTAACAGGTTCCGGGTAATGCATAATATCAGACCAGCCACTCTTGATTTTTTCGACATAGAAATTATCTCCCCTGCCAAGCTGGTCTATATAGTTACCGAACAGAACCAGTATGTTTGCATCTGCTGAAATGCTGTTAATAAACTCGTTGCTCTCGGTGTTGATTTTTTGTGTAAGCGGCCTTGCAATGCTCCATCTCATCTGAATGTAATATGAAATATACACATCCTCACCGCCGTAGCCGTCTTCCCTGTCACGTCCCGTAAAATAAATCTTCTTCATATCCGGTGAAAGAACAGGACAATATTCCGGAGCAAGCGAGTTAATGTTGCCGCCCATATTAACTTTCAGTAAACCTTCACCCGGTGCCTTCAGAATCCCTGTAATAATATCAAATCTTTCTTTCATATGTGGAAATTTCGGACGGTAACGCTCGTAAATTTTTATGGCTTTCTCCCATTCTCTTTTGCTTATTTGAAATCCTGCAAGATGCTGAAGTGCTATAAATGCGTCTTCGGACGGTGCGTAGAGGTTAACCAGATTTTCGTAATACTCGGGATCCTGCCCGTCATCAATTATTATCTGAGCATAGGAGGAGGACGGAAAGGAAATGAAAATAATTAAGGTAATTATAAGTATTCCTGCAGTATTTAAAAATAAAGATTTATATAAAGTTCTCATTCTGCGGGAATAATTTAGTTTGTATAAGGGAATTTACTAATTTATTTTAAGATTTGAACTAACTAAAACCGTAATTCGGAAGTTCAAATCCTGATATTTTTAATCGGTAATAATGCAAAACAATTCCTATGCTGATTGCTACATTGAGTGACTCACAGTCCGAGAACCCTTTAATGCTTATTTCTTTATATCCCGTAGTCTTAATAGCTTCATTAATTCCTCTGGCTTCATTACCGAATACAAAACAAACATTGTCTTTAAAATCTGTTTTTTCAAGAGTTACATCAGATTGGGGGCTTAAAAGAAATATTTCATAACCTTTTTGTTTTAACATAAACAAATCATTGTTTAAATCAGCATTAGTTTTAAAATTCAGATGGAATAAAGCACCCTGTGATGCCCTTAATACTTTATCGTTGTATACGTCGACTGTATTTTTACCTAATATTACGGCGCCTGAATTAAACCAGTAAGCAGTCCGTAAAATAGTACCAAGGTTACCGGGGTCGTTAATTTCATCAAGTGCCAGAACCGGTGAAGCGTACTTTACAGAATCATAACTATCGGAACCTTTCGTTCTGACAACACATACAATACCCTGTGAATTCCTGGTTTCGGACAGCTTATTAAATAATTGTAGTTTCAAATAGTATATTTCAAACTTCTTTATCCGTTTAAATTCAGAAATTTTTTCTTCGTATTTACTCCTTAAGTTTTCGCTTATAATAAACACTTCGGGTATGTAATCCGATTTCAGGCATTCTTCAAACAGATGCCATCCTTCGATTAAAAACAATCCTTCCTTATCACGGTACTTCTTTTGTTTTAACGATGAAAATAATTTAAGCTGACTTGTGCTTAGCTGTTTCACTTGCCAATAAGCTTTAAAAATTCTTCACGGGTTTTTTGCTCTGTTTTAAAATCACCCAGCATACACGAAGCAGTAGCAACTGAATTTTGTTTCTCAACACCTCTCATCATCATACACAGGTGCCGTGCTTCGGTTACTACAGCAATGCCCTTTGGCTGTAAAGCTTTGAAAAGTGTATCCCCTATCTGTCTTGTCATCCTTTCCTGAACCTGAAGTCTTCTTGAAAACATCTCTACAATCCTGGGAATTTTGCTTAAACCGATTATTTTTTTATCGGGTATATAAGCAACATGGCATTTCCCGTAGAAAGGCAGCAAATGGTGTTCACACAGGCTGAAGAAATCAATGTCTTTTACAATCACCATTTCATCATAACATTCGGTATAAACAGCATTGTTCAGAATTTTTATAACGTCTTCGTCATAACCCTTAGTAAAAAACCTGTATGCATTTGCTACGCGGTGAGGTGTCTTAAGCAAACCTTCGCGTTCGGGATTCTCACCGATTTCCTGCAAAAACTTGCTGATGATTTTTTCAAGTTCTTTATTCGAAAACCTATCTCCTTTTCGGGCATAATCCAGGTCATCGATTTCGTCAAATTCATCACCTTTATAAATTTTTGTCATGTTTTATTACCTTTGTATTCTACAAAATTATTTTCTGTTTCAAAAAGTTTAACCGAATACAGCTTTGCATTTGGATTGGTTAACCTGTCTTCAAGTTCATTCCAGAATTTAACAGCAATATTTTCGGAAGACGGGATTATACCTTTCATAAAATCAACGTCTATATTCAGGTTACGATGGTCAACTTTTTCTATAATTGTTTCATCTACTGTTTTTTTTAATTCCTTTAAATCCATAAGGTACCCTAATTCTCTATCAACCTCGCCTGCAACAGTAACTTCAAGAACATAATTATGCCCGTGCCAGTTAGGATTGCTGCAGTTGCCGTATAGCTTAAAATTTTCTTCGTTCGTTAACTCGGCATTATAAACTCTGTGAGATGCAGAAAAATGAAATCTTTTAGTAATATATATCATCTAACTTGTTTTAACTTTTAATAGTGAAATAATTTTATTTTTGGTGCTTAAATAATGATAAACAATACTTGAAAATAACAATAAGTTCCACAATACTAAATTCAAAATCAGGTAAACACTGAAATCGCCTATTACAGCAAATAAAGCTATAAAAAACATATGAGAACCAATTGAAAGCAGGCTCGAAATTGTAAGAAAAGGTTTATTATAATACCAGATATTTAATAGATTTTCATATTCTGTTTTGTTGATACCCGATTTCAGTTTCCTTAACTGATACTGATCCAGCGTATGAATAAGCACATCCTGCCATCCGTAAATAATCAAAAACATACGCTGAAGAAATAATGTTAATTTATCCTGTGTTTTCAGATCTTCTTCGGTGACTGTTTCCAGTAAACGGTTGACCGTGTGCTTACCTGAAAGCTTAATCAATGACACCTGGTAATAAATAAAATATGAACAGTGTAACATAGAACACAGCAGTGCTGTAAAACATATCACAAAAACTAAAGGTGTAAAACCTTTTACATAAAGCGAATAAGATATTGCACAGAATAATGCAAGCGAAACTAAAAAATCGGAAATCGAATCATAAAACCTGCCCCGGCGTGAATCAAGCGATTTAGCTCTTGCAAGCGAACCATCCACTTTATCGAGAACATTTTTATAGAAAAGCAGTATAGCACCGATTACAACTAATAACTTGTTATCCTGAATAATCAGCAACGATGCGGTTAATCCAAACAGCAGCGATACCAATATTACCTGATGCGGTGTTACATGTGTTTTATACAGAAATGCTGTAATTTGTTTTGACGTAATAGTCAGAAATGACTGTAAATTGAGAAAAGATTTATCCTTAGAAATTTTAAAGGTTTTTTGGTATGAAAAAGAATCATTTGTCAATGGTCAGTGATAAATAATAAACAAAAAAATTAAATCGTATGGTATATGTTGAACATTGAAAATTGATAATTGAAGACTGAATTTGTACTCCCAGAAGGATTCGAACCCTCACCAGCAGGACCGGAACCTGTCGTGCTATCCATTACACCATGGGAGCGGATATTGTTTAATGTTAAATAGAAGCATCCGGAAAATTATCTTATTTAAACTAAATAATACTGTAAATCTTCTTGAACAAGGGGTTGCAATCCCTTTTTCAAAGGTTTAAATAATTTTTCGCCAGAACTTATTCATAACTCACAATTCATACGTAACTTGTGCCCCCTGAAGGATTCGAACCCTCACTGACGGTTCCGAAGACCGGAGTGCTATCCATTACACCAAGGAGGCAAATTCAATTCAAATATTAAAAATTAAAGTTCAAAATTAAATATAAAATTTCACAATCTCACCTTTTTATGTGATTTAGGTATTAGTATATTTTTTTATTATTTAACGATTTTTCCACACATTTTTTTATATATTTGTGTAATTAACTATAGGTTTTATAAATTAAGCGTTTAATACTATGAAAATAAAAATCTTACCTATTGTATTAACGCTCTTACTGCACTCACAGGTATTTTCACAGAATGGGATTACAGGTGTACGGGGCTTTACAGTTACACCTCGCATAGTTAACATGCAGGATTTACCTTATACAGGTGAAATCAACATAGGACCCGTATTTGACGGTCATTTCAATGAAGGTGAACCTCCGTATTCAGAACCTTACCCCGTTCCGAACGCTGAAAATCTCCCTCATTTTACTTATGATAAAGGCAGCGGTAATCAGGTCATGGCTCCTGCTATGGGGACGAATTTTGAAGGCATTACTCAGGGAGGGTATATTCCAAGCGAACCGCAACCTGCCGCCGGACCAAACCATATAGTAATAATAGGTAATGTATCTATAAAAATTACCGATAAAACAGGTACTGTTCTGCAGAACACAACCCAGCAGGCATTTTTTGGTATACCTGCATCCGAAGCACCAGGATTTGATGCGAAATGTTACTATGACCCTAGACGCGGAAGATTTATTTTGCTCTCGGAAAGCGTTTATAATGCAAGCGGTACTGTAAACGATGCCAGCCGATATTACGTTGCAATTTCACAGACAAACGATGCTATGGGCTCTTGGTATATTTATACTTTTAATATGCATTATGATGGTTCTACCTTAACTAATAACTGGGCTGATTTTCCCGGCTTAGGCATCAGTGATGATAAGCTGGTTATGAGCGGGCAAATGTATACATTCTCAACTAATTCATACCAGTATAATAAATTAAGAATAGTCGACAGAGCTGCAATGTATTCAGGCTTAACGGTTTCATATGTAGATATATTTAACTGGTCAGGTTCGGTTTTTGTTACAAAACCCGGAAGAAACATTACTGCCGGCGATACAATACATTTAATTGCCACAAGAAATGCCGGAGGCAGTGATATACAATACCGAAGGTTAACAGGAGCACCATCAGCACCTGTGCTTTCAGGCGCATTTTCAGTTCCTGTAAGCTCCTACAGTATTCCGCCAGATGCTCCCGGAGGAAGCAGCTCGATTACTGTAAACACTGGTGATTCAAGAACACCCGATTTCTTCATCCGAAACGGAATCCTTCACCTATGCTTCCACGTAGGTGTTAATATAGGCGGTGGCTCTACCGAGAGTGTTTTAAAATATGTTAAGCTTCAGGTTAGTCCGCTTAGTACCACAGCCCTCACTGATGAAACATACGGAGCGGCAAACGTTTACTATTACTATCCGATGGTTTGTGCTGATTCTGTCGGAACAGTTTTTATCGGCTTTGGCCGCTCATCGGCAAGCGAGTACCCTTCATCATATGTAACAGGTAAACGCAGGGGTGAGGTTAATATACAAACCAGCGCCCTGGCAAAAGCAGGTACTGCTGTGACCAGCCAGTCAAGATGGGGTGATTATACAGGTATCGATATGGATGAATCGGCAAGCACAAATTCTGTTTCTTATGCTTGGTATTCCGGACAATGGACAAAAACAGCAACATCATTCGGTACATGGGTAACACAGCTCTCGTTTACCTACGGAAAAATCAGCGGACAGGTTCTTGACGATGCTGATGGTGATGTTTCAACTACTGGTGACAGAACACCTGTTTCAGGTACATCAGTGACATTAAAACAGGGGGTAACAACTATTGCGGTTACTTCAACCGATGGTTCCGGAAATTATCAGTTCGGTTATTTGGAAACTGCTACTAATTATTCGGTGGAGTTTACACCCCCGGTAAATAAGCATTCTGTTGATGTTCTCCCTGGCTCGGGAGGTACTTCACAAACAAAAACAAATTACAGGACAATTGCTGTAAACCTGACAAATTCACAAACATCTTCATCTAATAATTATATAATCAGTGACTGGATTGTTTCAATAGCCAGCGGTAACTGGAACGCTTCATCTACATGGGCAGATAATGTTACACCTGTTTCAGCCGATAAAGCATTTATTGCAACTGGAACAACAGTTACATTAAATACAGATGTTACAATAAACTCGGTTAATGTAAAAGGTGTGCTTCAATATGATAATGTAACTACAAGAACAACAACAATAAACAGCTCGCTCATACTTTCAAATCAGAACTTCCAGCTTGGAGATAATAATCTGATAATCGGTTCAAGTGCAATCATTAGCGGAACTTCAAGCACCAGATACATTGTAACGAACGGAACAGGAACACTTACAATAAACGGTGTAGGAACAACTAATAAATTATTTCCCATCGGGATATCAAGCACATATAATCCTGTAACTATAAGCAACACCGGTACTGTTGATAATTTCAGTGTGAATGTAACCAGCACACTGAGTCCCCCGCCTTTAGACCAGAATAAAGTTGTAAACAGGTTATGGGCAATTACAGAAGGTGCACCCGGCGGAAGCAATGTTACGTTAACTCTGCAATATAATACAGGTGATTATCCTGTCACATTTAATAATACTTCAGGCAATATTGTTATAGGCAGACATAACGGAAGCGTGTGGCTTGAAACTCCAGCTGCTTGGGGAAATCCATCATCAAATATTTTTACTGCGACTGCAAGCGGGTTCACACAGTTTTCTCCTTTTGCCATCGGAAACTCGGGAGCATTGCCTGTAGAATTGACAGCATTTAATTATTCGGTTGACGGACGTGATGTAAAACTAACCTGGGAAACAACGAAAGAAATTAATAATGCCGGCTTTGATGTTGAAAGAAAAACCTCTCTCAATCCCCCCGAAGGCGGGAAAGCTGAGTGGACAAAGCTCGGTTTTGTTCAGGGAAGCGGAACTTCAAATACTGCAAAAGTATATAACTACGCAGATAAAAAATTAAATACCGGAAAATATTATTACCGTCTTAAGCAAATAGATTACAACGGCAACTTTGAATATTATGACCTGAATTCGGAAGTAATAATAGGCAAACCTGCATCATTCGATGTTTCGCAAAACTATCCTAACCCGTCAAATCCGAAATCGAAAATAGATTACCAGATTCCGTTTAATGGTAAAGTTACATTGAAGATTTATGATATAACCGGAAGAGAAGTAACAACACTAATCAGCGGACAAAAAGAAGCAGGATATTACACAGCCGAGTTTGACGGCACATCACTTGCAAGCGGAATATACATTTACCGTTTAACCGCAGAAGGAAACGGTCAAAGTTTCAGCAAAGTAATGAAGCTGGTTTTAATTAAGTAAACCGAACTTTCATCAAACTCTTAAGATTCTTCGAATTTGTCAAAGTTGTCTAACCTGACAAATTAACCATATAAATAATTAACCATTCACTGCTCAACTATTTGTTCTGTGCTTTATGTGTAACTATATAAATAATCGGCAATATCCCGATTGTATTGAATATTGCAAGGCAAATAAACCACCCAAGCTGATTATTTCTTGCTGATTTCCACAGGGCAATAAGCTTCCAAATACCATCCCATACAGCAAAAATAATTATTAAAATAATTAACCATGTATATTTTAATATTAGGTTATCCATTTAAAGTAAAGTATAAATGTTTTTGAATAATACCATTTAATAAAATATAAAATGGGTTGTCTTAAAAAGCAATTTTCTTGCCTATAATCTGTAACCGTCCCGATATAACGCGACGAATATGCAAGAAAATTGCAACGCAGATATAAAATCTGCGGTTACAAAAACACTTTTGAGACAGCCCTATCTTATTTCAATAACTCATTTACGAGTAATGGTTTTAAAAATAGTTTCTTTACTAAGTTCCTTCGTGCAGAAGAACCAATCATAACATTTCATTTCTTCTTTGCCTTCCATACGTTCTTTAGCTACACCACAGGAGCCGGCAGGAGGAACAATAACATCATCACCCGGCTGCCAGTCTGCAGGAGTTGCAATTGAAAATGCATCGGCAGTTTGCATGGCAATTAAGGCTCGGTATAATTCATCAAAATTTCGTCCTAAACTTAGCGGATAATAAATTATGGCTCTTATTATACTTTTCGGGTCAATAAAGAATACAGCCCTTACCGCTTTTGTATTGCTTTCGCCAGGTTGTATCATTCCATACTTCCCCGCTACTTCCATCGTTATATCCTCTATTAAAGGAAATTTTACCTCGATATCTTTCATTCCCTTGTATTCGATTTTTTCTTTGATTGTTCTTAACCATGCAATGTGACTGTAAAGTCCGTCTACTGAAAGCCCGATTAATTTGCAGTTTGCTTCAGCAAATTTAGCTTCTAAATTTGCAAAAGTCATAAATTCAGATGTACAGACCGGGGTAAAATCTGCCGGATGGCTGAAGAGAATAACCCAGCTGTCTTTATACTGTTCGGGAAAATTGATTTCTCCCTGAGTTGTTACAGCTGTAAATTCCGGTGCTCTGTCACCTATTCGCGGCATTGCAGTAATTTGATTTTGTTCCATTTCATTTAATTAATTATAGTTTAAAGGAAAATTTTTATTTCTGCTCCTGCTGCGTTATCCTGGTTGCGACACTTTTACTGTTTTCTATCGATTGGAGCGCAAGATAACTGTCACCAAACTTTGCTATATTTTCAGTTTCTTTATCATATTGGTCAAAATGCCTTTCTTCATCTTCAACAAGCTGTTCAAAAATTTTCTTGGAAGCCGAATCGGCGTTCTGAGCACATTCGTTTGCCCATTTATTATAATCGTTGGCACTGCTTGTTTCCATATCACTCGCAAGTTTAAGCATTTCTTTTGCATCGTGTATCTTCTTCACTTCTTCCGAAGTTTTCATTTCAACTTCTCCTTTAAGAAAAAGTATTCTTTCTGCAAGCATTTCGACATGAAGCATTTCTTCGATAGCCGTTCTTTTAAATAAGTTTGCCAGCAAAATATATCCCTGGTCATCGCAGTGAAAGTGAAAATACATATATTGATGAACTGCAGTCAGCTCGTCTGCAACTGCCTTATTTAACAGTTCAATGCTTTTTTGTTTCATTATTTACTCCATTATATTTTTAATTTATAAATATTGATGTGTGAAAATAGTCAGTCTATGCTGTTAATAACGGTGTTATGGTATATCCATGCCGTTATTGAATATACAGATAACAGGAAATTAAGAATAAACTTAACGTATCAATAACTCATTTCATCAAGTTTCACTTTCCCCTTGTATACTTTGTATATTATTGCAGTATAAGCTATCACAAAGGGCATCCCGATTATTGCAACTATAAGCATAATCATAAGTGTTTTTTGCGAAGATGCTGCATTGTAAATATTAAGACTGTTTTCTGCAGCAGGGTTCGATAAAACAATATTCGGAAATATACCAATTGCAAACAGAACCAGAAGCAAAGCTATGCTTGCCGATGACGATAAAAAAGCGCGGAATTCTCTTCCGAGATGAATTTCCCTAGGTATATTAGCTATTGCCAGCATATTAATTAATGCTATGATGAACAGCTCAGGATGTGTTTTAAAATACACTATCATATGAGGATAATAAATCAAAGTTGCCATAGTTGCTGTTACAAAGCATATCACAAAAAATATTATAGTATTATTAACCCATGATTTAACTTTAACCTGCAAATCACCACCGGTTTTCATAACAAGGTATATAGCACCGTGCATCAAAAAAATTGCAACCGTTGTTACACCTATCAGAATAGTATATGGATTTAACAAATCAATAAAAGAACCTGTGAATTCTTTATCGGCACCGAGCGGGATACCTGTAATAATATTACCGAGGGCAACACCCATTAATAAAGCAATTACAATGCTCGATATGCTGAAGGCAGCATCCCACGAAGCTCTCCAGCGTTTACTTGATTGTTTGCTTCTGAATTCTATAGCAACTGCTCTGAATATTAAAACAAACAATAAAAGCATAAATGCAGTATAAAACCCTGAAAAAACCGTTGCGTAAACTTCGGGAAAAGCTGCAAAGAGTGCGCCGCCTGCAGTAACAAGCCAAACTTCATTGCCGTCCCACACAGGCCCGATGGAATTAATTACTATTCTTCTTTCTTCATCGGTTTTGGTGAGCAGATGCAATGCACCGACGCCTAAATCGAATCCGTCTAAAATAGCATACCCTGTTAATAAAACCCCTACAAGAATAAACCATATTATATTTAAATCCATTATAATTTAAAAATGTTAATGATTCTATAAAGTTGTTTTAAGTTTAGTATATACCGAATCTTTTTCGGTAAAATCATCGGGACCATGTTTGATTTTTCTGTCAAGCAAAAAGATAAACAGAATAAATAATAAAACATAAATCATTAAAAACAGAATCAATGAAAAAAATACCTCTCCGGAACCGACAGATTTTGAAAGTGCATCTTTTGTTCTTAATAAATTATATACAATCCACGGCTGCCTGCCTACCTCGGCAGAAATCCATCCCAGCTGATTTGCCAGCTGAGGTAAAAGTACCGAAGCTACAAGAATTTTTAAAATCAGCTTGTTTTTAAAAATCATGTCTTTCCTCAGCAGCAAAAGCGATAAAATACTCAAAATGATTAATGCAAACCCTATTGCCACCATTAAATGATAGCTTTGAAAAACTATATTGACAGGTGGCCTGTCTTCAGGTTTAAATTCATTCAAACCTTTAACAGGTTTCTGTGCATCACCAAAGACCAGGTAACTTAATAAACCGGGAACAGCGATTCCGGCATTTACTTTCTGCTCATGTTCATTCACCCACCCGAAAATATACAGCGGAGCCGGGGCGGTTTTGAAATGCCCTTCGAAAGCGGCTAATTTGGCAGGCTGGGTTTCGCTTAACTTCGATGCACTATGATGACCCGTAAATAACTGGAACAAAGATGCAAATAAAGCAAGGGCTAATGCGATTTTAAAAGATTTTTTTGCAAAATCGATATGCCGGTTTTTTAAAACATAAAACGCCGAAACACTTATAACAAAAAATGCACCGGTTAACCATGCACCTGACAGTGTATGAAATAACCTGTCCATAGAAGAAGGATTAAAAACCATTGCCCAAAAATCAGTAATTTCGGCGCGTAACACACCTGAATTATTTACGATGTGATACCCTGCAGGTGTTTGCTGCCACGAATTTGCAACTATAATCCATACAGCACTTAGCATTGAACCCAACGAAACCATAATAGTTGAAAAGAAATGCATTCTGGCAGACACCCTGTTCCATCCAAATACAAGGATTGCAAGAAATCCCGATTCAAGGAAAAACGCAAAAACACCTTCCGCAGCAAGCGCACTGCCGAATACGTCACCAACATATCTTGAATATGCTGCCCAGTTAGTTCCGAATTCAAATTCCATTACAATTCCTGACGCTACGCCCAATGCAAAAACCAAAGCAAATATTTTTATCCAGAATCGGGTAATACTTTCATAGAGTTTGTTTTTTGTTTTTATATACATCCCTTCCATAATCACCAGCAAAACACCAAGACCAATACTTATAGGCGGGAATATGTAGTGAAAACCGACTGTAAAAGCAAACTGCAGGCGGGCTAAAAATTCTGTATCCATACGTTATAAAATAAAATTTTTCAGGAAACTGTAAAATTTACTGTTACTTCAAATACTTTATATAGATTTTATCTAAATAGATTTAAGTTGACAAGCTAATATATTCTTTAAAACAGGTTTTAAAAGTATTTAAAAATACCTAATAATAATAATTTTATCTGTGTATTAAAAAACGTTTAATTAGGGGTAATTAATTAAGCAGCAATAAAGCTATTGGTTATTTTATCAAAATTATCCTTTTTGTCCGCCAGTAGGCGGATTTCGTCCCCTGATGTTCATCAAGGGACTCAATTTCTATTTAATTAAAATAAGCTTTTTAGTTTCTGTATAATTTTCAGTTGATAATTGATAAAAATAAACCCCACTCGGATAGTTTGTTCCGTCAAATTCAACTTCATACCTGCCTGCACCGAGGCTTCGGCAGGCAGGCGTCCCGGTTTTGAGTTGTTCATTAACAAGAGTTGCAACTTCTCTGCCAAGTATATCGTAAATTTTTAGGGAAATAATTTGCTTCCCCCCTTCGGGGGGAGAGAGAGGGGCTTGGAATCTTATCTTTGTTACCGGATTGAACGGATTCGGATAGTTTTGGTATAACTTATAACCTATTGGAATATTTTCACTGATTTTATTTACCGGTACAATTCCTCCTGTAGTTGTATGAACTATTGTTCCGTTCCATCCTGCTGCCCAGCCGCTGTTAAGATCGGTAAAGTATATTGACCAAAGGTTGTTCGATGTGTTGCTAGTCTGCTGAACCCAGTTACTGCCTGAATTAGTTGTATAGATAATTGTACCTGAATAACCCGCAGCCCAACCGGTATAATGATTTTTAAAGCATGGAGAAAGCAGTCTGTTAGATGTTCCGCTGGTCTGAGCTATCCAGTTGGTGCCGCTATCGGTTGTATTTATTACTGTACCGTTTAATCCGACCGCCCAGCCTGTTTGAATATCAATAAAAAATATACCAAAAAGCCAGTTAGTTCCTGTTCCGTTTAATTGCTGCCATGCTGAACCTGCACTTGAAGTTTTAAGCACAATACCTTCGGTTGCTGTGCCGCCACTTATGTAACCTGTCATACCGGTAGCTGAAGGAGGAAAGTAAATGCAGCTCAGTGTTCCTGTAACACCGCTGTTCAACGACGTCCAGTTACTACCGCCGTTAGTTGATTTATAAATTGTTCCGTTACTTCCGCAGAAATATCCTGTATTCAGGTCAGTAAAGAAAACCGAATAAATATACGATGAATAAGCTGATGATTGTTCCGTCCAGTTAGTTCCGGCATTTGTGGTTTTCCGGATTGCACCGTTTTGCCCAACTGTCCAGCCTGTACTATAATCAATGAAATAAACAGAATATAGAAACCCGGTTGTATTGCTTACCTGCGGAATCCAGTTTAAGCCGGAATTAGTAGTTTTCAGAATTGTTCCGTTTTGACCGCATACCCATCCGGTAAGATTATTTATAAAATAAACGCAATACAGATAATTAGCCGTACCGCTGTTTTGAAGATACCAGCCAGACTGCGAATTGACAATGCTTAATGAAAAATGCGTAATTAGTATTGCAATAATATATTTGTTCATTTCAATGTCCTATTATTTATAAAAAAATAAAATTTTAAATCTGTACAAAAATGAAAATAAAAAATGTGTTCCCGATACTATTAAATAAGATCTATTGTGTCCTTCTATACTTTGCCTTAAACTATAAATTGTCATCACCTTTATTATGTACTTATGATAACCTGAGTAATATCCAGAAAAATTTACACCTGTGTAGCAGCACACCCATATATTCCCTGCTTTTAACAGCAAAGATTTTATATATAGAAGTATCCTGCGGATATAGATTTGCAGTGAAAAGAGATACAGCAGTTAACAGGAAAGTTTTCGATATTTTCATCTCAAAACCTCCTTGCGGAAGAAATAATTAGATGAATATTTAATTATATAAAAATAATTTCTCTGTTAGCCAAAAACAATAGATAATGAAATCTATTCATACTATACTATTTAAACTAATTTGAGCTTAGATAGTTAAATTAAAACTTTTTTAGTTTTGTTATTTCATAATAAGTATAAAATACTCCCCCACAGGAGATCCACATTGCATTCGTTGTGCTAGACAAAATGTCCAGGTAAATTAGAAAATTAATTAAAATGGAATTTAATAAATTTTTTTATTGTTACAATTAATGGCAGATAAGGGGAAGTCTCCGGATGTGTTGAATCTCCGAATCCTTTCCTCCTGTATGTTTCCTCCTTTGGCTCCCCTATCTGCCTTTTTTTTATGCACTTTTTCTTCCGAAACTGCTAACTTTACAGCATATTTTCATTTACTCTAAATCTAAAAATTTTTAATACTTTACCTTCCCAGTCTTTTCTATTTAAAAATTTAATTTTTTCGGGACTACTAAGGGTGTAAGCTATCATTAATAATACATAACTTATAGTGTTAATTTTCAGAAACTTAAAAAATAATCCTAAATTCATATTATCTCGGACATCGGTTGAGCATTAAATCTGCTGCCGGCTCTTTTAAAATTCCCGCATTCAAAACCATTTTATGTTATACCATAAATATTTGTATCACCTTGCTGAACATAAGTTTATTGTTATTTTTTTAACAAATTTATAACTACCTTGAACCGTAATGAACAAAAAGATTACGGGATTAAAGACACTAAATTTACCGTGTTTTCCACTAACTATTTTCAAACAAAAAGAAAATGAGGATCCTCAGTATAGTTTTGTAGATTGAAACTTAAGTTTGTCTACTGAAAACTGTTTTTCAAATTAAAGTTTACCGGTATGGTTACCCTTTTTGTATTTTGAAGGATAAGCGAAATTAAACTTGCTATATCAAACTTAATTTTCTATTTTGTGCGAACTTTTTTTAAAAATCTAGCTAAAGGGATAATGACACTTTCCGGAAAAGCATTTTTTACAATTCTAATTACATTTTATTCAATTAATTCTTCTTTTTCACAGGGTTTCAACTCTGTTTTCTCTACCGACGGTTCAACTGTTATTGCCGTAGGCAATAACGGAAATCTTTTCAGGTCGATAAACGGAGGAATAACGTATGGTTCAGATAACCTCAGCAGCACTCATCTTAACTCTATTTATGGTATCGGCAGTAAATGGATTATTGCCGGAAACAGCGGTAGTATTTATATAAGCACTGACGGAGGAAATAATTTTTCGCTGACTACTATAGGAGGAAATAACTTTTACAGCGTTTATTTTGCAGATGCTAATACCGGCTGGGTTGGCGGATACAACGGAACTATATACCGAACAACAAACGGAGGAGCTAACTGGTCTTTACAGTCAACTCCTACTTCACAGAACATCCTTTCAATCAAATTTAAGAATGTTTCAAGCGGTGCTGCAAGCTGTGACGGAGGTGCAATTCTATTATATAACGGTTCTTCATGGCAGCAGTTAACATCTCCAACCGCTTTTCCTCTTCTTTCGGTTGATATAAAACAGAACACAATAATTGCAACAGGAAGCGAGGGTTTTATTATTAAATCCACAAATCTTGGCATTAACTGGACAACTATTGATTACAAAATCCTTACTAAGTCAGAGGTCAGGGGGGTTAGTATGATTGATACCAATACCTTTTATACTTGCGGCGGAGGCGGATTTATACGAAAATCAACCGATGGCGGAAATACTTTTTCTTACCAGCCGAATCCTATGATGGCTAACCTTGTTAATATATTTTTCTACAACTCTTTATCAGGATGGGCAGTAAGCTCTTTAAACAATGCAATTCTCCGGACAACCGATGGCGGAACAAGCTGGAATTTTCAGCAGGGAGTATCGGTATCTTATTCATGGTCACAAAAACAGGCTCATACAGGCAATATAGGCAATGGGTTCTGCCTGCATCCGAAAAACAAAAACGGAATTTTTATAATGATGGGCAGTGACCTGTACAGAAGCCTTGATAAGGGAGAAACCTGGACACAAATAGGAACATGCAGCATCGGGGGAACAGCACATACATTTTTTGTTAATGCCGTTGATACTAATATTATGCTTTGTTCAAAGGGAACCAGCGGCGGTTATATCTGCAAAAGTACAAACTACGGGTTGAACTGGTTCAGCGTATTGGGACCGATAAACCTCACATCATACGGTATGCCACTTGAAACTGACCCGAACAATCCCAATACAGTTTACCTGGGACCCGATAACCAGGCAATGAGAAAATCTACGGACTACGGTAATACATGGACAGTTTTAAGCGGCGGTGAACCCGGCGGCACTTTCAGGAGTCCTTGCGATATCACAATACAATTCGAAAATCCGGGATTTATCTTTGTTGGTGACGGAACTACCGGTTCAGGTTCAGGTAAATTCTGGAAATCAACCAATGACGGGATGAACTGGACATTAATTAACACTGTCTCAGGTTCCGAAATCCCAATGATATCTAATAGTTCAATAGATCTTAATCTGATATATCATACCACTTGGAGTTCCGGAGGCTTCTGGAAAAGCACAAATATGGGTTCCGCTTTTTTACAGCTTTCGGGTCCAAGTACAAACCTATGGGCTACCGATATTGCTAAAGACGACCCAACTGCAGTAGCTTACGGTGCATACAGCACAGCGGTTTATCACTCTACCAATAGCGGTAATACATTTACTACTACCAACACACCAAGCTCACCTGAGGCGGGAATGCTGTTTTACGACAAATCTACTCTTATATCACAAAAAGGAGGCGGGGTTTATAAACTGAATATTAGTTACCAGGTTCTTACTCCGTTAACTAACATATCATCCATTGTTCCGGCTGATTTTTCGCTTATGCAAAACTATCCAAATCCGTTCAATCCTGTTACAAAGATTAAATTTGATATTAGACCTCCCCTGCATCCCCTCCTTAGTAAGGAGGGGAAGTCCCGATTTATCGGGACAGAGGTGGTCTTGATAATCTACAATACCTTAGGCCAGAAAGTTGCAACACTAATAAACGAGGAATTAAAACCGGGAACTTACGAAGTTGAATTTGACGGAACTAACTATCCGAGTGGGGTTTATTTTTATCAATTAACAACTGAAAATTATACAGAGACTAAAAAGTTTATTTTAATTAAGTAGCAATTGAATCCCTCGATGAACATCGGGGGACGAAATCTGCCTACTGGCGGACAAAAAGGATGATAATGTTCAAATAACAAAGAAATTTTGTAATTTTCTTTATGTTGTACAAGGGATTGCAACCTCTTGTTAAAATAAGGGTATATCTAATTAGTTTAAAAAACTAAAAATATGAAAATTTATATAAGTAAAATTTTGTTTTATTACTATTATTTTTATTTTTTAAAATATTAAAAACAATATGAAATTATTAAACCATAAGTACTTTATTTTTACATTTATATTTTTTCTCTCAATTTTTTTATTAAACTTCATCCTCTACCCTTCAGGATTCACCGGCGTTACTAAAAAAACTGGGGGAGTTGGCTGTGTTTGCCACAGCATACAGTCTTCCGCAAATGTTAACGTAAGCATTATAGGTCCTGATAGTGTGGCTACAAGCCAGACAGTTTTTTACAGAATTAAAATGTCGGGCGGTTCTGCCGTAACTGGCGGATTTGATGCTGCTGCATTTAACGGCAATCTTGATACAACTATACTTGATATTCAAGTTAAAAAAGACCCGGCTAACGGAGAATTAACACATTTAAGCCCTAAACAGTTTACATCGGATACTGTATCGTGGATTTTCAAATATACAGCACCCGGTACAAATCAAACCGATACACTATATGCATGTGCAAACAGCACGAACAACAACAACCAGTCCGATACAGCCGATATGTGGAATCACGCACTAAACAAACCTATTAAGATTTATACACCAATAGGAATAAAACCAAGCTCAACTACTGCTGTATCATTTAAACTTTACCAGAACTATCCAAATCCGTTCAACCCTGTTACGAATATAAAATTTGTCCAGCCAAATGTTGTAGGAAAAAGGCATGCCTTTTCAGTACAATTAATCATTTACAACTCCCTTGCTCAGGAAGTTACCACGCTTGTAAACGAAGAATTGGAACCCGGCACATATGAAATCCGGTTTGACGGTACGAATTACCCGTCAGGTGTATATTTTTATAAGCTGATAACATCCCAAGGGTCACTAATTAAAACTATGGTTCTGATTAAATAAACACCTCTGTTTAATCATACACATGCAAAATTCAGAAGTAAATTAGCTTCTATACTTTTTATCTAAATGAACTTCAAGAACTTTATGAACTTAATAAACTTTTTAGGTTTCACGTTTAACTGCTATTGAAAAACACTACAAATGCCCGTATATTTGACAATAATCATAAATTAAATTCATTTTTTAAACCATTACAACAAACCTTATGAATAAATCACTTTTACCACGCCTGATGAGAAGGTATCGTGCATTTTACATTCTGATAATTGCAGGTGCCCTCACAGTTTTATTCCAGGCTTTCGATCTTTCAGACTATCCTTTTGATGATGATAATCCGTATATCGACCAGCCAACAAGGGAGTCATTTAGTCATTTTCAGCCGCCATCAGGCAACTATTTGCCCGATGTTATCACCGATGACCAGGGATTTGATAATTTTGATATTAGCATCGATTACTATGAACAACAGGCTTCATCTCACCCAACAAATCCGTTATGGTTATTCTTCGGAGTTAATTCAAGCCCTCAAAACGCTTGGAACTCAACCAACGGAGGTCTAAACTGGAATTTAGTTAACCCTAGTTATCCCGGAGGAACATGCTGTGACCCATGGTCAACCTACCTTGGTAACGGTACATTAATATATGGTTCCGGCGTAAGCGGACAGTATGTTTACAGGTCAACTAATAACGGAAACACCTGGACATCACCTGTATTATCAGTAAGCGGAAATGATAGAAATACATTAGGAGGTGAAATAACAGGGACAGGACCGTATGCTAATTATGCCTATGCCTCGATTACAGGCTCGAGCGGTGCTCCCTTTGCAAGAAGTACTAACTCAGGTGCCAGCTGGACAACTACTTATACAGGTTCACCGCATAATTTACCGGGTGTTATGATTGCAGTAGGTCCGAACGGTTCAACAAACGGAGGATGTGTGATACTGGTTACAAGTGCACAACCAATTAATAACCCGACTTATTATTTCCACCGTTCGACCGATGGAGGACAGACTTTTACACAGGTGTCAAGTCTTACTGTAGCAGGTATTGTCGGTTATTTCAATTCTGTCAGCAGGCATACTATAAACAATGCAAGAACCAGACCTTATCCGTTTATTGCAATGGATAACAGCAACGGACCGTATAGGGGAAGGTTATATCTTGTTTATGCGTCTAACGACCCTGCAGGAAACGGAAATAAACCCGATATTAAACTGCAATATTCAACTAACATGGGCACCTCATGGTCAAGCTGGGTTAGAGTTAATGATGATTCAAGCCCGCAAACTCACGACCAGTGGTCACCTACTATATGGTGTGAACCTCAGACAGGAATATTATACATTTCATGGTACGACGACAGGAGCAATGCTTCATCTTATATGACCGACAGGTATGCAACCTACACAACTAACGGCGGAGCAAGCTTTGTAACTAACCAGAGATTAACAAATGCAACATGGTTGTTCCCGAATCCGGGATGTTCACCGAACAGCAATTGCTACAGAGGCGACTATGAAGGAATTTCAGCAAATCCGCATGCTTCATTTAACGTTTGGTCAGACCACAGAAACGGTTCAGCACTTAGTATGGGCGCCTGGTTTCCCGATTTCGCTTTAAAACGAAATCCGACTACACTGTTAAAAAACGGAATAAATGACAGCGGTTTTGTATTCGTAAGCGTACCGGCAGTTAAGTTATACACCAGGTCGGTAAGATTCTCAGCCACTGTTTCTCCTGCACCGGGCAGCGGAACAATTAGTTTAACGTTTCTAAACAAGTCTGCTTATATTTTACAGGATTCATTAACTACTTATCCCGATTCTTTAAGATTAAGAGTTAAAACTTCAGGTGGTGTTCCTAATAATACTTACACAATTACAATAAAAGCTAACGGACCAAATGGCACACCCGTACATACGAGAACGGTAACTCTTACAGTTCTTACCGGGATAGAAAAAACTTCTAATCAGGTTCCCGATAAATTCTTCTTATACCAGAATTACCCGAACCCGTTCAACCCGGTAACTAATATTAAATTCGATATAGCAAAAGCAGGCGACGTTAAATTAACAATATATAATGTTAACGGTGAAGCTGTATCAACTATAGTTAACGAACAGCTGGGAGCAGGACAATATAACTATGATTTCGACGGTGCAAAACTGGCTTCGGGTGTATATTTCTATAAGCTGGAGACACCAGGATTCACAAGCGTGAAAAAGATGATCCTGATTAAGTAAGAACAACACATATACAAGGGGGTAGTTTCCTCTTGTTAATATTAAACATTTTGAACAAGGGAGGCAATCGCCTCCCTTGTTCATTTTTAGTTCTCCATCCTTATCCCTTATTTGGTAATTATAAGCTTCTTCATATCCGAAAATGTTTTACCCGATTCTGTTGATACTGCTGTCATTTTATATAAATACACTCCTGTGGCAAGTCCGTCACTTCGGAATGAAATAGTGTAATTACCAGCGTTATTAAATCCCTCAAGAAGTGTTTTTACTTCCCTGCCAATAATATCATATACTACGATTTTTACATTCGAATTTTCAGGTAATGAAAAGGGGATATCTGTTACAGGATTAAACGGATTAGGATAGTTTTGTTTCAACTTAAACTTATCGGGGCGTTCATTCCCGGTAACACGGTCATGAATTTCAGGAACATAAAAGTAAAACGGTTCTGACCATTCTGACCAATTCTCTGCCTGACCGCCGGGATTTTTAGAACGAACCTGCCATTGATAATGCTTGCTGCGTTCCAGTGTGTTTCCGTCATATAACCATCTGGCATTCGTAAAATCATACCTTATCCTGTTTCTTAAATCGTCAACCTGCTGTAACATTACATCATATTTCGTAAATGCAGTAAGGCTATCCCATGTAAGCAGCGGTGTAAATGTTAGCAAAACAGAACCATTTTCCGGCGTTAATAAATCTGGAACAGGCGGTGCATGGAAATTTTTCAATACGCTTACCCAATGATTATGCTCATCTTCTTCAAAAGCTTCGATATTCCAATTCTGCCCCGAACCTCTGCGCCAGTCCCATAATGCGAAATGCCAGTCATAATCTTTGCAAATCGTTAAGACATCATTGATATAAACGTCTCCCCCGTTCTGTGGAAGTAACATACCAAACTCACCGAGAAGAACTGGCTTCCCGGTTGTATTCTGGAAATCCCTGACTTTCGCAAAAACCGTATTCCTCATAAATGCAGCATCATACAACACCTGAGCAAGGTATGTCAGGTTCCAGTAAGTTCCGGGATATGTAACCGAAAACGGTTCGGATGCATTTGTATATTCCTTCGGCTGATAATTATGTGTGCTGTATATTATAAAAGAATCGGCAAGCTCGTAAGAAGGGAAAAGTTCTGGCGTTGAATAAGCAAAATTTTCCACTAACACTGGTAAATCGGGTGAGATACTTCTGATTTCACTTATCCAGAAATTATAAACTTCGTCCATGTGTATATTGTAAACATTCTCAAGGAACCACTTGTATAAAGATGATGTATTAGCAGGAACAAACCTTACCTTGGGTCTGGGCTCTACAACTAGGTTAATACCTGCAAACAGAGAATCATCTGCATACCTTGCAGTTACCATTTTAAGCATTTCGGCATAGAGCTGCTGTTCGGCAAAGTTATCTGAATTCCATATACGAGATTCACCTGTCCATCCCTGAGATTCATCATACGTATCGTAAGCACCCGGACCTGAGCGGAGAGCAATTACATAATATATACCTGCCTGCCTGCAAAAACCTACCAGCATATCCGTTCCGTCTATGTTCTGCTGCTGAACAGAATAAGGAGGATCCTCGTCCATAAATCCGTCTGTGCCAATAACAAATAAATTACCCCCGTAGTTTTTAAAATCAATAAAATCCTGGAGTGTCTTGGGACTTTCGTACAATACATTATAACCCCTGAAATATGACCCATTTTGCCATTTCTCGTATTTAGAAATCGCAAAAATGTTATTTTGTATAAGAAGTAATAGAAATGTAATTATAAAAAAGTATAATCTTTTCATTAAAACCCCCGTTTAGTTATAAATAACAAATATTATTCCAGAAAATAAATAAATTTGACACAATTCTAATTTTTTTACTTCAATTATTTTAATTTATGCAAAATATTAAAGGTATAGAAAGGATACTTCACGTATTTTCGTTAGAAAAATACAACTTACAGTAATTAGAAGAATTAATGGGGTATTTTTGGGAACAGAGATAATAAAAAAGAGGCTGTCTCAAAAGTGTTTTTGTATCCGCAACCTTTTGGCGAAAGCCACCACTTACGTGGATGGCTGCGCTGCAATTTTCTTGCTTAATCGCAGCTATGAAAACTGCGGTTAGAGTTTTCTTGTAAGAAAATTACCTTTTGAGACAGTCTCTCGTAAAACTGACAGGTTTAAAAAATCTATCCGAGATAAGCTCTCAGATGTTTTTTCCTTGGGCCTTGTTTAAGTTTTCTTATGGCTTTTTCTTTTATCTGCCTAACACGTTCGCGGGTTAGCTTAAACTTATCTCCAATCTCTTCTAGAGTAAGCGATTTTTCCATACTTATTCCGTAGTAAAGTTTAATAATATCCCTTTCTCTTTCAGAAAGCTCACTGATAGCTTTTTCTATTTCATATTTCAGCGATTCTTCGTGAAACTGGTAGTCGGGCAATGGTTCGTTGGGATTTGGCATTACATCACTAAGCTTGCCGTCTTCACCAGTCTGAAACGGTGCATCAAGCGAAAGGTGGCGACCAGAGATTTTTAGTGTATCAGCAACTTCATAAATCGACATATCAAGTTCTTCGGCAAGCTCATCGGCACTCGGCAGCCTTTCATACTGCTGTTCAAGCTGATTGATAGCTTTACCAATTTTATTTAATGCTCCAACCCTGTTGAGCGGAAGCCTTACTACCCTCGATTGGTCAGCAAGTGCCTGTAATATTGACTGGCGAATCCACCACACAGCATAAGAGATAAATTTAAATCCTCTTGTTTCATCGAATCTCTTGGCAGCTTTAATTAAACCAAGATTACCTTCGTTTATCAGGTCTCCAAGTGAAAGTCCCTGGTTCTGATATTGTTTGGAAACACTTACAACAAACCTAAGATTAGCTTTCACCAGCTTTTCGATAGCTTTTTGTCTTTCTTTATCGGTGCCGTTACGGATTTTTTTGGCGAGCTCAACCTCTTCGGAAGGATCAAGCAATTCGATTCTGGCTATCTCCTGTAGGTATTTATCGAGTGATTGAGCTTCACGGTTGGTAAAATTTTTACCTATTATCATATGGTTTTAAAGGTAAGTTAAATATATAATTTATAAAGATTCACCGTTATTTTTAACAAATAATCCTTAATAAGGTTTCAATCTCTTTTATTAATGTTCAGTTTTCGATGTTCAATATATAAATAGAATATCTAATCCTAATTTCGCAATTTCACCATGTTATTATTTGAATTGTGAGGCAGGCGGTGCCATGTGCGCTGCGACCCTCTGGTTACATCTTGAACTAATTGCGGCTTAAACGTCTCGACCCTCCTCATCTAGTGAGGCTGGGAGGTCTCGAACCTCCGACCCTCTGCTTAAAAGGCAGATGCTCTACCACTGAGCTACAGCCCCAAATTAATCACTTCCTGCTACTTTTATTCTTGCCAGAGCTCGAAGTAAAGATAGCTTTGCTCTCTCTATATCAATACCCGGTTGTTTTTCGGTAAGTCTTTTTTCTGCACGCTGCAATGATGATTCAGCTCTTGCTATGTCTATCTCTTCCTTGCTTTCAATTGTTTCTGCGAGCAATGTTATATTATTCTGATGAACTTCAACAGTTCCGCCGCTGGTTGCATACAGTTTTTCAGAGCCTTCACCGGTTATAAATTTCACTTTGCCGGGAACAATGTTAGTAATAAACGGTGCGTGGTTAAATAAAATCTGAAAGCTTCCTTCCACCCCGGGTGCAGTAAAACTCTGCACCATATCGCTGTATACTTTTTTCTGGGGAGTAACTATATCTAAATGTATTTGTTTGTCAGGCATTTACTTTTTTATATTTTTCCCAGCTGTTAAAGTTTCTTAGCATTCTCCAGTGCTTCTTCAACCGGACCAACCATATAAAAAGCATTTTCGGGAATATCATCGTATTCACCTTCAATCAAACCTTTAAACCCCTTTATTGTATCTTCAAGCTTTACGTATTTCCCTGCTTTACCGGTAAATTGTTCGGCAACAAAGAAAGGCTGCGACAGGAATTTCTGTACTTTTCTTGCACGTGCAACGGTTAGTTTATCTTCATCCGAAAGTTCATCTATTCCAAGGATATTTATAATATCCTGCAGGTCTTTGTATTTCTGCAGAACCTGCTTAACACCCTCCGCAACATTATAGTGTTCATCTCCTATAACATTTGGATCAAGAATTCTTGAAGTCGAGTTCAGCGGATCAACAGCGGGATAAATCCCCAGTTCTGAGATTTTCCTGTCAAGAACTGTTGTTGCGTCAAGATGTGAAAATACTGTTGCCGGTGCAGGATCGGTTAAGTCATCGGCAGGAACATATATTGCCTGAACAGATGTAATAGAACCCTTATTTGTCGATGTTATCCTCTCCTGTAATGCACCCATTTCGGTTGATAGTGTTGGCTGGTAACCTACCGCCGAAGGCATTCTGCCAAGCAGCGCTGAGACCTCCGAACCTGCCTGTGTAAAACGGAAAATGTTGTCTATAAATAAAAGAACATCTTTCCCCTGTTCATCCCTGAAATATTCGGCAACCGTTAAGGCGGTTAAACCCACTCTGAGCCTTGCTCCTGGCGGTTCGTTCATCTGTCCGAATACAAGTGCAGCTTTGTTTATTACCCCTGATTCCTTCATTTCTAGCCAAAGGTCGTTGCCTTCACGTGTTCTTTCACCTACCCCGCCGAACACCGAATAACCTCCATGAAATGTTGCTATGTTATTAATCAGTTCCTGTATTATTACTGTTTTGCCCACGCCTGCTCCGCCGAACAGCCCGGTCTTTCCGCCTTTTGTATATGGCTCAAGTAAATCAATAACCTTAATACCGGTTTCAAGAATTTCTTTTTTTGTGGAAAGTGTATCAAGAGCCGGTGACGGGCGGTGTATAGGATAATGTGTTTTTGCTTTTACTTCACCTAAACCATCAATCGGTTCTCCTGTGATGTTAATTAATCTTCCAAGTACCTCCTCACCAACAGGAACAGTTATAGGGATACCTGTATCATACGCTTTCATTCCGCGTAACAAGCCATCGGTGCTGTCCATTGCCACAGCACGTACCCTGTTTTCGCCCAGGTGCTGCTGTACTTCTGCAATTAATACATTTTCCACACCTTCGGTAGTTTTCCTCGGTATTCGTATTGATGAATATATTTTGGGTAATTCAGATTCCGAAAAATCGATATCCAGAACCGGTCCTATTATTTGAACTATTTCTCCTACGTTATGATTTTCTGACATTTATAAGCGGGATATTTTAGGTTAATTCAGGTTAAAAGAGTTACAAATATAAGAATTTCCGCAGAAAATTGAAAGAGTATAAGAAAAATACCTGTGTTAATTTGAGGATTATGATTATTCATTAGATATTTGTTAATAATCAACATTTTCCCCAATACTTTCCTTTTGGTTCTATCTGAATTCTTACATTTCTGTTCAGATTAGAAAATGCTTTATAAGGCTGGCTTTTGCTGTTTTGATTTATTACGGTGTGCATTTAACATTTCATTTAATCTTCTTGTAGTAAATGAAAAATTACTTATATATTTTTGTATTAATAACATTTCACCGCCGGTAACATATCTCCGGATAATCAATTTTAATTATAGGAGGTCTAAAATGAAAAAGACTGCTATCCTTATTATTTCATCTGTTCTTATTTCTTTTACCATTTCATTCTATTCGCATAACCAGTCAGGTTCAACTATTACTAATTACTACTATTTTATGGGGCAGAAGTTTTATTATCAGCCCAAACTTGACCGTGTATTTATAAAATTCAAGGAAGGTTATACACAGCAGCAGCTGCAACAGAGCTTAAACAGAATACCGGAGCTCGATTTACACGGAGGCATCTTCGATAATACAAAAGCTATTGTTAAGCTTGATTACCCGATGAATGATGCTGCTTATGTAGGATTTATTGAAAAAATTAAAGCTAATTCGGAATTCGAATCGGTTGGTAACGTTTACACACCTATGGGCTACGACGACGGAAAAACATTTTATGCTATGAGCAATGAGTTCATTGTTCAATTCAAAGAGCATTATTCACAGGAAATGATTAATTCAGTTAACCTGAATAATTCGGTTGAAATAATCCAGCAATTCGATTTAACAGGAGGTCCCACATTCCTTCTGAAACTGAAGCCGGAAGCAGAACTGAACGCAATCGATATGGCTAATAAATATTACGAAGACGGAATTGCCAATTATGCCGAACCGGATTTTTACTGCACCAATACATTATGCGATACAACCAACGACCAGTATTTCTGGTGGCAATGGGCAATCCGCAATCTCGGTAACAATGTTCCAACAAATCCGCCGGGGGTAATTGCTGACTGCGATATGGATGTTGACAGTGCCTGGATGGTTTCAAAGGGAGATACGTCAATCAAAATATGCGTTATAGATACAGGTGTTGATACCAATCATACCGATATTAAACCAAATCTTTTATGGCAGCTTGGCTGGGATTATGCCGATAACGACCCATGGCCTTATGACCAGGGCAATCACGGAACTTCCTGTGCAAGTATATCTGCGGGGGTAGGCAATAATACAATTGGCTTAGCGGGAATAGCTTACAGGTGTAAGATAATTCCTATCAGGGCAATAGGCGGTATAAGTGCTTATCACGGCTATGCAAACAGTTTCATTCATGCAAAAAATGTAGGAGCTGATGTAATTACCAATTCCTGGGGACAAACAGGCGGTGCAAGCTCACTTCTTTACAATGCAATATCAGACGCAGCCAGATATGGCAGGGGTGGAAAAGGATGTGTAATCACTGTCGCTTCCGGAAACGAGAACGGAGCAATGAGATTCCCTGCATACATACACCCTGATATAATTGTAGTCGGCGGACTTGCCCCGTGCAACAAGCGTAAATCACCATCAGATGGCTGTTCAGGTGAATCATGGGGTGCAAGCTACGGAAGCAACCTTGATATTGTTGCACCATGCGTCAAAATATATGCTGCTACTGTTGGAGGAGGTTATACGAATTCTTTTAACGGAACTTCTTCAGCTACACCAAATGCTGCCGGTGTGTGTGCACTGCTTCTTTCTGCAAATCCCAACCTCAAACGGCACGAGGTTGAAGCATTTATTTATCTGACTGCTGAAAAAGTTGGTGCATATAATTATGATTCGTTAAGATTATACGGTATGTGGAACCAGGAAATGGGATATGGCAGAATTAATTCACGATTGGCTATGAATATGATGCTTACAGGTATAGATAAAGTTCCGCCTGTTATTTACCACGATAACTCATTGCTTTCAGATTCAATAACAGGAGTAAGAACAACCAGGGCAATAATAAGAGATAACCGTAAATTGGCAACAGGTTCTAATGCTCCGAGGTGTTATTACCGTGTTAACAACGGCAGCTTTTTATACGTTAATGCCTCACAAATAGTTGGTGATACTTTTAAGTTCAATATTCCCGGGCAGGCAACAGGAAGTTTAGTTCAATACTACTTTGCAGCACAGGATACGATGACAACACCAAATATTTCAACACTGCCAATCGGCGGTTCAGGAGTAAACCCGCCGGGAACAACACCGCCAACTACATTTTTCTCTTACAGGGTCGGTTTGTTTATGATAGGAATCAGCACAAAAACACCTAAGATTTGTAATAATAACTCAACTATATATGACACGATATCTTTCACTGCACCCACAAACTGGCTGGTAACCGATGTAAATGTTACCCTGAATGTTTCTCACAGAACCGATTCGGATGTAGATGTCTACCTCTACCATTCAAGCCAGCAAAGTGAGCTTACAACTGATAACGGTTCAAGCGGAGACAGTTACTGGAACACCATTTTCGATGATAGTGCATCAACCCCAATAACTTCTGGTACTGCACCATTTACAGGAAGGTTCAGTCCCGAAACACCACTAACTGCCTTTAATAACTCATCAGTAAATGGATTGTGGATACTGAGAATGGACGACGATGCAA
>CAYWTS010000002.1:122487-134168 GCA_964461265.1 uncultured Ignavibacteriales bacterium
TTTAATAACTCATCAGTAAATGGATTGTGGATACTGAGAATGGACGACGATGCAACAGGCGATTTCGGCACACTCGATTCATGGGAGATTGCAGTTTCATATTTAAGAATCCAGGGAACCGAACCGCAAACCATAATTCCGACACGATATGAATTGTATCAGAATTACCCGAATCCGTTTAACCCGATAACAAAAATACAATTCGGCGTTCCAAAGCAATCGAATGTAAAAATACTGCTGTATGATGTGTTGGGCCGTGAAGTTGCTGTTATAACCGATAAAACAATGCAGCCTGGTGTTCATATAATCGATTTCAATACGGGTAATTTATCATCAGGCGTGTATTTCTATAAAATGGTTTCGGGTGATTTTACATCTATTAAAAAATTGGTGATTTTGAAATAGCTGTTCTTCTAAACTTATTGTAAAGAGGCTGTCTCAAAGGGCAATTTTCTTGCAAGAAAACTGCAACCGCAACTTTCATAGTTACGATTAAGCAGGAAAATTGCACGCAACCATCCACGTAAGTGGTGGCTTTCGCCAAAAGGCTGCGGATACAAAAACACATTTGAGACAGCCTCTTTTTATTATCTTTCTAATTGATAATTTTTTATTATTTAATTATCTTAACGCCTTTAATATCGCAATTTTCTAAAAACTAATAACTAAAGGAGCATTATTATGAAAACTTTCTTAAAGCTATCAGCTTTCCTACTTCTCTTTATGGTTTCTTACCGAATTTCCTTTTCTCAGGATATGGTTAAACCGGAACCTGTTAAATCTGCTTTGCTCGATAAGCTGATGGGTGTATGGACTGCCGACCCGTACGAAATGATGGGTTCTTCATGTAACGAAGAAGCTAACCACACTATGGAATTGAACGGACAGTTTATGTTTATCAGTATAAAAGGCAATAGCACTAAAGGTGAATCATGGTCGGGAATTATTGTTGTTAAACCCGGTAAAGACGGCACTATAAAAGGATGGGCATTCGATGACTGGGGCAACGTAACTACCTATGAAGGTACAGTAAAAGACGATAATCATTTCACAATTACGGGAACAAGCGACTGGGGAACAGAGACAAGAGATATTACAATTGACGGTGAAAATATGACTCATAACTGTTCTTGGACAATGAAAGGGCAGGACGGCAAAGAACAGTCAATGAAACTGGTTATTACATATCATAAGAAGAAGTAATACCTGACAATTATTAACCTGACAGATTTACCAAACCTGTCAGGTTTTTTATTTATGTTTAAACTATCTACTTATTTTCCGGGTCTGTCCCGCTGATAACTTTTACAGTTCTGCTTTTCAACGCAACTTTCCTCTCACCGTTATAAATAATTACTTTTATTTTATACCTACCTGTAGTTGAGGGTGCAGTAACATTATAAATCTTATTTGTGCTTTCACCCGGCTGCAGAACGAATACTGTTTCGTTCGGATTTGTGACAGTAAACTTACCGTAAAATTTAGCTTTGAACTTCTCCGAATTCCATGCACCGGTGGAATTATTTGTTATTGTAACCGTAACTGTATATGTCTGCCCTGCTATCATTTCCGAAGGCAGGTCACTTATTAAAGCTTTAATATCCGATGATTGTGAATAGGCAAAACTGCCTGTTAAAAGAATAGCAATAAGTAATGTAAAAAATGATTTCATAATTTCCTCCTGAAATTGTTTATTTGTATGACAAAATTTAAATGAAATAGTTTAATTTTTAAAGCCGCTTTAATTAATCTAACTCAAATCGACCGTTCAAACAAGTAAAGTTAATAATTATAATGATTTAGTAACCCCGACATTCATGTCGGAGATTTATGGAAAAATGCCACTTAACAACCGTTTTAACGGTTTTTATTATGGAGGCGGTCAACTTGAGTAATCTAATATGTTAACAAAAAAGAAGTTTTACATTTTTTTACAACACATTTATACTTAAAAAACACGTATTTATTAATTTTGCTTAAATGGAACTAAATCAGCATATTACTTATTAAAAATTTTAGTAATGTTTGTATAAATTGTGTTATAAATCAATAATAGCATTATTATTTATTTTCTTCTTTCCGCTTCTCAGTTATGCTCAGCAAACAGGTGTAATAACAGGAAACGTTAAAAAACTTTATACAGACGGTTCGACAGAATCACTTGAGAATGCTGAAATCACTCTTTTAACAAGTACAGGTAAAACACTAAGAAAAATCTCAACTTCACTTACCGATGAGAATGGCAGATTTACTGTTATATTAGAAGCAGGAACTTACAATCTAAAGGTGTCTTTACTTGGTTACAAGCCCTCGGAAAGAACCGGTATAGAAATAAAGCCGGGTGATACTGTTAAAATAAGTTTTACATTAAGCGAAGAATCGTACGTAACCGATGAGATAGACGTAATTTCAGAACGTTTCCGCCAGGCACAAAACGATATGCGGACAAGCCTGCTGAATATATCACCAAAGACTTCTAAGATGTTACCCGGAGTGGTTGAAGATGTTTTACGGACTCTGCAATCAATGCCCGGTGTTTCGGCACCCAATGACTTTTCCTCCCAACTCATTGTTCGCGGAAGCGGTCCCGACCAGAATCTGATAATTATGGACGATATTGAAATTTTCAATCCCTACAGGCTTTATGGTGTATTCAGCATGTTCAATCCCGAAACACTTGCCGAAATAAACCTCATAACAGGCGGATTCCCTTCAAAATACGGTGACAGACTTTCTGCCGTTCTTGATATAACCAACAGAGAAGGGAACAAAAAAACTTTATTCGGTGCATTTGCTAACGTTAATATTGCAAATGCCAATCTTGTTTTCAACGGAAAGATACCCGTAAAAAGCATTCCCGGTTCATGGATTATTTCGACCAGAAGAACATATTACGACCTGATACTCGGACCATTTGCAAAGAATGCGGGATTAATAGATGAAAGCGCCTCATTCCCCTCCTTCGAAGATATCCAGCTAAAGCTCGCTCTTGGACCGTTTAAAAACCATAAAGTAATTGCAAATGCAATTTATTCAAGAGATGGTGTAGATATTATTCCCGGCAGTTCTAAGGAAATGGAAGACTCGGTTTCGGTGCGTGATGTAACATACAATGATGTTTTAAGCCTTGCATGGCATTATGCCCCTAATTCAGAATTTCTTACCCGTACAACCATATCATGGTACCGCAACAAAGGCGATGCTAATTTCGGCGGTGAGATTCTTGACCCTGTAATCGACAGGGAAATTTACGACCCTGAAATCCGTGACAGCTTAAAAGAAATAGGTTTGTATCTCGGTATGGGATTCCAATCAAAATACATTTTCAGGAAGTATTCTTTTACAAACAATACTATATTTAATTCCGCAAACCATCTGGCTGAGATTGGAACCGGATTTGATGTCATTAAGACCGACCTCTCGTTCACGCTGCAGATTGATGACCGGTTGAAATCATTTTTACAAAACAATCCAAATTTCTCATCGCTTGATGAAAGTTTCTTCGAAGGTAAAAATTACTGGCGGATAAACTTCTATTTACAGGACAGAATGAAAATTTCGGATAAATTTTATATTCAGCCGGGAGTAAGGTTCGATTACTTCGATATCTTAACGAAAGCATACCTTTCGCCAAGGCTGAATTTTTCCTATGCCTTCGATAAATTAACAACACTGCGGATTGGAACGGGAGTTTACTACCAGTCTGCCGGATATGAAAAGCTGATAGACGGGCAGGTATTTTATGACCTTTCACCTGAAAAAGCAAAAAAGCTTGATGCTGAGCGTTCTATACATTATATACTGGGTTTTGAAAGGTGGCTGAATGAAGATTTATTTTTTAAATTCGAAACTTATTATAAAAAGTTCGATAACCTGATAGTTCAGGAAAAGCTTACAGGATACAGATATGAGTTCTTTCTTAATGACCCGAATAACACCGACCCCTCATACATCCGTAATCCCGTTAATTGGACACGGAATTCCGGTAAAACACCTTTCGATTCCCTGACTACCACACCCGTTAACGGTGCAACGGGCAAATCGTACGGTTTCGAAGTTTATCTTGAAAAGAAATCCCTGACACCCCAATCAAAGCTTTCAGGATGGATTAGCTACTCACTATCGTGGGCAAACAGAGAACGCGACGGTTTGTTTACTCCGTTCAGATATGACAGGCGTCATACATTAAACATTGTAGCAAACTACAGGATACTTAGGTGGCTTGAAGTTGGTGCCCGCTTCAATTTTACAACAGGTTTCCCTGTTACCAAACCTGTTGGCATTAAACCAAGAGTTGTAGGCGATTCGCTTGCTGTGCTTCCGGTATTGAATGTTGTACAATTCGATTTTGATTTTGGCGGTGAAGCAAACAAATATGCATCTAAATTCCCTGCTTATCACAGACTCGATATCCGGGCGACAGCATATACACGGTTCTGGGGCGTTGAGTGGTCGTTTTATCTCGATATAATAAATGTTTATAACAGGAAAAACGTAATAGGTTTCGATTATTACATAGATGAAAATCTGAATGTTAAAGAAAAAACTGTGGGGCAGTTCCCGATTTTACCGACTATAGGTATAAGTGCAAGGTTTTAAACCCCGCCCCAAACCTCCCAAAAGGGGAGTGGAAAAAACAAATTATGCAGGGACTAACCTTGAGGCAAACCGAAATGAAAAGTTAATTATATCCCCTCCCTTCCGGAGAGAGTTAGGGTGTGGTTATTGATTGCAAAATCCGAAACAAACAAGTATTATAATACGGTTATGAAAATAAAACTCTTAGTAATCATTGCACTTGCTTTAACAGCAGGCTGTGTATATGCACAATTCGGACAAAACAAGGTGCAGTACAAAACATTTGACTGGTCTTTTATACAGTCGAAGCACTTCGATGTATATTTTACTCAGGAAGGCGAATATATTGCACAGTTCACTGCACAGGTTGCAGAAAGTTCATTAACAAATCTAAAACAAAATGTAGGATACCAAATCCGTAACAGGATTCCAATAATAGTATTCAACTCACATAACGAGTTCCAGCAGAATAATGTAATAGACGAATACCTGCCTGAAGGAGTCGGAGGTGTTACCGAATTATTCAAGAACAGAATAACGGTTCCTTTCGAAGGCGATTATGAGAAATTCCGCCACGTAATTCACCACGAGCTTCTTCACGCATATATGAACGATATGTATTACGGAGGTTCGATACAAAACATTATCACACAAAATATACGGCTTCAGTTTCCTGCCTGGTTCACCGAAGGCATGGCTGAATACCAGTCGCTCAGCGGCAACGATAAAGATAACGATATGTTCATGCGTGATGCTGTAATATACGATTATATGCCTGAGGTTGATTATATAGATGGTTACCTTGCATACCGCGGAGGTCAGAGCTTCTTTGCCTGGCTTGCCGAAGAATACGGTGAACATAAAATAGGCGACCTAATGATGCAGATAAAAGCACTCGGAGATGTTAACGAAGGATTTGAAGAGGTGTATAAATACAGTATCGAAGAACTTTCGGAGAAATGGCATAAGCATCTGAAACAGATTTACTGGCCTGATATAAAAGGAAGGCAGGAAGTAACCGACTATGCGAACAGGTTAACAAACAGCCGCAAAGGTGACGGTTTTTACAATACAGCACCTGCAATTTCGCCTAAGGGTGATAAGATTGCGTACATTTCAAACCGTGACGATTATTTCGATGTTTTTATTGCAGAAATTCCCTCAGGCAGAATAATTAAGAAGCTGATTAAGGGAAACCGTACCGCAAATTTCGAAGAACTGCATTTGCTTACACCGGGTTTATGCTGGTCGCCAGACAGCAAAAAGATTGCAATTTCGGTTAAAAGCGGTTCCAAAGATGCTATTTACATTGTCGATGTAAAATCGGAAGATGAAGAAGAACTCCCGGTCGAGTTCGATGGGGTATTTTCCGTGAAGTGGGATCCCACTAACAATTCGCTTGTATTTGTAGGTAACAACTCAAGACAATCGGATATATGGACGTATAATCTTAAAAGAAAGAAGCTTGTACAAATCACAAACGATTACTTTTCCGACTCCGACCCAACATGGTCTAAAGACGGGAAAAAGATTTATTTTACATCCGACAGAGGTAATTACACCGACCTTAACAATATACCTGCTGATTTCAGAATGTCAGCGTATGATTACAGTGAAAAAGAGCTTTATGTATATGATACCGAAACGGGTAAGCTTGAGAAATTCACCGGGCACAGTAATTCGACTGAATCAAATGTGGTCAGTTCGCCCGATGGGAAGAAGATCCTCTATATTTCTGACCGTAATGGTATTAGGAATATTTATATGAAAAATCTTGAGACCGCTGAAGATAAACCTATCACTAATTCTATTTCTCCAATCGACCTTCTTTCAATTTCAGATGATGGCAAGAGGCTTGCTTTCAGTGCCCTTAATAAGGGAGGTTATGATATTTTCTACATCGAAAATCCATTCGATATAGATTTAAACATGACAGAACTTCCCAATACCGTATTTGTGGAGAACATTCTGAGAGAAAAAAGCCAAACTGCTGTTGATACTGTTACAATAAAAGATATTATTACCGATGAGATAATACTCCCCGACAGCACGTTAAAGAATATTGATACTGTAAAAAGTTTGCAGTCTAAATCCGATACCACACATATTTACGGAAAAGATATCACACTGAAGCTTGATTCAGAATACACAGACAGCTCAGAAATAAAACGCAGCCAGCCCAAGCTGAAAGAAAGTTCAAAATTCAAATTAACCGATAATACAAACCAGGACGGAACGTTTAAAGTATATAAATACAAGATAAAATTTTCTCCCGATATAATTTACAGCAACGTAAGCTACAGCAGCTTTTACGGAGTTCAGGGAATTGCACAAATGGCATTCAGCGATGTGCTCGGTAATCACAGGATATATGTTGCAACAAGCCTGGTTCTTGACCTGAAGAACTCAGACTATGCTTTTGCATATCTTTACCTGCCAAAGCGTATAGATTACGGTATCGAAGCGTTTCATTCTGCGCGTTTTCTGCTGATTGAACAAAAAGACAGCGTAAGCGATTTATACAGATACCGCACTTACGGAGGCAATCTTTATGCTTCTTACCCTATAAACCGTTTTAATAGGCTCGACGCTGTGATGAGCATTGTTACACTGAGCAAAGAAAACCTTGATAATTTTAACGAACCGCTGCAGCGGCTTTACGCTGGTGTTCCTATGCTCAGCTATGTGCATGATAACACGTTATGGGGTTATACAGCACCGATAAGAGGTACAAGATATAACCTTACATTAATGGGTTCGCCAAAGATTGGCACAAATGGTGCTGAATTCTTCAGTACAATGCTCGATTTCAGGCATTATTTTAAGCTTATGGATAACTATAATTTCGTATTCCGTTTCAATGGAGGCTTCAGTGTGGGAAGAAATCCGCAGAGATTTTATATCGGCGGGACTGAAAACTGGATAAATTACGAGGTCGAAAATAATGAGCTGCCAATAGAAGATATAAAAGATTTTGCTTTTTCAACACCTATTATGCCTCTTAGAGGATTTAATTATAACGCAGCATCGGGTTCAAAATTTATGCTCGCAAATCTTGAGTTCCGTTTCCCCTTGTTCCAGTATCTTGTATTCGGGCCGCTCCCGCTAGGTTTCCAGAATATACAGGGAGTTCTTTTTACCGATATTGGAAGCGTATGGACTAACAACAAAAAGCTGCAGTTTATTCAGCGAACCGATGAAGGTATTGTTACAAAAGACCTGTTATGGGGTTTTGGAATCGGAACAAGATTATTTTTGTTGTATTTCCCGTTCAAGTTCGATGTTGCGTGGAGCTATGACCTGAAACATTTCTCAAAACCTAAGTATTATATTTCACTGGGCGCGGATTTTTAGGTATGTATAACCCCCCTTATTCCCCCCTTTGAATAATTTGTAACCGGGAGTCAGAAATGGAGTGGCATCCGTTTTTCCTGTGGTTATGTCATTAGGTTTAGTCGGGGTGAGAGGATTCGAACCTCCGATCTCCTGCTCCCAAAGCAGGCGCTTTAGCCAGGCTGAGCTACACCCCGAATAAATTTAAAATAAAAAAATCAAAATTAAAAATTACAGTTTAAATTTTAAAATTTTTAATACATCGAGAGTTTGAAATATTTAACTAAATTCCAAAAATATTAATTTTTAACTATTAAGTGCAATTTTGAACTTTGAATTTTACACCTTGAATTTTTACATGGCAAATATTGTAAAATTAATAGTGAATAACAATTCAAAAGATACAAAATAACGTAACCGCAACCTTCAGGTTGCGTACTGTAAAAAGCAAAACGCAGACGTAAAGTCTGCGGTTACAAAAATTACAATTCATAATAGCAGACCACCCCACCGATCGCCTAACGACGGTCTCCTCCCCTCCTTACTAAGGAGAAAAAAGGGGCTGTTTCAAAAGGCAATTTTCTTGCAAGAAAACTGTAACCGCAACTTTCACAGTTGCGATTAAGCAAGAAAATTGCACGCAACCATAAAGGTTGCGGATACAAAAACACTTTTAAGACAACCTCAGGGGAGGTCTATACCAGAACTTACAAAACACCCAGCAGGCTCCTGTTCTCCTCATTATCATGGTAAATCCGCCATTCTGCTACATGGTCTTCAACTATACGGGCTGTCCAGATTACAGGGTCATAAGGCATATCTTCCGACCAGTATGCATAACCAATTAATACAACTAAATCTTCATCCGAATCGATCTTTGTAAACGTATTCCTGTAATCCGGGAATTGCTTAAAAAAACCACTCCAGGCTTCTACCATTTTTTCTTTAGAACTAACTGTCATTCCATCGCGGTCTATGAAAGTATGGTCATTTGACATAAGCTCTCCAAGAGAACTAAGGTCATGTTTTGTAATTGCTTCATTAAAAAGCAACGTTGTTAATATCGGATCCCTTAGATTCATTAACCTGTTTTGTAAAAATAATCTAAATAATTCAAATGAAAAATCAGAAAAACAGTTTTTATACCCTTCGAGCCTTAGAGACTTTGCAGTAAAATACATATTACCGTTTTTTAACTGTAACATATTTTCATGTTGAATTCTTATCTTTCATATATTATTTTAGGGTCTAAAGTAATTCCCGTTTTGAATAAAATCACAGTCAGAACCAAAAGCGATGTTGAAACAGCAGCCGAGCTGCTGTGCGACCTTACACGAATGTGCAACATTAAGGAAGCACATTTTGCTTCGGGCTTTAATCTTACATCCGGTGAGTTCCGCCTGCTGAAACTTTTTGCCTTCAGAAACGAGTATTCAATTAAAGAACTTTGCGGGCTTTTAAACCTTACACCCGGCAGAATTACTCATTTGGTTTCATCTTTAGAGAAAAAAAAACTCATTTTAAGGAAAATAAACAAAACGGATAAGCGTAACGTTACAATTACATTAAATTCTGCGGGCAGGGTTTACATACAAAATGTATTTCAGAGCCACATACGATTTCATAAATCAATACTTGCTAAGGTAAGCAAAACTCAAAAAAAAGTTATGATAGGGTCGCTTCAGATTCTTGTAGATGCTTTTAGAAAATGGATTGCTTCAAAATAACTTTAGCATATAAAATAAATTCATGCTTCTAACATGAAAAAAATAATTATATCACTTCTGCTGCTTTTATTTGTTATATCCAGTTTAATATACCTTGTTAAGCCCAGGGAAACCTTCCCTGAAAAGCTGGAAGTATTAAAATCCGAACATATAAAGAAAAAATTAAAACCTACAGCCGACCATTCGAAGCTGATTGCTTTGCAGAGAGATTTTAATACAGCACAGGAAGTTACCCGGGCATGTTTAAGCTGCCACACCGAGGCTGACAAAGAACTAATGCAGTCGGCACACTGGAACTGGGAACGCGAAGAATATATAGAGGGACGAGGCATTGTATATATAGGCAAAAAAAATGCTGTAAATAACTTCTGCATCGGCGTAAGAGGAAATGAAAAAAGCTGTGCCAAATGCCATATAGGATTCGGAATGACAAAAAAAATGAACACTTATACCGACCCCCAGAATATTGATTGTTTAGTATGCCACGATAATACAGAAACCTATGTGAAAGGCGATGAGTTAGGCGGTTATCCCGACCCGACAGTTGACCTTGGCAATATAGCGAGGCAAGTAGGCAAACCAACACGTTCGAACTGCGGGGTATGCCACTTCTACGGCGGAGGCGGAAATAATGTTAAGCACGGTGACCTTGAGGAAGCAATGTTTGAACCTACAAAAGATATCGATGTTCACATGGCAGCCGAAGGACCTGATTTCGAATGCAGCCAGTGCCATAAGACCGAAAATCACGTAATAAAAGGAAAAGTTTATTCACTTTCATCAATGAACCGTGACAGGTCGTCATGTGAACAATGCCACGGTGAAACACCGCACGATGCCGATATACTTAACGAACACACATTAAAAGTTGCATGCCAGACCTGCCATATACCGGTATATGCAAAGGTAAATTCAACCAAAACCGAATGGGACTGGTCAACAGCCGGCCGGCTGAAAAACGGTGAACCGTTTGAAGAAGACGATTCGCTTGGCAATCACACCTACCTTTCTATTAAAGGTACATTTAAATGGGGGCGTGAGCTGAAACCCGATTACATCTGGTTTAACGGCACTGCAAGCCATTACCTGCTTGGTGACCAAATCATCGATACTTCAAATCCGCTTATACTAAACACATTAAACGGTTCATACAGCGACAAGAACTCAAAAATAATTCCTGTAAAAATACACAGTGCTGTTCAGCCATATGACCCGGTTAACAAAATATTAATTCAGCCGAAATTATTTTCCGATAGTACCGGTGCAGGTGCTTTCTGGAAAGATTTTGACTGGAAGAGAGCTTCAGAAGTTGGTATGAAAGAAGTGAATCTGCCTTTCAGCGGCAGGTTATCATTTATTAAAACAAAGATGTACTGGCCTGTTAATCACATGGTTTCATCGAAAGAAAAATCAGTACAGTGCATCGAATGCCACACAAGCGATAACAGCCGACTTGCAGGCTTAACCGATTTTTACATGCCGGCACGTGACCACAGCAAATTTATCGAAAGCACAGGAACAGGAATAATTATTCTCACCCTGCTTGGCGTGATTGTTCACGGTGCGGTAAGAATAGTTTCTTACAGAAAGAGAGGCAAGCACATTGTTAAATAAAGTTTATATATACAGAGCATTCGAACGATTCTGGCACTGGATGCAGGCACTGCTGATTTTTTTTCTTGCTGCTACAGGTTTTGAAATTCACGGGACAATTCATTTCTTCGGTTACCAGAATGCCGTGGAATACCACATTATTGCAGCATATATGTTTATCATACTTATTGTGTTTACAATTTTCTGGCATCTTACAACCGGTGAGTGGAAACAATACCTCCCGACGAAAAAATACCTGAAAGCTTACCTAAACTATTACCTGTTCGGCATATTTAAGAATGCCCCGCATCCTACTAAAAGAACCGTTCTCAGTAAATTAAATCCTTTGCAAAAGATTGTTTATTTAGGATTAAAAATTCTGGTAATTCCTGTAATGGTAATTTCAGGTCTTTTATATTTGTATTACCGTTACCCCCAAAAATCCGGAAT
>CAYWTS010000002.1:134268-206832 GCA_964461265.1 uncultured Ignavibacteriales bacterium
GCCAATACTCATTATTATACCGAATATTTTGAAGAGCATAAAGAGAGTCCGCTTAAGAACTGGCTTGTATTCGAGATAATCGGGGTAATAATAGGAGCATTTATCTCAGGATTAATCTCAAATAGGTTGAGCCTGATGCTTGAACACTCACCTAAAACCAGGTCACGGACGAGGATAATCGGGGCGTTGATTGGCGGAGTATTATTCGGATTCGGGTCGCAGCTCGGAAGGGGCTGTACAAGCGGTGCAGCACTCAGCGGTATGGCAGTGATTTCTACGGGTGGTATAATTACGATGCTCGCAATTTTCGGCGGGGCGTATATGTTTGCCTATTTTTTCAGAAAATTATGGATTTAAGGAGGAAATAATAAAATGGCACCATTGGTTCCTGACATAATCAGCAATGAGTTTAATTATGTTGTTGCCTTACTTATTGGTATAGCTTTTGGGTTTATTTTAGAACAAGCGGGGTTTTCTTCCTCAAAAAAGCTTGTAGGTTTATTTTATGGTTATGATTTTACCGTGCTGCGTGTTTTCTTCACTGCAGGTGTAACTGCTATGCTCGGTATAATTGCATTCGTACACTTCGGAATGCTTGATATTAACCTGATTTATATAAATCCTACTTTTATCTGGTCGGCTTTAGCAGGCGGATTTATTATGGGATTAGGTTTTGTTATAGGAGGATACTGTCCCGGAACAAGCTTCTGCGGTGCATCGATTGGCAAGATTGATGCAATGATTTTTATAGGCGGTTTATTCATTGGAGTATTTGCATTCGCTGAAGGTTATCCACTTTGGGAACAATTCTATAAAAGCGGCAACTGGGGTTACCCAAGAATGTTCGAAACACTTGGTATGTCACAGTCATTGTTTGCTTTTATGCTTACAGCAGTTGCAATAATGGCTTTTATATTTACAACTTATATAGAGCGTCGTGTAAACGGAACTTTAAATACAGAATTTAAAAAGAAAAAACTATATTACTCGCTGGCAGCCACAGCTTTTGTAATAGGATTATCGGCATTTATTATGCCAGATAGACAAATGAGTATTATCAGCAACTCAAATGATGCAGGTATACTTGAGAATTACAAACCCAAATCTGTATCAGTTGATGAGCTTGCTCTGATGCTGATAAACGGAGATAACCGGTTTCAGATAATCGATTTCCGAATACCGGAAAAATACAGGGAATTCAGGCTACCGAAATCTATAAACTTGACATATGATAACCTTTTCGGTAAAGATGCCGATAAATTGTTATCCGTAAAAAACATGAGAAATATTTTCGTAGATGATAACGAAACAAATGAAAAAAAGGCGGCATATATAGCATCCGAATTAGGATATGATGTTTATATACTCACCGGCGGACTGAACAGCTTTAAAGAGACAATTTTAAATTTTAAAAAGCCTGCTGCAATAAACACTTTGCAGGAAGCAGATACATACCGTTTCCGTGAAAAGGCAAGCAAGATTATACCGGGGATTATCGATGAAAATATGAAGAAAGGAACAGATGACAAGAAAAAAAACAAACGTGTACTTGGAGGATGTTAGATTTTAGATTTACCCGCAAACTGCATTATCATTTTATAATCTGATGAATAAATATTTAAAATTAACCGTTTCTATTCTAATTCCACTATTAATAGGTTTAGCAGGTTCTTTTTTTACATCTTCTTCTGTTTCAACATGGTATACAACAATCCAGAAACCATCTTTTAACCCGCCAAACTGGATATTCGGACCTGTTTGGACATTGCTCTATATAATGATAGGACTTTCTTTTTATTTTATCTGGGTCAAACTTTCCGCTGCAGAATTTAAGCTTCAGTTCGTTGTTTACTCTTTTCAGCTTTTGCTGAATTTCCTGTGGTCGGTTCTGTTTTTCGGTTTACGCAATCCCCTGCTTTCATTCATAGAAATAGTCTTACTCTGGTTATCAATATTATATCTCGTCCTGTCATTTTATAAACTTTCAGCAATTTCATCTTTTTTACTAATTCCCTACCTGCTGTGGGTTACCTTTGCTTCAATACTTAATCTTTCTATCGTAATTCTTAACCGATAACTGTTATGCGGCTCTGGAGCATTCACCCGAAATATCTTGACACAAAAGGTCTGGTCGCCCTATGGCGTGAAGGATTACTTGCTAAAAAAGTTCTGGAAGGCAAAACAAAAGGATATAAACATCACCCTCAGTTATTAAGATTTAAACAATTTACTAAACCTCTTAAAGCAATTAACGCCTATTTATACAATGTTTATACGGAAGCCCGAACCAGAGAATATAATTTTGACAGTAGTAAAATAAAATATTATAAAATCAAAAAAGCTATTCCCGTAACAAATAAGCAGGTTGAATATGAGTTCAGCCATTTGCTGAAGAAACTAAAAATTAGGGATAAGATAAAATACAGAGAATTAAAAGAATTCGATAAAACGAATTTAACACTTAATCAGGTATTCTTTTCAATACAGGGTGATATCGAAGAACAGAAAAAGGTATGATTATTTCTTTCCTCTTTCCCCTCACCCATCAGAACCGGCAGGTTATATTAATATGGAAAGTGAATGAAAACACATATATTTAAAAAGTTAATAATAATGGATAAAAACCGTGTTAAATCTCAAATCTTCAAAAATTCGAGGTTAAATAAATATGGATATTTTTTTACTTTGAAAGTCAAATAAATTATTAATTTCTTTGTAATATAATTTATACATCATTTAGTCATATCTTTAATATTTACATTTTAACAAAGCCGAGTTTTATAATTATTCTTAAAAGCAATGTCAATTAGTTTAATCGGAAAATCAATAAGTCAATCAGCCACGCTGGCATTGAATGAAAAGGCGGCGATATTGAAAGCAAAAGGTGAGCCGGTAATACACCTCGGAAGCGGTGAGCCAAAAAGTCCCGCACCATTGGATGCACTTGTTGCTGCTGCTGCCTTAATAAGCTCAGGTGAAGTAAGGTATACGCCAGCTGATGGTCTGATTGAGTTGAAACAAGCCATCATTAAATACACGGAAGATTTTTACGAAAAGAAAGTAGGTCCTCTAAACGTAATTGCTTCAAGCGGTGCAAAACAATCTATTATGGTTGCATTGCAGGCAATTTTAAATCCTCAGGAAGAGGTTATCTTTCCCGCTCCTTATTGGGTAAGCTATCCTGAAATGGTCAAGCTAATTGGTGGAATTCCTGTGCCGGTACATCCCATCGACGGCAGTTTCTATCCAACGGTGAATGATATTGAACAATATATTACATCGTACACAAAATGTGTAATAATTAACAGTCCGAACAATCCTACCGGAGCAATGTATTCGGAAGACTTCATTGCGGGAGTGGTTGAATTATGTGAAAAAAGAGGGTTGTGGCTAATAATGGATGATATTTATCACCGCCTTATTTTCGATGGACGCAAACCGATTAACTGCAATAAATTTGCAAAAGATCAATCCGAAAACTCAAAACTAATTATTGTGAACGGTGTATCCAAGCAGTATGCAATGACGGGATTCAGGATTGGCTGGGCTGTAGGGAACAAAAAACTTATTGAGGTGATGACCAATATTCAATCTCATCAAACATCCGGACCTTCCGTAGTTACACAAAAGGCAGCTGTTGGAGCATTAAACGGAGTACAATCGCAGGTAGAAAGTCTTCGTGAAACACTCGAAAATAACCGCAATATAATGATTGAGAGATTGAAAGCTTTCGAAGGGCTGAAATTTACAAAACCTGATGGTACTTTTTACTGTTTCGTAGATTTTAGTGCTTATACAAAACGTTTTGAACATAATTCTACTAAGTTAGCCGACTTCCTTTTAGAAAAGGTCAGGGTAGCAACTGTGCCCGGTATTGAATTCGGTATGAAAAACGGCTGCTACTTGCGCTTATCGACCTGCGGTTCGGTGAAAGATATTACTGAAGGTATCGAGAGAATCAAATGGACTCTTGACCCGGAATCTCCAAACGAACTTTATATCGGTGAACGTAAATTAATAAGGGACTGGTTATGACAAAATATTTAGAATTCGACACTCCGGCAGTAAAACATGCCGGTGAATTTGCAAGTGATTACAAACTTAAAAATCACGGATTAAAATTCCTTGAGCGGGTTTTTTGGAATCTTCCCGTTCCGGCTCTCTACGAAGAATCGGTATTCAGAGGAGAAACCCATATTGTTGAGGGCGGTCCGCTGCTGGTATATACCGGCAAATGGACTGCAAGAGCTGCAAACGATAAATATATAGTACAGGAAGATACATCTAAAGATAATATCTGGTGGGGGGTATATAACAGGCCAATGGCACCGGAGAAATTCAGTAACATATTAACACGGCTTCAGGCGTTTCTCCAGGGTGAAGAATTGTTCGTTCAGGATTGTTATGCAGGCGCCGACCCGCAATATCATTTGCCTATACGTATTATCACGGATACAGCATGGCAAAGTCTATTTACCAAAAATATGTTTTTAGAAATCTTAAACCGTGAAGAGTTACGCAAACATATCCCCGAGTTTACTATAATTGCCGCCACCTCATTTCAGCTTGACCCAACAGTTGATGGCACACGGACTGAAACCGCCATTGTTATTAATTTCGCTCAACGGCTTGCCTTGGTTTGCGGTTCAAAGTATGCGGGCGAGGTTAAGAAATCGGTTTTTACCGTTATGAATTATCTAAAACCTCTTGAAGGAATAATGACAATGCATTGTTCGGCTAATGTAGGAAAGGATGGCGATGTTGCGTTATTCTTCGGACTTTCGGGAACAGGTAAAACTACATTATCGGCAGACCCTAATCGGAAACTTATAGGAGATGACGAACACGGCTGGAGTGATGAAGGTGTTTTCAATTTTGAAGGAGGTTGTTATGCGAAGGTTATACGACTTTCTGCCGAAAATGAACCAGAAATTTATTCTGTAACCCGCAAATTCGGAACAATTCTAGAAAACGTGGCATACGACCCCGCATCACGAAAGATTGACCTGGATGATGATAAAATTACCGAAAATACACGTGCGTCATACCCTCTGGAATTTATTCCTAATGCCGTACCGGAAAAAATGGTTCACACTCATCCTAAAAACGTAATTTTCCTTACCTGTGATGCTACCGGTGTTTTGCCTCCTATCGCACGGCTTGATATAAACCAGATGATGTATCATTTTATAAGCGGTTACACATCAAAAATTGCTGGAACAGAAATAGGTCTGGGGATAGAACCGGAACTTACTTTCAGTCCATGCTTTGGGGGTCCGTTTATGGTGCATCATCCTTATGTTTATGCAAACCTGCTGCGTAAGAAAATGGAAAAGCATGGAACACAATGCTGGCTTGTTAATACAGGATGGGTGGGTGGAAAATTTGGTGTTGGCAAACGTATCAGCATCCGGCATACACGCAACCTGCTCAATGCAGCCCTTGAAGGCAAACTTAATAATGTGAAGTACCGCAAAGATAAAGTATTTGGTTTCGAAGTTCCGCTTGAATGCCCCGATGTACCGCAGGATGTGCTTGAACCATCCAATTCATGGGGCAATAAAGATGAGTACTGGAAAAAATATAACGACCTCTGCGGCAGATACATTGAAAATTTCAAATTATATAGTGAAGGATGTACCGAAGATGTGGTCAATGCCGGTCCTAAAAAAATGAAATTGTAACTTTCAGCTAATAAGGATAAAATACATCGAATTCAAATTTCATCGAGGGAGAAATTGTACTGTTTCTCCCTTTTTTTCTTTATCCGTTCAAGTTAATTTAATAATGCACACCGCAGTGTTTCGGAACACAGTATGTACAGGGGTCTGCCCACAATCTGACGCAGGCAACTGCCTGCTGTACCACTCTACCGCCGGGTTTCAGCAGACAAACAATACATATATGCAAAGAAACACTTTAAATTATAACAGTAGAAATCCATCGAATCCGTTATAACTATGTGCAAATTAAATTATTTTGCAAAATTCTGTAAACTTTCTGTTATGAAATTTGAAATATGCTATGAGTAATGCATTTGTATTAATTCATGGCAATTTTTACAATAAATTTTACCTTTCAAATCAACTTCCTCTATACTATTAGACGAATGCATAACACAATCCCAGTCATGGCAGTGTTTTAAACCAAAATTGTGTCCCAGTTCATGAAGTACCTCTTTGATAGTTCGTTCAAACAGCAGTTCGTTATCGGTAACACCCGAATAAAATTCTTCGTGCAGCCTGAAAACTGACACAATTGAATGTTTTCCTTTCAACTGTGCTTCCCCGAAAAGAAATGTCAAAACAGGGACATATATATCCAGCTCGGTTAAAATAACTATTTTTCCCTCCATTTGTGTTGTCTGGCATATCGATTGTTCAATAAATCCCGTGGAATAATACTGCCTTCTTTCAAATGAATAAAGTGAATCGGTATCAATCAAAAGCTTAATCCTGCTTACGCTGGCTTTAAAAGCTTGCTGCAGTGTTTTAGCAATTCTATCGAGCAGCTGAGTATTTGAAAAAACAACAGGCGCTAAGTATAAATTCATCTGGTCTAAGAGCTTTTCTTCAATCCGTATTTACTTATTTTGTTGTATAATGTTGCACGTTCAATACCGAGTATACCTGCACATTTATTTATATTCCAGTTATTAAGGATTAATGTTTTTTCAATATATTTTTTCTCTATTTCAGATAATGTGCATTGTTCATGACCTGAATCGTACGCCGATTTTGGATTAAGCGGTAAGTCTTTCAGTTCAATTGAATCGCCGCTTCCCACCACAACAGCACGTTCAATTGCATTTTCAAGTTCTCTTACGTTGCCTTTCCATTCATAATCCATTAAAAAATTCATAGCTTCATATGAAATATCTTTGACATTTTTGTTCATAGCAGTACTGTATTTATTAAGAAAGTGATAAGCCAGCGGTGCAATATCTTTACGTCTTTCCCTGAGCGGGGGTATGAAAATCGAAAAAACGTTTAATCTGTAATAAAGATCTTCCCTGAATTTCCCCTCCTTAACAAGTTCCTCCAATGCTTCATTCGTTGCTGCAATCACCCTGAAATCACTTGTTATCATATCATTACCACCCACACGGCAGAATTTTTTAGTTTCAATAATTCTAAGTAGCTCAACCTGCATTTTAGCTGAAATTGTACCAATTTCATCCAGAAAAATTGTACCGCCGTTTGCCATTTCAAATTTACCTTTTCTTCTGTAATTGGCTCCGGTAAAAGCACCTTTTTCATGTCCAAAAAACTCGCTCTCAAGAAGCGATTCAGCAATTGCTCCGCAGTTTACCGTTACTATCGGAAAATATTTTCGTTTTGAGTTTAAGTGAATTGCTTTGGCAACAAGCTCTTTCCCGGTACCGCTTTCTCCTCTTATCATCACTGTTGTATCGGTTGGTGCTACCGTTGAAATAAGTTCGAATATTTTACGCATCTCTTCACTCTCGCCTATCAGGTTTTCTGGAATAATCATTTGCTCAATCTTGTTTTTTAACATGTAATTTTCATCTTTCAGTGATTTTTGCTCTATCGCATTTTTTACAAGATTGTTTAGTTCATCCGGGTCTACCGGTTTTGTCACATAATCATATGCACCTTCTTTCAATGCCTGAATAGCTGTTGGTACCGATGCAAATGCGGTTATAAGAATTACTATGCTTTCTTTATCGATTTCCTTGATTTTTGATAACAGTTCGATTCCGCTCATACCGGGCATTTTCATATCAAGGAGTATAAGATCATATTTCCCCTTTTCAAATTTCTTTAACGCATCAATTGCATCTTCAGCAGTATCAACCGAATATCCTTCATCTTCGAACCAGTGAAATAATGATTCTCTGACAATTTTCTCGTCGTCTACGACAAGTATTTTATGTTTTTTGTGCATTTATGGAGTTATTGTTTAAATTTACGGGAAGGCTTATTTTAAAAGTTGTCCCTTTAACCGATGTTTCTTCTACTTCAATCTTTCCTTTATGCTGATTAACAATACCATATACAATCGATAAACCCAGACCTGTACCTCTTGATATTTCCTTGGTTGTGTAGAACGGTTCGAAAATATAAGGCACATCTTTATCTGATATTCCCATTCCGCAATCAGAAATCCGTATTACAGCTTTATTGTCTTCTTTTGTAAGTTTTATGGTAATTTTACCTTCATTTTTTCCGCTCATCGATTCTATAGCATTTATCAGTATCGATATCAGCATCTGCTGAATTTTCTGAGGATTACATTTTATAGTTATGTCCAGAGTATTAAATATTTTTTCGAGCTTAATATTGTTAATTTCAAAATGATGGTTAATTAACGAGATGCTTTTTTCCACCAGACTGATCAAATCCGATTCAACTAATTCCTCACTGTCATAATGCGAAAATAAAAGCAGGTCTTTAACAATTTTCCCGCACCGCGATGCTTCGTCGGATATCATTTGTGTGTATTGAATTAACTTAGCATACCCGTCTTTATTTTCTAATGTTAATTTTTTTGATATTAATTTGCTGAAATTAAGAATACCTTCAAGAGGATTATTAAGCTCGTGGGCAACTGTAGCTGATAGTTTCCCGAGTGATGCAAGTTTTTCGATTTGAATAATCTGTTCGTATATATTTTTTAATTCCCGGGTTTTCTCCTCTACTTTTTCATTTAATGTTTCAGACCAGTCTTTTATTTCCTGGTAAGCTTGTGAGAGTTTTCGGGACATATCATTGAACTGGTATGCTATAATACCGAATTCATTCTTGTTCTTTATGTGAACCCTGTAATTCAGATTCCCTTTAGCAAGCTCATCTATAGCTTTTTCGAACTTTTTAAGCGGTTTGTTAACAAGATAGAAAATAAATATACCGCTAAGTGCGGAAATTAAAATTGTTATTATCACAGAATTAACTACAATATTTCTTGTCCCTATCGCAATAGTTTCATCCGCACTTTTCATAGATACTAAAACATCCAATACACCTACCAATTCTTCTGTGCTTTTATGTGCATGGCAGCTCGATGTATAACAATCTGTTTCGTTTCTTATAGGATTTATTAATCCAAGAACTCTTTCATTTTCCATCAGAAATGTTCTTGTATTATCGTCTGCATTAACTTTTGGTTTCGCATCAAGTGAATGGTGGCACCCTATGCACGCTTCGGAGCTTTTATCCATTTTCTTTCCTATTTCAGCCGAATCACTTGAATATGCAATAACGCCCATTTTATTATATATACGAATTTTCTTTATCCCGGGTTCGTTTCCGAGTGTTCTTGTAGTCTGTGCAAGGTCTTCACGCCTGTTTAAAAGCATGCTGTAACGTGTGGAACGCTTAATTATATCGCTGGTAGCGTATGCACCCGACTTTGTGATGTTAATGAGGTTATCTTTGAAAAAACCGATTGTCAAGTATGTATGGACCGATAAAGCTGCAATTAAGACAAGGGAAGTTATTATTACAAGTTTAATGCTGAGTTTATTATATATACGGGCTTTCATTCTTTAACTCCGGTTCCAATATTCAAATTATCCAAGAGATCTTAGAATTTCAATTTAATAATTTTTACTGTATTAAATATCTAAGTACATATATAATAAAAATCAGGGTTTCTTCTTGTGAAACCCTGAAAATTATCATTTCTGTCTTAACGGTTTTACCGAAATATCAGAAATCTTTTTAAATGTATAAACTTAAACCATGCTCATTAAGAAAATAACTTTTCCAATAATTTTTTATACGTGTTGTTTCCCAAGATTTCACCCCATTTTTCAATTATGGCTCCTCCGTCGTACAAAGTGTCACCAACTTCATCTGAAGTCTTCATCAGATTTTTCAGATATATCCTGGTCTCATGCAGTTTTTCGAAATAATCTTTTTTGTTTATTGAATTGCTAAGAATTTCATGTCTGTCAGCTTCTATTATCGCAAACCAGTGTGAGTCGTTTGAGTAAATATTCTTAATATCAAGCTTTTCTATAAAATTAAAACTGAAAGGGGATAATACATTTATTTCCCCCCAGCCATTACTTATGTTCAATAGCAGCTCATGCTTTTTTACACTTATGTTTTTGGAACTATACTTTAACTGGCTGTGCTTGTCAATGAATTTTACTATAAAAGGCTCAAGACCTAGATAATAGTTATTTGCAAGAAAATTTCTAACCATTACTCCGCTGTTGAAGTGATAAAATGGATGAGTAAACGAAACCGAATGCTGGCCCCGCTCAAACAAATTTTCAATTTCTTCTTGTATGCTTCCCTTCGATTTCATCTTCGATAACATTTGCTTATCGAAATCACAGACTTCACATTCGAAATTTTTGTCACAAATTTTGTAATCAATAGCACCACATTTCATCCAAAGGCATTTTATATCATCGAAGCTCGTATATTTCTCTTTTTCAGTCATAATTCCCGCTCAGAAATTGTTCCTCGAAATCGGGAATTGCGTTGGGGCTGACTGATGAAAGTACTCCTTCAATAATGTTCCCGCCGTCATACATAGTTACACCAACTGCTTCGGGCGAGAAAGAAATCTCTGCGAGGAAATCTTTTAGTCTTTTCATCTCTTTTTTCAGCCAGTACTGTGCCTGTTTACCTGACAATAAGCTTTCATCTCCATTTTCGTTCTCTATAATTAAGCCCCAGTCTTTACCGTAAGCGTCTTTTACTGAATTATTGAAAAGAAGATTGTTAATTGCTCTTATAGTGCCGTTAACAGGAGACCTGAAATTTATTTGCCGGCCATGCACTTCAGCTTTTATTATAGCATCACCTTTTCTGACGGAAGCCCCCGGATTTAATATATACTTAATAAAAATATTGCCTAGCGATTTAACAGTAAAATTATCAATTCCAACTTTTAGTGCTTTATCCTCCGGGTAAACCCAAGTGTGATATTTTGAAATTAAATATCCTTTCGGTGCATATACACTGGTTTTATTAAAAACAGGTACGTCAGAAACCGAGTTAGAATGTACAGCTTTTCGTTGTTTAGCAATTACAAGCTCTATTAATAAAGCAATAATTAATGTTAATATTACAAAAAAGATAACCATTTTATTCTCCTTTCATATTTCTGTTTAAAATATATACTGCAAATATTACACCAAGTTTTTGAATAGATTGTAATAAATAATAAGTTGATTTATCAGCAATTTAAAATTGATACAAAGTTAAAAAAAAATGACAAAAAAAAGAGAAATGTATAAATATTATACATTAATAAATAGATAGTGTCTATAATAATAAAATATCAGGGTTTAAACTGTCTAAATATTTTACATATCTCTGTATAATAATTAAACATAAAATTTAAGTAAAAGAAGAAATCTCTCAGCTTATTAAAAAATTAAAAATGCGGAGAGTGTAATTTTCACCTCTGTTTAAAAAGAAGAATATTGAATATTAATATCTTTCAAAAACTAAGGCAGTATTGTATTTATCAGTTCATTGAGAGTAAGTAAGCTATTAATTAAATTTGGAAAAATTGGACAGGTAGCTTCCCGGGTACTCGGGAGTAGAGCAATCCGCCAGTTGGCGTAAATAATCCCGTCTTTGTCGGGTTTCGATTCCGTAAAAAAATATAAGGATGAAATTGTTAACAGTTCTGTTAACAACAGAAAAAGCAGGAATTGATAAATTATTGTTTACATTACTTTTGGACAGGTAGCTCAGTTGGTAGAGCAACGGCCTGAAAAGCCGTGTGTCGCCGGTTCGATTCCGGCCCTGTCCACAAAAAAAGGTGCCCTAATGCACTTTTTTCATTTTAACCATTCTGTAATAATAAATACTCTTTGTAATTTACTACACTTATCTTTTCTATGTAATACACGACTTGCCTTTATACACCAAAAATCCCCTGTCTCCTTAAAGCCACATGCTTTCCAACATTTTTGCCATGCTATGTTTAAATGTAGACGTGCTTATTATTTCAGTAAAACAATATTTTTGTTTCTTTCCTATAATGAGGTCAATTTCCGAGCCATTACTCATTCTCAGGTAGTATAGTTACGGTTTTATTCCCCAATTGTGTTTTCGCTTTTATACTTCCGAAATTATGCAATTCTCAAAAATATAATCTGCAGAAGGGTTTTTTAATATAATCTGTTTTATTCTCAATTTCGAGAAGGAAAGAATCAAGTCCTATATCTGTAAAAATAGAGTTTTAGTCTTTTTAATTATTCTCTTTTTAATATTTTTTAATAAAAACGGAAGGAGGAAAATTACAAATAATGCTTCTAGAATTGAAATCCATTTTTAACAGCATTAACCGCTGCTCCAAGTTCCTTTGATATTTGCGTTAAGCCGAGTATTTGCCCTGTTCTTGCCTCTAACAACTTAAAAAAAACGAGAATTCACGTAAGTTATTAATAGCAGAAAGAGTTCTTACATCTCATTCGATATATGAGTTAATATAATTCGCTTACCAAATTGCAGTATCTTTGTATTTTAGCTGCGAAAGTTCAAGATAGCATCTAATCTAAACAGAACATTCTTTATACATATCTGGAATTTCGGAATATTCAAATGGCGAAGTGAAAGCAACCCGATTCTTCCGGCAAAACTCACGGTGTTTTTTTTCATGAAATGAAACTGCGAATAACCTGTTAATATTAAATTTCATATTTTTGCCCGTTGTTTTCAACGACAATTTTAATGTAATTGAATAATTCGAGAACATACTTAACTTCATCAAAAATTACGTAACGGGAATAAGTCTCCATATAACCCTGCGGGGTTTCTATGGAAAAAATCGATAACAATAATAGAGTATAATCCAAAGTTCAAAAATTACAATTATATTCTTTTTCGGGGGATTAAACTTGCTGTAAAAGCCCTGCCTGCTGCCTGTCTCGTGCAGGCAGGTTGAGGGGGCTTTGACTATATTTCAAAATTTAGCTAATTTTGTAAATTAATTAAGAATTTCCGGTTATGACGGGTGAAAAAAACAATAAAAATGAGGAAAAAAGCCCGTCTGAATTAGAACAAATCTCTAAATCTTACCGGACCGGCTGGGCTTATGCTGAGCTTGCTTTCCAGTACGGTATTGCCATTATTTTATGCACGCTGATTGGATTCTGGCTTGATAACTGGCTTGATACAGGACATGTTTTAATGATTACGGGAGTTGTGATTGGCACTGTGTTTGGATTTATCGGGCTTCTCAAATCTCTAAACCAGCTTAATAAAAAAAATTCAGGAAATAAGCAGAAAAATGGCTGAAAAGTCGGAAAATAATTTTTTAAAAACGCTGATGATAATTTCACTGGCAGCAATAGTTATTTCTATTTTCCCGCTTGTAAGCTATTCATCCTCTAAACAGGCACTTTCGTTAATAATCGGATTTGTTATCAGCCTTGCAAACGCAGTTGCAGGTTACGTGATAATAGAAAGAGCATTTAATAAAAATATCAAGATATTTATGACAATGATTTTCGGCTCTATGGCTGCCAGAATGATGGCTATTGCAATAATTATGCTTTTAATTGTATTTCTTACTAAACTTGATTTCATTTATCTTGTCGCTTCATTAATGTTTTTTTACTTCCTGTTCACCGGTATTGAAATTTACTACCTGCAGAAGAAGAACAGGAAAAATGATAATATAAAATATAACACAGCAGCAGCGAATACCAGATGATTTTTTCAGCAGCCTTAAAAAATACGGTTCCCGATACGCTTAAACAGGTTGGGCATGAAGAAGATAACTGGATTATACACCATATATTAGACCAGCCACTTATTAATATACCTCCCATTCAAATCGGCGGTATTACGCTCGACTTATCAATTTCAAAAAATGTTCTGATGATGATGGTAACAGCAGTACTGCTGATATCTATCCTCACACTTGCGGCAAGAAGCAATGCAAAGAACCGCGCACCGAAAGGATTTGGTAATCTTGTAGAAATGATAATTGTCTTTCTGCGTGATGAGGTCGTTATCCCCTCAATGGGCAAAGCAGGTATTAAGTTCCTGCCGTTTTTCTTCACGCTGTTTTTTTTCATACTCACATGTAATTTTCTTGGAATGGTTCCGTTTATGTCAACAGCTACGGGAAGTGTTAGCATAACCGCCGGACTGGCAATTATTACTTTTATTATGACACAGGCACAGGGCATCAGGAATAACGGATTATTAGGTTACTTTAAGGGATTGATACCACCCGGAGTCCCGGTTTTTGTTTTACCGGTTATGATAATAGTTGAGTTTTTGGGATTGCTTACAAAACCTTTTGCATTGTGTATTCGTCTTTTTGCTAATATGACTGCGGGGCACGTGGTTATTCTTGCATTAATAGGATTAATATTTTCTCTTGGATACGCTGCAACACCTGTATCGATAGTATTTGCGCTTTTTATATATGTACTTGAAATTTTAGTAGGTCTTTTACAGGCATTTATTTTTACTATGCTGTCAGCTTTATTTATTGGTATGGCAGTTCATCAGGAACATTGATATTAGAAGTCGTACCACGACTTCAAGTCGTGGCACGACTATTAATAAATTAATTAATTATTTGAAAGGATAATAAAAATATGAATTTAGCAGCATTCGCAGCGGGAATTGGAGCAGGGCTGGCGGTTATTGGCGCCGGAATCGGTATAGGACGGCTGGCAGCCTCGGCTATGGAAGCTATCGGAAGACAGCCCGAGGCAAGCGGCGACGTCAGAACAACAATGATCATTGCAGCAGCTCTTGTTGAAGGTGTTACGCTGTTCGCACTTGTTATTTGCTTTATACTTGCAGGCAAATAATTCATTAACGCATTTTAATACAGTTACATTTCAAAAAAAATTATATTAACTTAAGGTTTGGGGTTTGATAAGTCAAACCTCAAACAAAATTTAAAAATATTAATTATGACAACAGCTAATATTACATTAGCGGTATTTAGCTTTGTTAACCTGTTTATTAGTGTTGATTCAGGGAAGAAAGACACTTTGCTTTCGGTCGAACCGGGGCTGATGATATGGACGGTGATTATTTTCCTGATACTGCTTTTTCTCCTGAAGAAATATGCATGGAAACCGCTTCTAAACTCGCTGAATAACCGCGAACAGGGCATCAAGGATACAATCGACAGGGCAGAGAAGTTAAGAGAAGAAGCTGAAAAGATTCTGGAGGAAAATAAAAAGCGTCTTGAGGCAGCCGATGACCAATCACGAAAGATAATTAATGAAAGCAAAGAGCTTGCAGAAAAGCTGAAATCGGAACTGATAGCAAAAACCGGTGAAGAAACAAACCGGATGATTCAGCAGGCAAAATCGGAAATAGACAGGGAAAAACAAGCAGCTATCGATAAGCTAAAGGATGAAGTAGGCTCACTGGCTGTTCAGGCAGCCTCAAAAATTATTGATGAAAACCTTGACGAAAAAAAACAGAAAAAGATTCTAGAAAGCTTTATTAACCAGATACCAAAGAACTGATAACCGGGAAATGATAAGCAAAAAAATAGCACGCAGGTATACTTTAGCAGTTTATGAAATTGCTTTGCAAGATAAAATTATCGACAAGATACTGCAGGATTTTATGCTGATTAGAAATACAGCAAAATCTTCCCGGGAATTTATGCTTATGCTCCGCTCCCCGGTTATCAATTCCAAAAAAAAGCTGGCAGTTTTGGAAGCTCTCTTCGGTAAGGCAGTTAACACTTTAACAATGAAACTGATAGCAATACTTTGCGAGAAAAACAGGGAATCTTCCCTGTATGATATCTCTGTTGATTTTGAAACACTTGTTAACGAAAAGAAGGGGCTTGCTAAAGCTAAAGTTACAACTGCCATAGAGTTAACGGATAAAGAAAAAAATAACATTATTTCAAGGCTAAAGCAGTACACGGGTAAAGAACTTATTCCCAATTTCACTGTAGATAAGAATATCAAAGGCGGTTTTATTGCACAGGTAAGTGATACTATTATTGACGCCAGCATAAAAAGACAGCTTGAGCTTTTAAGAGAAGAGTTTGGGAAAGGAAGCACCGTTTTAAATTGATAACATAAATAAATTTGATTGACATTATCCTAACCAAGCAAAAAAATGAAAGACCTGCAGCATTAGTTATGATTTCAGAATTATTAAAGTTTCATGACGAAACCTGCAGCTAAGATAAATTTCAATGCATCATATAAAATTTTATAAAAATATTAAACATAAAGGATTTTAAATGCCTGAAGTAAAACCGGATGAAGTATCTGCGATACTAAGAAAACAGTTAGCAGGATTTGAAAAAGAAGTCGATATCTACGATGTAGGAACCGTAGTAAAAGTGGGTGATGGCGTTGCACATGTTTATGGACTCTCAAAATGCATGTCAAGCGAGCTTATCGAGTTCCCTAACGGAGTGTTCGGTATGGCTCTTAACCTTGAGGAAGATAACGTCGGCTGTATCCTGTTCGGTGAAAGCGAGCTTGTCAAAGAAGGCGATGAAGTAAGAAGAACAGGAAGAGTTGCTTCGATGCCCGTTGGCGAAGAAATGATAGGACGAGTAATTAATCCGCTTGGCCAGCCTATCGACGGAAAAGGACCTATTAACTGCAGCAAGTTTTCACCGATAGAAAGAAAGGCACTCGGTGTTATTCAACGACAGCCTGTAAAAGAACCTTTGCAAACAGGCATAATAGCTATTGACTCTATGATACCTATTGGCAGGGGGCAAAGAGAGTTGATTATTGGCGACAGACAGACGGGCAAAACGGCAATTGCAGTCGACACAATAATAAACCAGAAAGGCAAGGATGTTTTCTGTATATATGTAGCAATAGGACAGAAAAATTCTACTGTTGCACAAGTAGTCTCAAAGCTCGAAGAATCGGGCGCAATGGAATATACAACAGTAATATCAGCCACTGCATCTGACCCGGCACCGCTTCAATTTATTGCCCCTTACTCAGGTGCAACACTTGGTGAATATTTCCGTGATTCAAAACGTCATTCTCTGTGTATATACGATGACCTCTCAAAACAGGCAGTGTCATACCGTGAGCTTTCACTGCTTCTGCGCAGACCCCCGGGACGCGAAGCTTACCCTGGTGATATATTTTACCTTCATTCAAGACTGCTTGAACGTGCAGCTAAACTAAGCGATGAACTTGGCGGAGGCAGCTTAACCGCACTTCCAGTTATCGAAACACAAGCAGGTGATATATCTGCTTATATACCAACTAACGTAATATCAATTACAGACGGACAGATATATCTTGAGCCAAACCTTTTCAATGCGGGTGTAAGACCGGCTATCAATGTAGGTATATCGGTATCACGTGTTGGAGGCTCAGCACAGATTAAAGCAATGAAAAAAGTTGCCGGCTCGTTAAGACTTGACCTTGCTCAGTACAGGGAACTTGAAGCGTTTACAAAATTCGGCTCCGATCTCGATAAAGCTACTCTTCAGCAGTTAAGACGCGGTTCGAGGCTCGTTGAGATCCTCAAACAGGGGCAATTTGTCCCCTATCCTGTTGAAGAACAGGTTGTGCTCATACTTGCAGGTAACTATGGATATCTTGATGAAATACCACTGGAAGAAATACAGAGATTCATGAAAGAGTTCATCGAAACTATGCAGCTTAAACATCAGGATGTAATGAACGAAATTGCACAGAAGAAGGAGCTGACAGAAAACATTATTAATAAGCTAAAGGAAATACTCGATACCTTTACCGGCAATTTTAAAGTTTCAATCAAAGCAGCATAAATTATTATGACTACAAAACCTCCTGCAAAAGTAAAACCCGAAGAACCCGACGCACCGGTTTCAAAAATATATGCAATGGTAGAGGAATTAAAAGATTCGATACCGGTTCTAAACGAGAGGTACCGGCTGGGTTTCTGCCTTCACCGTTTCTACATCGGTGAAGCCGGCACTATTAAAGAGGCAGTCTACTCGGCAAAACCAGATTCGAGCACAATAGAACTTGATGAACTGGCAAGTATATTTTCAAAAAAATTTGAAGAGCTAAAATTAATTCCCCAAGACAGGTAATTTGGCTACACTACGCGAAATAAAGGGAAGGATAAACAGCATAAAGAGCACAGAGAAAATTACGCGTGCTATGAAAATGGTTGCAGCTGTAAAGTTCCGAAAGGCACAGGAAAGCATTCTGGCGGCAAGACCTTATGCAAGAAAAATCAATGAAATACTTACCATACTGATTCCTGCACTGCCTGAACTGGAAAATGACCTGCTTCAGGCACGTGAAGTAAAAAAACTGTGCGTCGTAGTTGTTACATCAGACAGAGGTTTATGCGGTTCTTTTAACACTAACCTTATTAAAGCTGCGGAACAACTTATTAAAGTCAAGTATGCTGATTTTTACAATTCACACAACCTGACATTGATTACAATCGGCAGGAAAGGATATACACACTTTTCTAAACGTCAATATGATATCTATGCACGGTACATCGGTGTATTCGACAAGCTTGAATTTACCCGTGCAAGGGAAATAGTAAATGATATGCTCGCGGGCTACCGTGAGGAAAAGTTTGATAAGATAATCTTTGTTTATAATGAGTTCAAATCAGCTATACAATGCAGGCTTGTTGAAGAGCAGTTCCTTCCTATATTAAGTCTTGAAGAAGAGACAGAACAAAAACATAAAAAAATTGTCTCCGAATTTATTTTTGAACCCGATGCAAAAGCAATTGTCGATTACTTATTGCCTAAACATCTTAATACACAGATGTGGCGGATATTGCTGGAATCGAATGCCTCGGAGCAGTCGCAGCGTATGACAGCAATGGAATCAGCAACCAAAAATGCTAACGACCTTATCCGTGAACTGCAGTTACACTATAACAAAGCACGCCAGGCAGCTATTACTAAGGAAATTCTCGAAGTCTCGGGCGGTGCTGAAGCATTAAGAGAACGAGGTTAAAATCTTCTCATTATTCTGAATTTTATAACATTCAACAACTTGTCCGCCTGCTGACGGATTCACCATTCACCATCTACTAACGATTATTACACATTGAACATTGAACATTGAACATTGACTCAAATAAGCTTTTCAGAATTTTCAGGATTGACTACGATTTTGAAGTTTGGGTTGGTAAAGACGACCGTTCAAACGACTTACTGACATTCAAATACTCCAAACAAAACGATTTATGGTTTCATGTGAGAGGTTCAAGCGGTTCGCATGTACTGCTTAAATCGGTTTCGGGAGAAAACATACCAGCTAAAAAACACATCAAAGCCGCAGCAGAAATTACAGCATATTACAGCAAATCAAGAAATGCTAAAAATGTAAAAGTATCTTACACCTTAGTTAAAAATGTTAGTAAATATAAAGGTGCTGATACAGGCAGTGTTGTAATAAAGGGTGAAAAACTGATTAAGGTAAACCCGAAAAAACCAATTACTGAATAATAAGTAATGAAAAAATAATTTTTATTAATTACCTGCTAAGGTTGGAGGTGTTAAATTATATAGGAATAATTCGTGCTAATTCGTGTAATTCGCAGCAGGTACTAAAATTAAAAATCATTAATCAAATTCTGTATCTTCATCTCTACTTCGCTTATCTTTCGTTCTATAGCTTCGGTACGTTCAGGTTTGGTTTTTAAGAGATGGGCATATGCCTCTATGGCATCGAAGTAATTCCCCTGCCTGGCAAAAATATCAGCAAGTGTTTCGGTAATTATTTTAACTTCATACTTGTTTTTAAGACGTTTTTTTTCAAATTTGGGGAGGGTTTCTTCACGCTTGAAGACCAGGGAAGATTCAAACACTTTTTTAAACTCTGCAAATTCATTGGAACCTTCAAAGTCGTAGTTTTTATACAATTCACCTGTTAAATCTTCGGATTCGTAAGTAGGGAATAAATTATAATTATAATCCCTGTCATCAAATGGCTGGGCTTTAAAATCGAGTTTCGGAATTAAATCATCACCTGATTTGCGTGATACCTCGTTTTTAACAAGGTCATTTGCTATGGCAAGATATTTTTGTGCAATGCCAAGCTCAGGGTAATCGGTTAGTATCTCTTCGAAAATCGATTTGGCATCATAGAAATAACGGTTTGCGAGGTAACATTTTCCTAAAAGCAGCTTTGCTGTAGTATAATCCGGATAAAAATATAAGCCAAGATTCAATACATTAATTGCTTCGTTCACGTTACCGTCGATAATATAATAATTTGCTAGCTTAACAAATTCAGGTGAAAGCGGATTACTCCGTATTTTTTCTTCAAATTTTTTAACCAGATATTTTATTACATCGCTGTCAAGATTGTTCATGAAGCTGTTTCCCGTGCTGTTTTATTGGATACTACCACATGTTTAATAGAAAGATACGCTACCAGGCCAAATCCGAATGTAAACATAAGCTGGAAAGGTACAGCCGATATCTGGAGTGTTACTAATGATACTACTACGCTTCCGAAGCTGTATAAGGCAAGTATCACTTCCAGTATAACTAAAAACGACAATTTTTTATGAACATACTTTTTATTTTTCCATGTGTCTTTGTTGTCTTCTATTTTGTACTTTGGTGTTCTGACAAATTCGGATTTTTTATTCACCAGTCCTTCAATAACAGCTTTGGTATTATTAATGGCAAAACCCATAGTGCCTGCCATAAAAACGGGAAAAAGCAGAATCCTGTCGCGCCAGTCGTGATACACATCCTTCTGCGAATAAAGATAGAAGATAAACGATGCTATAAAGGCAAGAACAAAAACCGACATAAAGGCAAAATATGTATCATATTTCCCGGTATTCTTAATCAGAACCACAGGCATATTAAGAAGGCAAGCCATCAGAATAAAAGGAAACACGATGTTATTTGTAAGATGAAAAGTAGAAATTATTTTCAGCTTCAGCGGGAAACCCGATTTCCATACTCTCGGCAGTATTTTCTTTGCTGTTTCAATAGCACCCTTGGTCCAGCGGAACTGCTGCGATTTTACCGAGATAATTTCAGACGGTACCTCGGCAGGAGTTGTAAAATCGGTCAGGTAACGGAACTTCCAGCCTTTAAGCTGTGCGCGGTACGAAAGGTCAAGGTCTTCGGTCAAGGTATCAGCTTCCCAGTTGCCTGCATCGAATATACATTCCTTACGCCATACACCGCTTGTACCGTTAAAATTAATGAAAAAATCTGCTTTGTTTCTGACCTGTTGTTCTATAACAAAGTGCCCGTCCAGTGCCAGTGCCTGTATCTGGGTTATTAAAGAATAACTTCGGTTTAAATGCTCCCAGCGTGTCTGCACCATTCCAATCTTAGGGTCTTTAAAGAATGGTAATACAGTTTTCAGAAAATTTGGTCTTGGAATAAAATCTGCATCAAATATTCCGATATATTCACCTTTTGCTGTTTTTAATCCTTCCTTCAAAGCACCTGCCTTGTATCCCGTCCTGTTTTTACGGTGAATATGCTTGATATCGAATCCTCTCAAATGGTATTCCTCTACAATATTGGCAACAATTTCAACAGTCTCATCGGTTGAATCGTCAAGAACCTGAATTTCAAGCTTATCGATCGGATAGTCAATTTCGCAGGTCGACTTAACCAGTCTTTCAATAACATACATCTCGTTGTAAATAGGAAGCTGCAGGGTCACCATTGGAAATTCTTCTAAATTATTGCTCAGGTCATCCCTGCGGTGTCGGTGCTTCAGGTAATAATAAATCATAATAAAACCATGAGACCCGAAAGTAAAAAGAATAAGCAGTGATGCTATATAAGAAAATAATATTATCTTTTCCAATTAATAACCTGTATATTAACTTTACCAGTTCGAAATCACTTCAAGTAAAATATCATCGGTTATGCGGTCCATAGCCAGTTTAAGTCCTTCATCGCGTTTTGAAAATCCGCCTGATGAACTGTCATATTCACCGTAGTTCGAAAATTCTTTTTTCCAAATAAGCTTTTGCTTTTTAAGATTCTGAAATTCTACCGAAACATATATTGTTAATTTGCGTTTTGATACCTGTTCACCGCCTGATACAACAAGCACTTCATCTTTCATCGATTTAATTACACAGGCAATCATTCCGTCAGCATTCACTTTCTCTGCATATTCAAGCGTGTTATCATTAATAAATTTTTGCTTAAGAATAACTGTCATATCCTCACCTGCCTGTGCAATCCCGAAATTGCTTTCATCTGTTATGCCGGGTATAAAAATGGTTTTAATCCCTTCGGGCGGAGATGCCCCTTTAAAGCTGTAATTACAAGAAATAAAATTAAGCAGCAGGGGAATGATGAACAATATCGGTGAATTTATTCTCATGCGTGCCGCTTCCTTCCATTCTTCAGTTCATAATTCTTGAATTTTCTGTAAAGTGTTCTTGTGCTTATGTTCAGTTTTTCTGAAATCGTATTAACATTACCGTTATATTTATGCCAGTAGTAAGTTAAAATTTCCCTTTCAAGCTCTCCAAAATCGTAATTATCTATTTTATTATCATCAATGAACAATCCTGTAGGCTCATTTCTTGTAATAGTAACATTAGAAAGACCAAGTCCTGCCAGCTGCTGTTTAACATCCATAATGTCTGTTTTCAGTTCAAACAATGCTCTCAGAAGCAACTGCTTATCGTCTTTATCTTTATAAAGTGTTATTGGTGCAGGCAGTGAATTTCCGCCCGGTATGTTCAGGTTACGGACAACATCATTTCTCGTAATAACCTTCTCGGCATTTAATGTAATAAGACTCTCTGTAAAATTTTTAAGCTGTCTTATATTACCGGGCCAGCTGTAATTGCTGATATAATTCATAGCTTCATCTTCAATTCCACGGAACACAATATTATTTCTCTCGCAAAACCGTCGAACAAAATGATTGAACAAAATCGGTATGTCCTCCGCTCTTTCTCTTAACGGAGGAATATAGATATTAATAGACCGCAGGCGGTAGTAAAGATCTTCCCTGAAATGAGCGGTGGAAATCTGATGCTCAAGGTTTTTATTTGTAGCAGCAATTATACGAACATTAATTTTCTCAGTCTTATTCCCGCCGACTTTCATATATTCCCCGTTTTCGATTACACGAAGAAATTTTACCTGCGTCGGCAATGGAAGTTCACCAATCTCATCAAGAAAAATTGTGCCATTGTTAGCCAGTTCAAAGTAACCTTTACGGGTCTCAACAGCACCTGTGAACGAACCTTTCTGATGGCCGAATAATTCACTTTCAATTATTCCTTCAGGTATAGCCCCGCAGTTAACCGTTACAAACGGTTTGCCGTTTCGTTTACTTAAACGGTAAATCTCATTTGCAACAACCTCCTTGCCTACGCCGCTTTCACCTGTTATAAGTATGGTAACATCTGTCGGGGCAACCTGACGGATTATATGGCGTAACTCTACAACAGGTATAGAAACACCCAGAAATTCGGATTCTATTGAATTATTTTTATCTGTCAACCAACTCACCAAATAAAGTTGCTGAATTTGAATTAACTATCTTTACCATCACCTTTTCGCCAATTGTTGTTCCGTTCTTCGGTATTATTACCGATTTATTTCCATCGGTTCTGCCCATCAGCATATTATCCGATTTTCTACTCAGCGATTCTACAAGTATTTCGTATTTATTACCTTCCATATTTTTATTCAATTCTTCGGAAACAGAACGCTGGAGTTCGATTATTTCCATAAGCCGGTGGGTTTTTGTTTCCTCATCTACGCTGTCTTTCATCTCATATGCTTTTGTATGCTCGCGTGCCGAGTAACGGAACATGAAAGCACCGTCATAACGGATTTCCTTCATAATATCAAGCGTCATACGGTGGTCTGCATCCGTTTCGGTCGGAAAACCTGCAATAATATCGGTCGAGAAACTTACTTCGGGTATATACCGTCTTGTCATTTGAATTATATCCATATAATGTTCAACTGAATAATTTCTTTTCATCAGGTCAAGAATTCTGTTTGAACCGGATTGTAAAGGTAAATGTATATATTTGCAGATGTTTTTATGTGAAGCTATCGTTTGGATAAGTTTTACAGACAGATCCTGCGGATGGGATGTGGTAAAACGTATTCTCATTTCCGGTGCAGCCACGGCACACCCGGAAAGCAAGTCCGAAAAATCATAACCGTTAGAACAATATGAATTCACATTCTGCCCGAGCAGTGTAACTTCCCTGAATCCTTCGTTCCATAACTGTTTTACTTCGTTAACAATACTTATAATATTTCTGCTTCGTTCCCTGCCTCGCGTAAACGGAACAACACAGAAACTGCAGAATTTATCACAACCCCTCATAACCGAAATCCATGCTGTAATACCTTCCTTTCTTACAGGTGTGATGTCGTCATAAGTTTCTACCCTCGAAAGCCTGACTGCAATGCCTTTTTCACCCGTATCTATAAGGTTATCGATTAATGCAGGAATTTTACGGTATTCGTCAGGTCCTACAATTAAATCAACAATGCCGGTTTTATCCATCAGGTCGTGTTTAAGCCTTTCAGCCATGCAGCCAATAACACCTATTATCCGTGAAGGATTGCTGCGTTTTAAATTCTTTAACTCGTTTAATCTTTGGTATATTCTTGCTTCGGCATGTTCTCGTATGCTGCAGGTGTTGAGAAGTATTATATCAGCCTGCTGTATTTTATCCGTTTTAGGAAATCCGTTTTTATTCATGATACCATATACAATTTCGGTATCTGCAGCGTTCATCTGACAGCCGTAGGTTTCTACATATATTCTTTTATCAACAGAATTCCCCGGTTCATTAACCGGTGAATCCAACGGAATGTAATTTTTCTTATTTGCTTCAGTTGACGGCATTTATCTTTAAATCCCGTACGCTTGTAAATTTGAATTCACCTGTCCCGCACACCGGCGGATTTATATAAATTCTGACCTCAAGCCAGATTTTACCGGCAGGTTTCGGAAAACTGAACATGTGGTGTCCGGGGACACCGCTTAAATCGACTGCTGAATACAGAAGATTATTAGTTGAAGTTTCATCGTTCCAGAATATTTTTACAAATGAGCCATTGCTGTTAGTATTTCCCTCAAAATCTACTTTTATGTTGTAGATTCCGGTCAAATCAAGTGTATCCGTAAAATACCGCTTAGTATCCGGAACACATTGGGTGACATGAGCACTATCTACTAAACCCGGCTTTTCGAAAATAAGATTTTCGGTAACCGGTTGTGTTGCATCATGGTTACAGGAGGCAATAAAAATTAAAATTAGTATATGATAAAAATATTTAATTATTTTAATATTAATATGTTTTTAAACTACATTAACCTAAATAAGGGCTGTAACCTCTTATTCAATAATATATACCTTAAACAAAATATTCTTTTTTAAAACAATAATTTAAAAAATTATTAAAAATGGGATTCACGCATACGCGGGAAAGAGTTCTGTAACATCAGTTACTAATTATCCTCAACAACTTTCTCTTTTGTAAAGAAGAACTCTCGTATTATCGATGCCAGACCTTTGCCGTCCATTCGTAATTCTTCGTATAACTCTTCGGGAGTTGCATGTTCTACAAATCTATCGGGCAAACCATGAACAATAAGTTCAACATCTCTAATACTATTCTGGTTCATAAACTCAAGCACTGCCGAGCCAAAACCTCCGGTAATTACATTATCTTCAATAGTCAGAACTTTCTTGTGTCTGGAAAAAACATTTTTAAGAAGCTCCCCGTCAAGAGGTTTTACAAACCGTGCGTTAACAACTTCTGCACCTATGTTTTCCTTAGCTAACTCTTTCTTAGCCTCCATTGCCATTTGAACCATGGTGCCGATTCCAATAATAGCAACATCATCGCCCTTCTCAATAATTTCACCCTTGCCTATTTCAAGCCGAGTGAAAGGTTTTAAATCAACCCCTATTGCATTACCGCGCGGATACCTTATAGCAATCGGACCTTTCTTATATAATGTTGCTGTATAAAGCATATCACGAAGCTCCTGCTCGTCCTTCGGTGACATTATAACCGAACCCTGGATGCATCTGAAATAACTCAGGTCAAGGGAACCGTGATGTGTGGGACCATCGGATCCAACAAGACCTGCTCTATCCATAACAAATACAACAGCAAGTTTTTGTATTCCCACATCATGTACAATCTGGTCAAATGCTCTCTGGAGAAAAGTTGAATATATCGCACAAACAGGAGTGTATCCTTCGGTGGCAAGTCCTGCTGCAAATGTTACAGCATGCTGTTCAGCAATACCGACATCAAAATATCTTTCGGGCATAGCTTTCTGTAATATGTCCAAACCTGTGCCGTCGGGCATGGCAGCTGTAATACCTATAACTTTTTCATTCTCTTTACATATCTCAACAAGTGCTTCACCGAATATTTTAGTGTAAGAAGGTTTGGATCCGGGTTTCTTTTCCGCTACACCGGTTAATTTATCCCAGGGAGTTGAAGCATGAAACTTCTGATAATGATTTTTTGCAGGTTCATAACCTCTACCTTTTTCAGTGACAACGTGAAGCAGTATTGGGACATTCAGGTTTTTAATCTCTTCCATTATCTTAACCAGGTTAACAATATTATGGCCGTTAACAGGACCGAAATATCTGAATCCAAGTGCTTCGAACATCATACCGGGTGTTAAAACACCTTTTATGCCTCCAACCACTTTCGAAGTTAAATGCCTGAGCCGGTCACCTATCTTTTTATCGAGCTTTCCAGTGGCGTCCCATACATAATTTCTGAATTTATTATATGAAGGATTTGCAAGGAACTCATTGAAATAATTATGCAGTGCCCACCGGTTAGGTGCAATCGACATCTTGTTATCGTTCAATACTACTATCAAATCCTTTTTTAACAAGCCGATATTGTTCATAGCTTCGTAAGCCATCCCGCCGGTCATTGCTCCATCGCCTATTACAGCAATCACTTTAAAATTTTTCTTCTGAAAATCACGTGCAGTAGCTATCCCCAGAGCTGCTGAAAGCGACGTACTTGCATGTCCTGCACCGAACACATCATATTCGCTTTCTGAACGCTTTAAAAAACCGCTTATTCCGCCTTTTTGCCTTATAGTTTTTAATTGTTCCCTGCGTCCTGTAAGTATTTTATGAATATATCCCTGATGCCCAACATCCCAAAGAATTTTATCTGTAGGTGTATCAAATACATAATGCAGCGCTGCCGTAAGCTCTACTACACCGAGCGATGCACCAAGATGCCCGCCGATTTTCGATATGGTATCTACAAGGTAATCCCTAAGCTCACCAATCAATATTTTAAGCTCGGTTAAATTGAGTTTCTTAAGGTCAGCGGGTGAATTGATTGAATCTAAATATTTATACACTGAAGTAATTATTTTTGATAATTTTTAATTTCTAAATCTCCGTTTGCCGAATTTGTAATTTCTTTTATCCTTAGCTCAGCTTTGCTCAGTTTATCATAACAAAATTTTGTAAGCTTCAGCCCTTCTTCATAAAGTTCAATCGTTTCCTCAAGAGAAACATTTTCGCTTTCAAGCTTCTCAAGTATTTGCTCAAGACGCGTAAACGAATTTTCAAACGTATTTTCAGCTTTTTTCCTTGCCAAGTTTTTAAATTATTTTATTCTTGCAGGTAACTTTTTATCATAAAATTCAATTTCCACATCATCTTCCTTTTTAAGCATCGAAGCCCTCGGGATAATTTTTCCTTTATCTGCATTTTCGAATAAAGCCGGTTGTTTATAATGTCTTATAAGCGTATAACCTTTTTTCAGGTTGTTTACGGGATTAATGTGAAACAGCGTCTTCCCGATATGGTCTAAATGGCTTTTTAAAAACTTAAGTTTTTCTTTTAAATCCGAATCAAGTTTTTTTGACAGTTCATCGAGTCTCTGGTAATAATTATTTATTAAATCTTTTGGCCGCTTAAAATAATAGCTGTTTTCGACCTCTTTTACCGAATTTTGCAGATTTATTAATTTATTTTGAACAAAACTTCTGCTAAAATAAGAAAATTTGTCAATATTCTCAATCAACTGATTTATATCCGGGGTAATAAGTTCTGCAGCTGCTGATGGGGTCGGCGCACGTAAATCAGCAACAAAATCACAAATAGTATAGTCAACCTCATGGCCAACAGCACTCACGATAGGTATTTTACAATTAAAAATAGCTTTTGCCAGTGCTTCATCGTTAAAAGGGTATAAATCTTCAAATGAACCCCCGCCGCGGGTAATAACAATAATATCTATTTTTGGAATTATTTCTTTTTTAGACAGATTCTGAATATCTTTTAATGCTTCTATTACAGATGGAGGTGCTTCTTTACCCTGTACAATAACTGGGTAAATATATAATTGTAATACGGGGTATCTTCTGCGTATTATATTTATAAAATCCTGTAATGCCGCACCGGTTCTGGATGTTATTACAGCCAGGGTTTCAGGAAATTCTGGAATCGGCATTTTATGAGATTCATCAAACAATCCTTCTTCCAGCAGCTTTTGTTTAAGCTTTTCAAACCGCAGCTGAAGTTCACCAATGCCCTGAGGTTTTATTTCCCACACATCAACCTGGTAGGTTCCCCTGCCAGGATAAACGGTAATTCTGCCCTTAACTACCACCTGCATGCCGTCTTCGGGAGTAAATGGCAGGTTCAGGTTACGTGCTTTCCACATTACAGCCTGTATTTGCGCATTTTCATCTTTGAGTGTAAAATAATAATGCCCTGATTGGTGATGAATCTTAAAATTCGAAATCTCTCCCATAACCTGCACAAAATTAAATTTCTCCTCAAGATGGAACCTGATTTGTGCTGTAAGCTCGGATATAGTTAATATGTTTTGTAGTTCAGTCATAAAACTAATTTAAACAAAAGGAAGCTGCTCATGTCCAAATAAATATATTTTATTTCGTAAAATCAATTACAAGATTATCTATCAACCAGCCTCCCCGTATCCTTACTATCGAAGGATATACAAAGAACGGCTCTGAAAATCTGAAAGGATACGCTTCTCCGTAATCATATTCTTCGTTACCGTTTAAATCGAGAAATGCAAATATTGTATATTCACCTTCCAATATCTTTTGCATGGTAATGGAAGTATCCGCTGAGTGAAACAAATATTGTATTTCTGGTTTTGCATCCTTTGCTGTTATTCTAACAACAACCGGAATAACAATTCCTGTATCCTGATAAATGGGCTTTATTATGCGGGAATATATTTCCCCAAATGAATTTTGTGATGCAGTTTTAAATGTGAGATTGTAGTTATATATGCTGTCGTTTGATGTTTTAATCTTCATTTCAAGCTTATACGCTTTGCTTATTTCAAATCCAGCGGAAGCAAAAGCCTCAATAAGTGAATCGTTAATCCAGTTGATTACAAATTTGACAGGATTATCTTTTTCATCTTTTAAATAAATATTACCTGAAAGCGCTTCCCTTGAAGGTTTATATTTATTGAAGAAGAGAAAAATACTTTGCTCAGGCAGAAAATTCTTATAACCATCGTTTATAGACGAATAAATGATATTAAAACTATCTTTATAGTAATCTTTATAATTGTATTCTTTTTTTAAGCCTGTTTCCCGATCCCTGGAGTACATAAAAAAATTAAAGTTTGTTAAATTTGATGTGTCCGAAAGTAATATGTCGCTTTTAAGCACACCATAGTTTTCCCTGCCGGCAGTATATAAAAGATTTTTATCCTCATCATCAAATGTGATTATCCTGTATAATCCTTTCGAAAGGTTAGTAAAAGAATACCTTCCGGTTACAGAGGTTTCGGTAATGTAGTCAGCTTGATTGGTCGAAGGGTCAAACTCTTTGCTTGTATCGCTGAGTTTATAAGCAGCTACAGAAACTACCTTATCGGTATTAAAAACGTTTCCGCTGACAGATGCCGAATCGATATAACTCCCTGTTGAAAATGCAAAGCTGAAGGGAGCATCCAGTTTGTTGCCATGAAGATCGGTAAGTGTAGAATTAATAATAACAACATAAGTTTTTAAGTCACCCTGTTCGTTTAGTTTTTTTTCAAACTTAACATCAACTTCTTTACCGCCCCATTCAAAACTTATTTCACCCTTTGGTGAAGGAAAAATTTTAAATGCATCCTGAAAACTTCTTTTATCTACATATTCATTAAAACTAAATCTGATTTTATTACCTTTAAAGTTAACCGACTCTTCCTTTGGATAAGTTAGCTTCACTTTAGGTGGTGTTTTATCTTCTTCCCCTCCGCCTGGAGGCTGCTGATTTGCACAAGCGAAAATAATTATTAAAAAACAATAAATTAGAATATTTAAAGTTTGATATATATTGATTTTATAATATCTTAACATATCACTAATTTAGGGGATTGCCTATACCCGTTTCTCCTACCATATTTGTAGTAGAAAGATAAAAAAACTTATGAGATAAAGTAATGAAAATCGTTAATACATATCTCACTATCTCGTTAGTAATATCTTTTTTGTTTTTCTCCGTTAATACTGGAACTTACGGACAAAATAATGGAGATATAGCTTTTACTCAGACTTATTATAATTATTCAGGAGATCCAAACGAACCTGTTAACGGATACTGGACTCTAAAAGATTTTAAAACAGAACGAAAAAGTGCTGGTTATTCTACTAAATGGGTAACACAACCTGAAAATTTAACAGTAAAAGGTCAATGGTTAGATTACCTAAAAATCAGGCATACTGTAAGCTGTAATTTTGAATGGCTGAAGCCACCAGCTAATTTAATTCCCGGTACAGATAACACTTTTAAAATTACATACAAAAATAACGAATATAGTACAACAGGCAAAGTAAAAATGGGAGTAAATGTTACTCTCGATAAGATAGGCAATACTGCAGGCAGCCAAGATTTAGAAACTATCGATATCATTAAACTGGTAAAGGGTTTTAATAACCATGAAACGGAAGATAAATATGGATTCTTTAAAACTCCAAAGTATTACCGCGGCGATAACGAAACTATAGAATTGATTATAGATTGTTATCTGGAGAGCGACCACTATATAACAACTTACTACTATAAATGGACTGAATAGATTTTTTTCTGCTAACTCAGCATAGCTGTATTCCCTACTAGCAGATGAACGGGCTTAGGATAAATACTTAAGCCCATTTTTTTTGGTTTTATATCATTTCCGCTAAAGCTGGAACCCATTTTTATACAAAAAAAGGGGGAGCTCATAAGCCAATTTCCTTACAGAAAATCTTTAACCGCACCTCTGTTGTAAATTCACGACCGAGGATATCGTAAATTTTCAAGACCACCCCTGTCCCGGTAAATCGGAACTTCTTGTTAATAAATATATTCCATTACAAAATCTAACTGCAATAAATAAATCAATGCAAAACATTTTTAAAGCAGAGTGCCCCGATGTAACATCAGGGCACTGTATGAGGATATTGTGGAGTCAAATGGAAGTTGAGAAAGAACTTTTCATAACTTCACCCCCATCCCCTCTCCATAATATGGAGAGGGGAGTTAGAGGAGTGAGAGAAACCCTTTTTTAGCAGGCTATTACGGAACGAGTCCCGCCGGGGTCATATTATTTAACATGATGGGCGGTGAACGAAGCAATCCCGTGGTCGGTAGGATTGATTCGTGACGTCAAAACTCGCTCCGCAGCAGCCTGCATTTCAATTCAGGTTATTGTAATCTGTCTTTATGTTAATCCATTTGCCTTCTTAAGAATGCAGGTTTATCTTCATTCTCTATGTTCAGGTCTTCGCCGAAATCAAGATCTATTATTTCATCACCGCTTTTAGCACGTATTTGCTTAAGTTCGTCCTGCAGCAAATGTTTCCTCTGAACCGTAGGAATATCATAATTTTTTAATTCCTGGTTCGTTGTTGGGATTTTGAGTATCATATCGTCTGTATTATCTATTAATAAATTCTTTGTTTTCACCGTCTCATCGGCACCGGGGTATGTGTTGAGCACTTTTTGTGCAGCTGCATTAAACCCGGTTGCGATAATTGTTACAATTATCTCGTCCTCAAGCTTATCATCGGTTACCACACCCCAAATCAGCTTGCTGTATTCCCCCGCAGTCTGTTTGATTAGGTCGGTCATATTCTTGAGCTCCGAAATCTTGAAGTTGGTATCGGCGATAATATTAAGCAGTATCGACTTGGCGCCTTTAATAGTAATTCCTTCAAGAAGCGGGTTATCGATAGCTTCTGCGGTAGCATTAATCGATTTATTCTCACCTTTAGCATAACCTATACCCATTAATGCATCACCCATATCACGCATAATTGTCTTGACATCAGCAAAATCCACATTAACCTTACCGCGTTTTGTTATTATATCCGAAATACCTCTTGTAGCATTGTACAGCACGTCATCAACCTTCCTGAAACAGTTTTCGAAAGTCATATCTTTTTCAAACAAACTAAGAAGCCTCTCATTCGGTATAACGATACACGAATCGACTTCTTGTTTAAGCCGTTTTAATCCTTCTTCAGCAATACTTATTCTATCGTTGCCTTCAAATTCGAACGGTTTTGTAACTATACCCACAACAAGTGAACCCGTTCCTTTAGCAATTCTGGCTACTGCAGGTGCTCCGCCTGTTCCTGTTCCGCCGCCCATACCGGCTGTAATAAACACCATATCCGAGCCTCGTATAACCGATTCAATTTCTTCTCTTGTTTCTTCTACTGCTTTTGCACCTTTAGTATCATCCATACCGGCACCAAGCCCATTGGTTGTGTTTCTCCCAATTTGTATCTTTATATCCGATTTGTTTTTTTCAAGGTCCTGTATGTCGGTATTCAAAGCAATAAAATCAACACCATCAAGACCTTTATCTATCATGTTGTTGATAGCATTGCCTCCTGCACCGCCCACACCGATAACCTTTATCTTGGCACCAAACAGACTGTCGGTAACTAATGTAATTGACATTATAAATTTCCCCTTTCACTTCCCTAATAGGAAATAAGTTTATAAATATATTTAAATTGATTAAAGTTCATCAAACCATTGTTTAATTCTGTGTAAAATATTTTTCACGCCCGGTTTTCGTTTTCCTCGTTTTTTTGTAGAGCTTCGCTGCATCAAATATTTCATCCTATGCAGTATAAGCCCGATACCGGTAGCATAAATCGGGCTTTCCACTTCCTTTACCAGTCCTCCGCCGGCAAAATCCTGCGGAATACCGAGATTTACTTCTGTACCGAGAACCTGTGCAGCAAGTTCACGCGTTCCTTTTAGCAAAGAACCGCCGCCTGTAATTACCACACCGGCAGGCAGGTAATTTTCGATGCCCGAGCGTTTTATCTCCTGTGCAGCAAGTATGAAAAGCTCTTCCATCCTTGCCTGTATTATCCTTGAAATAATGCTTTTATTTATTTTTAAAGGTTTTCTTCCTTTAATACCCTGTATCACAACAACATCGTCATTAATTATTTCCGAGATTACTGCATAGCCATATTCACGTTTTGCTTTTTCGGCTTCACGTTCATCTATGCCGAGGGTTTCGCTGATGTCGTTAGTAACCTGGCTGCCGGCTATGCCAATACCCGCTGTATGCTTGATTACTCCTTTTTTAAATACCGCAATATCGGTCGTCCCCCCGCCGATATCTATCATTGCCACGCCGACTTTCTTTTCCGACTCATTCAAAACAGCATAAGATGAAGCCAGCGGTTCAAGAACAAGATCGTCTATATCCACACCTGCTGAGTTTACACAATTCGAAAGGTCATCGATTTGTGAAACAAGTCCTGTAATTATATTCACTTTCGCTTCCATTCTAAGCCCGAACATACCAACTGGGAGATCGAATATTCCGTCTTTGCCATCAATTATAAATTCCTGGGCTATAACGTCAATTATCCTTTCATCTTTTGAAAGCCTAAGGCTTTTTGCACTTTCGTAAAGGCGTTCTACATCTTCCTCAGCTATTATCCTGTCAGGATGCGAAATAGCCACAATACCTTCCGATTGTATGCATCTTACGTGGGGTCCTGCTATACCAACAGTTACCGATTCTATTTCTAAGCCGGATTTTTGTTCAGCTTCTTTCAAAGACAATTTAATCGATTCAATAGCATTGCCGGGATTAACCACCATACCTCTTGAAAGCCCTTTTGAGGGAGCCTTTCCTACACCTATTATATCAAGCTTGCCGTCTTCCCTGAGCTTTGCTACAATTGTGCAGATCTTTGTTGTTCCAACATCAAGACCTACAATAATATGGTCAGCATCTTTTTTTAACATATTATTTATTACCCGATTTATTTTTTGCAACAATAAGGTCTTTATACCTCAGATCAATAACGGTATACGAATTAATGCCGCGGTATAATAAAACTTTTTTCATAAACTTGTCTAAAAGAACAAGCTTCCGGTCTAAATCTTTCCGGAAACCGGTCTGAGTAATATCAGGCATTGTAACAACACCATATAATTTTTCAGCTTTATTAACATCTTCATAATCGATCATCTTTATCACAGTTCCGTCATTACCGGTTAATTTTAAGCAGGCTGAATCGCCGAAATTAATTTCGGAAATATAGTTATATAAAAGTCTATCGGTCTTTATTAGCTTACTTATCAAATATTTTGCTATCTTCAGTTTTTTTATATCCTGATGTGTAAGTGACCCAATAGCAATGCTGTCCGTTAAACCTGTAATAACAGGGATATTGTACCCGGTATTATTTTTTTTGTAATGGTATAGATTCAATTCGTCATCAACCATAAATAAACCGCTATTTGAAAGCACCATAGCAAACGGGTCTTTTTCGGTAATCTCAATTTTTATCACTGTAGATACGCGTTTTGCATTTACAGTTTTTACATTAGGATGCTTTGCAATCCTGCTTTCAATCATCTCAAGTGTAAGTCTGTTATTTATTATCAATGAATCATTCAATTTAGCAAAGCTAAAAACTTCCTCCTTTGTCAATGTTATATTGCCTGTAAATTCTACTCTTGTAGTTGTGGTTTTATCTTTCCAGTACCCGGAAAGTACAATCCCGCTGGCAGTAAAAAGACTTATCACAACAAACAAAATAATAATCTTTGCTTTCGGCATTACATAATCACTCCTTCCTCAAAGCCAACAAGCTTAACTTCAAGTTCAAGATTAATACCTGTAAGTTCTTTCACCTTTGTTCGTATAATCTTTATCAGTTCTAAGACATCATTAGCAGATGCACGGTCATAATTAACAATGAAATTAGAATGTTTGGTTGAAATCATTGCGCCGCCGCACTTCATACCTTTCAAACCGCACTCTGCTATTAATTTTGCAGCGTAATTCCCTTCAGGATTTTTGAATATGCTTCCTGCATTGGGTAATTCTACAGGCTGTGATTGGTTTCGTTTCAGAATAAGCTGTTTTCTGATAAGCGAAAGTTCTTCTCTATTACCCTGCGGAAGCGAAAAAATCCCTTCAAGAACAATCATTTTCTGTAAAATGGAATTTCTATACTCAAAGCCGCATAATTCTTTTGGAATGGTTATTAATTCGTTATTCTTTATTGCTTTTACCGATTCCAGATAGTCTGATATTTTTCCTCCGTAAGCACCTGCATTCATAATCAATGCCCCGCCCATTGTACCCGGTATACCGGCAAGCATTTCAACACCACCATAGCAATGGTTTATACAAAACTCAACGAATATTGCCAGCTTAACACCCGCTCCGCAAATTATTTTTCCGTCCTTGTGCTCAAGATTACTGAATCCTTTCTCAAGATTAATAACGAACCCGCGGTAACCTTCATCACTAACAAGTATATTGCTTCCGTTACCAATAATGCAGAACTGTTTCTTATAATCTGATATATATTTCAGCAAGCTCAAAAGATCTTCAGCATCAAGCGGTTCGGCATAAAAGTCGGCAGGTCCGCCTATTCTAAATGTAGTAAAAGGTGCCAGTTTCTCATTCTTTCTGAGTTTGCCCTTAAAATATTTCAATATTTCGTCAGCCTGTGTCAATTGGTTATTTGAGTAATCTTATAAAATCATCACAAACAAATGTAATATCGCCTGCCCCCTGAAATACAACTACATCATTTTCTCTTATGGAATTTTTAAGCTTATTAATTAATTCATTATTATCCCGGAAGTAGTAAACAAAATCTATACAATTTTTAAGCTTGTCTATTATTAATTCGCTTGTTACTCCTTTAATTGGCATCTCCCTTGCAGGATATATATCCATTAGATAAACTTCATCAGCAACCCTAAGACTATTAGCAAATTCTTTGTAAAAATCACGTGTACGTGAATATAAATGAGGCTGGAAAACGGTAATTATCCTTTTCCCGGGATAACTTTCTTTCAAAGTAGTCAAGCTGGCTTCTATTTCACGGGGGTGATGTGCATAATCGTCATACACCTTAATGCCTTTATCATCAAACTTCAGTTCCAGCCTGCGCTGAACTGTCTTAAAATCCCCAATACTTTTTTTGAATACTTCGAAACCGATGTTTAGCAGCTTAGCTATGCTAAAACCTGCTGCAGTGTTCAATGCATTATGTTTACCCGGTAAAGTAACGGAAATATTTTCGTATTTTTTATGTGAGTTCAGAACCGAAAAATTTACCCGTTTTAACATGTAATGATAATCCGTTATTCTCAAGCTGCAGCCTTCCGAAAATCCATATGAAATATTTTCTGTTGCAAGGTTTCGAACTACCTCGCAAGTATTTTTATCATCTCCGCAATAAACCACTTTTGAATATTTTTTCGAACCATCGATAAAACTCCTGAATGTATTTTTAATATCATTCAGATCTTTATAAATATCCAAATGGTCTTCTTCAATATTTGTTATGACTGCAATATCGGGATGCAGTGCAAGGAAAGAACGATCATATTCATCAGCTTCGACCACAGCATATTTACCTTTGCCAATATGTGAAGCAGTGCCTCCAAACAAATCAACATTGCCTCCAACAAACACCAAGGGGTCGAAACCTGCATCCAGTAAAAGCTTAGCAATAATAGCTGTTGTTGTTGTTTTGCCATGAGTACCTGCAACAGCTATAAGGAATTTCTCGTTTACAACTTCACCAAGCACTTTAGCTCTTTTCATCACCTTTATTCTCAGCTTTTGTGCTGAAGTAAGTTCGGGATTATCACTCTTTACAGCTGAAGTGTACACAACCAAATCGGCAGCAGGGTTAATATTATCTTCTGAATGACCTATACATATTTTTATACCTTTTTGCTTCAGAGTTTCGGTTATAGGTGAAGGTATTAAATCGGAACCGCTAACAATGCACCCACAGCTTAAAAAATATTCTGCAAGCCCGTACATACCTATACCGCCAATACCGATAAAATGAACACTTTTAATATTTTCTTTTTCTATAAATGACAATTTATTTCATATCAGATTTTTACTTTAAGAAATTCTCTTATCAACTCCCCACCCCTTTCAAAATCATTTGCCCTAAGCCGGAGTAGTCTTCTGCGGTTTTTCAATTTTATCTTAATAATTCGCATTTTACCGTCACCGGGGCTTCTTCGTCTTCCTATCTTCACGTTCAAAATTTCATTAAACATTACTTCACGGCTGCCAAAACGGTTTCTAAATACGACCCGGTCATTTTTGATTATTATCTGCCTGCCTCTAATCAGGTTCACTATTACGATAATCAGGAACAGACAAATGAAAAGTATAAGGATATAGATAATCGGGTCATTGAAAACAAGAGTAAACTTTTCTTCGAAAAATTTCCCCTTTATCACTGCATAAAGAACAAAGAATACGAGGTAAATTACCAGCAGCTGGTAAATGTAATCCATTCTGTATTTATAAATTTTTTCGTCCATTTCAGTTAACAGAATATTTTGACATATAATCAAGTAATTCGGCTAACTTATAAGCTGCATCGGGATCAGCAAATGATTTTACTTTTTCTTTCAATCTTGCGGTTATTTGGTCGTTATCCATCAGTCTTAAGATAAAATTCATCAAATCACGTTTTAAATCATTATCAAGTATCATTTCGGCGGCTCCTGCTTTTACCATAGCCCGTGCATTTTTTTCCTGGTGATTTTCGGCTGCTTTCGGATACGGTACAAATATTGCAGCACAACCAAAAGCAGCTACTTCCATTATAGTTGATATACCTGCACGGCACACAATAAGATTACATGCCGAATAAGCTGCATCCATATTATCGATGTATTTTAAAATCTTTATTGAATTATTTCCTAAAAATTTTTCCGAATATAAATTATAATCGTTCTGTCCGGTCTGCCAGATTAACTGAATTTCCCTTTCGCAGAGCATTCCCGCAAAACCTGAAACTGCTTCATTAATACTGCCGGCACCAAGACTGCCTCCGACTACAAATAATATTTTTTTATTGTGGTCAAGCCCGAATGCTGCAGCAGCTTCCCTCTTTGAAAGTCTATTCAAATTTTTCCTGACAGGACAGTTCATTAACAAAATATTGTTATCCTTCTTAAAATATTTCTTAGTTTCCTCAAAATTTAAAATCAGCTTATCAACTTTCGAAGCAAGAAGGCGGACAGTTGCACCGGGATAGAAGTTGCCTTCATGAACTGCTGTAGGAATTCCCAGCTTCGAAGCTGCCCATAGAACAGGTCCGGAAACATAACCGCCTGTTCCGAACACAACCTGCGGATTGAAATCTTTAATTATTTTTTTTGATATTTTTAATGCTTTCACAAGTTTACCTGTATTGAATAAATTCTTCAGGTTTAACTTCCTTTCAAAACCGCTGATTTCAATCGTTATCAGCCTGTACCCGCAAGACGGGATAATTTTCTCTTCCATCTTTCCCTTTGCTCCAACAAATAATATCTTAACATCCTCATTTATTTTTCTTAACTCATCAGCAACTGCTACTGCGGGATAAATATGACCTCCTGTTCCGCCTGCTGCTATTAGTATTCTTTCAATCTTCATGATTATTATCTTCAACCCAGCCGGGTTTAAAGTCTGTTCGGTGGGTTGAAATGTTTAGTAATATTCCAACTGCTATTGAATTAAATATTATCGAAGTTCCGCCATAACTGATAAAAGGCAATGTAACTCCCGTTGTAGGAATTATTCCTGTAGAAACCATCATATTTACAACGGCATTCATTGCAATAACAGCGGTAATACCGAATGCAAAATATTTTCCAAAATCATCATCCATTTTTTTTGCAACCTTAAAGCCTTTATAAATAAACAGTGCAAAAAGCACAATAACCAGAACGGTTCCGAAATAGCCGTATTCCTCACCAAGAATAGCAAAAACAAAGTCATCGTAAGATTGCGGGAGAAAAAATTCTTTCTGGTTAGAATTGCCGGGTCCGACACCAAAAATAAAACCGTTCCCGAACCCGATAATTGCCTGTGAAAGCTGGTAATTGCTTTCTTCACCGTTAATACTCCCGGCAAAGGCAAAAAGCCTGTTCAATGCATAAGTTTTAGACCAGATATAAAGCAAAGCAACGGGAAGCACGGATACAACTGTAAAAACAATATGTTTTATCTTAACCTTACCGATATAAAACATCAGCATACACGTAACAAAAATCATAATCGCTGTGGAAATATTAGGCTGTAAAGCAATAAGAGTACATACAACCAATACATAAAACAGCATAGGTAAATAAGAAAAATACAGGCTCCAGATATAATCTCTTTTATCAGCCAGCATATAAGCAATATTCAATACCAGCACATACTTTACAAAATCGGCTGGTTGAAAACTTACACCGGCTATTTTTATCCACCTAACAGCACCTTTAGTTGCTTCGATGTTCGAGACAATAAGATAAGCGAGCAACGCAAAAACGACAACTATCAATAATTTTCTGAAATTTATGAGCGACCTGTAATCGATCCTTGAGAATAAGAATATACAGAATATACCTATTCCAGCACGTAAAACATGATTTTTAAAAAGCATACTGCTATCACCGCTCATCTTAGCCGACCAGCTTGAAGAAGCACTGTAAACAACACCAAAACTCATCCCTATAAGCATAAGGACGGGAATTAATATCCAGAGATCTATTTTATGTTGCCCTGTACTCATAGCTCGTTCACAAGTTTTTTAAATTCTGTTCCCCTGTGCTCAAAATTTTTATACATATCGAAACTTGCACAAGCAGGCGATAGGAGCACTACATCACCTCTCTTCGATAAATCGAAAGATTTCCTTACAGCATCCCACATATCTTCAGCAAGCGTAACAGGCAACAGAGTGTTAAAATAATCGAATATTTTCATTTTCGATGAACCTATTGCTACAATATGCTTCACATGTTCAAGCACTAATTTTTCAATTTCCGAATAATCATTTCCCTTATCTTTACCGCCGAGAATCAGTATAATAGGTTCATCGAATCCTTCAAGTGCATAACAAACCGAATTAACATTAGTCGCTTTTGAATCGTTATAATATTTAACTCCATTCAGTTCTCTTACAAATTCAAGTCTGTGTTCCACCCCCTGAAAAGAAGATAGCGTACTATGTATCTTTTCACTATCGATACCATATACTTTAGCAGCAGAAATTGCTGCAAGGCAATTATATACATTATGAGACCCTTTTATAATAAGTTTATCTCTGTCTATAATCCCTTCTTTTTTACCATCGCTTGAAAAAGATAATCGGGTATTTTCTAAATATGCACAGGTATCGAATTTATCCGTCAGGTTATGCTTTATGCTAAAAGGAATAAATTTTGCCTTAATATTTTTTCCGAGATTTGCTGAAATAGTGTCATCATCAAAATTATAGATAAAGAAATCTTTTGAATCCTGATTTTCAAATACCTTTAATTTTGATTTTATGTAATCCCGGTAATTGGTGTTGTATCTATCCAGATGATCGGGTGTAATATTCAAAAGCACTGATATGTACGGCTTAAATTTTTTTATATTATCGAGCTGGAAACTGCTCGTTTCTAAAACAGCAATTCCATCAGAAGAAATTTTACTAACAACGTCACAAAAAGCAGTTCCTATATTACCGCAAACATAAGTTTCTAATCCAGCATCTTTAAATATTTCACCGGTTAAGGTTGTAGTTGTAGTTTTACCGTTTGTTCCTGTTATGGAAATAATTTTACCTTTGCAGAACCAGTATCCTAATTCTATTTCGCTTATAACATTAATTTTTCTTGAAAGAGCTGTCTTCACAACTTCTGAATCCTGCGGTACACCGGGACTTAAAACCATAAGTTCACCTTTATATACATTTCCTGAATGTTTACCGAACTCATATTCGACTTGTAAACTTCTCACCTCATCAATAATACTCTTTTCCAGTTCCTTTTCGGAAGCTGAATCGCTTAAGAACACATTATAACCGTTGCTTTTTAATAAACGGGCAGCTGCAATGCCGCTTCTTGCGGCACCTATTATACTGACATCCGTAAATTTGTATGGCAGCTGTTCCATAGTTAATTATCTCGGTATTGTTGCACCGATATTTAATCCGATTCCCTGGTAACGTTTCTCGTCGAACTCCCTCAGGTAATTGAAGTACTTTATTTCAAGAATCACGTTGAAGTCATAAGAACGGAAAAAGACACAACCAGCAATCAGGTTCATTCCAAGTCCCCCTCTCGCAGCGATGGTAGTTTTATTAGGGTCATCTTTATCACGCCCTACGAAGTGCAGCCCAAGTCCGCCTCCAACAAAGGGGTCGAATTCCGATTTATTAGCCGAACCCAAAAACGGATAGAATACATTAATATCAAGACCAATATCGGTAAATGCAGGGCTGGTTTTAAACCGCCATGGCAGGCTTATTTCCGCAAAAAAGCTTTCTCCGATAAATTTAGCAAATACTTCAATTGCAATAAGCTGATGTCCCGTATAATCACCTTGCGGCCAAAACATCCCTATTTTGCCTCCCGGAACAATGTAAATTTTCTTGGTTGGTTTCTGAAACTTATTAAGCTCCTGTAAAGTGTTTTTCGAATTGGATAGCTTCAATTTTGGCAATAATTCTTTGCTGCTCAAACCTGAGCCATCCTGAGCGTGTAAATTCAAATTAAGTAACAACAGAACCGTCGTAGTAACTATTAATTTTAAGATATTGGTTTTCATGTTATGTACCTTTCTTTTATCTTATCTTAAATGTTGCAAAAGTCAATATGGCAAGTATCACAGCAATTATATAAAACCTGATTACTATCTTAGGTTCGGCAATACCAGCCACTTCAAAATGATGGTGAAGAGGCGACATCCTGAACACCCTTCTGCCCTCACCGTATTTCTTCTTTGTGTATTTGAAATAATACCTTTGAATGATTACCGATAACGATTCGGCAAAAAATATTCCTCCGAGTATCGGAAGCAAAAACTCCTTCTTTACAAGTATAGATAATGTACCTACAGCACCGCCAAGTGCAAGGGCACCTGTATCACCCATAATTACTTGTGCAGGGTAAGAATTGAACCATAAAAATCCCAGCGAGGCACCTATCAATGCAGCACAGTAAACTACAAGCTCACCGTTACCGGGAAGATAAAGTATATTTAAATAGCGGCTGTAAATTTCGTTACCTGAAACGTAACTAATGAATGCCAACGCCATTACAGCTATACCCACACATCCAATTGCCAGCCCGTCAAGCCCATCCGTTAAATTAACAGCATTTGAGGTTGCTGTGATTATAAACACAATAATCGGTATGTAGAAATATGAAAAATCGAATTCAATATTCTTTAAAAACGGAATTGTTGTTATAGTGTTAAATCTATCGAATTCAGGAAGAAAATAAATTAACAATGCTATAACCAGCCCAAGCAATACCTGATTAATGAGTTTATACTTGGCAACAAGACCTTTTTTATTTTTTTTAAATACTTTAAGGTAATCATCAAAGAAACCTACAGCTCCCATCCATACTGTAGAGATTAAAATCAATAATACGTATGTATTCTTAAGGTCACCCCATAACAGCACCGGAATTAGAAGTGATGCAAGTATAATAAGCCCCCCCATTGTAGGTGTACCCTTTTTTACGAGATGCGTATCGGGACCATCGTGTCTTATTTCATCAGCTACATGTTTTTCTCTGAGTTTTCGGATTATTCGGGGACCTACCCAGAAACTAATTACCATCGCAGTGATTGCCGCAAGTGCTGCACGCCAGGTTATAAAACGGAATACATCGAACCCCGGAGGATTGAACGTTCTATTAATGTATTCTGCCAGATAGTAAAGCATTTTTTTTTCTTAAAAACCTCTCAATAATAAACTTCTGAAATTTTCGTATTTTTTTACTTAAATTATCGAATCCACAATTTCTTCCATCTTCATCCCACGCGAACCCTTCACTAAAACAATATCATTTTTACTTATATTGAGTTTTAACATTTCTATTAACGTTTTTTTATCTTCAAAATAATAATTACTGCTCAAGCCTTTTGCACCCCTGTAAGTTTCGTAAGATAACTTACCATAGGTGTATAGAGCATCGAATTTCATTTGTTTTACAAGCCTGCCAGCATTACAATGCTCTGCTATTCCCGTTTTTCCCAGTTCAAGCATATCTCCAAGTACAACGTGTTTTTTCCCGCTGCATTTGTATATTTTTAAATTTTGCAGGGCAGCTTTCACCGAATCCGGATTTGCGTTGTAACTATCATCAATTATCCAGTACCCCTTCGATTTCTTTATCTCATTTCTGCGTTTTGTAATTCTCTTTATCTCATGTAATGCAGATTTAACGTGATAAAACGGAACGTTAAAGAATAAACCCACAGCAGAAGCAGCAAGTGCAGAGTAAAAACTTTGTATTCCTGCTATACAAAGTGACGTTGTAAATGACTGTTTCCCGCAGCTGATTGCAATTTCAGGATAAAACGATTTAAATCTTTTCAGCACACCCGTCACGTTTGCATTTGCGTGTGTGCCAAAAGAGTATATATTTAATTTCCGATTTTGTGACATCTTTCTTATATATTTATCGTCACTGTTTAAAAAAAATGTTCCGTAAACGTTTTCAAGATAATCTATTAATCTGCCTTCTTCTTTACAAACACCTTTTAAGTTTTTCAGGAACTCAAGGTGTTCTCTGCCGATGTTTGTTAAAAGTCCGAATTGAGGCTTAGCAATTCTGCAAAGCTCTTCAATTTCCCCGAATTGGTTAGTACCAACTTCAATCACCGCAATGTTATGCTTTTTCCGAAGCTTAAAAAGTGTTAAAGGTACTCCAATACGGTTATTAAAGTTACATTCTGATTTTAACACCGAATATTTTTTCGAAAGAACAAAAGCAGTAAAATCTTTAACTGATGTTTTTCCGTTACTGCCTCCTATTGCTACCACAGGTATAAGAAACCGGCTTCTGTAAAGAGAAGCAAGCTTTCCAAAAGATTTTAACGTGTCATTTACTAAAATCCAGCATACACTGCCGAATTTATATCCAAGCTTTCTTTTAACACTCGTTGTGTTATTTTTATTTATTACAACAGCTTTTACTCCGCGTTTTACAACATCAGAAATAAAATTATGCCCATCGAACTTTTCTCCTTTTATTGCAAAGAACACATCGGAGTTCAGGCATTTTCTTGAATCTATCGATACACCTTTTACTGTATAACTTTTAAGTTTATCTGCATTTATAATAACTGCCCCGTCAAAACTCATAAAATCTTCAAGTGTAAATCTCATCAGCAATATCTCAATACTATTTCCTTGTCGCTAAAATGGTATTTTTTATCACCGATTATCTGGTAATCTTCGTGTCCTTTGCCTGCAATAAGTATCACGTCATTTCTATCGGAAAGCTTAATTGCTTTGCAGATTGCTTCTTCACGATTTTCAATCACAAGATATTTTTTCGATTTAAAACCTGTTTCTATTTCAGAAATTATGTCCATCGGTTTTTCATTACGCGGATTGTCTGAAGTTACAATTACCGTATCGCTTAGTTCTTCGGCAATAGCAGCCATTTTAGGTCTTTTAGTTCTATCACGGTTACCGCCGCAGCCAAAAACGGTTATTACTTTACCCTGTAACGAATTCACAGAACGTATCTCGCGAATAGTGCTGAGTACATTTAATAATGAATCTGGAGTATGCGAATAATCAACAATTGCAATTGAACCGTTTTTCAGTACAAACTGCATAAACCTGCCTTCAACCGGTTTAAATTCTGCAACAGCATCACGGATTGTTTTAAATGTCAGCTTATAAGTTTTTAATGCTGCAACAGCTGCCATTATATTATAAACATTGAATTTCCCGGTCAGTTTAGATTTAAAAGAAATTTTATCTTTGCCTTCACCGTTTAACGGAACAAGCATATCGAAGCTCATGCCTTTAAAATCCATCTTCAATTCCTTTACCGAATAGGCTGAACTGCCGAAACCAAAAGAAATTCTCTCAGCTTCGGTGTTTTCTACTGCTTTTTTACCGTACGGGTCATCGGAATTATAGACAGATACAGTGTTAAAATTCTTTAGGTTAATGCGTTTAAGCGAATCAAAAAGAATCTTTTTAGCTTTAAAGTAATTATCTACCGTCTCATGGAAATCAAGATGTTCAGGTGTCAGATTCGTAAATACTGCAACATCAAATTCGATTCCATTAATTCTTTTCATAATAAGTGAATGAGAAGAAACCTCCATAGTAACATATTCAACCCCTCTTGAATACATTTCATTTAACAACCGGTTTAATTCAACCGATTCCGGGGTAGTAAACTCAGTATGAAAGAATTCATCATTAATATAATTTCCATTAGTTCCTATCAATCCGGTTTTGTAACCAGCGTATCTAAGAACAAAATTTATTAGACTGGTAACTGTTGTTTTTCCGTTAGTTCCGGTTACACCGGTTACTTTCATTTTATGAGAAGGGAAATCATAAAATATATTGCTAAGGGAAGCAAGTGTGCTTCTGCAATCGTTCACTTTATGTACGCATGGATACGGGAAAATCCGGCTGCTATCTGTAAATACAGCAGAAGCACCCTTAGATATTACTTCCGGAACGTAAACGTTTCCGTCGTGTCTTAAACCTTTCAATGCAAAAAAAACGTCACCGGCTTTAATTTTCCGTGAATCATAACAAAGCGAATTGACCTTAAAGTCATTCTTTGGCTTAAGACCTGTTAGCTCAGGTGATTTTATTATTAATTCAGAAAACATCATTCAGCTTTAAGTTCCTGGCAATAAATAAATACTTTCTGGTTTCTCAGGATCTGTTCTCCCGGTTGCGGTTTTTGCCCGGTAACAATTCCGTTACCCGATATAATAAATTCAAGCCCAAGTGCTGACATCATACTAATTGAATTTCGTACGCTCATACCTTTAAGCTCAGGTACTATTATATAACTGCCTTTTACATTTCTTGTCATTATCTGATTTTTATCTGCTGTTTCCAATATTACCTTTTCTACTGAACCATCGTCATCAGGAACCATCTTACAGCTTTTTATAACTGCATTTTTTAACGGACCGTTAACTTCAAAATCAATCTTTTTTTCGGTTAAGATATATGCAGCATCTTCGAGGTTGATATCATCCAGTTTCAGATCAGATTCATTATAATAATGATTCTGAAGCTGCTGATTTGTTACATCCATAGCTATGTTATCTTTCACGAACAATATATCATTACCGTTCATACCTTCAAGCTGAATTAACCGTTCAGCAATTTTTTTAAATACAGGTGCTGCAACCTTTCCGCCGTAAATCTGCCCGGCCATAGGTGCATCTACGACAACCGAAATTACTATCTGCGGATTTTCAGCAGGAAAATAACCGATAAAAGAAGACGTGTAGAACTGTTTAGAATATTCACCGTTAACAATCTTTTGTGAAGTGCCTGTTTTACCTGCAATTTTTACTTCATCCATCCTTGCTTCGGTCCCTGTTCCTCTTTCAACTACACCGCTTAAAAATGATGTGATTGTTCTTGCCGATTGCTCGGAAATTACCGTTCTTAACTTAGTCGGTTGGTTTTCAAATTCCAATATTCCATCGGGTGTTAATTCTTTTTTTATAATGTACGGCTTCATCAATATTCCGTTGTTTGCAATACATGCATAAGCATTTGTAATCTGCACAGTATTTACCATTACTTCGTATCCGATTGACGAAAACCTTAATGAAACTTTTGAATATTCCACAGGCTTTTTAAGCTGTCCTTTCATTTCACCGGGGTAATCGATACCGCTGTAAATGCCAAATCCGAAATCCCTGGCATATTTATAGAACCGCTCTGCTCCCAGCTTTTCTGCTGATTTAACAATACCAACATTACTCGATTGTTCCACAACCTGCTGGAATGTAAGACTGGAAGATTTATGGCTGTCTTTTATGATAATATCATAAATTTTATACTCTCCTCCGTTTGTTTCTACTATGGAATTTTTATTTTCCAAACCTTCTTCAAGGCATGCAGATGCAGTCACAATCTTAAAGGTAGAGCCGGGTTCATACATATCGGTGACTGCGGTTAATTTACCGTAATCAGGTTCATTCCCGTTAATCGTCTGGTTGCGGTATGAATAAACTCCAAGCACTTCCCCGGTTTTAACCGACATAATTAAACACTTACCGCCTTCAGCATTATTGGCATCGATACCTGCTTTAAGCTCTTCTTCAACTATCTTCTGTATATCAAGATCTATGGTTAAAACCACACCATTTCCGTTTACAGGATCCACACGCGGGTATTCAAGAGCCGGGCGTTTTTTCCCCAGTCCGTCTTTTTGCATAACAACGTATCCTTCTTTACCTGCAAGGTCGGTTTCACATTCAAGCTCTATGCCGCTGATTCCCTTATTATCTGTATCGGTAACACCTATTATTTGTGATGCAACACTGCCGTAATTTTTGGTTCTTTCCGATTCGTTCTGTTTTATAATCCCTGTTATATTGATGTCTTTAACAAGTGAATCGAACGAAGGGTCAATTCTTCTTTCGAGCCAAACAAATGATGTGTTTTTCGAATTTAGCTTATCGAGATAGTAAGATTTATCTTTCTGAAATATTCTGGCAAATACCTCTGCAACGGAATCTTTATTATCTATCATATTCGGATCAGCTGCAAAAGTTATCCTCGTTGTATTGGTTACAAGTGCATTGAATTTACGGTCATAAATTATACCGCGGGTGGGAATCAGAGGTATGCTTTTTTCATACTGCCGTTTTGCCGCAAGCTGGTATTTTGAACTATCTATAACCTGAATGGTAAACAATTTTACGGCTACAATAATAAGAAGACACAGGAAAAATATAATAAATACGCTAATACGCCTGTTTGTGTTTGCTTGGTTAGTATTTTTTCCCTTTTCAGACAACTTATAATATTTATTCGGTTTTAACTAATTGTGATTTCTCAATGGGCAGTATCTTAATATTCTGTTTCAAAAACGTCAGCTTCAGATTTCCCTCAGCAGCTGGTTTAATTTTATCGTATGTTGTTAGATATTCAATCTCTGCCTGCAGACTGTTATTAGTTCCCGATACCCTTCTTATTTCTTCTTTCAATAAGTTATTTTCCACTACGAGTGAGTTTACATATATTATATTGTAAACAAGGAATACTATAACACCAACAGCAGAAAACAATCCTATCAGGAAATTAAAAAGTGAAATACGGTTTTTATTATTGTTTCTCATTAAGCTTACGGGCTGCTCTTAATTTTGCGCTCCTTGAACGCGGATTATTCAAAACTTCCGTATCACCAGCCATTAACGGCTTTTTTGTTATTACTTCCAGTCTGTCTTTATCCCTGAAAAAATGTTTTACTATCCTGTCTTCAAGCGAATGATATGATACAACAACTATCCTTGCATCAGGTTTCAGATAGCTCGTTACATCGCTAAGGCATTTTTTCAGATTATTCAATTCGTTATTAACTTCTATCCTGATAGCCTGAAAAATTTTCGAAAGTTCCCTGTTTAAAAATCTCTGGGGAATTTTTTTCCTGAAAATTTCGAAAACATCACCGGTGGTTTCAAACCTTCTGCTGTTCCTGCATTCAATAATCTCAGAAACGATTTTTTTGTAATTTCTCACCTCGCCGTAATCCCTGAATACTTTCCACAGACTTTCCCTGTCATATTTATTCAGCACATCTGCAGCGGTTACTTTCAGGTCTTTTCCGGTTCGCATGTCGAGTAACGTGTTTTTCAAATAACTGAAGCCATCTTCGTAATCAAGCTGGTATGTTGATAAACCCAGATCAAGCACAATTCCGTCTATCTTTTCAGTACCATTTTGTTCTAGTAATAAACCTATATCAGCAAAATTTCCTATAATAATCTTCAGACAACTGCTGTATTCATTAATTATATTCCTTGCATAGCTTAAAACATTTGCGTCCCGGTCAATCCCGATAACATTTACCTTACGATTAAGATAATCCAGAATCCTCTTTGAATACCCTCCGCTGCCGAACGTTCCGTCAACAAATACTGCATCAGCCGTTCCTTTATAACCGGATAGAAGGATATCTACCGCTTCATTTAAAAGAACGGGCACATGATAAATATTCTCCTGCATAAGGAGATTAATTTTTGATTGGATAAACCGGTGATTTTTTCTTTCCGAGCACTTTTTCCATCACATCCTCGTAAGATTGGCCGCTGCTCTGTAAGTATATATCGAATGTTTCAGGATTCCAGATCTCAACTTTATTAAGCTGACCGATTAGAAGAACTTCTTTCTTAATGTTTACAACCTGCATCGTTTTCTGTGAAAGAAGAATTCTGAATTGTGCATCAATTTGAAATTCTTCTGCGTGATATAAAAACTGCCTTAATAGCCTTGTATCGGATTCTGCGTACTCATCAAGCTGTAATAGTTTTTCTTTTGTCTTCAGCCATTGAACATCATCATACAGCCATAAACAGCTGTCTCGTCCCAGAATAATGTGAACTTTCCCGTTAGCTTCAGCGGGAATGTTCCTACGGAATTTTGCAGGGATGATAAGACGTCCTTTATCATCAAGTGACTGTATTACACTTCCTTCGTACATTCGAATATTTTTTTTGGGCAGGATTGAGAGGGTGGGTTTAATTCCCCAATTCCCCACTTTCCTCCACTTTCCTCCACCACAAAAATAATGAATAAAATACAAAAGTCAAGCCCCGAAATGGATAATCTTTAGATTTTTTTAAGGTTTGGTAAGAGAGAAGAAATTAGGGAAAAAAGGGTATAATTATTTAATTTCGTTCGAAGAAAGAGCGAAACATATCTTCTCCGTCAATATTGACAATGACTGAAAAAAAAGATTGAATCGGTAGGAAACGCTAGCGGTATAAAACCTAATGCTATACTAAATGAATGCTATTAGTATTGTACTAGCTCACGATGTTACGGTTTGTTTAAAATCACGGTATCTACGTGTTTCATTACGCCACTCAGTATAAACAGCATCAACACTCGGTTCATTAAGAGGTCGTAAATCATTGTTCTAATTTTCACTTTCTTGTTCCATGTTAAAGATTTAAAAATATTAAAACAAATGAAAAATTTCTATTGAAGCACGGACAAATAAAATAATACCAAGTATAAACAATGTAATACCGGCAGCAATATTCAATTTATTTACCGTAGTAATATTAATTCTGTGTTTATTACTGGTTATCAGTCTTAACAAAACATAAAACCATAAAGCTGTTCCGGCAAATGCACCTGCAGAAAAAACAAGCCCGTCTATAATACCGGTATTTATAATCCTGTAACCCTTCAGATAGCCCACAACTGCAACCCATGAGGCAGGTAAGGTAATAGAGGACATGCAGAGCATAACACCCATCATAAATAATCCTGTGTAACTTGATTTTGAAACAACAGGAACATGTGTATGCTTGGTAAATTCAATTGCCTTCTCTTCGGCTTCCTGTAGCTTTTCGGATTGTTTTTCTTCCATTTCTTCAAAGCCAATCTTCGACTTCATTATCTTATAACCGTAAACCACAACAACCATACATCCAAGATAGGTTAGTATAATAATAATAGAGGAAACATTCTCGTTGTAAAATTCACCTGCTTTATCGGGTAAAAAAGAAAGGACAAGTGAAATGCCGCCGAAGGCGATTAAGCAGTAGACAAAATCCATAAATGCAGAACCAAGTGCAATAGCCATGCCTTCCTTAATCTCATTTTTAAAGCCTTTAGAAATAAGTGCAAAAGCAATTGGTCCCAGCGGAGGGATGGATACAAGAAATCCTGTAATTATACCTGTAACTAATGATGTCAGCATTAATTAAATTTTAACCGAAATGATACTCAAATGTAACAATCCCAAACAAACAATTAAACACCTAATTTAATATTATCAACCATCCGGTTTGATTCGTTTTTAACGAATCAGCAACCTCACCCTGCTGTACAGGTGTTAAGGTAACGCGTAGGCGCCAGGCAGGCTTCAGCGGGATGAGACTTATTACAGCCTATTCAATACACATTGCTAACTATTACAGGTTTTCTTTAATGTTTCCCTCCCTTCAGGTTCGATATGTATAAATACATCGTGTATACTTGGAAATTTGGATATAATAAAGTCTTTCACCTCATGGGCAATAAAATGCCCCTCTTTAACCGAGATATTTGCATCCACTACTACATGCAGGTCAACATAAAAATCCAAACCCATTTTTCTCACATTACATTTATCAAGCCCAACAACTCCGTTTACATCCAACGCAGTATTCAGTATCTGTTCTTTTATAGATTCATGCGGAGCTGTATCCATAATTTCATCAAACGCAGGTTTGAAAATCCGGTAGGCATTAAACGAAATAATTACAGAAGCGAATAAAGCAGCATAATCATCGGCACTTTCAAATCCTTTACCGCCAATAAGAGCGATAGAAATACCAACAAATACTGCTGCGGATGTAATAGCATCGCTCCGGTGATGCCATGCATCGCTTACAACTGCGGTGCTTTTTATATCATTTCCCACACGAAACACAAACCGGTAAAGCATTTCTTTTACAACCACTACAATAATCAAAACAATTAACGTGAATGGTGCAGGTGCATGGTGCGGTGTTATGATTTCGTGAATACTTTGGATAACTATTAAAACTGAAGCAGCAAAAAGGGCAAGAGATACTAATATTGCAGCTATAGGTTCGGCTTTTCCGTGTCCGTAGGGATGGTCTTTATCGGGAGGTTTAGCAGAAATTTTCAATCCTCCCCAAACTATTAACGAGCTGAATATATCAGTTGACGATTCTATTGCATCTGCAATAAGAGCATAAGAATTGCCAAGAAATCCGGTTATACCCTTCGCGGCTGCAAGGAATACATTAATTGTAATACCTGCTAAAGTAGAACGTAAACCCTTTACCGAAGGGTGCGGAGTATTTGGTTTTCCGAGCGAGGTCAAATTTCAAAAGTAAATGTTTCCCTCAGAGCGGGATTTTGTCCCGACGCCTCGGGACTCAACAATGTTCAATTAAATAGAATATAAATTCAATGGAATTTTCAATGCTCAGTGTCGCTGTCAGGAAAAAAATTAAGCCAAACCCGGTTTCTTGGAATGTAATATTCTTAAAACTTTATTGTGAATCATTCCATTGGTGGCAAGTGCTGTTCCTTCGTAAATTGAATCATTACCCGTAACAGATGTAAGCTTACCCCCGGCTTCTTCGATACAAATTTTTAGTGCAGCTATATCGTATGGTGCAACATGCGGGTCAAGCATTATTTCGGCACCTCCGTTCATAATTAACGTATAGCCATGACAATCTCCGAAACCCCTTGTGTGAAAACACTTTTCAGCCAGCTTAAAGAAATTTTGTTTGTAGCTGCTTTTCAGTATGTAATCAATACCTCCGTATATTAAAAATGATTCTTCAATTTTACTATGCTTGCTTACTTTTACTCGCTTGCCATTATAAAATGTACCCGTTCCTTTAGCTGCATAAATAAATTCATTCAATGCCGGTAAATACACTACACCTAAAACTACTTTCCCCAGATATTCCAGTGCCAGCAAAGTTCCCCAGAATGGATTATGCCGCATAAAGTTCTTTGTTCCGTCTATTGGGTCAATTATCCATTTAAAATCAGAATTATTTTCTTTAATCCCGTTTTCTTCCGATAATATATTGTGAGCAGGAAACTTAGTTTTTATTTTCTTTATCAGGTAGTTTTCACATTTCAGGTCAGCTATTGTAACAGGTGAAAGGTTTTCCTTCAGCTTGTACTTAATCTTCTTTCTGTAATACTTCATAGTAATATCCGAAGATTTTCTGACTATACTGCAGGAATATCCGAGCAGTTCCCCGAGTTTCTTATTGTTTAATTCCATAATGCAAAATTAACTATTCTTAACATTATATTATTTAAAAAAGTGTTCCCGTCTTGTTAAGTATTTATAATTATGTATAATTTATAATGTTCACTTGATTGATTTTTAATAAAAATTTAACAAAACATATCTATGTTTGTAAAGTAATGAATAATTATAATACATTGTTTGATTTTTGCATATAAAAAAACTATGAAAATAGCTCATATATCAGATTTACACATAGATATTAACCGTGAAAGTAAAAAAAATTACAATAAGAGCAAGGCACTATTAGAACTCCTGATACGGGAGGGCTTTGACCATCTGATTATAACAGGAGATATTGTTGAAAATGCAGATAAACAAAGCTTTCAACTGGTTCGAAATTTGTTAAATTCATACGGGCTGCTTGATTCTGAAAAAACTACAGTAATACCCGGCAATCACGATATATATGGCGGTGTATATTTGGCTGAAGACGTTCCGAATTTCCCAAAAAGATGTATGAAAACAAATTACAATGCAAAGGTTGAAGAATTTTCCGAATATTTTAAAGAAACCTTCAATAATTGCTATTACCCGCTGAAAAATAAATTATTCCCCTTTGTTAAAGAACTTAAAGATGTTATACTGATAGGGCTGAACTCAGTTGCGCAATACTCACTGTTCAATAACCCATTTGCATCAAACGGAAAGATATCAAAAGACCAGATTAACTGTCTTAAGAAAATTTTTAAATCATCTTATTACAAAAAAACAAAAAAAATTATTCTTACTCACCATCATTTCTACAAACAGCCCATTGACTGCACATACACCAGTAATTTTTGGCGTAAAATCGAAAAACAGACTATGAAACTTAAAAACAAAAAATCGCTTATAAAGCTATTTACCAAATACAAAACGGATGCCGTATTGCACGGACACATGCATGAGACTTTTTTCTATTTTAGAAAAGAGCAGCTTTTTATGAATGCAGGCGGCTCTGTTTTAAACAAAAATGAAAATACGTTTGAAGTTAATTATATAAACGTTAATGCTGATTCGTTACGCTATAATATATGCACATTTAGTAATTTAAAAGAAAATACCATCCAAAAATCCGCTTATATTAAAACACAATCCAAAACCGGTATACCGGTCCCGGCAGAATTCAGTCTTAACTGATTAAATTCTGAACTCAAATACATTTTATATTAATATACAAGTATGACATCCGCAGGGTGTCAGACAGCTTTTTTTACAGCTGATATTCACTTTTTCCCTCACACATAAATGTATAGCTTTCCGTTTTTTAGAACCTCTAAATACATTCTATACAGGATTTGTTAATAATCTGTCATGATTAGGTTACATTCAATTGATTATACAAACTTATTATTATAATTTTGTGCATTTCAAACATTTAAACATTACAAATTAATGTCACGTGCAGAGATAGATATCTTCGCAGGAAGAAATTCTCTTTATCTGGGAAAACAGATTTGCAGACAATTTCACAGACCTTTAGGTAAATGCAAAATCGTGAATTTCAGCGATAATGAAATTTGGGTGAAATATAACGAAAATATCCGCGGAAAAAATGTATACCTGGTGCAGTCTACAAATCCCCCTTCGGAAAACCTTATGGAGCTGCTTATTATGATTGATGCTGCTGTAAGAGCTTCTGCAAGACATATTACAGCTGTTATTCCTTATTTCGGATATGCAAGGCAGGACAGAAAAGACCAGCCCAGAGTTGCTATTACTGCCAAACTTATTGCAAATCTTTTAACTACAGCAGGCGCCGACAGAATTATTACTATGGACCTTCATGCGCCGCAGGTTCAGGGATTTTTCGATATACCTGTCGACCATCTTTACTGCTCGGTGCTGCTGATTAAATATTTTAAAAAGCTCCGCCTAAAAAATCTTGCAGTTGCCGCACCCGATGTAGGCGGAACCAAACGCGCAAGGGTTTACTCGAAAGAACTTAATGCCGATTTGATACTAATAGATAAACGTAGACCAAAACCAAATGAAGCTGAAGTTATGAACATTATCGGTAATGTTAAGAGCAAAAACGTTCTTATAATAGATGACCTTATAGACACAGCAAATACATTTATTGCAGCAGTTGAAGCACTTAAAAAAGCCGGAGCAAAAGATATTTACGGAGCAGCAACGCACCCTATACTTTCGGGACGTGCATTGCAAAAAATAGAACGCTCAAGCCTTAAAAAGCTTGTTATGTCAAATACGATACCTATGCTTTCAAAATCAAATAAAATAGAAATAATAGACGTTTCAGGTCTGTTTGCATCGGCAATCATAAGAACCAATGAAAACCAGTCAATTAGCTCATTATTTAAGGTAGAATAAAGAATAAATTAAATTCAAACACCCTTATAAGTAAATATTTACCGCATAAGTCTTTTAAATTATCTTGAAAATAGCTCACTATTATGCTAATTTAGCAGTGAATTTTAATCCACAACTAACTCAAAAGGAGGCTTAGAAAATGTCTGAAGAAAGAGGAATGGCTAAAGGTTTGTTCCTTGGTTTTCTTGCCGGCGGAATTGTTGGCGGAATTATTGCACTTCTGTATGCTCCTAAAAGCGGCAAGGAATTCCGTGCCGACTTAAAACTGAAGAAAGACGAATTCATCGACGATGCCGAAGAATATCTTGATATTGCCAAACACAAAGCACAGGATATCATTAACGAAGGCAAAAAGAAATCCGAAGAACTGATCTCCGAAGCCAAAAAGAAAGCCAGCACTTTGCTGGGTGATGCTAACAAAATCTTATCATCGGCAAAAGAAAAAACCGTAACAGGTTATGAATCTGCAAAAGAGAAAATAACTGAAGAATCCGGCAGGCTCAAAGATGCTATTAAGGCAGGAGTAGAAGCGTACAAAGAAGAAAGAAATAAAACAACCTGAACCTGATAAACTAGATCTATGGAATCACTGGAATTAATTTCTAAAATTGCGCTGATAGCTTTATTTGCTGCATTAACCGTATTATGTATTTACGTTATTGTATCACTGAGGAAGCTGACAAGTGCTTTACAGAATATAGAGCATAATGTAGAAGATATCAGTGAGAAACTCAGCCCTGTTCTTGAAAATGCTGCTGTGGTTTCATCGAACTTGAAAGAGATTACAACCGGTGCAAAAGTCCAGGTTGAAAAACTCGGCTCGGTGGTAGACTCGGTTAAAGACACAGCCGATTCTATCATCGAGCTTGAACAAAAGGCGCAGAAGCAGATTGAAGGTCATGTTTTTGATATTCTCAACCTTATCTCTTCAATTTCAAAGGGAGTAAAAACTTTTTTAACAACTCTTAAACGAACAAACGGAAGCTCAAGCCAGCCTGCTAAACATCTTGGAGAAGAGGGAAAAACTGGCAGACACCTGAAGTCGTATTCGCCTTTGGACTCTTCGGAAGAAGAATTTTAAATACCATCTGAAATATTAATTTATTATAAATTATCCTACAGATAAGGGGAAATTATTTTGAGCAATTTAACTTCGGATAAAATCCGCAACATTGTATTGGCGGGCCACGGCGGCTCGGGAAAAACCATACTCGGTGAGTCAATTCTATGGTGTACGGGAGCAACTACGCGATTCGGCAGAATTGAAGAAGGAACAACCGTATCTGATTACAGCAAAGATGAAATATCACGCCAGATTTCAATAAATTCCACAGTAATTTCTACATCCCTCAATGGAATTAAATACAATATTATTGATACTCCCGGCTATACCGATTTCACAGGTTCTGTAAAAGCTGCAATGAAAGTTATGGATACCGCCATAATAGTCGTGAATTCGGTCGAAGGCGTGGAAGTGGGCACCGAGATAGCCGTAAACTATGCAAAGGAATTCGGACTCGAAATTTTATTTGTCATAAATAAAATAGATTATGAGAATTCAAAATTCGATAACACCATTTCACAGTTAAAAGATTATTACGGCAACCATGTAGCTGAAATCCAGTTCCCGGTAAATGAAGGATTGGGCTTTGATAGCTTTGTAGATATTATCAAAATGAAAAAACTTAAGTTTAAAAAAGATACTAAGAGTGAATATAGCGAAGAAGAAATACCTGAAAATCTGAGAGAAAAAGCACAAAAACTTCACCAGGAGCTTGTAGAGCTGGTTGCCGAAGAAGATGATGAACTTATGAACAAATTCTTTGAACAAGGCGGCACACTTACAGAGCGTGAACTGATAATAGGACTTGCATCTGCAATTAAACATAAGAAAATTCTTCCCGTGCTTTGTACAGCTGCCTTGCACAATATCGGAACATCTACGTTAACAGAATTTATTGAGAATTATTGTCCTTCACCGCAGGACAGCGAAAGATTCACGGGCAGAATAACAGGTACCGATAAAACTTTCGAAGTAGAACATAATCCTAACGGCGAACCGCTGGTTTTTATTTTTAAATCGGTTTCAGAGCCTCACGTAGGCGAACTTTCTTTTTTCAGGGTTCTTTCAGGAACATTAACACCGGGAATAGACCTAATAAACCAAAAAAACGGTAAAGTTGAACGCCTTATGCAGTTATACCAGATGAACGGTAAAAACAGAAGAGAGCTGCAAATGGTTTGTGCTGGCGATATTGCTGCTGTAGTTAAATTAAAAGATACTCACGTAAATAACACGCTTGCAAGTAAAAATCTCAGTATTACAATCGACCCAATTGTTTTCCCAGAACCTCTTGCCTCAAATGCCATTACCCCGAAAGCAAAAGGTGATGAGGATAAAATTGCATCGGGATTAAGCCACTTACATGAAGAAGACCCGACTTTCCTTTATAGCTACAATCCCGAGCTTGCACAAACTATAATAAGCGGACAAGGTGAGCTGCACCTGAACATCATCATTAACCGGTTGAAAGAAAAATACGGTGTAGACGTAAATGTAATTGAGCCCAAAATTCCTTACAGGGAAACAATAAAGGGAAAATGCGAAAGCTCGGAATACAAACACAAAAAACAAACAGGCGGTCACGGACAATACGGACATGTGTTCTTGCGTCTTGAACCCCTGCCACGAGGAACAGGCTTTGAATTTGTTGACGAAATAGTCGGGGGGGTGATTCCTGGGAAATATATACCCGCTGTTGAAAAAGGTATTAAAGAAGCTATGCTAAAAGGTCCTGTTGCAGGTTATCCCGTTGTTGATGTTAAGGTAACGGTTCATTACGGTTCTTACCATGATGTTGATTCTTCGGAAATGGCATTCAAAATCGCCTCAGCAATGGCTTTTAAAAAAGGATTTATGGAAGCAAAACCTGTTATGCTTGAGCCTATATATGAGCTTGAAGTGATTGTTCCGGAAGAATATATGGGTGACGTAATGGGTGATATTTCTTCAAGAAGGGGCAAGATATCGGGAATGGACCACAGCGGAAAGCTTCAGGTAATTAAAGCGACCGTTCCGCTTGCCGAGCTGCACAATTATGCAACAAAACTCAGGTCATTCACGCAGGGACGCGGAATATTCAGACGAAGATTTTCGCATTATGATGAGATTCCCAGAGAAATAGAATCAAAAATTATTACCGAAGCACAAAAGGAAGCTGAAAAAGAAAAATAATTTTACTTATACCAAATAATGGATAAACTCTGGTCTCCATGGCGTTCAAAATATATCGAGTCATTTAAACCGGGTGCTGAGAAAGTTAAGGATTGTCTTTTCTGCATGGTTATAAAAGAAAACAATGATGAAAAGAACCTGATATTATATAGAGGAATCACTGCATATATTATTATGAATTTGTTTCCGTATAATTCAGGACATTTGATGATAGTACCGTATAAACATACGCGTACACTTAATGAACTTGATGATGCAACTAATCTGGAATGTATTAAACTTATTAATCTTGGATGCGAAGCACTTAATAAAACAATATTCCCCCACGGATTTAACATAGGTATAAATATCAGCAGATGTTCCGGCGCAGGCATCGAAGACCATATACATTATCACGTTGTCCCGAGATGGGAAGGCGACACCAATTTTATGCCTGTGCTGAATGATGTAAAAATTGTATCGGATTTAATAGAAGAAAACTACAGGAAGCTGAAAGAAGCTGTTGATAGTCTTCAGAATATTTAATTAACTCAAGTTGATCGTTTTGTTTGATAATTATAATAATAATATATTTATTAACCCACGACTTCAGTCGTGGGATCAAGCTAAAATATTGATTAATAACCGTTTCAACGGTTTTTGTACATAAAGCGGTCAACTTGAGTAATTAAAACAATTTTATACCTAACACCTAATAGTAGCCAGCATAAACGCTCTTAAAATTCAAATTACAAAAACCAAATTTCAAAGTAAATCAAAAGTTCAAATGCTTAATTTCAGAAACGTAACTTTTTCTAATTAGTTTTGAAATTTGATTTTGATTATACTTTGGTTTTTAAACTATAGACTTTGAACTTAGCACTGCTTTAATTTTCCCTGAAAATTTAGTAAATTTGTGATTATCATTCATTAAAACTACAAAAATCTTTAAGACTTTTGTAGTTTTCAGTGAGTTTTTAGGATTTTTGCTCCCATCGACTAGTGGTTAGGTCACCACCCTTTCAAGGTGGTAGCACGGGTTCGAACCCCGTTGGGAGCGCGAGTTGTTTTAAGATCTACGGGATTTTAGATTTTAAAACACCAAACCCGGTTATGAAAAATAATCGGGTTTTTTATGTAGTGTCAGGCTTGGAATGGCATGCTACAAAAACAAACTAATCAGAAAATACGCCAGTGCTCCGCAAAGGGCTGAAACCGGAATAGTTAAAATCCATGCCCAGATTATTCTTCCGGCTATTCCCCAACGGACTGCTGTTAACCTTTTAACTGAGCCTACACCCATAATCGAGCCGGAAATAGTATGTGTTGTGCTTACAGGTATACCTGCAAGTGAAGTACCTATCAGTACGGTTGCCCCTGCGAGTTCGGCACAAAAGCCACCGACAGGTCTTAAATGAGTTAACTTCATTCCCATTGTTTTAATGACTTTCCATCCGCCGGCTAAGGTACCTAAACCTATCGAAGCATGTGAAATAAGAACAACCCAGAACGGAACATAAAAGTCACTACCAAGAAATCCGCTTGTAAAAAGTAAAATTGAAATTATTCCCATTGTCTTTTGAGCATCGTTTGTCCCATGCCCAAGGCTGAATGCTGCGGATGAAACAAGCTGTCCGACTCTGAATATCTTATCAACTTTTCTGCCTTTCGAATTCCTAAAGAGCCAGGATACTCCCAGCATTAATAGAATACCGAGCAGCATACCTATCAAAGGAGAAAGAACAATAAAAAAAACAACCTTTAATAATCCGCCTGCTATTAACGAGCCAAATCCTGCTTTAAGTATCGCTGAACCGGATAAACCTCCAATCAGAGCATGTGAAACACTAATCGGAAGTCCAAACTTAGTGCACAGATGTGTCCATATTATGGCACCGATTAAAGCTGATAAAATCAGATACTGATCTACAACAAAGGTTTCAATAATGCCTTTGCCTATTGTATTTGCAACATGAACACCAAACCCGAAAGCAGCGACAAAATTAAAAAAAGCTGCCCACGCAACAGCAAGTTTCGGGTTCAACACCCTGGTAGCAACAACAGTAGCTATAGAATTAGCTGCATCATTCATACCATTAAGAAAATCAAACAACAAAGCAATAATAATAATGACTAATGTAAGCTCGAACATCCTCTATAAATTAAACCTGTTTGATTAAAATGCTTTCCATTACAAGTGTAGTATGCTGGCAGCGGTCAACAGCTTTTTCTATTATTTCAAGTATTTCTTTTTCCTTAATCAGTTCTATTGCATCTTTTTGCTTTTTAAAAAGCTGCAGCAATGCCTCTCTGAAAACTTCATCCCCTTCGGTTTCCAGATTCCTGATAGCAATAATTTTTTGCATACTGACTTTATGATCCTGAAGCTTTTCTATTATTTCTACTATAAGTTTCATTTGTGAAAGCAGTATTTCCGATAGCTGTGGACCAAAACCTGACGGATGCTTTATATTATAAATATTAAGGCGGGTTGCAATTGTATCGATACTGTCTACAATATCATCAAGTGCATTGGCTAGCATATAAATATCTTCCCTATCGATTGGCGTTAAAAATGTTTCATTAAGTTCATTGATAATTGTATGCGTAAATTCATCACATTTATTTTCTATGATGTGAATTTGGGTTGCAAGTTCAGCCAGCAGGTTCAAATTCCCGAACATCTCATGTAACAGTTCGGTAGCTGTAAGTATGTTTTCAGCAAGTTCTGAAAGCAGTTTAAAAAATTTATCCTGCTTCGGTAAAAACTTTTTTAGCATATTTTGTAATGTTAAATTTTGGTTTGATTTATTAAGAGGAGAGCGTAACTGTTAAATTACAGTTACAATTGTGTTAAAATCGTGTTTAGTTGTAAAAAATGAAATGCTTTTTCTTGTTTCTTTACAGTGGAGTTACGAGTGTAACAAACGTAAAAATAACTAATTACTGAGTATCTTCGGGATGGAAATCCTCAGTTTTATGGCGGATAATTTCACCGGTGCACAGGTACACCACATCCTCAGCTATATTTGTTGCTGAATCGGCAATCCTTTCAAGATTTTTTGAAATTGTGCGTACACTAAAAAAGTCTTTAATTCTATTGGGTACTTTTTCCATAGCATTAATAGTATGCTTTAAAATTTGCTTGTTTAATGCATCAATTTCATCATCAGCTTCCAGTACTTCCTTAGCAAGCACCACATCGGTATTCACCAGTGAATCAAGGCTTTTTTTAACCATTGATTGGACTTTCTCAGCAGCTATTTTAAGCTCAGGCAGTAATTCAATCTTTTCTTTTCTGGAAAGGTATTTAGCACGTTTTGATATACCAACAGCAAGATCTCCCATACGTTCCAGGTCATTGTTCATTTTTAATACAGCAACCACAAACCTAAGTTCTTTAGCAACAGGCTGGTATAAAGCGAGTATTTTAAGGCACTCTTCTTCTATAACAATTTCAAGCGAGTCAATTTCTTTATCTTTTAAAACGACCTCGTCTGCAAGCTTGGCATCTCTGCGTTCAAGTGCCAGCATAGAACGCATTATCTGTTCTTCTACAATAGCACCCAGGCTCAACAAGAGCTTCTTAAGATTATCTATTTCTCTTTGCCAGTAATGTAACATTTTTTTACCATTCCTGCGAAAGCAGGAATTTAATTCGATAATTATTGTAAGTTAACTTAAAAAATTTTTTTAACCTCTGAACAACACTTTAAAACCTCTTAATTAGTCCTGTTATTATTTTAACCAAACTTCCCTGTTATATAATCTTCGGTCTGCTTCAGGTCGGGATTAGTGAATATTTTCTCAGTAGCTCCAAACTCAATCAGTTTGCCTTCATAAAAAAATGCCGTAAAATCCGAAACACGTGCAGCCTGCTGCATATTATGCGTAACTATAACAATTGTATATTCTTTTCTCAATTCAGAAATCAGGTCCTCTATTCTGGCAGTCGATTTTGGATCGAGAGCTGATGCAGGTTCATCCATTAAAACAATCTCGGGTTCAATTGCCAAAGCACGGGCAATACACAGTCTTTGCTGCTGACCCCCTGAAAGTCCAAGTGCATTACTGCTCAGCCTGTCTTTAACTTCATCCCATAATGCAGCACGTTTGAGGCTGTTTTCAACGATTTCGGTCAGCTTATTCTTATCATTTATACCGTGAATACGCGGTCCATACGCTATATTCTCGAATACTGATTTGGGAAATGGATTCGATTTCTGGAATATCATCCCTACTTTTTTACGCAGCTGAACAACATCGTTCGAAGGGTCGTAAATATTTTGTCCGTCAATCAATATTGTTCCGTTCAATCTAGTACTATCAATAATATCGTTCATCCTGTTCAGTGAGCGTATAAAAGTAGATTTTCCGCATCCTGAAGGACCTATCAAAGCAGTTACCTGCTGAGTGGGTATGTTCATATTAATGTTGAACAAAGCCTGTGTGTGACCATAGTAAAAATCAACATTTTTTACAACTATTTTTATGTTACCCGTTTCCAAAATTTTTTACCATTTATATTTTTTTCTGACACGAATTCTTAAAATTATAGCAAGCAAATTAAGTCCTACAACAAGGATTAGCAAAACAAGAGCTGTCCCGTATTGCATGGGCAGAATTTTCTGAGCTTCAGGATGCTGTGTGGCAAGTATAAAGAGATGATATGGCAGAGCCATCACCTGGTCGAATATAGATGAAGGTAGGCTTGGCAGAAAAAAAGCTGCAGCCGTAAGTAAAATGGGAGCAGTTTCACCTGCCGCCCTGCCTACGCCAAGTATTGAGCCCGTCAGCATTCCGGGCAGAGCGTACGGCAGCACGTTTTTGTAAATAGTTTGCCACTTGGTTGCACCAAGCGCAAGACTGCCCTCACGCATGTATTGAGGTACTGCTTTAAGTGCTTCCTCGCTCGAAACTATAATTGTTGGCAGTATCATACATGCAAGCGTAATACTTCCGGCAAGTATCGAAGCCCCAAAACCGAAAAATATTACAAATAGCCCGAGCCCGAATAAACCGAAAACAATAGACGGTACACCTGCAAGTGTAACAATAGCAAGTCTTATTACTTGCGTTAACTTAGTATGTTTCGCATATTCTGTTAAATAAATTGCACTGAACATTCCTAGCGGAAGTGCTACGGCTATAGTTCCTAATACGAGATAAAGAGTTCCTATAATGGCAGGGAATATGCCTCCCTCCGCGCCGCTTTTGCTCGGTTCACCAGTCAAAAATTCCCAGTTTATTACAGGCAGTCCTTTTAAAATAATATCAAGAAGAATATACGCAATTGCTACCACAACAATGTAAGTAACCAGCCTCATTATCCAGTATATAATATTTTCTCGAAAGCGTTTATTTTTCATATATACCGTATTTCTTTAATACTTTATATGAAACCATATTTAATATGAAGGTAGCAATCAGCAAAATTATACCTACCCAGAATAATGCCATGTAGTGATTGCTGCCAAACGTTACTTCACCCATTTCGGCAGCTATAGTAGCAGTCATAGTCCGCATCGAAGAAAGAGGATTAATGGTAACAACAGCGGCGTTACCGGTAACCATCAGCACAGCCATGGTTTCGCCGATAACGCGGCCCATACCTAACATTATTGCTGCGATAATACCTGATAAAGCAGCTGGAACTGTAACTTTCCATATAGTTTTCAGTTTACTTGCACCCAATGCAAGCGATGCTTCCTTATAAGCAAACGGAACAGCTTTAATTGCATCTTCAGATATTGAAATAATGGTTGGTATTGCCATGAAAGCAAGCAGTATAGCACCTGTTAAGCCGTTCAGTCCGCTGTTTAATCCGAAAATATTTTTAATAAGAGGTGCAAGCACTACAAGCCCGAAAAAGCCGAGAACAACTGACGGTATTCCTGCAAGTATTTCAATGAATGGTTTAAGGAATTCACGCTCTTTGCTTGAAGCAACCTCCGAAATATAAACTGCTCCCACAATTCCAAAAGGTATGGCTATTAAGGTTCCAAGAAGCGTTACAACAACTGAGCCGGTTATAAGCGGAAAGATACCGAATTGTTCTTTTTGAAATGATACGGGTATCCAGTTTGAATTAAACAGTTCCCCGATACCCGGTGACCAGATAAAAGGAAAAGCCTCACGGAAGAGAAAGAGAAAAATTAAAATAACTATTACAATCGATATATAACCGCACGATAATAAAAACAGCCTTATAGCTTTATCTTTCCATAGTTCCCTTTTCATCAGCGTTTCTTTAAATTCCCGTTTCAGCCCCGATGGTAACAGGGGCTGACGGGTAATTATTGAACTTTATTTAATACCTACATAGCCGGTTTCCTCGACTATTTTTTGTCCTTCATCCGACATACAAAAATCAAGGAAACTTTTCAACTCATCCTTCGGTTCACCGTTAAAATAAAGATATAACGGTCGTGCAATTGAATATGATTTATCAAGCACTGTTTTATTTGAAGGTGTAACGGCTGGTGAATTATCATCTTTTTTAACATTAAGTATTTTAACCTTTGCATCTTTTGTATAGCCCAATCCGCTGTAACCTATTGCCCACTGGTCTTCACTGACGCCCTGGATTATCGATGATGTTGCAGGCATTAACCGAACTGTTTTTGCATAGTCCTGCTGGTTTAAAACGTGCTCCTGGAAAAACACGTAAGTTCCCGAACTGTTTTCTCTTGAATATGCAACAATAGGTTTATCGGGTCCGCCGAGTTCTTTCCAGTTAGTATAGACACCTGTGAAGATCTTTTTAATTTGTTCCTGTGTCAACTCGTTAATAGCGTTTACAGGATTAACAATAACTGCAAGCCCGTCGTTAGCTATTGTGAATTCCTTTGGATCAACATTTTTTTTCTGTGCGTCGTTTTTTTCCTTATCCTTCATATCGCGTGATGATGCGCAAATATCGGTAGTGCCGTTTATTAAAGCAGCGATACCAGTTCCCGAACCTCCGCCTGTAACAGAAACCTGGCTTCCGGGATTTTTCTTCATATAAGCTTCTGCAAGTGTGCTCATCAGATGAACCATAGTATCGGACCCTTTTATTGTAATACCCTTTTTAACATCACTTTTTTTTCCGCATCCCATAATCGAAATCGATAAAATAACAGCGACAAGAATTGATGACTTAAATAAAATATTTTTCATTTTTTTTTAGTTTAAAGTTATAAATAATTATGAACTACCATATAAAAATATATTAATTTATTAAGGTAAAAGTTAAGTTTTGGTTAAGATTGTGTTAGGAAAATTAAAAATTATGCGGTTAAATTAGCTTTATTTTAACGGTATTTTAATAGTAAATTTAGAGCCTTTACCAACTTCAGACTCTACTTCAATACTGCCGTTATGTGCCTGGACTATATGCTTTGCGATTGCAAGTCCTAAACCGGTCCCGCCTTCATCCCTGCTGCGTGATTTGTCTATCCTGTAAAATCTTTCGAACAGCCTGTCGAAATGCTCTTTTGCGATGCCGGGTCCCTCGTCTTCAACCATTATCAGAAAGAACCCCCCTTCAGTATTTGAAGTAATCGTGATATTAGTTTTATGTTCACTGTATTTAATTGCGTTATCTACCAGGTTGCCCACAGCTTGTTCAAGCAAATGCCGGTTCACCCGCGATTTTAATTTTTTACTGCAATGTTTACTTATGGTAATACCTTTTTCAGCTGCTAGAACCTCAAAATCCTCTACAACCGATTGGATAATTGTTCCAATATCCTCTTCATAAAACTTAATTGTGTTAGCATCTGTTGCCTGTTCAATTCTTGATAATGTAAGAAGGTCATCAATCAGCAAATTAAGTCTTTCAACATTCTTGTAAATAATATTAAGGAATTTTTCGGTATTTTTAGAACCCGACAAATCACTTTCCTTAAGTGTTTCGACAAAACCTTTTATAGTTGTTACCGGTGTTTTTAGTTCGTGTGATACGTTTGCAATCAGGTCTTTTTTCAGTGTATCGAGGTATCTTAAATTCGATATATCATTAATTACTACCAGCACCCCGATAGCTTTCGAATCAGGGTCATTCAATAAAGTTCCCGTAAGCTGAAGTGCTTTATCCTTTTCATGCTGAATCAGAATATCCGACTGCATTTGTTTGCCTTCGGTAATAATTTTATTGAAGAATTTTTGTATTTCTGAAATTCTTATAACTTCCTGTAGCACTTTACCTTTTACATTATTCGCCCTGATACCAAGCATTTGCTCTGCTTCATTATTTATTAAAAGTATTTTTTCATCATAATCTACAGCAAGTACTCCTTCTTTCATGCTTTCGAGTACTGCCTGCTGGATGTTTTTCTGCTCGTCGATAATATTCATTTTCTCATCAAGCTGTTGAGCCATACTGTTTATGGATTCGGCAAGTGTGTGAAATTCCTTTATATCGGGCGGGTAAATCTTTTTTCCGAACTCTCCTTTCGAAAATCTACCGGCTGCGTTACAAATCTCTTCAAGAGGCTTAACATGTTTCCCCGATAAATAATAGAGTAGAAATGCAGAAACAAAGAATAAGAATAATCCAAGCAGAATAACATATTTATATGAATTGGAAAATTCATCCTCCAGTGAAGTAACATCAAGAGCAGTTCTTAATACCAAAATTACTTTGCCTTCTTGTCCGAATACCGGTACAGCAAAGTACATCAGCTCTTTATGCTGTGTAAAACTATATCTGATGGAACTTGCGGGAATGCCATTTAATGCTTCAATTATTTCGGGCCTGTCACCGTGTTTATCGAGTTCCTCCAAACGTGCACGCGAATCTGCAATAACTTTACCGTTCGTATTAATTAATGTTATTCTGGTATCGGTTGTCCTATCCAAATCATTGATTGTTCTTCTGAATGCAGCAGTATCAAGAGGTTCGAATGTAAAATTATCCTTAATAAGCTGCGTTCTTTTAATAAGGTCACCCGAAGCCCGGCCATAATAATACTTCTTAAAAACAGATATCAGAACAATACTGATAATTAAAATAACTGCAGCTGTAATAAAAACCTGGGGAAGGAATAATCTGGTAATGAAGCGGCTTCGAGCCAATTAAAAAATCTCCTTAAACTTGTATCCAACTCCCCTTATTGTTTGTATGTAGTCTGAGTATTCGCCTAATTTTTTGCGGAGTGAGACGATGTGAACATCTACCGACCTGTCGGTAACCGATATATCTTCGCCTCGTGTAGCATCCACTATTTGATATCTTGTCATTACCCAGCCGGGTTTCTTTGCAAGTACAACCAGTATCTTAAATTCAAGGTTAGTAAGCTCTATTTTATTGTTATTAATAGATACTTCATGCCTGCCTGTATGAATTTTCATATCACCTCTTTCAATTATTACTGCTTCTTCCTCATTTTTTGAGGGTTTGCGTCTTAATGTAGCTTTTACAATGGCAAGAAGTTCCCGCGGACTAAAAGGTTTAGTCACGTAATGATCAGCACCTATCTCAAGCCCGGCAACTCTATCTGCTTCCTCCGATTTCGCAGTAACCATAATAACAGGAAGGTTTGCTTTGTTCCTGTCAGCCTTAATTATTTTACATAAATCAAGACCATCGATTCCCGGCAGCATCAGGTCAAGTATTAGAAGGTCAAAATCACTCTCTTTTATCAGCTCCAATGCTTCTTCACCGCTGATTGCAGTTTTTACATGGTATCCGTTTTTTGTAAGGTTGTAATCGATTAATTCGAGAATATCCTTCTCGTCGTCAACTACTAAGATTTTTTCTTTCATAGGCTAATTTATATCCAGTTTTTTTGTTAAAATTAGCCGATAATTGTTAATTTAATGTTAAGAGTAAGTTAGTTTTTAAACAATTCTAAAATACTTGGATTTATTTAAAATTGAAATAAATATCCATTTTTATCTTGATTATATTAGTCATTTTATTTATTAGACATTAAAAGTATTTTTGTACTTTCTTAATCAAGATATGAATAACGAAATACCGATACTGTTATTAACCGCTGCATCGATAGGTTTTTTTCATACGCTTTTCGGTCCTGACCATTACCTTCCTTTTATTGTAATGTCAAAAGCCGGGAATTGGTCAAAAATAAAAACGGTGTGGATTACAATACTATGCGGAATCGGGCATGTGTTGAGTTCGGTAGTGCTTGGAATAATAGGTGTTGCATTCGGAATAGCCGTATCGAAGCTGGAATTTATTGAAGGTTTCAGGGGCGATATAGCTGCGTGGCTTCTGCTTACATTTGGATTCGTTTATTTTATCTGGGGAGTTAAAAGGGCTGTTAAAAATAAACCTCATTCTCATAGCCATGTTCACGAAGACGGAACTTATCACAATCACAAACACAGCCATGAAATTGAACACGCTCATGTTCATTCGGACAGTAAAAAAACATTGACACCATGGATACTTTTTACAATTTTCGTATTTGGTCCATGTGAACCATTAATTCCCCTGCTTATGTATCCTGCTGCTGAAAACAGCATTACAGGATTAATCATAGTAACACTTGTTTTTGGAATTATTACAATAGGAACAATGGTATCGGTTGTAATGCTTTCGATATGGGGAATAAGCTTTGTGCCATTTAACAAACTTGAAAGATATACTCATGCTTTGGCAGGATTCACAATATTTATTTCGGGACTTTCAATCGTATTTCTCGGACTATAGCTTTACGTAATGGAAGACACAATAATAACCGGAATACAGGCAATACAGGCAATACTTGCTCCCGCACTGGGAATTTCTGCAACAGCACTTCTGATGCTCTCCACAACAAACAGGTATTCGAGCATTATCAGCCGTATCCGTCTTCTGAATGAAGAAAGAAGAAGAATTACAGGAAAGTTAGCTACTAAAACAGAACTTGATTACGGAGAAAAAATCAGGTACTCAAGCGTTATTAAGCAAATTGAGAAAATATTGGAGAGGTGTAAAGGTTTAAGGAATTCAATTTTATTCTTTCAAACTGCCATACTTTTATTTGTAATGTCATCTATTACTATTGCTATCAATCTGTTTATTTCTACTAACTTTTTAAGAACCCTGCCTGTAATAATTTTTTCTGTTGGCATGATTCTGCTTCTTATAGGTGAAATTTACTCAGCAAAAGATATATACCATTCATACAAGGTTGCTGAGATTGAAGTTAAAGCAGATGAATAATAATTTACGTTTTGTATAAAATTTATTCAGGGGTGTCTCAAAAGTGTTTTTGTATCCGCAGTCTTTTGGCGAAAGCCACCACTTAAGTGGATGTCTGCATTGCAATTTTCTTGCATTATCGCAACTATGAATGTTGCGGTTACAGTTTTTTTGCAAGAAAACTGCCTTTTGAGACTGCTGTTAAATAATATACACTGTTTAAATTATTATTAAAATCTTACAAATTAGATAATATGTCAGCAACGTGACCATTAACATTAACCTTATCCCATATTTTACTTATCTTTCCTTTTTCATCGATAAGAAAGGTAGTTCTTACAATACCCATATATTTTTTGCCGTACATACTTTTTTCTTTCCATACGCCGTAATCTTGTAACGTTTTTTTTGATTCATCGCTTAATAAAGTAAAAGGCAGCTTATATTTATCCTTAAATTTTTTATGCGATTCAACACTATCTGCACTGATACCGATTACAACTGTATTTTTCTTCTCAATCTTTTTAGTATTATCACGAAAATCGCACGCTTCAGCAGTACAGCCGCTGGTCATATCTTTAGGATAAAAATATAATACTACTTTTTTTCCTTTAAAATCTTTCAAAGAAAATGTTTCTCCGCTATCCGATTTTAATTTGAAATCAGGTGCTTTGTCTCCAGGTTTTAACATTATGTTTGCCTGTAGTTTTATTTTAACGATGACACTGCTTGTTTTATACCATCAAAATCCACCTGGTCACCGGGTGATTTTGTTACTTCAACATATTTCACAACACCGTCTTTATCGATAACGAACACTGCCCTTTGAGAAGTACCCTTCATACCGTGTGCAAACTCAGGCAGGTAAACATCGTACTGCTTTATTACTTCCTTATTAAAGTCGCTGAGAAGCGGAATTTGAATATTGTTTTGTTTGGCGAAAGCTTTTTGAACGAAGGTACCGTCAGTACTGATACCAAGTACTTCAGCATTCATACCCCTGTACTGGTTAAAGTTGTCACTCATTGTGCACATCTCGGTTGTACATACGCCTGTGAATGCCTGAGGGAAGAAAAGCAGAACAACATTTTTCCCCCTGTATGAAGACAATGATATATCTACTACGTCTTCGGACGGTGTAAAAGATTTAAGTGTGAAGTCAGGAGCTTTTGCTCCAACCTGTAATGCCATTTTAATTTATCCTTTCTTATTTTACGATTTAAAAAAACTCTAACCCACCCCGTCTGGCGCCTGTGGCACCATCCACTCCTCCGGAGGAGGGGACTTAACCATTGTACACATGACTGCCCAGCGGTCAGTCCCTACTTTTTGAATTAAATGTTAATTGCTTCTCCGTAAGCATCGGCAACAGCTTCCATTATTGCTTCTGAAAGCGTTGGATGGGAATGGATAGTTCTAATAATCTGCTCGTGTGTTGTTTCAAGCGATTTACCAAGTGTAAGCTCTGCAATCAATTCCGATGCTTCACTGCCTATTATATGCGCACCAATCAGTTCATCATATTTAGCATCGAAAATCACTTTTACCAATCCTGCTGTTTCACCTACTGCTCTCGCCTTACCGCTTGCCGTAAACGGGAATCTGCCGACTTTAATCTCATAACCCATTTCTTTTGCCTTAGCTTCAGTTAAACCTACCGATGCAACCTGCGGCTGACAGAACGTAACTCCGGGAACACAAGTATAATCGATATCAGGAACATCCAATCCTTTTATTTTCTCTACACAATTAATGCCTTCAGCCGAAGCAACATGTGCAAGCCAGGGTGGTCCGTTTACATCACCTATTGCATAAATGCCGGGAATTTTGGTTTTATAATCTCGGTCAACTTTAATAAATCCTTTTATCACTTCAACGCCAAGTTCCTCAAGCCCCATTTTCTCAACATTTCCTGTGAAACCGACTGCAACAATTGCAATATCCGATTCCAAAACCTCTTCTTTTTTACCCGAAATCTTTACTTTAACAATCTCCTGTTTGCTATTGGGTGCAACTTTCTCAACCTTAATTTCATTGACTTTAGTTCCCGTAAGCATAGTTATGCCAAGCTTTCTGAATTCGCGTGCAAGAACATCGGTGATTTCTTTATCTTCATTAGGCAGGATAGTCGGAAGCATTTCAACAACTGTAACCTTACTTCCGAATGCATTGAAAAAGTAAGCAAACTCAATACCTATTGCACCGGCACCTATAATTGTAATCGATTCAGGCACTTTATCAAGCACTATAGCTTCTTTAAACGAAAGAACTTTTTTACCATCTATCATCATACCGGGGAATGTATTAGCCCTTGAACCTGTAGCTATAATAGTATTTGTAGATTTAATTTCTTCTGCAACCTGACCGTCTTTATAAACCTCAATTATAGTATCGTCACCGGATTTCTTAATTTTACCAAATCCTGTTATATAATTAATCTTGTTTTTCTTCATCAGGTATTGCACGCCTTTTTCGGATTTATCAGCAATATCCCTTGAACGCTGAATAACCTTCTGGAAATCGAATTGGATATTTTCGCAGGTTATACCGAACTCTTTAGTTTTTTTTAAGGTATGCATCAGCTCCGCAGCTTTTAACAGCGATTTTGAAGGAATACATCCCCAATTAAGGCAGATTCCGCCGAGCTTTTCGGCTTCAACAATAGCTGTAGAAAAACCAAGCTGAGAGGCACGAATAGCAGC
>CAYWTS010000003.1:0-104165 GCA_964461265.1 uncultured Ignavibacteriales bacterium
AAGATAAAATTTAATGGAGACATTGGAAATGTATTTTTTCGGAAATACCTGCTAATGCGGGTATCTGTAAATATTTTGAGTCATTTTAATAATTTGTGAATAAAAAGTAAGAAAGCCCGTACTTTTAACGGGCTTCCATGGAGGTAATAAGGGGATAATGATGTGACTCTTATGTACTTATCAATTATTTTTTTTACTATACTCTTTCTTTCTATTATTAGACAGAAAATGCGGAATAAAGGTTTAATACAAAATATAATAAACTTTAAAATTGGTCTTTTTGATAATATGTATTGCTTTTTACATTTCTAATATATTATGTTTTAACGGTGGGAAATGAAAAGCCCAACAAAAATATTAATACTTACCTTCATTTTTTTACTGCCTTACTATGCACACTCACAAAATCAGTGGCGTGTGTTTACTACACAGAATTCAATTTTGCCAAGTAATCTAATAGGTTCTATTGTGATTGACAGAAATAATGTTAAATGGATTGGAACAGCAAATGGAATTGTAAGGATTGAGGGAAATAATTGGCAATTATTTGACATGACAAATACACATTGCAGAACAAATAGGCAGGTGGTTAACAAACAACCTGCCTTTTGATTTACTTATTCCGTACATTACTTTATAAAGTGTTTCAAATGAAAAGCAAGGTTAGTAAGCACAAACTCCGGATTCACATTTTGTCCCAGCATCTTTTCTGCTTCTTCGAATTGGAGGATTATTTTAAAAATGTCGGTTTCGGGATAATTTTTCCGGAAAGTAATAAGGCGTTCCTTTAAGTCGGTATTACTAATCTGCAATGGTTTTTGATTATCGGAATAGTTCTTTACGTGAAGCAGGTCATTAAACCATATTTTAAGAACATACAAAAAAAACCTTGACTTGTTTTTATCTGAGCGGCTGGGGACGCTTCTGCAGATAGAAACAAGCTCTGCGTAATCTTTTTTCAGAAATGATATCATAAAATTCAGGCAGGTATCTCTCAGCTCCTTCACACCATAGTTCAGCAGGTCAAGAGTTCTTGAGTAGCTTCCCCCGCTTAAACTGGAGGCAAGCTCTATTTCTTCATTTGAAAATTTATAGTCCGCATTATTTTCTGATTCTTTAATAATATTTTCTTTGATTTTATCGACAGGAAGAGTTTCAAAGCTGATTTTCTGGCACCTCCCAATAATAGTCTGAGGTAATTGTTCCGGTTTAGAAGTGGTGAGTATCAAAATACTGCTGCCCGGAGGCTCTTCAAGAACCTTTAAGAGAGCATTAGCTGCTTCCCGTTTCATTTTCTCAGCTTCGGAGATCAGGAAAACTCTTCTTGTGCCTGCAGAGGAGCTAAGATAAATTTTCCGGACAAGTTCTCTTATGCTGTCTATTCGTATATTATTTGCATTCGCAAGCGACATCCTGTAGTACAGATTGCGTGATTTCTTATTCAGTTCACTTAAAAAATTCTGGTAATCAGATTGAGATAGTGATTCAAGCGGGTTTGAACCCGATTGGTCAGACCTGCCAGACGGCAACGCGCATATAAAATTTAAAAGCTCGTGGTTCAGCGAGCTGATTGATTTGCAGTTCACACATTTATCGCATGCCTGTGTATCAGTTACATTTGTACAATTTAAAAGTTTGGCAAATTCCACTGCAACAGCATCTTTACCTACACCCGCCTCCCCACTGAATAAAAATGCATGAGAAATACGACTGCTCTTATATAAAGCGGTTAATTGGTTAATTACCCGCTGCTGTCCGATTATCTTATTCCACATTGTAATATTAACTAAAAAGCCTGACCCAGCCCGAAATGTATTGCAAACTTCTTTTTCTTAAAAATGTTTGATGGTTTATCAAAAAGCCATTTACCTATGTCATCGCTTGCAAGCGGGTCATACAATTTAAATCCGATATCAATTCTAAGCGGACCAACAAATGTATCATACCTGATTCCAAGTCCTATGGCTAGTGCTATCTGTTTAAAATTGAATTTAGTTTCTTTTTCCCAAACATTCCCAAAATCAAGAAAATATACTGTCCAGAAATTCTTAATAAAGGAGGAAGAAGATGCAAACAGTTTCCACCTGTACTCAAGAGAACCTTCCATCAGGAATTTGCCTCCATCTTCCTTGTCTTCCAGTATCCCGTTTTCACGTGAACCCCATCCTCGTAAGCTGCTTCCCCCGCCGCTAAAAAATTTGTAAAGTCTCGATACAGGCTGGATATTCTTACCTTTACCATATTCTATTAAATCCCCTATTTTTAAAGCACAGGCAAATATACTTGAAGCCTTATCCCCGCTCAAATCAAAGAAAAACCTGTTTGGTGTATACAGTTTCAGATACTGTGAATAATATACATTAGACCTGAAAATACCTATAAATCTCGGAAGCAAGCCTGCATTCTCAAATGTTATTGAATGTGAAAAACCACTTGAAGGATTGAATAAACTGTTTGTATTATCATGAACAAGTGTAACGCCTAAAATCGAATTAATATCATTCTCAACTTGAGTCTCGGTAAGTGTGTTTGTTTCATCTATTTTTATTTCTTCTTTGGTTCTAGTTCTTAAAAGGTCAAATGTAAGGTCACTGTATACGCTGTTATAAAATGTATAGTATGCTATATAATAATTTAAACGAATTAAATTTCTTAGTATCGTAAACTGTAACGATTTATCAAAGTTGTAATAAATCAGTGAAATATTATACGAACCCGAGATATTATTGTTAAATAAGAATGGCTGGAAAAGAGAAGATTTTAACTCTGCTTTGTTAATATCAACAGAATGAAAATATCCGTCAAGTGACAGCGAAAAAACTGTTCCTCCTTTTATAAAGTACCTGTCGGAGTAACTTATACCTGCACCTCCGAAAAAAAGATTATCTATATCAATGGCATTAATATTAGGAGCTATAGTATATTTTGTATTCAGATTAACATTTACTACAAAATTAATATATCCCGTCTGGTCATTAATGCTGTCAATTTGTATTCTCCCGGTTTGGATGATTGCTAGTTTGCCGATATTTCTTTCGCTTTCAACGAGCGTCTGCTGTGAATATTTTTCACCATAGGTATACTTAATCTGCCTTAAAATATATTTATCTTCAATGTTATACTTGTTATTCTTTATAAGAACTCTGGTATTACCAAAATAATATATTCTGCCTGTTCCTATAAAACTGATATCGACATTCACTTTGCCTGCATGTGATTTAAACTTATCGAGATACTTTGAAATAACAACACCCTCTGCCGAATCGACCTGCGCCCTGAAATAACCACCGTTCTGCAGAATATCAAGTATCCTTCGGATTTCAATGCTCACTTCCGTTTTTATGTACGGCTTACCTGCCAGTAGCATTTCATCAGGATTAAAAATCTCTTTCATGATATCGTCGGGAAGGTTTTCGAGTCCCTGATATGAAATTTTATTTATTAAATATCTTTGGTTTTCAATAATAATAAAATTTATATCAACTGTCTTATCCTCATTGTCATACTGTACCGCTGTATCTACAACTGCATCAAAAAAACCGTTATCGAAGTAATATTTCCTTAAACGCTGCATATCCTGGTCAAGGTCTGATCTCATAAAGATATTTTTCTTCGAGGTTTGAAGAATATCAAGAAGTTCCGATTTATCGATTGATTCGGTTTCTTTAAAAATGAAATCAATATTATTTATCTCATAAGTATTTTTTCCGTAAACGGGAAGTGTTAAAAAAAGAACGAAGATAAAGGCAAAAGCCTGTATAATAATAACAGAATGTTTAAACTGGTGAATGATTTTTCCTAAGCTTGTATACATTAAAAAAATAAAATCCCGCATAAAGCGGGAGTGAACCCGTTATCAGGCGGGTATAATATACATTATCTGAACAGATTAAATATCTTTTTCTTCTTCATCATAGAAGAAGTCCTCTTTAGTCGGATAGTCGAGCCAAATTTCTTCGATGCTCTCATAAGGTTCGTCGGTATCTTCGAGTTCCCTGAGGTTATCAATAACTTCCTGCGGCGCACCAGTTCTTTGTGCGTAATCTATTAATTCAAGCTTATTCGCTGGCCAAGGAGCATCATCAAGAAATGATGCGAGCTCGAGAGTCCAAACCATATTTAATACCTCCTAAATAATTAAAAATAATTTTAATCTCTTAGCCTTGGGTCAAGGGCATCTCTTAATCCCTCGCCAACAAGGTTGTAAGAAACTACTGTTATGAAAATCATAAATCCGGGAAATATAGCAAGCCACCATGATGTTGTAGCACCTCTTGCTTCGTTTAACATCGAACCCCATGTTACAGTTGTAGCTTTAACTCCAAAACCTAAAAAACTTAAAGCTGCTTCAGCGAGGATTGCACTTGCTATTTCAAAAGGTCCTGAAACAAGAACAGGTCCTATTGCATTCGGCAGAACATGCCTGAAAATAATTCTTCTGTTGGTCAAGCCTAATGATGTCGCAGCAGAAATGTAATCCATGTTTCTGACCTTTAATACTTCACCCCTAGTTAGTGTTGCATTGGTTGTCCATGTTGTAAGTCCGATAGCTGCCATAATATACCAGATACTCGAACCGTATAAAGCTACAATTGTTATAATTAAAAAGAATAGCGGGAATAATTTCATAATCTCGATAAATCTCATTATAACCAAATCGATTTTACCGCCATAAAATCCAGCAACGGACCCTAATATAATACCGATTAATATGGCTATTCCAGCTGCAACAAAACCGACTGATAGTGAGATTCTTGAACCATGTATAAGACCGCTTAAAACATCACGCCCAATGGCATCTGTTCCCAGAAAATGTCCCGAACCAAAAGAAGGAGTAGACATGCTGTTAAACAAGTCGACATCCGAAAAATAATATCTGATAGGGGGCCAAATGGAAGCTTCAAGGTCTGCATTTTTCCAGTCGAAATTGATAAATTCCGGCTGCCATTTTGAGATACCTAAACCTACAGCGTATTCTTTTAAAATCGGGAAATAAATTTCACCTTTTAGCTTTGCATAAATCGGTTTATTGTTAGCAAGAAAATCTGCAGACAGAGCAATAGCAACCAGAATAAACACAATATAAAGAGCAATCACAGCAAGCTTATTCTTTCTAAACTGATGTTTTACTAATGACCAGTATGTCTGGTCAACTTCCCGCTTTTTCTGTGCAGCCGGATCACCATTAACCGAAACAGTGAGTCTTTTGTCTTTATTTATTTCTTCTTTAGTATTAATATCTTTAGTTTTAGTACCAAACATATCAAAATAATTTTAAGCTGACTTTTTTGTGAAAGCAATTCTCGGGTCAACAGCAGCATACATAATATCCATTACTAATAAGCCAATTAAAGTTAACACAGCTGCAATTACCAGTTCAGCCATAATTAAAGGATAATCTCTGGCAACCAATGCCTGGAATGCAAGTTGTCCTAAGCCAGGTATTGTGAATATCTGTTCAATAATGATGCTTCCACCGACAAGACTCGGAAAAATTCCTGCCAAAAGAGTTATTATAGGTATCAGCGAATTTCTTAAAGCATGTTTTAGAACCACAACCCTTTCTTTTAATCCTTTTGCTCTGGCAGTTCTGATGTAATCCTGCCGTATTACTTCCAGCATACTGCCCCTCATCTGTCTTGATAGAAAGGCAAAGCTGCCTAGAGTGTAACAGGCAACAGGAAGTATAAGGTGCCAAATCCTGTCCCATGTTCTTTCTATAAAGCTCCAGTTTTCTGAGCCAAGCGTATATAAACCTGATGTTGGAAAAATCTTCAGGTATTCAACATTTGCCAAAAAAATTATTGCCATCGTTGCAACCCAGAAAGAAGGAAGCGAATATAAAACAAACAAAATTACCGTAGTAAACCTGTCGGTAAAACTGTACTGACGCGCAGCTGAGTAAATACCGATCGGAATGGCAATTGTGTATGCAAGAAAAATAGCGAATAAGCTAATTGGTAACGTTACCGGAATCCGTTCCAGAATTTTGCCCATAACCGGGCGGTTATCAACGAATGAGTTACCGAAATCTCCCATAGCCATGTTACCTACCCAAATGAAATACTGTATGTAAAGAGGTTTATCAAGTCCCCATTTTCTTTTATAGTACATCTTTGCTTCTTTATTCATCTGGCTTTTTTCATCGGCTTTCATCGATTCCTGGCTTACTCCGACTTTTAATTCAGTCGGGTCGCCCGGTGCAAGACGGGAAATAGTGAAAGTGATTATGGTAATCATAATCAGAGTCGGTATAAACAGCAAAATCCTTTTTATTACATATTGGGTCATATAATATGTTTAGTTCATGGTTTGTGTATATTTCTGTTGCGATTTTGGCACCCACCACTCTTTAAGTAACGGGCTGTTACCACGGTTGTACCATCGTGTGTTTTTAAATCTTACGTCATAAATATATCTTGATTTAGGACTCCAAAGGAAAGTATATGGCTGTTCGTCATATATCAATTTTTGCCATTGTTTCATCATTTCAATTCTTTTATTCTCATCAAATTCTTTCCTGTACTCTTCCAGTATTTTATCTGATTCCTGATTATTATAACTTATATAATTACTTCCTTCACCTTCTGACTGGCTTGAATGCCAAATCTGGAAGGGATCCGGCGGTACTACATTCATCTGCCATGCTGCAAGTGTAGCATCGAACTCATGTTTCTTGGTTTTATCAAGATATACAGACCATTCCAGATCCTGAATATCGGCAATTATACCTACTTTCTTCAGGGATTCTATAATTACCAGAACAGTTTGCCTTCTTACAGGATTATTATTATTCAGAAATGTAAACTTGAAATCCGTCTTTTTGCCGTCAATTATTTTATCGAGCACGCCATCGCCATCTGTATCTTTCCAACCCGCTTCGCTTAACAATTGTTTTGCTTTTTCAAGGTCAAACGGAATTTCGGGAAGATCGGCATTAAGATATTTTTTATCTTTATAAAATATAGGTGACTGTATAAGAACAGATTGTCCGAAAGCTATTTTATCGATTATAGATTTCCTGTCGATGCAGTATGATAATGCCCATCTTACCTTTTTATCTGCAAATAAAGGATTTTTGTTATTCCATCCGATATAGCTGTAAGCAGGTTCGCTTGGCGTAGCTTTTAACAGATTAAACTCTTCAGCGTTTTCAAGGTTTTTATAGAAATCAACGGGTTTTATTACATACATTATGTCGATTTCTTTATTCTTTGCTGCTACTATTGATGAATTATCATCTTGAATAATTTTGTAGATAATTTTTTCCGGAAAGGCTGGTGAAAGAGCTTTGCCCCAGTAGTTTGGATTTTTCTTTATTGTTATCGCTTGTCCAGTCTCCCACTTTTCTAATACATAAGGTCCGGAACCTACAACATATTTAGGGTCACGTGATACTTCCTGCGAATTCATAAAATCTGCAATTTTTTTCATTACATGATTTTTCTCAGCAGCTCTAAAATCATCCAGTTCATTCCAAGAATATTTATCAGTCAAGCCTTCCGGGTCAAGTATATGTTTTGGAACAATGTAAAATAAACCTAAAGAGTAAATTCCCCTCCAGTATGGAATGCTCATAACAAATTTTATGGTATGAGGATCATTATTCACAAGTTCTGCGCTTCTAACAGAAGTAAAATAATTTCTTAAAGCTGCACAATCTACTAAAGGATTTTTAATTACTTTTAACGTAAATATAACATCATGACCGGTCAGTGGTTTTCCATCTGCCCATTTAGCATCCTTGTTAAGTTTATATGTATAAGTTAAGTGATCTTCTGAAATTTCAGGCAAAGATGCAAGCCAGGGTATCAGTTCGTAGGTTTCCCAGTTTAGGTAATTCAGATACTCAAAAAGCATTTCATCAATCTGGTCTGCTGATGCATCATTCGTTACGATAGGATTCAGTTTTTCTGCGTCAGCCATTTCTCTCTGAATGATCCAATCTCCTGAAACAGCACCCGCAGTATCCCATGGCTGAACATCGCTTATTATTTTGTCTGTGGTTCGGTTATTTTTCCCGCAGCTGTAAACTATAACCGATATAACAATTAGTAACAAGTAAATAATAGATATTTTATTAATAAAATATTTCATGACTTCTGTATTTATTTGAAAATTGTGTAATAATCCTATTTTTTTAACCGGATATTGGCGAAATTCCAAAATGGAAAGTATAAAAGCAACAGTCTAATTAATATCCTGAAAAGTATCTAATTCTTTTGGAAACACATTTGCTGCACAACTAGCCAACTACTCACCGGAGTAGCGGATAGATGTGACGCGGGAATTTCATCTTCAGTTCAATTGTGTGAATGGTATTTACGTGAATTTATGGGTACCCACCACTCAGTAACCTGATACGATGTTATAGGGGTAGGATACCATCTTACATTTTTATATCTTTCGCCATATACATATTTTGCATTCGGTGTCCAAAGAAATGTATAAGCTTGGTCATCATATAATATTTTCTGAATCTTCTTCATCATTTCAAATCTTTTGTTTTCGTTGAATTCACGCCTGTATTCTTCCATAAGCTTATCAGCTTCCGAATTACTATAACTCACGTAATTGGAGCCTTCATTTTTCATCTGCGATGAATGATACAGCTGGTACTGATCGGGAGGGTAATCTGTCAATACCCATGCACCCATAAACGCATCAAATTCATGTTTTTTGAGTTTTTCAAGAAATACCGACCATTCTATATCCTGAACATCTGCAATTATTCCTACTTTTTTTAATGCATCTATGATTACCAAAAGTGCCTGTTTACGTGCTACGTTTGTATTGTTTAAAAACATAAATTTAAAATCAAGCTTCTTCCCGTTTATTTCTTTATCCAGTACACCATCTCCATTGGAATCTTTCCATCCGGCATCTTGCAGGAGCATTTTGGCTTTTTCAACATCGAACGGAATATAAGGAAGATCAGGATTAAAATGGTTTTTATCTTCGAAATAAACCGGGCTTTGTATCGGAACAGCAAGTCCGAATTGTATTTTCTCAATGATCGCCTGCCTGTCTACAAGATAAGAGAGTGCCCATCTTACTTTAACATCTGAAAATAAAGGGCTTACAATATTCCAGCCTATGTAAGTGAATACCGGTTCAAAGGGTTGTGCTTTTCTCATTTCAAATTCCTCAGGATTAGCAAGATTTTTTACAAAATCAAGAGGTTTAACAACATACATAAGGTCAATCTCTTTGTTCTTTGCAGCCACTACTGCTGCACTCTGATCTTGGATAACCCTAATAACCAGTCTTTCGGGAAATACTAAACCAAAATTACCCTTTCTGTTCCAGTAATTTGGGTTACGTCTAAAATAAACATACTGCCCTGTTTCCCATTTTTCGAATATATAAGGACCCGATCCTATCAGAAGTGCCGGGCTTCTGTTCACTTCTTCTGAGTTGAAATAGTCAGCAAACTTTTTCATTACAGGATTATTATGAGCAGTATTAAAATCGCCACAGTCACTCCACGTGTATTTATCCGTTAAGCCCTCCGGATCAATTACATGTTTTGCCATTATCTGGATATCAGCAATTGCCAGCAACGAACGGAAATAAATTCTCGACAACAAAAATCTTATTCTGTATTTATCTCCATCCACAAGTTCAACTTTCTTAACATTTTCAACATAGTTTCTTAATTGGGCAGCATCAACAAGCGGATTCATTAAAGCTTTAAACGTGAAGATTATATCATCGCCTGTGAGAGGTTTGCCGTCTGAAAATGTAATATTCTTTTTTAGAGTAAATGTATACGTAAGATGATCAGGGCTTTCTTCTGGCGGTGCTTCTGCCAGCCAGGGAATTACGTTATAAGAGGTTCTATCAGCTGCCCACATTAATCTTTCGAATAGATAATATGAGAATTCCCTTCCTGTTGCATCCTGTAATGTAATAGGATTAAGACTTTGCGGGTCTGCAAGTTCTCTCTGAATTATCCAGTCACCTGTTACTGCACCTGTGGTATCAACAGGAGGAATCTCAGAGGTTTGCTTTGTAACTACTCTCCCTTGGTCCCTTTCTTTACCGCAGCCTAAAACAAAAAGTAATGTTGTAAAGGCAATTAGAATACACTTGAAAGCTATTTGGTAGCTTCTGTACTTCATTTTTTGTCTTTTGCCCTTTGACATTTGTAACTCATTCCACGTCGTGTTCCAAATATTCAACAGATCGTTCGAATTCCCTAAATTTATCTTTGCTTTTTAACTTGATAGTTTCTTCCAGCTTTGCTTTCATTACCTTTGCCGCATCATAACCGTAATGTCTGCATAAATAATTAAGTGCGATAACCTCCGAAATAACCGTGATATTCTTGCCCGGGAAAATAGGAAGCCTGATAAAGGGAATATCTACACCAAGCATTGAGATTGTTTCCTCATCAAGCCCGGTTCTAGTATATTCTTTCCCGCTATCCCATTCTTCAAGATTTACAAGAAGTTCAACCCTCTTTTGAAATCTTATTGCCCTTATGCCAAAAATGCTTTTTACATCCAATATTCCAAGACCCCTAATTTCCATGAAATGTTTCACAAGGTCAGTTCCCGAACCCATAAGTATTCCTTCGCCTTTTCTCGAAATCATAACTACGTCATCGGCAACCAATCTGTGTCCCCTTTCAATCAGATCGAGGGCAATTTCGCTTTTGCCTATTGCACTCCTGCCGCAAAAAAGCAGACCTACTCCGTAAACGTCTACAAATGAACCATGCATTGCTATTTGAGGCGAGAATTGGTCGTCAAGGAAGTCACTTATAAAATAAGCAAATTTTGTAGTTGGCAAAGGGGTAATAAATACTGGTATATTCCTTTTTTGAGCAAGCTCTAAAAATTCATCTGAAGGCTTATTATCGAACGTCAGGCAAATACACGGGATTTCGAACGAAAAGAATTTTTTCAGGGATTTTGTTCTCTCAGCTTTAGACAAATGTTTTAAGTATCTTACTTCGGTATTTCCCAGAATCTGAACCCGGTCATAGGTAAAGAGGTCTGTGTAGCCTGCAAGTGCAAGACCGGGACGGTGTATATTCCTGTCTCTAATAATCCTATTCATTCCTATACTGCCTTCGGATAGTTTCGAGAGTTTAAAGCGGTCTTTACATGCATGGTGGAAGTACTCAACCGTAATCGATTTCTTTTGTACTTCCTGTATGTTTTTTAAACGTTTTTGTAAGTCCTTCATATAACTTGGACGTAATTTAAATTAAATTCGGTGATTTACGCTGGACTTCAATTTTTCTTTGTGTTTTTTTATCTGTGTTACCAGCTTATCCACAGCAGATTCAATTGACACTTTGAAATCATCTGTTCTCGCTGTAGCTGTAAATGTATGATGTGAATTAGATGTCACAATTATTTCTGCAGACTTTACACTGTTTGATGGTTTCTCGTAACTTAAAATTACTTCAGCCTTCATCAATCCGTCATAAAACCTGTCTATTTTCTGTAATTCAATTTCTGCATGTTCCTTAAGTGATTCATGTGCTTTGAAATGTCTTGAAGTTAAATTTACTTTCATAATATCCTCCGTAATTAGTTGGTGAAAATTTAGGGTTGTTTATTATGGGAAGTATGCAGGAATACATTTTCTTCGCAAATATGCTAAAGATGTGTATGATTTTCAATAAAGTAAAAAGTTATTAATATACAAAAATATAAACTTCATTGTGTTAAGAAATGTTTCATTGATAGGCTTGATAACAATAATTATATTTAATGTTTAAATGACCCAGGAAAAAATAGGAGAATATATGTTTTCCGGGCAGTTTTTGAATTTTGTTGATTTATCGGCTAAAATCGGCAAAAACTTAAATTGCGGAAAATTCACTGTAATTGAGAAAAATGCTGAAATTGGAGATGATTGCGTAATCGGGCATAACGTGGTGGTTCATGAGGGTACTAAAATAGGAAATTTCGTAAGAATTGATGATAATACTGTAATTGGCAAACAACCTTTACGCTCTAAAAGAAGTATTTTTAAGTCAGGCAAGGTTTATGAACCTGCAGTGTTAGGGGATGGTTGTTTGATTGGTGCACAGGTTGTCGTTTATTCAGGATGTGAAATTGGAAATAATGTATTGATTGCTGATGGTGCTGCTGTGCGTGAAGATGTTAAAGTCGGAGAGTATACAATTATAGGGAGAAATGTTACTGTTGAAAACCTGACCACCATCGGCAGAAAGTGCAAGCTTGAAACTAATTGTTACATTACAGCATATTCTGTTGTAGAAGATTTTTGTTTCATTGCACCAGGTGTTGTTACCACTAATGACAACTTCCTCGGCCGAACGGAAGAACGATTCAAGCATTTCAAAGGGGTAGTTCTTCGTAAAGGCGGGAGGATAGGAGGCGGTGCCGTTATACTTCCGGGCATTGAAATTGGAGAAGATGCTGTAATTGCAGCAGGTGCAGTTGTTACACGGAATGTTCCCCCAGGGGAAATTTTCCTTGGCAGCCCAGCTAAGAAATTTAAAAATACTCCTGAAGAACAACTTCTTAAAAACCAGGGCTGGGAGTAAAATAGAATTTTGAATTTTGAATTTTGAATTTTAATTTATAGGAGTAATTCAGATGGTTACCATATTAATGATATTTATTGTTATTGTTGCAATATTTCTGATATTCATAGTTTTAATCCAGTCATCAAAAGGCGGCGGACTTGCAGGAACTTTCGGAGGCGGTGATGCTTCTATGGTTTTTGGTGTCCGCAGAACTGCAGATTTCCTTATTAAACTTACAACAATACTGGCAACAATATTTATTCTCTTCTCACTTATTACAAACATAATTATTAATAAAAGGGGCGGTTCTTCGGAAAGTATAATACAAACAAGCGGACAGCAGGTATTACCTCCACCTAACATTCCACAGCAAAAAGAGGGAAACCAGCAGGACCAAAACCAGCAACAGCCAACACAACAAGACCAGCAAAAATAATGCCGGTTTAATGAGAAAAGCTTACACATTTTTTATTACAGGTGCAGTATTACTTGTTAATTCTGCACCTTTTTTATCTGCGCAATCTATTTTTAAGACTGATTATTTAAAAGGATTTGGCAATTCTAACTTACGAATTAATTCTCCTTATATACTTACAATTACCGAAAAAGCTGATGATACCCTTAAACAAAAACCATTTAACATGAAGAACAAGCCTTGGAAAGCTGTACTTCTATCTGCTCTAATACCGGGAGCCGGGCAATTCTATAACCATTCTTACTGGAAAATACCTGTTATCCTGGGGTTATGCGGATATTTTGGGTATACAATTTACGACCAGCATAAAAAATATTCCGATTACAGGGAAAGATATGCTGCTTCTCAAACACCTGAAAATCCTTTTGGAGACCTTTACCTAAAATCCGTCCGTGAGTTTTATTTTAACCAGAGGAATGATTTTATTTGGTATTTTATGATTACATATCTGGTAAACCTTGTAGATGCCTTCGTGGATGCGCACCTCTTAGATTTTGATGTTAGCGAGGAGAAAATCACTCTTATTAAAAGAAATAACCTAAAATATACACTTCGTTTTTCACTTAACTTCTAAAACTTATTCTATGCCCTCAAGGCTTAACATTAATGAATCGTTTATCTGCCGTATATGGGAAGGCGGAAATTATTACTACGCAAATTTATTCACTACATGCGGAAAAGCAGTTGAAGTAACCGAATTTGGCAGAAGGAATATTGAAGGAGGACCCGACTATCTGGATGCATTAATAAAAATTAATGGGGTAAATTACCGCGGGGATGTAGAAATTCACCGTGACTTGAAAGGTTGGTCAGAACACCTACATAAAGGCGACAGGAAGTATAACTCGGTCATACTTCAGGTTGTAATGTGGGATATCGGTGTACCGCAATACCCTGTTGTAATAAAAGGAAGAAAAATATTCACAGTAGTGCTCTCAAAATTTCTTATCCGTTCGGTCAAAATCATTTGGCAGGAAATTATTTCAAATCCATCTGAAAAATTCAGTCTGCCTTGTTATAATCTCAATAGTAATATTAGTACATCTGAAAAACAGCCCTGGGTTGAAAGACTTTCAAATGAAAGGCTTAAGCTAAAAACCAAAAGATTTTTAGAAAGATTAAAAGAGATTATTATAGAAAATGAGCATCGTGATGTATCTGAACAGGATTACTCCAAAAGGAAATATTGGGACCAATTGCTATTAGAGTTTACTTTTGAGGCACTCGGATATTCGGTAAATAAAGAAACGATGCTTAAGTTATCTCGAAGCATATCTATTTCTAAATTAAAAAACCTTTTAAGTGAAAATCTGTGGTCACCTATTATGCAGTTACAATCTTTATACTTTGGTATTTCCGGGCTGCTGTACAACCTGAAATACAAAGACGAGTATATTACAGCAGTTAAAAAAAACTGGGAAGAATTTTCCAGGCGGTTTATTTATCAGACAGTTGAACCTGCTGAGTGGCAGTTTTTCAGGCTTCGGCCGCGTAACTTTCCAACTGTGCGTATAGCTTATGGAGCTCATTTCACATTTAAAATACTGAAAGAAGACCTGTTTAAGAACCTTGTTAATTTATTTAAAGCCGGTCTGAGGCCAAATAGTATATTCAAAGAAATTACATCTCTAATTTCAGTTGATAACGATAAATACTGGTCAACGCATTACAACTTCGGAAGAAAAACTAAGCTTCATCACGGCTTAATTGGTAAAGAGCGTCTTACTGATATTACAATTAATGTAATAATCCCAATAATTAATCTCTATGCCGATATATTCAATATTGAGGTGATTAATAACCATCTTACCGGCTTTTATAATAACTTTAAAATCACTTCAAAAAATTCAGTAGTCAAAATGATGTATTCCCAGCTTCATTTATCCGATGACAGCACACTCAATACTCCGGCAGGAGAGCAGGGATTAATTCACCTTTATAATTTTTTCTGTATAAGAGAAAGATGTTCTGAATGCGGTATCGGGAAAATGGTGTTTAAACAGGGAGGGTATGAGTATAAAATAATTTATTATTAGCTCCGCAGATTCTCTTATGCAGTGTGCATGCTCATAGATTGCAGCTTAAAGTTTACGCGTATGTTAACTGACAAGTATAATTTCAGGGAAAAGATACAAATTTCCCCGACGTATTTTCGTACAAATACTTGAAACCTTCCAAACCTCCGACAAGTCTTAATAATTAAAGAACTCATTATATTTGATGAAAGGAGCAAAAAATGGTAGATTTAGCAGAAGCAATATTACCGGTAATTGCTATAGTATTTATTTTCGGTATCCCCGGAGCTATAATCTTCTATGCAATTCACAATAGCCATAAAGAACGTATGAGGCTAATGGAAATGGGTTTAACGCCGGAAGAAGCCCGAAATTATTTCAAAGATTCACATCGCAAACCGCGTAATCCCTATAGTGCACTCAAATGGGGTTTACTGCTTGCATTCGTGGGTATTGCCTTATTCATAGGCTTTATTATTAATGAAGTATGGGATGTATCAGATTCAGTAACACCATCTCTTGTAATATTTTTCGGAGGGCTTGGATTTATTATATATTATATGCTAATACGTTCCAAAATCCAGAATGGAAACGGTCAGACCGGGGAACAGACAGGAAGCAGCTCTCTTACTCAGCAATCCAATCAATAAGAGGAAAGGATACAAGAGCAATGAAAAATATGTATATTTTCATATCACTGCTTTTGATATTTAGTGTAAGCATTTCGGGATGTATCGGGAAACGATATGATAAAACAGAAAAAATTGAGTATAAAATCAATCCTACAGGAAAAACCAAGCTTGTAATCGAAAACGTAAAAGGAAAAATATCGGTTACAAAAGGTGATAGTACTACCGGTCTCCAAATAACCGCAGAGATTTTTACTAAAGTTAAAAAAAGAGAACTTAATAAACCCCTTACTGATGTAATTGAGCTAAGTATAGATACAACGGGTAATATCATCTATATCAACAGCGAAAGCAAATCGTCGAACATTAATTTTTCTTTCGGAAAATCTTCTTCACCAAGGGTTAATTATACTATTAAAATCCCCGAATATATGAAGCTGGAAATAGAAAATGTAAGCGGTAATGTAGAGGTTAGTGATTTATATGGAAATGTAAGTATTAACGTAATAAACGGCGATTTAACCTGTACACGTTTATATGGTAATAACAGGCTGGAGGTGGTAAACGGAAGTATAGATGTTACGCTTGACTCAACAAAAGGGATGGAAATAGATGCCGTTAACGGCAACATTGAGCTGAACTTAACAGATAATTTTAAAGGTCAGGTAAAAGCAAGCAGTGTGAACGGAAAAATCAGAACTGATGAAAAACTGAAGTTTGAAAATGTTACTTCAGACAGGCAGAGTTTTAAAGGGGTCATTGGAAATGCGGATACTGATGTAAAGGTAGAAGTTGTAAACGGCAAAGTAACCATTTATAAAAAGCAATAACTAATGTATCTTGTTAAACCTGCTAGGATGTAATCAATATACGTTCTTTATCAAAAATCTTTTGTTTATATTAGCTGAAAATAAATCCAGTAGAGTGTATCCTGCGTCAAATGAAGCGGTTGAATCATGTATGAACGAACACGAGATTAACGTGATTAAACGAATTAGGAAAGGAGATGTAAATTCTTTTGAACAGATTGTTGATAAATTTAAATCTCGTGCATATATGCTGTGCCTAAAGATATTAAAGAATGAAGAAGATGCAGAAGACGCACTACAGGAAGCTTTTATTAAAACATTTAAAGCAATCATGGAGGGGCAGTTTGAGGAACGTTCTAAGTTTTCAACTTATTTTTACAGGATAGTATACAACACATCAATAGATCATTATAAAAAGCATAAGACCAGGAATTATGATTTATTAAGACTTGATGCTCCGGTTCCTTATAATGACACAAGTGGAGAGGATACAGCATTCAAGGATTATGTTTTAGAAATAGATAAAAGCAAGTATGGATATGAAGATATTTACAAAATAGATAAAAAGGCAGCGGAAAACGAAATTCAGCAAATTGTAAATACATACATAGAGCATCTGCCTGAAAAATATTCAGTAATACTGACTATGTTCTTTCTGAACGATTTAACGCATGATGAAATATCGAAGATTTTAAATCTGCCTCTCGGCACCGTGAAAAACAGGATTTTCCGTGCTAAAGAAAAACTAAAAGAAATATTATTAAAGGTTTATCCACTGGAAGAAATTGTAGAATACGTTTAGTAATTATCAATGATAGACAAACATAAAAAAATAGAAGAATATATAGAGAATAAACTCCGAAACTTAGCTCTTAACCAGCCATCGAAAGATTTTAATAAGTTTTTAATGGAGAAAATTACAGCCGAATACAGAGTTTATACATCTGAGGCAAGAACCGATAAAATAATTAAATATTCAATCGGTTCATTTGTTGCAATTGTCATTGGCATTATCATTTTATCCGGTGTGGCTTCAAAATCTTCACAACAGGTCGAGGGAAATTTTACAGGTATAAATATTTCACCAGCTGTTCAGACCTCAGGTAACTACCTTGATAAATTTATAGCTTTTATACAAAATATATTTATTGAAGTAATGGGGAGTCTTGGATTGACAATTTCACCCTCAACAATAACCCTATTTTTAGTAGGCTTGTTTGTAGTGGCTTTATTTGTGCTAGGCGAGAAATTCCTGATTAAAGGCAGACTGAAATCGGCACGTGCTAGGCTGTAAAAATAAATCCGACAAATTATAACTGACAGGTTTTAAACCCGTCAGGTTTTATAATTCCTAATCATTACTGATTAATCTATTTCCCACGTGTTGCCTGAAAAGAGCAATTTATCAAGTTCCCCCTTCCCTCTTTTTTCGACAGCCTTTTCAATCTGCCTTTTCATTTCATCTTCGTATGTTGGCCTGCTAATATCAAGAAAAATTCCTATTGGCGTCGGGTAATTTGGATACTCGGTCAATTCCGATAAGATAAAGGCAAGCTCTCTCGATTTTTCATTATGTACCAGTACATCATTTACCGATACATTCGGGTCTTTAAGCGAAACTACAACTGGTTTAAAACCATCGAGTTTGATTCCTTTATCACGCTCTTTTCCGAAAATCATAGGTTCACCATGTTTAAGAACCAGAACATTATCTGCTTTAGTAGCTTTATTAGTCAGGTTTTCGAAGGCACCATCGTTGAAGATATTACAATTTTGATATATCTCGATGAATGATATTCCATGATGCGTATAAGCTCTTGAAATTACTTCCTGCATATGTTTAGCTTCAACGTCGATGGTTCTTGCAACAAATGTGCCGTTTGCACCCAAAGCAAGCGACACAGGATTAAACGGATGGTCAATAACACCCCATGGGGTAGAACGGGTAACCTTGCCAAATTCCGATGTAGGTGAATACTGACCTTTTGTAAGTGCATAAATTCTGTTATTAAAAAGCAGAATATTAATATCTACGTTTCTGCGAATCATATGAATAAAATGATTGCCTCCAATGCTTAACAGGTCACCATCTCCCGTAGCTACCCATACCGAAAGGTCCGGTCTATACATCTTAAGTCCTGCTGCAATAGCTGCGGCTCTGCCGTGTATCCCATGAAAGCCATAAGTATTCATGTAGTAGGGGAAACGGCTTGAACATCCAATACCAGACACCCAAACTATATTTTCACGCGGAATATTGAGTGCTGGCATTACCCTCTGCACCTGTGCAAGTATTGAGTAGTCACCGCATCCGGGGCACCACCTCGGATCCTGGTCCGATGCAAAGTCTTTTGCTGTTAATGGCTTGTTTTCGGTTTGTGTTTGAATAGTTTCTTCTGCCATTTTATTTATTGTTTAATAATTCAAGAACTTTGTTTTCAATTACATTTGCCTTGAATGGCAAACCCTGAACTTTTGCTAGAGTAATTGTATCGAGCAGATATGTTGATCTAATAATAGTAGCAAGCTGTCCTAAATTAATTTCCGGTATCAATCTTCTCTTAAATTTTCTTAAAATAGTACCCAAATTCTTCGGGAAAGGATTAAGATACTTTAAATGGATTCTTGAAATCTTTATGCCCTTTGCCGTGAGATTCTCAAAAGCAGACGTAATAGCTCCATAAGTACTTCCCCAACCAACCAATAAAATGTCACCTTCTTCAGGACCGTCAACTTGAACATCGGGAATATCATCCACTATTTTCTTTACCTTTTTATCTCTCATTTCAATCATAAAATGGTGATTCTCAGGGACGTAACAAACATTTCCTGAGATGTGTTCCTTTTCCAAGCCGCCTATCCTGTGTTGAAGTCCCGGAGTTCCTGGTAAAGCCCAGGGTCTTGATAGATTTTCATTACGCAGGTACGGTTTAAATTTATCGGGATTGTTTTCAAAATGAACAGGTATTTCAGGTAATTCATTTTCATAGGGTATTCTCCATGGTTCAGCACCATTACCAAGGTATCCGTCGGTAAGAAGTATAACTGGTGTCATATATTTTACTGCAATCCTAGCCGATTCAAAAACCATATTAAAACAGTCTGCAGGAGTTGCAGCAGCTAATACAGGCACCGGACATTCCCCGTTTCTGCCATACATAGCCTGAAGTAAATCAGCTTGCTCTGTTTTGGTTGGTAGTCCTGTGCTAGGTCCCCCTCTTTGTACATTCACAATAACAAGTGGAAGTTCAGTCATTACAGCCAGTCCAATAGCTTCTAGCTTAAGCGAGAGACCCGGGCCGCTTGTGGATGTAAAAGCTAAAGCCCCTCCAAAAGATGCACCAATAGCAGAACAGATACCTGATATTTCGTCCTCAGCTTGGAAAGTTCTTGCGTTGAAATTCTTATATTTCGAAAGTTCATGCAGAATTTCTGAAGCAGGTGTAATGGGATAGCTTCCAAGAAACAAAGGCAGACCACTTTTTACAGAAGCAGCTATCATACCAAGTGCTGAAGCTTCATTACCGCTAATATTGCGGTAGGTGCCTTTAGGAAGATGGGCAGGCTTTACATCGTATCTTGTGGTAAATATCTCAGCTGTCTCACCGTAATTATAACCCGCTGTTAAAGCATCTATGTTAGCCTTCATAATTTGCGGATTCCCGGTAAATTTACTTTTTATCCATGCAATAGTAGTATCCATTGTTCGGTTAAAAATCCAGTACATTAAACCTAACGCAAAGAAGTTTTTGCATCTTGTAACTTCTTTCATATTTAATCCACTGTCTTTTAACGCCAGCGTAGTTAACTTTGTAATCTGCACTTCAAAAACATTATAACCAGCTAGCGAACCATCTTCCAAAGGATTGGAAGTATATTTTGCAAGCTCAAGATTTTTCGGTGTAAATGAATCAGTATTAATAATTATCGTACCGCCCTTTTTAAGATCTTTCAGATTCACTTTAAGTGCAGCGGGATTCATAGCTACAAGAATATCGGGTTCATCTCCCGGTGAGTGAATATGTGTGCTTGAGAATTGAATCTGAAAACCGCTTACGCCGAACAAAGTGCCGGCAGGTGCTCTTATTTCAGCGGGATAGTCGGGCAGGGTACTGAGGTCGTTTCCCAAAGATGCGGCGGTGTGAGTGAATTGAGTACCCGTAAGCTGCATACCGTCGCCAGAATCGCCGGCAAACCTTACGATTGCACCTTTGAGAAGCTCAACAGTTTTCTCCATTAGAATTTCTCCAGAATTAAGCTTCTTGCTTCTCCACCTTTACTTTTAGAGATGCTTTTATATTGTTGTATAGTTTTACATCGACGGTAAAGTCGCCGAGTTCTTTTATGTGGTCGTGAAGGCCGATGTGCTTTTTATCAATGTTAAATCCCTTTGCCATGAGTGCATCACTTAAATCCTGTGCTGTTACCGAACCATACAGCTTCCCCTCTTCACCTGCAAGCTTTGTAATAACAATTTCTGTTTTAAAAAGCTCTTCTGCAATCTTTTCTGCATCCTGTGTCATCTTAAGAATTTTCTTCGATTGCTGCCTCTTTATCTCTTCAAGTGCTATAACATTACTTTCAGATGCTTTTACGGCAAAGTTATTTGGAATAAGGAAATTTGTAGCATAGCCGTCTTTAACGTTCACGACATCCCCAGCTTTTCCAAGCTTTGCATAATCTTGCTTAAGAATTACTTTCATAATATACTTTTAGTAAATAAGAAAGTAGAGCTTGTAACATTAACAAAGCCCTACTTTTTAGTATAGGTTTATGTTTGTTTATTCCGTTTTAGTAGGTTCATTTGTATCGGTTAACAGAGCCGAATCCTCCGGTGTCAGGTGTTTTTCGAACGAGTCATCTTCAAATGCAGTCTGGTCTTCGATAACATGGTCTATTCCTATTTTCTTGTTCAGAAACTGAATTCTCCTGGCTTTGATTTCTACAATCGTTTTGCTGTCACCTTTATCGGTCTTAAATGTTCGGCTTTGAAGTTCGCCTTCCACCAGCACTGCATTACCTTTTTTCAGCTTATCCCTGCAGCTTTCTGCAAGCTTGTTCCATGCAACAACACCGACATAACATACATCTTCCTGCCACTGGTCTTTACTATCCCTGTATCTTCGGTTACTAGCCACAGAGAAATTTACAACCGGTGTCCCATTTGTAGTTTGCCTGAAAATCGGATCTTTGGTCAGGTTACCTGCAATGATCACAGAATTGAGTTCGGGCATCTTTAAATCAGCCATTGTGTACCTCCAAATATAACGTTAATGAATTATATAATAGTTTCGTAAAATTATTCACTCTTTTCTTCAATATCGGGAAATTCTTCGGGGAAGACGTTTGTAAGTTGTTCTTCAATAACTTCCGGTTCAGTTTCCCGATTTGCTAATTCAACCGCCTTTTTTTCGAGGTGTCCCTGGCGTTCTTTATATGTTGATTTATCATAGTGAACGGTGAGGAATCTCAGTATGTTATCGTCGATGTGAAAAGCTTTTTCAAGCTTCGATATCACACCACTTGGTGCGGTGAACTCGATGGAAATATAAAAACCTGACAATCGTTTCTTTATAGCATATGCAAATTTTTTCCTGCCCCAATTGTCAATTAGTATTACATTTGCACCATTTTTTGTTAAAAGGTTTACATATTTATTGGTTATCGACTCTACTTTTTCATCTTCAAGCATGGAGTCTACTATAAAAATTGTTTCGTAATTTCTCAATTCTGTATCGCTGATTTCTTCTATATTAAACAAATATATTTCTTACAGCCTTTATAATCAAGGTAGTAAAACCCATTTTTTGCACAAAATAATCAATTTTAATAAAATCAGACAAGACAAAAAAGTATGAAAATTATTATTTTACAAATATTAACATGTTATAATTACCTCCTGGTTTGTTTCTTTGGATAAGTAAAAGTTATGCAGTATAAATCCAAGAATAATTTTTCCATTTATATTATAAAAACATTTTTTAATCTTTAAGGCTAAGGTTTCAATGACAATTAAAAATCCAGATAATACACTTCTTAACAGCGTTATATCGGTGAAAGGCGCAAGGGTGAATAATCTAAAAAACATGAGCGTCGATATACCGCACAATAAATTTGTTGTAATAACAGGACTCAGCGGTTCAGGGAAAAGCTCACTTGTATTCGATACGATATATGCAGAAGGACAGAGACGCTACATAGAGAGTCTATCATCCTATGCACGTCAATTTCTTGAAAGAATCAATAAACCGGATGTCGATTCAATAACTGGACTGGCTCCATCCATGGCAATTGAGCGGAGAAGTCCATCCCGTAATCCCCGCAGTACAGTGGGAACCTCAACAGAGCTTTACGATTATTTCAGACTGCTTTTTGCACGGGCAGGTAAAACTTATAGTCCCATCAGCGGAAAGGAGGTAAAAAGAAATAATACCGAGGACGTACTTAATTTTATGTATAGTCTTAAGAACCGTTCAAGAGTTTATATCACGTTTCCGATTCATATACATGAAACAAAATCCGTGAAAGATGAACTGGAAAATCTTAAGCAAAAGGGTTTTACACGTATATTTTATGATGCAAAATTAATTGAACTGAATTCAAAGCTCGAAACCAAACATATCAGGCGCGAAAATATTAAGGTTGTAGTTGACAGGATGCTGCTTGATAAAAAAGAAACTGGTTTTGACCAGAGAATAAGCGATTCAACCGAACAGGCTTTTACGGAAGGTGATGGTTACATGTCGGTACTATATGATCAATCTGGCGGTGAAAAATTCAGAGAAGCCCATTTCAATAAGCATTTAGAAGCAGATGGCATCAGGTTTGAAGAGCCTGAGCCTTTGATGTTTTCGTTCAACAATCCAATCGGTGCCTGCCCGAAATGCCAGGGGTTCGGTGAAACAATAGACCTTAACCCTGATTTGATAGTTCCCGATAAATCGAAAACAATTTTTAACAACGCAATACATCCGTTTTCAACACCAAAGCACAGCAAACACCTTAGTGACCTTATTGCAATTTCCAAATCTCATAATATCAGGGTTAACATTCCCTTCAGAGAACTTACAAAGGAAGAAATTAATATTGTTTATAAAGGAGCCGGGGAGTATATCGGAATTAATAAATTTTTCCGTATGGTTGAGCGTGAAGCTGCTTATAAAATACATTACCGTGTTTTGTTAAGCCGTTACAGGGCTTATACCACATGTTCGGTTTGCGGTGGTTCAAGGCTGCGGAAAGAGGCATTATATGTAAAATTCCATGATAAGACAATTGATGACCTTGTTCGGAGCAATATAGAACAATTATATGAATTTTTTATTAATGTAAAGCTCGATGAAAATGAACAAAAAATAGCTGGCAGAATTCTTGAAGAAATTAACAACAGATTAAAATATTTATACGAAGTCGGGTTAGGTTATATCACACTTAACCGTTTAACAAGTACACTTTCCGGCGGTGAAACGCAGAGGATAAATCTTGCAACCTGCCTCGGTTCGTCATTGGTCGGTTCAATTTACGTAATAGATGAACCCAGTATAGGACTTCATCCGCGTGATAATGACAGGTTAATTAAAATACTCAAATCATTACGTGATATAGGTAATACTATTATTGTTGTTGAGCACGACCTTGATATTATGCGTGCAAGTGATCACATTATTGATATAGGTCCCAAAGCTGGTGAATACGGCGGTGAGCTTATGTTCAGCCTTCCGATAGATGAGATCACAAAAAAAACAAAGAAATCCGGTAATAATTTTAAAATTTCCGGTTCATTTACATCAAAATACCTTTCCAATAAATTAAAAATTGAAACTCCTTCGAAACGAAGGTCTCTAAACAATCATTATATCGTAATAACGGGTGCCGGTGAGAATAACCTTAAAAACATCGATGTTGAAATACCGCTCGGAGTCTTCGTTTGTATCACAGGGGTCAGCGGTTCGGGGAAATCTACACTTGTTACCGATATTCTCTATGGTGCTTTAAAGAAAAAGCTGGAAGGCATATATAATGAAAAAATAGGTCTGCATAACGATATAAAAGGTTATCAGTTTTTAAGTGCAGTGGAACTTGTTGACCAATCACCCATAGGAAAATCCCCGCGTTCAAATCCCGCTACGTATATAAAATTATTCGACCATATCCGCGAGTTATTCGGCTCACTGCCCGGAGCAAAGCTGAAAGGTTTTATACCCGGAAACTTCTCATTTAATATACCGGGAGGCAGATGTGAAACTTGTGAAGGTTCGGGGATGATTAAAATTGCAATGCAGTTCATAGCCGATATTTACCTTGAATGCGAAGTATGCAAAGGCAAACGGTATAAAGAAGACATACTCGATGTCAGATATAAAGATAAAAATATAAGTGACGTACTTAATATGAGCGTTTCCGAAGCACTTGTGTTTTTTAAAGGTCATACAAAGATTACCTCAAAGCTGAAAATCCTTGATGATGTCGGGCTTGGTTACCTTAAGCTTGGTCAGCCCGGTACAACACTTTCTGGCGGTGAGGCGCAGCGTATAAAGCTTGCCTATCATCTCACATTCCAGACCGAAACAGGTAAAACATTATTCATCTTCGATGAGCCTACAACAGGCTTACATTTGCATGATATTGCAAAACTGTTATTAAGTTTTAACGAGTTGCTGAAAAAAGGCAATTCAATAATTGTTGTTGAACATAACCTTGAGGTAGTTAAATGTGCTGATTATATAATTGATTTAGGACCCGATAGCGGTGATAAGGGAGGCGAAGTCGTTGCAACCGGCACACCGGAACAAATTGCACGAAATAAAAATTCATATACGGGTAAATTTTTGAAGAAGGTGCTGTAGTTAAATTTTAACTGCGAAGACGCAAAGACGCGAAGATAAATTTTATTAGAGCACGAAAGACACATTTACAAAGCTTGACAGGCTTTTTAGCGAAGCCATCCCTTCAGAAAAACCTGTCAGTTTAATATTATTTCATTCCAAAAAATATCCGTTTTAACATGAATAACAAATTGTAGATTCTCGTTTTAGCGGGAATTTCTTTACACCTTCCCCAGTTCATCGTACAACATCTTCACTTCGCGCTTTATAAAATTCAAATCTTCGTCCAAGAAGTGGCGTGCCTGCTGGCGGGCACGGCGGACAACGTTTAAGTCAATATCTGCAATTATCAAATCCTCATCAAAAAATTTTGCTGCTTTTACTACATTTCCGAACGGGTCAACTACTTCCGAGCCGCCCCAGAAGTTAACACCATCTTCAAATCCCACACGGTTGCAGAAAACAACATAGCACGATAGCAGCCGCGCATACGATTTGTGGTGCTCGGAATTGATTTCGTAGTTCTTTAGGATTTTTGATTTTGAGTTCATGTCAAGACGGGTTGGCGAAGCAGCAATTGTGATAATTATCTTTGCTCCCTTTAGTGCCTGTAATAAAGGCAGTGAAATATGCCATAAGTCCTCACACACAAGTACACCCAGCTTACCGAATTTTGTATCGTGAACATCTGCTTCTTTGCCTCTTGAGAAATACCGCATTTCTTCGAACATACCGTAATCGGGCGGGTAAACCTTCCGGTGTGAAAACTTAATCTTGCCCTGTGAAATAAAAAAAGCTGAGTTGAAAATTCCGTAATTATCGTCTTCCTCCACCCCGCCGCATAGTATTGCTATTTTTTTAGATTTGTTTTTTAATTCGTCCAGCTTACCTGTTTTGTATGGATTAAGAGCGAGCTCGATGTTCAAATCTTTTAATGAGTATCCTGTTAATGAGAGTTCGGGAAAAACAATTAAATCAGCTTTGCGTTTAATTGCTCTGTCGCAAAAAGCAAGATGTCTTTTAATGTTTTTTTCGAAATCTCCTAGTGCAGGTTCTATTTGAGCAAGTGCTATTTTGAATTTCATGTTCTGCAATATACCCGCATAAGCAGGTATCATACTTTAAATTAATAATATTATAACTGCATATTAGTTCTTTACAATTATTGTAAAGGTTAAAGAACTCATTTTGTAGTTTCATGCTTTCGCATGAATCGGAAAAAATTGATTATTCTATACAATAAAATTCTCACAATTCCCGATAGTTTCAAGCTAATTTTAAGCCATAGCAGTAATAACTTTCTCGGATGGTGCTTTTCGAAATATGCCAAACAGTCACGGTTCCAGGTATTAATCATTTTTGCCCTCTTTTTATAAATACTTTTGCCTTTATAATGAATAATCACGGAATCTTTAATAAACCGGATCTTACAACCCGCGTTAATAATCCTTTTACACAGGTCTACATCGTTGAAGAACATTTCGAATCTTTCATCCATACCGTTAAGCATCTCTAAAACTTTCCTATTAACCATTAAAGCGGCTGCCATAGGCTGGCTTACATCTGCATCTTTATCATATTTGAAATATTTCATTTTCCAATTGCCAAATAATCTGGTTTTCGGAAAAAGGTATGCAAGCAGCGAAAACTCGCAAAACATACTCCAAAAAGCAGGGAAATTTCTTATTGAATACTGTATAGTTTTGTTTTTATTAAGCATTAGCGGGCAGGATGCACCATATTGTTTGTTACCTTTCAGGAAACCGGACATTAAATCCAAAGCACCGTTTTTAACAATTGTATCCGGATTTAAAAACATTACAAGAGGGGAAGTCGAAAATCTAATGCCCTGGTTTACAGCTTTTGTAAATCCAAGATTAGAGAAATTTCTATATACATGCAGGTTATGATAATTTATCTTCAGCAGCTTATCATAAGTGCCGTCAGAAGAATTATTATCTATTAAAACAAGCTCAATGCTTAATCCGTTGCTGCTTTTGATTAAAGAATCTATGCATTGTTCTATTTCACTATCATTATTCCAAGTGACAATAATTACAGATACATCTGCCATAACTCACAAACTTATCCATTCAGGTTTACAAATTCAATATCCGCATAGCATAATAACATATAATATCTTCTTCATACTATAATTCTTCAATCATTTTATTAATACGTTTGATAACTTTTTGCATTCCAAGAACCGCCATTACATCAAATATCCCCGGACTAATGGTAATACCAGTCAATGCAAGTCTTAATGGATGTATAATATCTGCGGGCTTAATATTTTTTTTGCCGGTAAATTCTCTCAGATGTTTTTCAAGAAAATCAGTATTAAAATATTCTGCATTCTTTAAATCATTTAAATATTCAGCCAAAAGAATTTTTACATTGTTATTCCAATATTTGGATACCCCTTTGGGGTCATAAGAATCAGGCTCTGTGAAGAAATAACGTCCGCGTACAAAAAAATCATTGATTGTAAAAACCCGCTCTTTCATTAGCCAAACAATTTTAAGAAGATAATCCATTGGCAGTTCGGCAGACGCTGCAGGTAAATTCAGCTCTGAAATGTTTTTTTCAAGATATTTCTTCAACAATTCTGCAATTATACCCTCATCCGCATTTTTAATATACTCTGAATTTATCCAATTAAGTTTTTTCAAATCGAACACCGCAGGTTTTTTATTGATCCTTTCTAATGTAAACATTTGAATAAGCTCATTTCTCGGAATTATTTCCTTATCGTCAGGCGGGGCAAAACCAAGAAGTGTAAGGAAATTAAACATAGCTTCACTTAGATAACCTTTATCCATGTATTCTTCAACAGCAACAGGATTTCTGCGTTTTGAAAGCTTTCTTTTTTGTTCATCAACTATCATTGGTAAATGTGCAAATTTTGGTAAATCCCATCCAAGAGCGTTATACAACAAAACCTGTTTGGGCGTGTTTGAAAGATGGTCATCTCCCCTGATAACGTGAGTAATTCCCATATCATGGTCATCGGTAACAACAGAAATATGATAGACCGGCGCACCATTGGAACGCAGTATTATGAAATCATCTATTTCTGAATTTTGAAAAATCGTATCACCATGAACAATATCGCTAAAGACCGTTTCACCATCCGGCACCTTGAATCTTACGTAATAAGGTGTATTAGCATCAATTAATTTCCTAACCTCATTTTTACTTAAATTCAGTGCGGCCCTGTTGTACCTGTAATACTCATTATTTCTCTCGGAGTTTTTTCTTTGCTGTTCAAGTTCTTCAACCGATTCAAAACAATAATAAGCCCTGCCTTTTTTTATTAGCTCATTTACGATTTCACGATGTTGTGAAATTCTATCAGACTGATACACCACATCTTCATCCCAATTCAGCCCAAGCCAATTCAAGCTCCTGATAATCTGCTCCGATAGCTCGCTTCGGCTCCTGTTGGGGTCTGTATCCTCGATTCTTAGCAGAAATTTTCCACCCGTGTTTTTTGCGAAAAGCCAGTTGAAAATGGCAGTTCTTGCCCCTCCAACGTGTAAAAAACCCGTAGGCGAAGGTGCAAATCTTACCCTTATTTGCTTAACTACCTCCATTTGTTATTGATTAGCTTTGTCATATAAAGTATTTTTACAAAAATGCTTGAAAACTATACAAAATAAAAGTAAATTTGGCATAGAACTTAAAGGAATTAATTTATGGCAATGAAAAATTTCTCTATGAAAAAGCTTTACTACTCTATCAGCGAAGTAAGCCGGATAACCGATCTGGAGCAGTATGTTCTGCGTTACTGGGAAACCGAATTCGACCAGCTTCAGCCTGCAAAAAATTCTTCAGGTAACCGTATATATACCAATAAAGATATAAAGCTTATTCTGCTTATAAAGAAACTTCTTAAAGAAGAAAAATACACAATTGAAGGAGCTAAAAAGATACTAAAAAATTTCAGTGTAAGTGATGATGATAAACAGCACGAAACCATTAAAGAAGGTGAAGAGTCAAAACCGCGGGCTGGCGAGCTAAGCCTCTTCGATACAATAGGCGAGGGCGGAGAAGTCACGAACGAAAAAATGATAGACGACCTTAAAGAAATCAGAAAATTCCTGGAAGAACTTTACCACCAGCTTGAAGAAGCATAATATTTTTGCATTATTTTATTTATACAACAAGGGGGCGTGCCCCCTTGTTTAATTTATATAATAAATTTTATCTATTATAATATTTAAGTAGTAAATTTATGTGCGGACGATTTACAATAACTGTTACAATGGAAGAAGTCGAAAAGCTTTGCGAAGCTGAATTTGAGAAACAGGAAGATGAATTAATGCTTTTCCCGCCAAATTACAATGCATCTCCGGGACAAAAACTTCCCGTAATTACAAACGAGGCTCCAAATAAAATTGTAAACTATAGATGGGGCTTAATTCCTTTCTGGGCAAAAGATCCGACAATAGGTTATAAGCTTATTAATGCACGTTCGGAATCAATTCTTGAGAAACCCTCTTTCAAGAATGCATTTAAAAAAAGAAGATGTCTTATTCCGGCTGACGGTTATTACGAATGGGATAAAAAAGGTAAAGAAAAAAAACCATACCGTATTACTCTTAAAAACGGTGAATTATTTTCGTTTGCTGGCATATGGGAAACATGGACTGATAAAAGTAAAAACCAAATCCGTACATTCAGTATAATTACAACCGAAGCAAATGAATTAACCAAAAAACTGCACGATAGGATGCCATGTATACTTAACCTTGAACAAAAGAGTGACTGGCTTGATATCGACTTGCCCGAAGAGGTTGCTTCAGAAATGTTAAAACAGTATCCGTCTTCAAAAATGAAGATGTATGAGGTTTCACCAAAAGTAAATTCACCTAAAAACAACACACCCGATTTAGTAAAACCTGTTAAATAACAATCTTGTTCTAAAATTCTGTTTGGGAACTTACTCATTTTATTTATCTTCTTGTTCTTAATTTCCATATGAGCACTTGTTTATTTTTATTTATTAAACAAACAGGTTTTTAAGACCAGTCTAGTTTAATTATTTAATACAAACAGTTACCCCAGAAACTTGATACATACTCCAATTGTTACTAAGTTTGTATGTTTCTTTGATAAAAGAGAAATAATATTAGAATTTGCTGAAAAACACAAGAAAATATTTTCTTTTTCCCTTGGCATTGCTGCTTGTATTATCAAACTTCAGCTTTGCTACAAGTTTGATGATATGCGGAATGAGTGAAATGGATACGAAATGTTCATGTTCACATAATATCGAACCTGTGTCATCAGGGTTACAATTTAATGATGCTGACAATAAATCTTGCTGTGAAAACCGCATAATAGAGCTGAATAATGCTAATATTCTTCAAAAACTTAACGAAGAAGTTAATAAGTCAGTACTCCTATCATCATTATTTAATAATGTAATTATTGATGATACATTTGCTTCATTCTCCAAATCTTTCTTCGAGGTTAACAAACCTCCTCCGAAATTACTAAACGACATCCCTATCACTAATTCTTCGCTTCGTATTTAACCTTATAATTCATTCAATTTAGGAGTTCAGATTTATTCTGAATTATTTCAGTTTCTATAACTGACTAATTTTACTTTTTTAATGAAATGAATTATAAAAAATGTTTAAATACATATTAACAATTTTAATAGTCTTCTCCGTTTTAGCGGGGTTAAACGCACAAAATAAAGACAATTTTAAAACTAAGACCGACAGTGTATACCGGTATAATACCGGCATACCGCATATTGATTCAATAAGCAAGTACTTTACAGACGACACTTCACAATTGAAAACTTACAGTAAGAGTGATGGTGTTTCACTTGAGAAGTTATTTGAGTATGCAATAAGGAATAATCCTGAACTGAAAGCAATGCAGCTGAAAATCCAATCGGGTGAAAAGCTTGCTGATGAAAAAACTTACCTGCCAGATCCCATGCTGGAAATAGAAACTGACGATGTTATGAGTGATTTTATGAGGGTAGGAATGATAAATTTTTATGTTTCACAGATGTTCATGTTCCCCGGTAAGCTAAAGCTGGACGGAGAAATGATAAAAAATGAAAACACCATGATGGATTATGAAAAACGAAACATGGCTTCAGAGATGTTCAACATGATAAAGATGAATTACATAGATTTATATTATAACGAAAAGCTGATGAAACTAAACCACGATAAACAGCTATTAATAAAAAATATTTTAACTGCTGCCGAAATCAAGTATTCATCAGGTCGGGGCATGCAGATGGAAGTATTCAAGGCTCAGCTTGAACAATCGAAACTAAAGAATGAAGAAACAATCCTGAAACTCCGGAAAAAGAATTATCTTACAAGCCTTACTGTTATTACTAAAACCATTTTCACAGATACTACTCTGTTCAGCTTTACTTCTGTGGAAGATAGACTAAAAAAATACCCGTTGGTTCTTGAAGATACCATTGAAGGCTATGAGAGAATAATCAGCTACGCCTTCAACCACAGAGCCGATGTAAAAGTATTAGAAAGCAAGTTAGCGGTACACCGAACCGGCCTTGAACTTTCGAAACTGAACAGGTTCCCTGATTTCAGCTTAAAGCTTGGGTATAAAATACTTCCTTTCGAAGAAAAAAATGCCTTTAGCTTTATGGTTGGTTTTACTTTACCCTTTGCACCTTGGACTTCAGGTAAATACTCCAGCAGTATTGAAAAAAATTCATTAATGATCAAAACGGTTACAGAAGAGCTGGAAGCAAAAAAAAATACAATCAGGGAAGAAATAACAAACCTGATTAATAATATGAAAACTGCACATGAAACTATGAAATATTATAAAGATGTGATGATACCACAGGCTGAAAATTCATATAAATCTACAAGTTACACTTATGAATCAGGGATGACAGGAATAATAGATATACTGGATTCATATAAAATGTACTTCGAGGCTCGAAGCATGTATTTAGAATCAGAAAATATGTATTTAAAAATGCTGGCTGACCTTGAAAAAGCAGCCGGACTTAACTTAAAGTAATAGGGAAAATAATGAGTGAATCAAAATTCATGTCAAAAAAAATACTTGGAATAATGCTGCTTATCGTTGTTGTAGCAGCACTTTTAACAGCAGGATATTTCCTGATTTTCAAAGATAAAGGTTCATTAACATCGGAAGGTGAAATATACACTTGCCCCATGCATCCGCAGATTGTACAAGACAGGCCTGGAACCTGCCCTATCTGCGGTATGGACCTTGTGCTTAAATCTAAAATGGATTCTCAAAGCGATGAGCACTCTGAACATGATATTTCGGATCTTGAATTAGGTACTGTTAAGCTCTCACCATCTCAGCTTGTGCTTGCTAACGTGCAGACAGAAAGAGTCAGGTTAATGCAGTTTTCAGGTGAAAAAACTTTTAATGGTATAGTTAAAATGAATGAAAAAAGTTTTTCAGTAATATCCTCTGCAATAGGCGGTAAAATAACCAAAATGTATATTGATTTCGAAGGTGAAACTGTTAGAAAAGGACAGCCCGTGTTCGAAATATTTTCACCCGACCTGATTGCTGCTCAAAAAGAGTTCCTGCTTGCACTTGATAACTACGAAAAGCTTAATCAAAGCAATAATTCTTTAGCCATAGAACAGGCAAAAAGTTTGTTTGAATCATCACGCTATAAACTGACAAGGTGGGAAATGAAACCCAACCAGATTGATGAGCTTGAAACAAACCGCAGAATAATGAATACAGTGAAAATTTATTCTTCATTCAGCGGCATCGTAACAAAACGCCTTGCAACTCCCGGTAAGTGGATAATGGAGGGTGAAAGCATTTACGAGGTTGCGAATCTTTCAACCGTATGGGTAATAGCTAATATTTATGAAAGCGATGTAAAACTGATTAAGAACGGACAGATAGTTGAAATCATTTCAAGTGCTCATCCCGATGAACCCATAATGGCGAAAATAAATTTTATTGAACCTGTAATTAATCCCGAAACCAGGACACTTGAAGTCAGAATGGAAGTTCAAAATAAGAATTTCAGGCTTAAACCCAATATGTATGTAAAAATAAAAATAAGTACATACCGTGACCAGCTGCTGGCAGTTCCAAAAAATTCGGTGATAAGAACAGGCGAACAGGACATAGTTTATATAGAAAAGCAAAAGGGAGTATATGTTCCTAGAGAGGTAAAGGTACAATTTGAACAGGATGGTTATTATGCAATTTCTTCCGGTATTGAGGAAGGTGATATCGTGGTTGCGTCGGGCGGATTTCTTATAGACAGCGAATCGCAGATACAGTCGGGTATAACAACTTCAGGACATGAACAGCATACAGGCTCAAACCAAAAGAAAGATGAAGATTTTAAAATAAACAAAGACCAGAATATTATGAAAGATATGGAAAAAAATACATCTAACAATCGTTAACATTAACTAAATCATTAAATAAATAATTAAAAACATGAAAACAACAAAATTAATCACACTTTTAATCATCACAGCAGCTTTTGTATATACCATTACCGGGTGCGGTAAAAAAGAAAGCGAAATGAAGGATGATAAAACAGTAACCGAAAACAAAAATGAAGGCCATGAACATGACACTTTGAATCTTGTAAAGGACGGAAGTTATTTTTGCCCGATGCATCCATTAGTACAATCGAATGAAAAGGCAAAATGTAATATTTGTAAAATGGATTTAATTACAAAGAAAGAACATAACGAAGACATGGTGAAGAAACATGAGGAGCTGGAAGGCAAATACGCAGGAAAGCCAAACACTATACATTTTGAAGTAAAACTTTCTACTCTTAAATCATGGGAATGCGAAAAAGCTATAAAATCTGCTTTAAAAAAAACAAGCGGTGTTTTGGATTTTACTATCGATTTACTCGACAGCAGGATACACATGTATATAGATAAAAGCATTACATCAAAGAAAGATGTTGAAAACGTAATATCAAACCTTGGTTACGATGCTAACGATACAAAGGCAAATCCCGAAGCTGCTGGGAAATTAGAGCCCGAATGTAAATAACTGCAAACAATGAATAAGATAATTTTTAAATCAACAATAACCTGTCCCGAATGCGGTTTTAAAAAAGAGGAAATAATGCCCGAAAATGCATGTCTGCATTTTTATGAATGTAACAATTGCGGAATTCTTCTGAAACCAAAACAGGGTGATTGCTGTGTATTCTGTTCATACGGAACTGTAAAATGTCCGCCAAAACAATCTTTAAATAATTAAAAATAAAAAATCATGAAAACTAAAAAAAATTTAATTTCATTAACTATTCTTAGTTCACTCTTTATACTGAGCTTATTTATGCTCACAGCTGTGAATAACAATGCTGCTGTAACAAGACCTGTAAACCTAATTGTTTATAACGACTCGACTACAGACAGCACAACATTTTACACATGCCCAATGCACCCAGAAGGTATATCCGATAAGCCCGGTCAGTGTCCCAAATGCAGGATGGATCTGGTTCCCCAAAAGAAAGATGAGAAAGACCAGGGAATGAAATGTCCTGACATGGAAAAGTGCAAAACCAATGGATGCGATGTGGACAATTGTAAAGGTAGCATGGGTAGCTGTATGAATAACTGTCATATGATGAAAGAACATAAGCATGATTCAAAAGTGCATGACCATAATTCAAAGGATAACGATGACTCTGACGGACATAAACATAAATCGTGCTGCAAAAAAGGGTGCTAAAATCGCTGTTAAAAAGTTATACAACCCCTCCCATCCTCCCCTTTAATAAAGGGGAAGTCTCCCGTTTCAACGGGACGGTGGGGTTGTTAACAAGCAAGTCAGCTCATAGAACAAGCAAAGTGGAATTTTATAAATGCACATATAAACCAAATAGCAATATCTTAGCTCAATGATAGAAAGAATTATAGATTTTTCTGCACGCAACAGGTTTATTATTGTAGTTATATACCTGATAGTTATCGGATTCGGAATATGGTCGGTTTATAATACTCCTGTTGATGCCATACCTGACCTATCCGAAAATCAAGTAATAGTTTTCACCTATTGGATGGGCAGAAGTCCGAAGATAATTGAAGACCAGATAACCTATCCGTTAACGCAGGCACTCCAGGGAATTCCCGATGTAAAAGCAGTCCGTTCATTTTCAATGTTCGGTATGAGTTTTATTTATGTAATATTCGAGGATAATGCTGAGATTTACTGGGCAAGAAGCCGTGTGCTTGAAAAATTGAACCAGGTAAAAGATTTGCTCCCGCCGGGTGCAACACCTGTAATGGGACCAGACGGAACAGGAGTGGGCCATGTTTATTGGTATCATTTAAGCAGCGATAAATATGATTTAGGTGAACTCCGTGCTTTACAGGACTATTATCTGAAATACCAGCTAACATCTGTAGAAGGTGTTGCTGAGGTTGCCTCGATTGGAGGATTTGTTAAGCAGTATCAGATTGATGTTGACCCTTCTAAATTATATACGTACGGACTTGGAATAAATGATGTTGTAGGTGCAGTCGAAAGAAGCAACCGGGATGTTGGCGGCAACAATCTTGAAGTAAGCGAAAGCGAATATTTTGTTAGAGGAATGGGTTATATCAGTTCGGTTTATGACATAGAAAATATTGTTCTGAAAAATAACTCAAGCGGAATACCGATAAGGATCAGTGACGTTGGAACTGTCCAAATAGGAGGTGACACCAGGCGAGGCTTGCTTGATATGAACGGTGAAGGCGAGGTTGTGGGCGGTATAATTGTTATGCGGTATGGTGAGAATGCTTCGACTGTCATAGACCGTGTAAAAGAAAAACTAAAAGAACTTGAAAAAGGCCTTCCGGAAGGTATTAAGATTCAAACCTCATACGACAGAAGTTCTTTAATAGATGCTTCTATTAATACGTTGAAAAATGCACTGGTCGAAGAAGCAATTGTTGTAAGTCTGGTTGTGATGATATTTCTTTTCCATTTCCGCAGTGCGGTACGGATATTGATTGAAATGCCTGTATCGGTTTTGATTGCATTTATTTTAATGAAGCAATTCAACATCACTTCAAACATAATGAGCCTGGGGGGTCTCATAATTTCTATTGGTGTGCTGGTGGATGCTTCTATTGTTCTTGTAGAAAATGCTTACCGTAACATCGCAAATACAACGGAACACGGTGAATCGATTAATTACACAGAGGTATCAATCAAATCAGCACAGCAGGTAGGCCGTGCAATATTTTTCTCGATAGCAATAATTGTTGTTTCTTTTTTACCTGTATTCTTGCTTGAAGGACAAGAAGGCAAATTATTCCATCCGCTTGCTTTTACCAAAACATTTGCTTTAGTAGGTTCAGCACTCATTTCTATTACACTTGTACCTATGCTTATGACTCTGTTTATGAGGGGCAAAGTATTTTCGGAACGGAAAAATCCTGTATCAAGATTTTTCATATCAATATACAGACCTCTGCTGAACCTTGCTCTGAAATACAGGAAAACAACGCTCGCAATTAATGTGTTGGCTCTGCTTATCACTATTCCGATAATCCAGAATACGGGTTCAGAATTTATGCCACCCCTTGATGAAGGAAGCCTTTTGTTTATGCCCACTACCCTGCCGAATGTGTCTATTACTGAGGCAAAACGTATTATGCAGATACAGGATAAAATAATGATGTCGGTCCCCGAAGTGGAACATGTGTTGGGCAAAGTTGGAAGAGCAGAAACACCCACCGACCCCGCACCTGTGAATATGATAGAAACTATTATTATACTAAAAGATAAATCACAATGGAGACCGGGCTTAACCAAAAACGATATTATCAGCGAGTTAAATTCAAAATTACAAATACCCGGTGTGGGTAATGCATGGACACAGCCAATTATAAACCGTATAAACATGCTTTCAACAGGTGTAAGAACAGACCTCGGAATCAAGATTTTTGGTGATAACCTTGATACACTCGAACGTCTGGCGATAGAAGCCGGTGAGATAGTAAAGAAAGTTCCAGGCGCAGCAGATGTTTTTGCCGAAAGAATCCAGGGAGGCAGGTATATAGATATAGACATTAAGCGTGATGCAATTCAACGTTATGGATTAAGGATAGAAGATGTTCAAACCGTAATTGAAGCGGCAATAGGAGGTGAAAATATCACAACCACAGTTGAAGGCAGGAGAAGATTCCCTGTAAGGGTTAGGTATTTCAGGGATTACCGGGATGATGTGGAAAAATTAAAGAACGTGCTGGTTACTATCGGAGGTTCATCATCCGGTATGCAGAGCGGAATGGGCAGCAGTATGTCTAATGGCATGCAATCGGGCGTGAATAATCTGACAATTCCTGGTTCATCAACTGTTGCAAAACAAATACCGCTTAGTGAACTGGCTGATATTAAGATTAACCTTGGACCGCCGATGATAGCAAGCGAAAATAACCTGCTCCGCTCGGTTGTATTTTTAAATGTTAGAGGCAGAGATATGGGCGGTTTTGTGGAAGAAGCAAAGGAAGTTCTTGAAAAAGAATTTGCACAGAAACTCCCCAAGGGCTATTACTACACATGGAGCGGGCAATGGGAGAATCAAATAAGAGCTAAGAACCGGCTGCAAATTGTTATGCCAATAGTATTCCTGATAATTTTTGTAATGCTTTACATGGTCTTTAAAAACATTCTTGAATCAGTATTAGTAATGCTCTCGGTACCTTTTGCCTTGATAGGCGGCGTATATCTTATGTCAATTCTCGATTACAATTTTTCTGTAACTGTCTGGGTAGGATTTATTGCCTTATACGGTGTTGCCGTTGAAACAGGCGTTGTTATGGTTATTTACCTGCATGAGGCACTAGATAGAAAACTTTTATCAAAAAACGATATAGTAACCTCAGATGATATTGTACAGGCAACAAAAGATGGTGCAATACTCCGGCTCCGTCCCAAGCTTATGACGGTAGCAGTAAACCTGTTAGGATTGATTCCAATTATGTGGGCAACAGGAACCGGCTCAGATTTAGCTAAACCAATTGCAGTACCTATGATAGGCGGTGTTGTATCGTCAGCAATACATGTGCTGTTTGTAACACCTATTATATTTGTAATTATAAAAAACTACTTAAATAAAAGAGGCAATCTTCATAAATCAGATATGGCAAAGTTTATGGTACATTAGAATGAGCTTCGGAATCTACAGGAATGTGTGAATCAATAACGCCGTGAAGCCTACTAAAACCATATCACATGAACGGAGTTGAGTGATTACAACAATCCTCTATACAATGAGCAAATGTCGTGATTGCGATTGTTATTCTGCAGCAACAAATATCTATTTTGTTTCTAAATCTTATTGCTAACTTCAAGTAGCTGAGTGATAAAACCATTTTCAGTTTGATAGTATACGAAGAGCTGTTCTTGAGCACGTGTTATTCCAATATAGACCAGATTCCTCTCGTGTTTCAATTCTCTGTTATTCCGTGGCATTTCATCCAAGCCAAGTAGGAAAACTACCTTCCATTCTAAACCTTTTGAACTTTCGACAGTTATGATCTTGACGGTGTCCTCATCAATGTCGAAATTGCTGCGTTGATCAGATTGAAGGAGTTCCTTAATAGGAACCCCGTTACTTTTAAGTCTATCAATATCGAGCACTTGACTTGAACAAAGGATAATTCCGATGTCCTTGTGAGAATACAAGCCATTTGCGACCAATGATCGAATTCTTGAGGAGACTCCTTCAGTTAGTGATGCAGTACTAGTAAAACACTCTATAACGGGTTTATCTCCGTGTCGTTCAACTTGGTCTGGTGCAAGAATTGTTTCGGGATTATCATCATCGGGTTCAAGATAATTCTGCAATCCTTGGAAGTAGATAGCCAACTTTAGAATCTCATTAGTGTTGCGATAACTTTGCTTAAGTTTACGAGACCTCCTCCCACCAACAATATCAATTCCAGCCTCTTTCCATATTCTTCGTCTGCCATAGATATCCTGGGCGGGATCAAGTGCAATAGTAAGACTATCAGATTTACCGAGGATCAGCCTTATACCAGACAACCACTCTGTCGAGAAGTCTTGTGCTTCATCTACCATAATGGCATCGTATTTTCCACCCAATATTGCATTGTTCATAGCTGCCTGTCTGAGATTAACCCCAATCCGAGCATCCCATTGTTCACTGGATTCATTTGGGAGGAGTGCAGTACTTTGACCTGTCTTCTTAGATACGAGTTCATGAAAGTGATATATCTCTATTTTATCACCTTTGCCATCCAGTAAATTATCAATGATTTTCCTGACATAGTTTTTCAATGACTTGTTGTAACAAACAAAAAGGATTTTCCAGTTTGAACGTAGGTTGTATAGGTAGCGAGTTCGGTATGCAAGTACAAGGGTTTTACCTGAACCAGCGACTCCCCGGATCAAGTAGTGTCCATCACCAAGACTTTTTGCAAAGTCTTCTTGTTGAAAATCCAGAATTTTTATATCTTTACTTGTGCTTGATGTTGAGACTGTACGTACAGGAGTTACCTCAAGCTCAGGCCAAATTGCTCTTCTTAAGACTTTCATCCTCGCATAACTTAGAGGCTCAAAATCAAAGAGCGTAGTAAACATTTCTTTGAGTTTTTTCTCAAAACCGAACCTTTGATCCTTATCTGAAACATCGAAGTCGAGGTCGTCCTTACACAAGACTTGTTTGGGAGGAATCAGTATTTCAATTCCTGTGCTTTTATAAAGTGTACTGCGTTCAATGTGAGGGAATACTACGCCAAATGAGAATGGAAATAGCAACTTACCATGATGTGGTCCAGAATAATGTGTAAGTTCGGCTTCAATGATTAGTTTATTCTTGATCGCATAAGCGCAACGCCTTGACTGTTCAAATGGGGATTCATTCACTTGAAGTTTGCCATTTTGTGTTTCGATCTCCCAAGTCATTTTGTCAATTTTTCTTATTTTATCTCTTTTCCAATCTTTGACCTCAAGGTTAAGAATACCGAAGGACTGACTGAAGATAATAAAGTCTGTAAAGCGCTTCTTTGATGTATCTCTATCCCCATTAGGAGATAGTGCAGGGGGTTCGTACCATACATACTCGTCGTCACTTTCGTCATATAGTTGTGAGAAAATCTTATGCAATTTCTTTTCTCCGAACGTAGCATATTCTAGTGTACTAATAGAATGTGGAATTATTGGCATTGGACTATTCTCTTTGTATTATTTTTAGTTGCATTCAATTGTGTAAAGTATTAGGTATTGTCGCTGACGTTTACTTTTAGCATTAGACTTACCACGAAGCACAACTGTTTAAAATAAACTTATTTGATTAGATAGGATTAACAAATGTATTCTTGATTTACTTAAAAATAATTATCCTGTTCAAGTTATACAATATATAAGGTTAAGTTTATGTTCTATTAGCTAACTGGGACACAAATCTTTATTAGACTATCCTTACAAAATATATAATTAAAAACGATTTGTTACCTGCTAATTACTTTACTTCCTTTTTCTCATAAACAATTTTCCCAACAACTACAGTCATATCCACAAAATCATCCAGCTTGCCAATTTATTAATTTAATGTGGTTTTTTTCTGAACGCTATGAATTCTTTTGTTATTTAATGATATCCAATATGGTTTTGGAGTTTTAGATATATTCGATAACATTCACGTTGAGTATAACCATAACTTTTTATAAATTTGTCAAAATTACCTAATATTTATGATTTATAAATGCAATCATGTGCATAAGCCAGCGTCAGGGCATTCGCATGAAATACCTCATTCGCATACCCATTTAATAGAACTGGATGAACACAGGCCGAAGCAAAAAAGGGCTTTACTGTGGTGCGTTGTATTAACTCTTACTATGATGATCGTTGAATTCATAGCAGGTTTCATTACCAAATCATTAATGCTGGTAAGCGATGCAATTCATATGCTTTCCCATGCCAGTTCGCTTTTTATCAGCTTAATTGCAATTGTACTTGCAAGTAAAAATTTCGGTGACAGGTTTTCGTTCGGAATTTACAGAGTGGAAGTTCTGGCTGCTTTATTAAACGGAATAACGCTTGCAGGTTTCACAATCTGGATTGTTTATGAGGCAATAGGAAGAATCATAAATCCCGTTGCAATAAATAATACAGAAATGCTGATTGTAGCAGGTGCAGGACTGGTTATAAACCTGTCCACTGCATTAATACTTCACCGTTCGGGAATAGAAGACATAAATACAAAAAGCGCATTTTTACACATGCTTGCCGATACATATTCATCAATTGCAATTATTTTAGGAGGTATTGTAATTTCATTCACACGCTATTATGTAATTGACCCTGCTATAAGTCTTGTTGTAGCTGTATTGATTGCCAGGTGGTGCTGGGATTTATTAAGCGATTCAATTATGATTTTACTTGAAAAAACACCTTCACATATAAAGCCGGGTGAAATAAAATCGGTGTTACTCAAAGAATTCCCGGAGATCAAAGATGTTCATGATATACACATCTGGGAAATCACTTCACAGTTTGTATGCCTTTCAACTCATATAGTAACAGGAAACATTACATTAAAGGAATCTCACAGCCTCCGGCAAAGAATAGAACACCTGTTAGGTGAAAAATTCAGCATTTACCACCCGGTTATTCAGCATGAATGCGTATAATCAGTGTAAAAATTTTTACCCTGTATTGCGATATTAAGAAATTGATAAAATACATTATTCGGATTAACTTTAGGTAATGGGTTCCCTTAAGATATTTGCTATTTTACCTCTGCTTTGCAGTACCATACTTTTATTTTCCTGCTCATCGTTCACTTATAAAACCTATCACGAAAAAGAGGGTGAAGATGATCCCGAACCTGTTTATACAATCACACTTAACCAAAATTTCCAGGATTTCACCGATTATATGTTTATCGGTAACAGAATTGAAAACTTTGGTACTTACTTCAATACATTCTACAATGCAAGCTATGAGTTTAATGATGCGTACGAGGAATACCAAACCCGTGTACTTGCAACATACAGCGAGAAAATTGAAGCGGTGGGCATGCGTCCGGTTCTTTCCCAGGAAGCTACCGACAAATTCAATAAATCAATTGAAAAGACATCACGTGTAATTCAGTTCCACAAGAGCACAAGGTTCATGGACCAGGCTGTAATTCTTATAGGTAAAGCGTATTATTTTTTAGGTGATTACTTAAAAGCCGAACGTAAATTCAGCGAGTTCATATCCAAGCTTACAGCCAGTCCACTGATTGAAGAAGCTCTCTTATATCTTGCTAAAACACAATTAAAGTTAAATAACTCGAAACCGGCATTAGAAAGACTGAATAATCTTATTAACACATCAAAAGACCGTACAATTGTAGCTGAAGCATACCAGACTTTAGGCGAATATTACATAGTTGAGAAAGATTATCAGGCTTCCATCGATAACTATAAAAAGTCCATACAATTTTCTGAAAATAAATATTTTAAGGCACAAATTCAGTTTCTTATAGCTACAGTTACAGCTCTTACCGGTTCAAAAAATGCATCATCCGAATTCAAAAAAGTACTTGAGTGGGAAACTACTTATGAACTGGAATTTCTCGCAAGATACAACCTGGCAAAGAATTTAATTATCAGCAATTCATTTTATGAAGCTAAAACGGTTCTTAAAGAACTTATAGTGGATTACAAAGATAACCTGCCTTATCTAGGTGATATAATGGTTTTAAATGGTAGGTTATACGACCAGCGTAAAGAATATAAAAAAGCATTGGAAGAATATCTTAACGTTGTGAAAGAATTCTCAAAGACTGTTGCATCTTCGGATGCAAGTTTTTACATAGGTAATTATTACGAGAATATTAAGGGCGATTATCTAAATGCACTGAGATTTTACAACTACTCGAATGAAGAGAGCAGCCAGGGCAGAAATGTGCTCCTGAGCTACAAAAAAATAAAGATTTTAAACAGGTACTTCGAACTAAGAAGTATAATTACAGGCAAAGAAATAAAAACAGAATATGATTCGCTTTTTTACAAAATGATAGAAAAGGAACTGCCCGGAAAACAAAAAGAAGATATTAAAGGTGAGAAAGGAGAAGGCGGATATCCTTCTCTGCGTTATGGATTATTTGAAGATTCACTTAAACCTGTTGAAGATTCAGCAAGCATAAAAAAAGAACTTGTAGCAAAAGCAAAATTTGAGCTTGCCGAACTGTTTAGCTACGATTTAAACAAACCTGACTCGGCTGAATTTTATTACAGGTCAGCTTATGAAGAATCCGGTGATCCTGTTTCAAAAAGCCAGGCTTTATTTGCCTTAGCCATAATCGATAAGAATTCGGGTAACCTTGCCGGCTATGAAAACAAGCTGAATAGAGTAATTGAGGAATTCCCGCTTTCAGTTATTGCAAATGAATGCAGACGATTGCTGAACATACCGCTCATGCAGGAGGATGTAACTCAAGATCCAGCTGAAAGCCTTTATACTTATGCTGAAACAAATTTTAATGACAATAAATACCGTGAAGCACTCGAATCATTCATCAGGATAACCATTCTGTATCCCGAATCGGTTTATTTACATAAATCTTATCTTGCTGCCGGCTGGATATACGAGAATATACTAAATATTGCAGATAGCTCTTACTTATTCTACTCAAAATTAATGGAATTAAATCCATCGCCGGAAATCAGAGAAAAAATATCCGCAAAAGTTGCAGAATACCATTACGTAATAGAAACTAAAGACACTTTATCTGTTACCGATACTTCTACGGTACAGGATACAACTTCCGGCATTCCGAATATACATGACGAACAAACACCAAAAGAAAACGAGGAAATAAAAGATAAGACCGAGCACCATAATAATGAAGGTATTAAAGAAGAAGAAACAGAACCAAGAAAACTATTGGATGAACCAATAAAAGAAGAAAAATGAGTAATTGTATTTTTTGTAAAATTGCAGGCAAAGAAATACCTGCAAAAATAGCTTATGAAGACAACGAGGTTTTTGCATTTCACGATATATCACCGCAGGCACCAGTCCACATTCTGATAATTCCCAAAGAACACATCAGTTCAACCGATGAACTGAATGCCAGTAATTCTGATATTGCAGGTAAAGTTATTCTTGCTGCATCGAAGATTGCAAAAGAACTTAAGCTCGACGGATACAGGCTCGTGCTTAATTGCAATGAAATTGCAGGGCAGAGTGTATTCCATTTACATTGCCACCTTCTGGGCGGCAGGCAAATGCAATGGCCGCCGGGGTGAAACAAGAAAACAGACACTCATAACCCTTTACTGCAACCTTCATGGCTGCGAATTTATACCGATAACTTAGGCTGAAGCTGCTGCCTGCCGAGCCACCCGGTAAGAATGCATAAAAATCATTGGTTGAATATAACCCCTGGAATCTTTACTTAACCCCCGTTATTCCTATCATCTCTACTTTATTGTTTATTGGCTTCAGAGTCATAAGAAAATCGTAAATAGCTGCAAGATCATCTTCTTTTGCCTGTGCAAAAAAGTGCCAGGACATAATTGAATTGAATTCATCGGGTTTAAAAGCAAGGTTTTCACGTGATTTATACTTTCTGAATTTGTCTAAAAATATTTGTTTACTCCAGCTTCCTATTCCAGTTTCCTTATCTGGTGTAAGATTTGCAGAACGCATTACTTTACCATCTGAATAAGAGAATTCACGCCCTCCTGCATAACTCATTTCCATCACAGGCTGTCCTTTTTCCATCGGTGTATGACAGATAAAACATGCACCTGCATAATATTTACCGACTTCTACTTTATCAGATGTATCCGGAAATTTGGTAAACTGTGGGTCCTGAGGAATAGTACGGACTATAATGCTGAGAGGAAAATCAAGTTTCCTTTCAGGAATTTTGTTATAAATAGGTTTAAGCGTTTTAATGTAAGCAATAATAGATTTTATATCCTCTTCATCCATTTGTGCAAAGCCAAGATAGGGCATCATTGGAGCCAAGGCATCACCATTTTTATTTACACCAGCTGTAATTGCTCTGAAAATTTCACCATCAGTCCAGTTTCCGATACCTGTTTCTTTATCAGGTGTGATGTTGCTTGCAGGTACGAAACCTCCGCCTTCTACTGCACCGATATCAGATCCGCCCATTCCCTCGGTTCCCGGGATAACAGGACCGCTGAATTTAGTCCAGTCACGGCTTGAATGGCAATCAATGCATCCGGCAAAACCGTTTGCAAGATATTTACCACGTTCCAAACGCTGGGGAGTGATCTCGATTGTCAAATTGGGGGCAGGATTAACTTTCGGGTAAGCAATTTTAAGATAGATAAAAGCTCCGGTAAGAATAACAAATACGGCAATAAAAAGAATGCCGAGGATTATAAAAAATTTTTTCATAACCTTCCTTTATTTAAATTTGGCGAGGCTAATAAATTATGTTCGGAAGTGCAAGAGAGGTTTTAAATTATATAGTGATATTAATTTAGTCCCTAAAATGAACAGGGGCTGTTTCAAAAGGCAACTTTCCTGCAAAAAATGTAACCGCAACTTTCATAGTTGCGATTATTCAAGAAAATTGCACCGCAGCCATCCACGTAAGTGGTGGCTTTCGCCAAAAGACTGCGGATACAAAAACACTTTTGAGACAACCCCAGTTTTAAGTATGTATTATTATTTCGTCAGAATCATCTTCCTGGTTTCTGAATATTTTTCGGTCTGCAATTTATACAGGTAAACCCCGCTCGATAACTTAGAACCATCCACCTGAACCGTGTACGAACCTGCTTGCTGAAAGGTATTTACCAACTGTTCAACTTCTCTGCCCAGAACATCATAAACAGATAGCTTAACAAAACCTGCATCCTTAACAGAATAACGGATAATTGTTATAGGATTGAAAGGATTAGGATAGTTCTGCTCAAGCGTATAAGAAAATGGAATGTTGTTATTGTGATGTATCACACCAACAAGTGAAAGTTTAGTTTCCCAAACACCCCTGCCGTGAGTACCTATTCTGAGCCTGTTCATAGATAAATTATAATCAAGATGCATTGCCACAGTATTCGGCAACCCGTCTGCAAGCTCGGTCCATGCTGCACCGTAATCATAAGTAATGAACACACCCACATCCATAGCAGCCAGGTAGATACTTGTAGGATAACCGGGGTAATATATCAGTACATCGTTTGTTGGTGAATCGGGCAGGTTACCGCTGATATCGAACCAGTTTGTTCCCCCGTTAACGGTTTTATATACTTTTCCTGCACCGAATCCTGAAAATGTTACAACGAAAACATTCGAAGAATCAGGGTGAACGTAAACGCTTGTTATGGTTCTGCCAGGCAGCCCTGCTGCAATATTAGTGAAATTACTTCCTGCATCGGTTGATTTATATATCTGGCTTCCCGAAGTTGCAAGTATAATATCCGGATTCGATTTGCTTATGGCAAGTTCTCTTATAGTTCCGCTTGTACCTGTTGAAATACCCGTCCAGCTTGCACCCCAGTCAGTGCTTCTGAAAACCTGCTGGCGTGCTGTGTAAAAAACACCTGCCATTGTGGGATGAGACTGAAGCGGTCCAATCCACGCACCTGAACCGGAAAGTCCCGATGTTGCACTCATCCAGCTTATGCCGCCGTCTTCAGAGCGTCTTACACCGTTATTCTGCGTTTCACCAAGAATATATTGTGAATTCTGAGAATGGAAGCAAACCTCCCCGCCATCACCACCAAAAGCCGCTGCCCAGTTTATAGTACCTGTTGTTCTTTGTGTCCCGTTATCCTGAGTTCCGCCCATAATATGGTTCACATTCGAGGGATCAGCTGCTATGCGGTAAAATTGCGTAAGTGTAAGAGTCAGGTTTTGATTTGTCCAGTTATTTCCCCTATCGGTTGATTTCCATACTCCGCCATCGTTTACACATATCATTTCATTTGAATTTGACGGGTGAAAATCCAGGTTATGCTGGTCAACATGAACATTTCCGCCTGAATAACCGTTTGTAATATTCTGGAAGCTCGTACCGCCATCGGTTGTTCTCCAGATATCGATTGAGCCAACATAAGCATAATTCGGGTCAAACGGATTTACGTGCATATAGAAATCGTACCATGCCTGCGAACCACTGAAGTTAAATCCCGGAACCTGTTGTGTATAGTTTATTCCCGAATTGGTTGATTTATAAACCGATATTGCAGAGCTTGAATAAACTGCAATATAAAGTACACTCGGCTGGGACTTGCAGATTGCAATATGATTACGTGTTCCCATAGTTACCGAAGTATTTGGTGAAAATGTCAATCCGCCGTCAGTTGATATCTGGTAACCGGTTCCGCTTCCAAGTGTGTAAGCAGTCATGCCGTTAGGTGTAAATACTATATCATCACACCTTCCGCCAATAACCTGCAACCAGCTTAGACCTGCATCTGTACTTTTATACAGCCCTGAAGTACCCATTGCCGCGAACAACTCGTTGCTGTGACCGGGCCTGATTACTATTCTTGAACAATATGTTAAGCTTGGCAGCCCTGCTGTGATGTTTGTCCACGAATCGCCGCCATTTGTGGATTTCAGTATTCCCCTTCCGTAATAAGAAACACCGCTGTATGTTGCTTCACCTGTACCGTAATAAACTATGTTCGTATTAACCGAATCGATGGCAATTGAACCCGAAGAAAGTGAAACTTCAAAGTCCGTTTTTTGTGACCAGTTATTGCCTCCATCGGTAGACTTCCACACACCGCCAAAGGCAGCGCCTATGTATATAATATTCGGATTGGTTGGGTTGTATCTTACCGTAGTTGTTCTGCCTGAAATGTTTGTATAGCTGAAATAATATCCCGGTGTAGGTCCGAGTAAATACCATGCAGAAGCATCCAGTGCAAAGCCTTTTACACGCCTCATCTGATTACGCTGCTCAAATGCTTTAGAATATGCATCCTGCGGCAGGAAGTTATTGGGATACATCCTCTGCTCGAAGAACCACCTTTCACGCTGAAACGAATTGCGTGATTTAGTGTAATCATCCGCTTTATCATAGGGATTATCGGGGATGTAAAGGTCTTGTGAGAAGGAGATTACGGGAAAAGTAAGTAATAATAGTAAATATATAGTTCTCATATTGTTATTCTGTTAATGATTAGACAAATATATAAATTCTTTAGTTACGTAAATACTTAGAAATCGTTATTTTTAATTCATTAATTCTTTTTGATAACGGAAAGTTTTCAATTATATGTTTTCTTGCATTTAACATCTGCTTTTCTGAATAATTTAATGCAATGTTTAAAGCATTTATAACATTTTGAATATTTTTTTTACATATAAGTACTCCGTACCCATTAACAATTTTGGGAAGTCCGTTTACATTTGAAGCCACAGGTATACATTCACATAACATTGCTTCGCATATAGCACTTGGAAAACCTTCAAATAGCGAAAATTGTGCATATACTTTACTTGAACTGTATAAATCAATTAATTCATTATAATTAATTGAGCTATACATTTCGAGGTTAGTAAGATTAAAAGATGCAAACTTATCGATATATTGCTGCTGCAAACCGACGAAAATAAATTTTGTATCAGTCATTATTTTTGCTGATTCAAATAACAAGTCAAAACCTTTCCTCTTAATCTCATATTCGTTAGGCACATATCCGACTGATATTACACTTCTAGATTTAATTATATTATCTTTTCTCTTAAAAAAAACATAGTCAAAACCGGGATGGATAATTTTTATTTCTGTTGTTAATTCAGGTATAAAATTTTTAATTCCATCATATAAAAGTTTTAGTGAGGTATCTGAATAAACGTATTCATTTTTGTGTTCGACAAGCGATTCATCAACAGGTAAAATTAAAGTACAATATTTTAAACTATAAGTAACACAAAATTTCCTGAACTTTTTACTGTAAGTAATATCTGTATAAACACCGCAATTAATTTCCGGAATCCAAGTAGCTTCATATCCGCCAATACAAATAATACAAGGTTTTTTGTAAATATTTGAAAAAAATACTGGTAACAATGAATGAAAATCTGCAAACCATATATATATTAGATCATATTTTGAAGTTGTAAAAAGCAAATTAAAGAACTGCCGAATTAAAGCAATTACTGTTCCAATTCCTTTTTTAGTTTTTACATTCTTGATATCTATACTGTACCTATGTGATAGTATATCAATATCATTTGTTACAAACTTTGCATTAGCAGTATCCTGCTTAATAAAAATTATTTTTTTCATACAGTTTTTTTCTTAGCAACGGCGAGATATATAGCAGAATCTCTTTCTTTCACTCTTTGAGGAGTTAAGAAATCCTCCAATCTCATTTTCAACTGGTATAAAATTGAAATAGGGGCTAAAAGGATTTTCCCTCCAATACCAATCATTTCAGCAAACGAATTTAAAAAACTTAAACGTAGCTGTGAAGTAACTGCTAACTGACCCAGTATGGGAATAAATTCTAAAATCTCGAAACTATTTTTTTGTAATTGGTATTTTAAACCAACCGATGTCCATCTGTAATAATCATACGGTGCAGCGTGATATTGCCATGTACCGTGAGTTGATAAGAACAATAAACCATTAGGTTTTAGTACCCTAAAACATTCTCTTAAATAGCTGTCTGTTTCCTGTACGTGTTCCAGGACCTGTGAGGATAAAACAATATCGAATTCATCATCTTGAAAACTTAACTTATCACCTGGCAATATAATATAATCAGCAAACTGGTTATCTCCTACGTCAACACCGATGTATTTATTAATATAACTGTTAAAAATATATTTATACGGTTTTGAACCGCAACCGTAATCAAGTATATTGAATTTTATTCCCTTATTCAGATACTTCGGTATAGTTTTTTCATAAGCCTTGCGGAGCAATACACTTATATACCTGTAACTATCCCATATGGGTGGGCGTATAATCATAAGATAATCTTTTGTAATTTCAGCCAATATTACCTCTTTATTTTATTTATTATATATTTAATAATAAAAACTTTTACTGTTTCAACCTCAATTTCTTCATAAAACTTAAAAAAATACAACAGCAACGGAAATATTCCAAGAGCAATAATCTTTAATAAAAATTCTAAGCTACTCGGTTGGATCTGGAAAAAGAAAAATGGTATAATTAGTATTAGAGATAAAAAGTTCATTTTTAGAAACTTAAACCACTCATATTTAATTGCATATTCCTTCTTCGAAAATAAATAATAAAATAAAATAAGTGATAAATAACCAATATTAAGTGATAAAGCAGCCCCATAAATATCAAGTAACGGAATAAATATTAGGTTTGAAATGACATTAACAAACAGTGCAATACTATATCCGAATAAAACATATTTTGTTTTTCCAGTCACATAAAAGCTGAAAACAGAAATGAAATGCAGTCCGTAAAACGGCATTGCAAACGCAATCCATGGAACTATATTTTTTGCATCCCAGTACTCAGTTTTCAGTGTAAAAACTTTGATTAAATGGGGGGTAAATAATGATAAAAATAACACACAATATATAATAGCAAAATAAAGATAAGTACCGGTTTTAGTATAAAACCTGGCAGAATTAGCATCTTTTAATTTTTTCCATGAAAGCACTGTGAACGCAAGTGAAAAAGGTGAAATAATTAAAAAGTTAATTAATCCGCAGACATTATATCCCAAAACATAAACTCCTACCTGGCTTCCGGATGACAGATAAGCCAATAAATATCTGTCGGACTGGTTCAGGAGTGTCACAACCAAGCTGCCAATCATTATAGGTATTGAGTATTTAATAAGAGTATTTAAATTATCTATATCAAAACCAAATTTGATATTTCTTACAAATAAAGGTAAGGTAAATATCAAAACAACAGCAGGTGAAAATATTCTGGCTAAAAAGATACCTTCCAGCTTGTTTCGAGTATAGTAGATATAATATAATTGTAATACCAGATTAATTAACGATATTAATACCGATAATAATGTATACAACAATGCTTTTTCTTTTATGCGGATAAGGAGAAATACAATAAATATTACCGCTTCAAACGAAGCTATTAACGAAGCATAAAATACTAAACGGGAATAATCTGTTGTTTGGAAAATAAGTTGTGAAAAGACACCTGATGTAAAATACAGCGTGAAAGTTGTTAGAATGTTTATTAAAACCACAAAAACTGCTACCGTAAATAAGAATCTCTTTTTTTTATCTTCTTCTTCTATTGATGTAAACCATTTTACTATACCCGATTCTAAACCGAACAGATAAACTGCCCATAAAACCTGCCATAAAGTTTCAATTCTTCCTATTACACCATATTCAGCTATATTAAAATTCAACGAATATACAGGAAGCAATATTAATCCGACCAACTTAGTAGAAATCCGGCTTAATCCGTAAATTGCAGACTGTTTTATTGTATTTTTTATATCCTGCAGCAAATTATCTCAGTTAAAATTCGAATTTCCTTTAAAATATATAAAATAAAAAGGCAGGCGTTTAGCCAGCTGCAGACACGGTGCGGGAATGGTTTGCGTAACTTCAGTTAATTAATTGAGAAGCAATAATTTTTATTTAGACAATAATGTTTTAGCAATAAAAAAAGCCTGCACATAAACAGGCTTATAATGTTTGTAATTAAAAATAACTAATCTTTTCTCTTTTTTAGTAATATACCGCCAACAGAAACAACAAACAGAAGTATCAGAACAATATTGGAAGCCATTGTTATTTTTTTACCGGTATAATACGTCCCGGGTTCGAACTTAAACTCAATTTTATGTTTACCCTTTGGTACAACCACACTCCGGAACAGATAATTTGTTTTGTAAATTTGTGTTTCGGTACCGTCAATATATGCCTTCCATCCGGCTGGATAGTAGACCTCGCTTATAAAAAGCAGGTTATTTCCCGTGGCTTCTGCATCTATGCTAATATAATGGTTTTCATAACTTGTGATTTTAGCTTTTGCAGTAGCGGTATCAACAGGATCAATTTTAAGGTTCGGATCTTTTTCAAAAGCAACCTCTTTGGTTACATCTATACCTCCGTAATTCAGCGTGTCCATCATCTGCAGGGCATCTATAACCCTGTAAGATGATACAAAGTAAGCCGGCGGTAGCGGGTCACGGAGCTTTGATACGTATTTAGTGCCCTTAAATACCTGAATAAGGTTAATGTCACCTATAGGCATATCTGAGATGACATATTTGCACCCTATCATAACACTTGCTGCATGGCTCGGAAACGATGCAAGGTCAATTACATCCTGTATTATCCTTAACTTTGCACCCTGGTAGCCCGATACGCTCCGCAGCCGGTAATATGCAAGTAGATTTGAAGTTACCGGACCGCTGCTTTTTATCTCAAGCACACGGAATGAGTTAAGATCGGTTTCGTTCTTTAAAATGTAATCTATATAATCGGGTGTCTTGAAAACACTCTCCTGATCGGTTTTACTATCCCAGTGCAGTGTTTTATAATCTATATGCCACAGGTCAATTAATACGAGCAAAACCACAATGAGCATAAAGTACTGGTAACGAATCTTTCCGCTGATAAAGTAATAACATGCTCCGTAGGTTAAAACCAGAAGTACACCAATAATCAGCATTTCTAAAAGAACGTTATCATAAGCCACCGCAGCTACCTGAGAAAGATACTGCTTAACCTGGTCGGGCGGAATGTTCTGTGCCTGTAATTTCTGAACAAGCGGGCTTGAAAGAACCAATGATTCATAATATCCTTTAAACCCGATTAATGAAAATACAATAGGCAGAAAAAGTATTGGAAGAATATATTTTACACCCTTTGCGAATCCTTTAGCCCGGGCAGGGTCTTTCGCAGCTTCATAAACAGATTTCAGCCCGTAACAAGCCAGGATAACAACACTAACGTTAATGAGTATATGTATCATAACCGGTGCACGGAAGCTTGAAAAGAACGGAAAATACCTGAACATAAAATCAAATAAAACCGGAAACGTTCTGCCAAACGATATAAACAGTGCAAGTATTGATATTACCGATAAAGCCTGCACAACCACGTTCTTTTTGAAATTATAGTATATACCAATAAAAGCAAGGAGCATTGTCAGCACACCAAAGTAAACGGGTGATGTGGTAAAAGGCATCTGACCCCAGTAGGTATTAGCTCTCTGTCCCTTATATTCAACGTCACCGAATCCCTGCCAGTAGGGTATGAAAAGTGTCATAATTTCACCGGGTGAAAACGACCAGTTTGTAGCATACTCGTAATTAAGCGGTTCGGTGCTTTGCTGATTTTGAGTTCCGGGTTTCTGATTTGCAAGAGATGGCACACCCCTTATGGAGTATTTGTTGTATTCTTTGATAGACAGGTATGAATCTGCATTCATTGCAGCTGAAAAACCAAGTGCTGCAATAAAAACTAAGCTTCCCTTTATTATTGCTGATACAAGGGATTTTTTAATTAAACTGTAGATAAATCTGTAAATCAGGTAAATACCTATCATCAAGTAAAAATAGAACAGCATCTGTATATGATTAGAGCTCATCTGAATATGTATCACGAACACAAGCGCAACAAAATCTAAAATCAGCTTAAAAACATCTATCTTCTCAGATGAAATAAAACGGTCCAGTATTTTTTCAATAAACATAAAAACCCAGGGGAACATCATAATTGCAATCATTTTCGTATTATGGCCTACTATAATAAACTGGATTATAGGAGTGATAAATACAACTGCAATCGAAGCATAGAAAGCTATTAGGCGGTCTTTGAATTTATAATAAATAAGAAAATAAAAGCCGAAGGCAAAAATAATATAATAAAGCACAATCGACCAAACCTGGTTGCCTCCCCACACAGCATAAAGTGCGTCTCTTATAATTACCCATACAGCATGTGAGTAATCGTACATTCTTTCCGGGAATGCAATAAGCGAGGCAAAGCTCGGCATACCGCAGAAAATATAAGGTGTCCAAAGCGGGAACTCACCTTTTGCTTTTGCGTCGTTTATGAATGTTTCAAAGCTCTTTGATGCAATGTTATCGGCTGATGAAAATACTTTCCCTTCGAAAAGTCCTGCCTTAAAGAATATGATAATGAGTATCAGTACAGCCGCAAGAAGTGCGGGTGTCTGGTATTTTTGAGGTATAAGACTGAAAGAATAAAAAGCTGAGTTCTTTTTATCGACAGTCTCTTTTTTTGCCTGCGGTTTATTTTTTGACATATAATAAATTATTTAAAATTTCTGCGAGTTTTTGCGTTAAAAATCTTCTTGAATATTTCTCTAAATTTGTTCCCGAAACAGTTAAATTTTTATGTTTATAATTATTATAAAAATCCATTAGTTTTTCCCTCAATTTCTCTTTATCGGTTCCCGAAAAAATATACCCTGTTCCTGTTTCCCTTATTACCTCTGCAGCATCACCCGAAGCTGAACCTATTGAAATTATAGGTCTTCGGGCTGCAAGATACTCAAAAAGTTTACCTGTTAAAACCCTCTTAAACTCCGGAGTATCGTTTAACAGCAGAAGCAGAACCTGGGCTTTTTGCTGGTAAGAGGTTATTATATTGTGCGGCTGGTAAGGAATCAGAGTTAAGTACTTATCAAGCCCGTAATGGTTTATTCTATCTATTACTTTAACATCAGTTTTGCCTGCAAATTTCAGCTCCAGGTCTTGTGCAAAACCTTTAAAATTATTTACAGATTCCGAAAGAACCTGCCACAAAATTTCAGGATTTTCGTCGGGCAGTAAGTAACCTGTATAGACTATAGAGAATTTTTCATCCAGATTAACAGGAGCATCTTTAATATCATCTTCATCAAATCCGTTTGTAATAACCTCTACAGGGATGTCTGTTTTCTGTTCAAAATCATTTTTCATAGTATTCCCTACTGCGATAAGGCAGTCTGCCTTATTCAAAACCATGTATTCAAGTTCTGAATGTTTTTTTTCAGCATACTTGCTCAGATGAAGCTGCTTAAAATAGTAAACATCGGTCCATGGGTCACGGAAATCTGCAATCCAGGGAATGTTAAACAGCTTTTTTAAACTCAGAGCAATTAAATGAACACTGTGAGGCGGTCCGCTTGAGATTATTGCATCGACATGATTTATATGAAGATATCTTTTTAGAAAACTGACAGAGGGTTTTATCCAGTATTTTCTTGCATCGGGTATGAAAAGGTTACCTCTTATCCAGCGGGAAATTCTATGGGCAGGTTTAAGTTTTTTTTCTTCTGCAAGGAAACCGGGACTGATTTTTGTTCCTGCTGATTGCCCTGTAAATTTTTTGTATAAACTATACGGTTCCCAAATCTTATAACGCAATATCTCGGTATTTTGCGGAAGATCCTTTAAAAGCGATTCGTCTAATATCGGATATTCACCTTTTTCAACGGTATATACTAATGGCTTCCATCCGAATTGAGGCAAGTATTTAACAAATTTAACTACCCTCTGAACACCCGAGCCTCCGGACGGCGGAAAATAATATGTAATAAATAATACCTTCTTCAACTAACAATTTTCATTATTAAATGTTCAATAATTTATGCCAAATAACTTTATGAACTTTATTAACCTTATGAACCATGAGAACTTTTTACTGCAACAACCAAAATACCTGTACCGGAAGTTTTGTCTTTATCGTTTACATCAAACCACATAAAAAGTAATGACAGCCATAATGTAAAAATAAAGTAAAACGGAAGCAATATAAATAATAAATGCGACCTGTTAAGCATAAGCATGGGATATTTAATTGCAAGTTTCCAGTAGCGGTTACCCCACTTTCCATACGTATATTCAAATCTTTCTATCCGAAAACCTGCGTTCTGAAGCTTTGAGCAAATATCCTCTTTTGAGTATCCGGGTCTAACGTGTTCACCAATAAAACTATCGTCATTTTCCGGGTGTGTATCGGAACCACCGAGATCAGACGGTGTATTAATCATTAACCTTCCGCCCTGTTTAAGCGCTTTATAAAACCTATTGAATACACCGGTATCGTCTTCTATATGTTCCATTACATCGACATTTAAAATAAAATCAAACTCATTTTCATATTCTAAATTAGTCAGGTCAGCAAAATTGAAAACGCAATTTTTTATCCGGCACTTATTAAAAAAGTATATGCAGTCATTCAGATAATCTTCTTTTACATCCACAGCATAAATTCTTGAATTGGGAAATATCTTAGAAAGGAAGTATGTATACTGTCCAAATCCACTGCCTGCATCTAAAATTGATTTAGGCGAAACCTCTTTGTAAATTTCCCTGATACTGCGTTTTACGTACCATTCTCTCAAAAAAATAACACCTAAAACCATATAAAACAACTTACGCATAAACGTGCTGCGTTTAATAAAAGTACCAATTTTATCTTTTATCGGGTCGTATTCCATAAAATTATGCTAAAATAAAATGTTAAATTATTTATTTATAAGGGTTCAAACAATGGAAATCAAAATGAAAAGTTTAAAGTGAAAAATTAACAAGAAAATAATAGAAAAATTTATTTACAAACCCGCTGAAAATTTAAAAACTTACAAACATTATGAACTTTAAAGCTTAATTACCTTTAAGGTTTGGTTATTAAAAAGTATTTTGCTTTTTAAATCATTGAATATGAGCAATAAGTCCGAAAAAAACGAAATATTAGATAAGATCGTATCACTTTCAAAGAGGAGGGGCTTTATTTTTCAATCATCCGAAATATATGGCGGATTAAACGGGTGCTGGGATTACGGTCCTTTAGGAGTTGAATTGTTGAATAACATTAAAACACAATGGTGGAAAAGCATGACTTATCGTGATGATGTAGAAGGCATAGATGCTTCTATATTAATGCACCCGCGTGTTTGGGAAGCTTCGGGTCATGTTGAGAATTTCACCGATCCTATGGTGGACTGCAAAGAATGCAAAGCACGTTTCCGTGCCGATATGCTTGATGATGCAGAATGCGGGAATAAAGCTTACAAAGGAAGAAAAGCCATTAAATGTTTTGAAGAAGGCAAGTTCACAGAAGCCCGTAAATTTAATCTTATGTTCAAAACCTATATAGGCGCAGTTGAAAATGAAGATGCTATTGTTTACCTGAGACCCGAAACAGCACAGGGAATATTCGTGAATTTTTTGAATGTGAAGGATTCCACACGTCAAAAACTGCCTTTTGGGATTGCTCAGGTAGGCAAGGCTTTCAGGAATGAAATTAATACTAAGAACTTTTTATACCGTACCCGTGAGTTTGAACAGATGGAAATGCAGTATTTTGTTAAACCCGGTGAAGATGATAAATGGTACCAATACTGGAAACAGCAGCGTATGATGTGGTATACAGAACTGGGTATGAAAGCAGAAAAACTTAAATTTTCACCGCACCCTTTGGATAAGCTTGCACACTATGCAAAAGTAGCTGATGATATTGAATTCGAATTTCCCTTCGGATGGGGTGAGCTTGAGGGTATTCATAACCGGACAGATTATGACTTATCACAGCATATAAAATATTCAGGCAAAAGGCTGGAATATTATGATGATTCTACTAAAGAACGTTATATACCCTATGTAATAGAAACCTCCGCAGGAGCATCAAGAAGCTTAATGGCATTTTTATGCAGTGCTTATGATGAAGATGAAGCTCCTACTGCTGATGGAAAGATTGAAAGGAGAACCGTGCTTAGATTCCATCCTAAGCTTGCACCTGTTAAATGCGCAGTTTTCCCGCTGGTTAATAAAGACGGCTTACAGGAATTTGCCCATAATATTTATAAAGACCTGCAAAAATCATTCTTTGTATTTTATGATGATTCAGGTGCGGTAGGGCGCCGTTACCGCAGACAAGACGAATGCGGCACACCTTACTGCGTCACTGTTGATTACGACACTTTAAAGGATAACACTGTTACAATACGAGACAGAGATTCGATGAGGCAGGAAAGAATAAATATTAATATGATAAGAAATTATGTGTTGGAAAGAATATATTAACTTAACGCTTAATTTCACCTGATTATCTAAATTTTTTATTCATAATTGAAGTTACGCAAACCATTCCCGCGAAAGCGGGAATCTACAAAATTATCTCGCTCCTACGGAGCTAAACTGTTGATTATTAATGTTTACTATAAATATTCCGCTCTTAACGGAGCTAAAAGAAATGACATATTTATCATTTTGCATAACTTCAGTTCATAATTATAATATCTTATTGACAGACATGGATGTCTGTCCTGCAATTCACAACAAGATATATAATAAAACAAGTCAGGTGTTTGCCTGACTTGTTTGAAATTTTGACTTCTGATTTCTTACTTAATCAGTCCTGCAAAGCAGGATTTTAAAAATAACCAATGGTTATTTTATCAACATCATAGTTTTTGTTTCATTGAACTCACCACTCTGCATTGTGTAGAAGTAAGTACCGCTGGAAAGTTTTTCTGCATTAAAAATAACATCATGCTTGCCGGCACTGAGAACCTCGTTTACCAGAGTTACAACTTCTTTACCCGTCATATCATAAACCTTTAAAGTAACAAAACCAGTATTCACAAGGTTAAAACCTATATGTGTTGTCGGGTTGAACGGATTAGGATAGTTCTGTTCCAAAGTAAACTGGGTTGGTGTTTGGTTTTGGTTATTGCCAATTCCAACAACATCGGTATACCTGTATATTAAGCCACCCTGTGTTCCAACCCATCCTCGGTTTACGCTATACATAGAGATACAGTAACCCTGAGTAGTTGAAGTTAATGCTTGCTGCGAGACCCATGAAGTACCATCATTTGTTGAACGGTAAATATTGAGCCCTGTGCTCATCCAGTACCAGCCACCAACAGATTTTAATCCATAGGGTGTGCCTGTAGGTGTAAATGCACCAGCTGTCCAGCTTGTTCCGCCATTGTTGGAAGTCATAATACTACCTGCTGAAAAACAGGATATGCCATTATTAGCATCTTTAAATGCAACACCATACGAATTTGTATGACCTGTTGTAACCCCAGAAGTAAAGGGACCTCTGAAACTGCCTTTCCAGATTTTTCCAACGTTTGTTCCCCACCAGATATGTCCTGTATCTATTGCACAATAAGAATTATTCCACCCGGCTTCGGTTCCTGAGGAAGCGGGTCTGTTTGCACCAGCAGTCCAAGTGGTACCGCCGTTTGTTGTTATGTAGTAGCCCCACATTCCGCCAGCAGGGTCTCCCTGAACAAACCCTTCATTTGCATTAAAGAAATGAACAACGTTAATAAAGGGACATGCAGGAGTAAGGGTAACAAATGTCCAGTTAGCACCTCCGTTTGTGGTTTTCCATAAACCACCGTCACCGGCGCCAACCCAGCATATATTTGCATCAAGTGCAAATATTGTATAAAAATCATTACCTGTTAGTCCGGTGTTTGCAAGAGTCCATGTAGTTCCTCCATTTACGGTTTTCACAACCATACCGCTAGGACCACACATCCAGCAAATATCGTAAGTTACTGCACATGCGCTGTTCAGGTCGGTTGTGACCGGGTCGGTCTGTAATGTCCAGGTTTGTGCAAAAATGCTTAAAGTCGAAATAAGCATTGCTGCAAATAATATAGTAATTTTTTTCATTTGAGCTTTACCTCCGTTTAAATTAAAGTTATGTATAATTTATAAATTAGTTTAATTAATCTAACAATTTGAGTTATTAAATGCAATATATAAATAGTGCATAATATCACTTTTTAAAAAATAATGTTTAAAAAGTTAAAGTCAACCTAACATGGGATACAGAATATCAATCCATTATAATACCGGATAATCGTGAATTTTTTATTCTTTGTCTTGCAAAGAGCAAGTTTTCACTTCTCACCCTTCTTCTACAAAGCTTTACCTGTTTTCAATCTTCTGCAAACAAGACTGCTGGCTGGCTTTTCACTTGAATGAAACTTTCATAAATTGCAGAATTATTAATGGTATAATGCGTAAACTACAGCTTCATTCGAAAATAATAATTGGGCTTCTGCTCGGTGTAATTTTCGGTTCTGTATTTTCAATAAACACACGTAAGCTTGAAATAGTTACTCTTTCTGGAAATGATTTTGTTAAAGACTGGTCAGAGTTTGTATTCTTTGAAGCCGATAGCACTTTGAAAAATTATAATTCCGGCGAACAACTTTCAATAATCAAATATTTCAAATTATATAAGGATAAAAAAGATTTAAAAATTTTAGTAAAATACTACACAAATTCAGATAATAATCCTCATGTAAAACAATTTGATAATGTAATACAGATTAACAAAGTTACAACACCCGGTGTATGGTTCAAATTCATCGGAGATATTTTCATACGGCTGCTGAATATGATAGCGGTTCCGCTTGTTCTGGCTTCATTGATTGTAGGAGCTGCTTCATTAACCGATTTAAAACACGTAGCTAAAATTGGCGGTAAAACAATTGGTTTTTATGCATTAACTGCAGTAACAGCAATTTCAATAGGACTCGCCTTTGCAAATCTAATCCAGCCTGGTCATATAATGAGCTCCGAATCCAAACAACGGCTCATGGAAACTTACCAGGACGTTGCGAAGGAAAAAATCGAACAGAATATCCAGATGGATATTATTCAGTTTTTGGTAAACATTGTTCCAAAAAATCCATTTAAAGCAATTGCTGATGGTGATTTTTTACAAATTGTACTTTTTGCCATACTTACCGGAATTTTCCTGATGCAAATACCGCGTGATAAAGCTCAACCGGTTATCAGTTTCTTTGACGGGTTCAGCAACGCAATGATAGTTCTTGTAGAGAAGATTATGTATATAGCACCTTATGCAGTATTTACTTTAATAGCTTCGGTAGTCGCTGAATTCGGATTCGATATTCTGAAGACACTGCTTTGGTATTCAATAACCGTTGTTCTGGGTTTGCTTGTGCTAACATTTATCGAGTATCCTGTTTTACTGAAGATATTCACACGTATAAGTGTTGTGGATTTTTTCAGGGCACAAAAGCAGGTTCTTGCTGTGGCATTTTCAACAAGCTCTTCTGCAGCCACCCTGCCTGTAACAATGGAAGTTTGCGAAAAGAAGCTTGGAGTTCCTAATAAAATTGCCAGCTTTGTTTTACCTCTTGGCACGACCGTGAATATGGACGGCACAGCTTTATACCAGGCAGTAGCTACAATGTTCATAGCACAGGTTTACGGATTCGACCTTAACCTGACACAGCAGTTAACCATTGTTCTCACGGCAGCACTAGCAGCAGTGGGAACAGCACCTGTTCCGGGCGTTGGCTTGCTGATGCTTATAATTGTACTGCGTTCGGTTGGCGTTCCGGAGGAAGGAATAGCATTAATTATCGGAGTAGACCGCTTCCTTGACATGTGCAGAACCGTACCGAATGTATTAGCAGATTCGCTTGCTTGCGTAGTTATTGCTAAGAGTGAGGGGGAGCTGGGGAAAATTGTAACGGATTGATTTGCTAATTGAAAAGTTTAGATAGGCAAAAATGGAAAAATGTAAAAATGAAGTGAAGGTTTAAGCAAAATAGAAATTTTTAAAAATCCTTAAAAAAATTAAACTTAAAAAATCAGGTTAAAATTAGACCATCAAAATTCAAAACATGTGAAACTTGAAAAAGATTTAGGCAGTGTTTTTGCATTATTAAGTACGATTATAAAAACTACCAACTAAATTATTTTTTATCCATAATACTAAACACAATCAATAATAAACTTATGTAAAATTTTTTCATTTTCCATCTTTACATTTTTTCCATTTAATATGACAGGTTTATCACAACAACAAGTTGCTGAACGTATCCGGCAGGGATTAACTAACCAATCCTACACAAAATCATCGAAGACAATCGGTGAAATCTTTATTGAGAATCTATTCTCTGTTTTTAATATTATTATATTTTCAATAATTATCTTTTTACTGATTTTCTACACACGGTTAAATGATGAAAGATTGCTGCTTGATTCACTCGGTGTGTTCACAATTGCTTTTATAAATACTTTTATTGCTATATACCAGGAAATCAAAGCCAAGCGTGCACTAGATAAAGTCAGCCTTTTACTTAAGAAAGAATCAATAGTCATTCGTGAAGGAACGGAGAAGGCAATAGACCAAGCCGATATTGTTCTAAATGATGTAATAAAGATAGAGCGTGGTGATCAGATTGTAGTAGATGGCAGGGTTTTAAAATCGAATCACCTTGAAATAGATGAATCACTGCTCACAGGTGAATCAGAACCTGCAGAGAAAAAAGAAGATGATACACTGCTATCGGGCAGTTTTTGTGTATCGGGCAGCGGTTACTATGAGGCATTGAAAATCGGTGATCAATGTTATGCGTCGGGCGTAACAAGGCTGGCAAAGAAATACCAGATGAAAATATCACCTTTGCTGAAACGCCTTAACTTAATAGTAAAAGCATTATTTATATCCGCTGTAATATTAATTATACTGCAGCTAATTATCCGAGGCGGCAGTTTCGAGAGTGCCGATTTCATTAGGAAAATTTCCACAATATTGATATCGCTTGTACCCCAGGGTCTTGTACTGATGGCTTCGGTAACTTTTGCACTTGGTGTTTACCGTATCAGTAAAACGGGGGCAATAGTCCAGAAGCTGAACGCAATAGAATCATTTTCTAATGTTCAGGTTGTTTGCACCGATAAAACAGGTACTCTGACGCAAAATAAATTATCGGTAAATCAGGTTAATATTGTTAATTTGTCTTACACACATGAACAGGTTGAAAAACTGCTCGGCACTTACGCTATATTTTCAACCGATAAGAACGCTACTTTAAGAACACTTGAAAAATATGGAGGAGATCCTTCAGCAAAGGTAAACGATGAAATGCCTTTCAGTTCTGAAAAAAAGATGAGCCTGCTACAGCTTGAATTCAATAATGAAAATATGAAAATGGTTATGGGAGGATATGATATTCTGGTTGATAAATGTAAAAACAGGGACAAATTAACAGCATTATTCAATGAAAGAATTTTAAAAGTTTACAGAAATCTTCTGTTCGGGAAAGAAGTATCAGGTAAATCGATTAGCGAAATAAAAGAAAATCCCGAAAATGTTATCATTGAACCGATATGTATTATATCTATTACCGATGAAGTCAGGCACGATATAATGGACGCAATAAACCTGTTTAATAAGAACAATGTGGAAATAAAAATTCTATCCGGTGATTCAGCAGCTTCCGTACAGGCAGTAGCAAAAGAAATCGGGTGGAATATTAAGGATGACGAACTTATATCCGGAGACGAAATTGATAATATCGGTGACAAAGATTTCCCCGAAACAGTAAAGAAAAAGAAAATATTTGCCCGCCTTATACCCGAACATAAGCTAAGAATTATAAAAACATTCAAGAAAGAGAAAATTTACACAGCAATGATTGGAGACGGTGTAAATGATTTGCCGGCTATAAAAGAGAGCAATATGGGTATCGCAATGGAGGAAGGTAGTAAGATTACGAAGGAAGTTGCTGACATCGTATTACTAAAAAACAAATTCTCACTGTTACCGCACATTTTCGATGAAGGTAATAAAATAGTAAACACGGTGGCATCGGTAGCAAAGCTTTTTCTTACTAAAAATTTTATGGTGATTTACCTCACTTTATCATCAATAATATTATTACTCGATTTTCCGCTCACTCCAAGAAGGGTTTCACTAATAAATATTTTTGCAATCGGGCTGCCGTCATTTATTATTGCTCTGAAAAATTCAAATACCAGCAAGCATAAATATTTTATGAAGGATTTATTTTCCTTTGTGACAATATCAGGGTTTGTGATTGTTACTGCGGGTTATACAGGTTTGCATTATGCATCAGCCTTTCCGGATGTGACACACGAAGACCTGCAAATGGTTATGATGAGCATTATGATTGTTACAACTACTGCAAACTTTTTATGCGTTGCTTTGCATAAAGGTGAAAGACAGGTAAAGCTATACAGTATTTATGCTTTGTGCCTTGTCGGACTATTCATATTCCTGACAGCTGTGAACATTGATTTTATACCGCTAAATCTTATTAAAACATTTTACGAAATAAGTTATCTCGGCAAACAATACTGGGGTTTAATCGGAATGATTAGTTTTTTAAGTTCAGGTGTATTGTTCGTTTTGCAATATATAAGAGGTAAAGTAACAAGTGCATGACGACTTCAGGATATTAATCTGAACAGGTATTATGCATGCCTGTATCATGCAGTCACCTTTTATAATATTAACAACTTCGAAATGCAGCTCAATATATCACTGCCCTTATCACAGTAGATTCCCGCTTTAAGGAAATAGGCTGTCATTCCGAACGGAACTCGGTATCTACAATAGTCAGTTCACCGGGATAGGTAATTGGGCCAAGGAACGTATCTATTGTAGGAGTTGCCTTAAGCTTAATTCTTGCAGCAGAACCCGATACACCACCGAGTGCAAAAGCCAGGTTAACAAGACTCTCGTAACCCTGCTCTTTCAAAAATTTCATTAAATCAAGTGACATTGCTATAGGGATTTTTGTTTCCTGTCCTACACCCGGCACTTCTATGGAATTGGGTATATTGCCGTTAATTGTTTCCTTATCATCTAAAAACAACCTCCAGGCAAGTGACTTAATAATAGCTGTTGTGTTTTTGGTTCCGCCGGTCCCGTCGTTTGGATTTTTTGCCAGAACATTTAAAGTAAACGAAACAGGAAGTTCTCCCCTGCCAAATGCCGCAATTATTTTAGCTCCATCGGTAATATTAAGCTGGCTGATACCGCTGGCTGAACTAAGCTTCACTCCAGCAAGATGGAAGTTATCTACCGTACCTAATTTAAATTTTAACCTTTGAATGTTTACGATTGTATCATAAACTGCAGTGCATTTGAGATTGATAATGGCAAAAATTATTGCCAGCAGAAATAATGAGTAAATTTTTATTTTGTGCATAGTATTATTTCTTGTATAGTTTGTAATCACAGGGCATGCTGCATTGACAAATTTACGGATTGCCCGGTGGTAAGTCTCTACATACAAAAAATGTTCAGATAATAATTTTAAAATCCAAATAAAATTGCTGCCTGTACCTGTATAGTAGCGATGCTTCGGTCATTTCCTATTGGGTGTTTGCTGTCACCTGCCTTATAATTCGGATCTTTTGAATCGTTAAGGTTTGTGTAAGCGTCAATTCTGTTGGGATTACTTGTTATTACATAATCTTTTCCGAACAAATTAATAAGATTATATCGAAGCGAAAGATCGAGCCTTGTAATCCCCATTAAAAAAATATCCGCACCGAGTATAAAACCGAGTCCTGTTCTTGATGCCGACTGTATGCTGTTAGAGTTCGAGTTAACGTTTGGGGTTCCTATAAATCTAAATGAACCGCTAATAGAAGAAAATAACAATTCTATGCCAATATAAGGCTTTACGGGGCTTTTGGGAATACCCATCTGGAATTCAGTACCAAATCCTATAATTAGCAGATTATTTTTAATTTCGACTGTTGAACCAGAAACCTTTTTATCGGCTGTCCCGCTATTATCGAGTGCAGAATAACTAAATGTAAGCCGACCGTTTATCGGACCTATTGTAACTTTACCAAGTACACCGTAGCAAATACCTGTTCTCAGACCGTATTTTGTACCATCGTAAAAATCGGATGCATCACCGGTATAATCAATTGTTGGTGTGGAAATTCCAAATAAAGGACCTATTGTAATCCCGATTTGTGAATACAAATCAACCGAAACGAACAATAATATAAATAATATGATATAAGCCCGCTTCAAGATTAAAATTAATTGAGTTTATAATCTACACCAAGCTCAATTGTTGAAAAGTCAAGATTACCAAGTCCCAGTCTTACTGTTCCGGCTAATTTAGGTGTAAAGAAAAACCTGAATCCTCCCTGTCCCCAAAGTATCAATCCGTTTTTGTATTCTGTTGGTTTGCCTATAACAGAGTTCTTATCAAACGCTGTGTATTTCGTAGTAGCATTATTAAAACCTATAACAAGTCCTATGTAGGGTGAGAATTTTCCATTTGCGATTCGGTTGAAGTTATAATTTATTTGCCCCGCTGCAACATAATTTGTTATTTCCTGCTTAAAATCTTTAGAATCTTCGGTATATCTCCAGTATCTGAAAATGCCTCCAATACCGAAAAGACCGATATTATCCTGCGGAAGCCCGTATTCGTAATTAACTCCAAGTATGGGTGTGGAACCCTTAACCCAAAAACCGATTGAGCCCCCAATATAATGACCACCGTTTTTAAACTGTGCAGATATCTGAAGCGGAATTAAAAAGATGATTACAAAAACAAACCTGTATATTCTCATTTTTTGTTTTATTTCTATCAAATATACTTTTAGATGTGTGATTATTCAATCAATTACTGCATTATTTTTTCAGTTACAATCAGAGAATTATTTTTGTCCTGATGTTCGATAAATTTAAAAAATATTACTTCCGGTTTCAAGAAAAAACTTATGGTTTACAGGCTTGCATTAAAACTCAAACAAACACCTCTTGTTTCAAAAACACTCTTAGGGTTAGCATTCGGATATTTACTGCTGCCTTTCTACCTTATACCGGATTTTATTCCTGTTATCAGCCACTTAGACGATTTGGTAATCATTCCATTACTGGTTTATTTTGCTTTATAAGTTCATACCACATGAACTTATTGTAGAATGCAGAAAAATGATTAAAACCATTGAAAATACTTCATTAAACACATTGTTAATTAATGATTCATAATATTACTGAATTATTTAATGAAATAATGGAACCAGTGCGTATAAATTTGTGTTATACCATATAATGTTTGAACACATAAATGGGAAAAGCTTTAAATAACTGGTTAAAACTTACTAAAAAAATAGATATAAGAGAAGAAAGTCTGCTTAATATAAGAGTTGCAGCGCATTTTCTGGGTAATGCAATAGAAAAAGTTACCGGAAAATTCGGGATTACCGAATCACAGTACAATGTACTGAGAATACTGATGGGAGTTTATCCTGACGGACACCCCCGCTGCGAGATAATATCACGAATGATTGAAAGAGCACCGGATATAACCCGACACATCGACAGGCTGGAAAAATCAGGTTTGGTAAAAAGAGACCGCAACGGCGAAGACCGGAGAATGTCTATGACCAAAATTACCGTGAAAGGCATTAAACTGATTCGGAAAATTAGACCTGAAATAGACGCTTTTATCAATGAATATTCAGGTAAACTGACAAAGGATGAATGCAAAATTTTATCTGAACTTCTGGAAAAATTATACGAAGATAAAATTTAATAATATACTGACTGTAGATAAGAATTAACATACTTATTAACTAGAGGAAGCAATTAAATGAAAATAATTTTTCACAAATCAACTGCACGCGGTTATGCTGACCATGGCTGGCTACAGACATATCATACATTCAGCTTTGCTGGATATCATGATCCAGAACGTATAAGATTCGGATTATTAAGGGTGCTTAACGATGATACTGTTCAGCCGGGAATGGGTTTCGGGATGCATCCGCACGATAATATGGAAATTGTTACCATACCGCTGCAGGGTTCACTTGCACATAGAGACTCAATGGGCAATGAAGAGGTTATCCATGCCGGTGAAGTGCAGGTTATGTCAGCCGGAACCGGATTATACCACTCAGAATACAATGCTTCGCAAAAAGATCATGTAAGCCTGCTTCAAATATGGGTTTTTCCTAAAGTACGTGATGTGAAACCGCGATATGCCCAGAAATTGTTTGATATCAGGGATAGAATTAATAAGTTTCAAACAGTAGTTTCACCTGATAAAACTGAGGGAAAGCTATGGCTAAACCAGGATGTTTACTTTTCACTTGGAAATTTCACAAAAAATCAAAAAGTAAATTATAAAATCAAACATCCCGGTAACGGTGCTTATATATTTGTTATAGAAGGCAGTGTAATAATTAACGGAGAAAAATTAAACAGAAGAGATGGTTTAGGTTTAGAAGAGGCTGATAAATTTGAAATCGAAGTAAAAGATAATTCAGAAATATTAATTATAGATGTTCCAATGAATTAAAACATCTAAATTTATCTTAAATAAATATGAAAATACTATACATATTCCCCCATCCTGATGATGAAAGCTTCGGTCCGGCAGGTGCAATGTTCAATCAACGCAAACACGGACATGAAGTTTATCTGCTAACCTTAACAAAAGGCGGTGCAACAAAACAACGCTATAAATTCGGTTATTCAATCGAACAAATGGATGAGGTACGCTACAGGGAAATGCTTGATGTTGAAAAAGTTCTGAACTTATCGGGAATGACTGTTCTTGACATGCCTGACAGCGGATTGAAGGAATTAGACCCGCGTATCATTGAAGAGGCTGTACGAAAAGAAATAGAAAAAGTTCAGCCAAATGTGGTTGTAACATACGCAGTTCACGGTATAAGCGGGTTTCACGACCATCTTATTTCTCACGCCACAGTGAAAAGAGTTTATTGTGAACTCAATGAAAACTCACACTATCTGAAACGCCTTGCTTTTTATACCATCAGTGAAGAAGATGCTAAAAAAGTTACATATTTTCATCTTAATGGCTCGAAAGACGAGGAAATTGACTGCACAGTATTGATTGATGATGAAGATATTCAGAAAATGAGCTATGCTCTGGATTGTTATAAATCGTATGAAGATACAATAGAGAACTCCGGTATAAAAAAATTGTATACAAATAAAACATATTTCGAAATTTTCAAAGAATCACATAATCCAAAACTAAACGATTTATTCGATAAACTTTAACATTAAAATTATTAACAAAAAGGAGAATTAAAAAAATGGAAAAAATTCTTAATATTACAGGAAAAGCTTTATTCTCGATTCCCTTTCTTGCTTTCGGTGTCCGGCATTTTATGCATGCGTCTGCAATGGCGGGAATGGTACCCCTGCCAGGAGGTATTTTCTGGATATATATAACCGGTGCAGCACAGCTGCTGTTTGTAATAAGTATGTGGAGCGGAAAGTACGTAAAGCTATCAGGTATTCTGCTCGCACTTATGCTGCTTATATTTGCTTTAAGTATACACCTTCCTGGCTCACTTAAGCCTGAAACAGTTATGTACTCTATAGTAAGTCTGTATAAAGATTTAGGACTTGCGGGCGGTGCATTGATACTTGCTGCATATTATACCAGCAAGAAAGAAAAAGAAGCAGTTTAATTAAGTTAAGATAAGGGAAGGTAATAACCTGGCAGGTAACTATATCTGTCAGGTTTTAATATTTTGTAATGAGTTATGAAGAAATATTCACTAACTTCGTAATATGAATATAACTATTAGTATTACTTTGTGTTATTATTTTATAATGGCAGGAGTATTTTTACCGGCAGCAAATTCGTACTCGCAAATAAAAGTCCTTCCTCCCGAATCGGGAATTTACCACACAGCTTTTTCGGGATTGTATTCCAAAGGCAGCAAGATTGTTTCAATTGATGAAGTCACTAAATTCGAAACACTCGTGAACAAAAAGATTGTCTGGCTGAATTTTAATGATAACTGGTTCGATGGAATTAAATTCCCTTTAGAATCTGTCAAGAACATTTATTCTCAAGGTGTGATACCTTCTATCAGAATCATGCCTTGGTCAAAATATGATAAAGAAGACCAGACATATTCCCTTGATAAAATTATCAGCGGAAAATTCGATAAAGAACTCACACTCTGGGCAAATGACGCTGCATCTTGCGGAATTCCCTTATTAATAGATATAGCCCCCGAACCGAACGGTGACTGGTTCCCCTGGAGCGGTGTGTTCAATGGCAAGGGTGAAAAAGATAAATACGGTTCAAAAGATGTTCCTGACGGACCCGAGAAATTCAAAGATGTATATAAACATATTGTAAATATTTTCAAAGATGCCGGCTGTGAAAATATAACTTATGTTTTCCATATTAACTCTGTTTCAGCACCTGATGAGAATTGGAACAAAATAATTAATTACTATCCGGGTGATGATTATGTAGACTGGATTGGTATTAACATATATGGTCCGCAAATGTGGGGTGATAAGTATACAAGGTTTATCGATATACTCGATCCGGTTTATCCTGAGCTCTGTTCACTCTCTTCCGAAAAGCCAATTGCAATTCTTGAGTTTGGCGTAGCCGATTACCTGCCCAATGTTAATAAAGCAATTTGGCTGCAAAGTGCATTATATACGGTTGCACTGCCCGAATACAACCGCATAAAAGCCATCGGCTGGTGGCACTCAACATGGTTTAACAAAGACGGAACAATCTCAGCATTGCAGATTGATTCATCACCTCACGCACTAATTACATATAAAGAAGGCATAGCACAGAGTAATTTTGTAAGCGAAGTAAGGCTATCCAAATAGCAATTAATAACTGAAGTTACGCAAAATGATAAATATGTCATTTCTTTTAGCTCCGTTAGGAGCGGAATATTTATAGTAAACATTAATAATCAACAATTTAGCTCCGTAGGAGCGATATAATTTTGTAGATTCCCGCTTTCGCGGAATGGTTTGCGTAACTTCAGTTAATAATTAGTAATACATAAATAGTGAAACTTAAAACGTGAAAAAATTAAGGAACGGACTCCCGCCTGAGCCGGACAGGTAACCGTTCCCTGCATGAACAGATAAACATTATATACCGTTATTTAATTAAAACCAGCTTCTTTGTATCCCTGAAATACCCTGCCATAAGTGTATAGAAATATACTCCTGCAGCAAAGTTCTTTCCGTCAAATACAGCTTCATACGACCCCGGCTGTAACAATTTATTAACAAGGGTTACGACTTCCTTGCCAAGAATATTATATACCCTCAATGTTACATGTATTTCTTTATTAACATCATATTTAATTTTCGTAACAGGATTAAACGGATTCGGATAGTTTTGGTAAAGCTTAAATTCATTGGGAATACCGGCACTAATATTTTTTATACCAATGGATTGACCCTCAATGAGTGTAATTATTCTATCCGGGTTTATAATTGTAAAGTTTTGAACCAATCCGCTTTGCCATCGGACAATAACACTATCAATAACACTTGCATTTCCAAGCCCAAACTCAACAGGAAGCGAGTTCTGCCCTTTACCTCCCGAGCCTCCTTCTACTTCACGTATCTGCCTGAGTGAACCGGTTACAACCGTTACCCTTGAACCTATTGCCGAACGGTTAGTATTTACGCCAATAAGTTTAAAAATTATCCAATGATTGCTGTTGCCTGCATTGTTCTGGTACAAGCGATTTTCGGTTCCGTTGTTATTTAGATACAAATCCATAAAGCCATCGTTGTTAAAGTCGCCCCACGAGATACAGCTTGAGTGTCTCAAGTCTCCCATGCCAGCCTGTGAAGCAACATCAGTAAATATTGTATCATCGTTTCTGTACATTTTATCAGCATTGTTCTGTCCTTTGGCAACATAAAGGTCAAGGTCACCGTCGTTATCGTAGTCAGCCCAGCCACAGGAGTATGATTGGCCTGCGTCATTTAAACCGAGTGTAAGGGTAACATTTGTAAATGTCCCATTACCATTGTTTCTGAACAGCTGGTTCATACCGGTATAGTTTGCAACATAGAGGTCTAGATAACCGTCGTTGTTATAGTCACCCCACTCAGCACCCCATGAGTAAAAAGTAGTTACCAAACCTGAGGTTTGTGTAACGTCAGTAAACGTGCTGTCTCCGTTGTTTCTGTAAAGATAATTAGATGCAGGACCCGGAATAAGTGTTTGGTTTCCGCAGAACAGGTCAATGTCTCCGTCATTATCATAATCACCCGATGCAAGGCACAATGTTGAGTTGCTGTCGGTTAATCCTACCTGATATGCTGCATTTGTAAAGCTTGTTAAATTATCATTCCTGAAAAGGTAATTATAATGAGGAGGAATTCCGTCATTGGCAAATACAGCATCTATTTTGCCGTCATTATTATAATCGAGCCAGTTAATAGAACCGCCCCAAGCCATAAAATTTAATCCCGCATTAGTTGTAAAATTAATAAATGAAGCACTTGTGTTTTTGTAAAGTAATAAGGTAGTATCGGGATTGCTGTAACTATAGTTCCCTATCATTACATCTATAAAACCATCGTTATTGAAATCTGCACATGAAATACCTCTGACGGGACCGGAATAGTTTACACCCCAAGCTGTTGACTGTTCTGTAAACGCTGTTCCATTATTATTTATCCAGAGCTTATTGGGGTTCCGGTTATTAACAAGGAAAATATCCAGAAAACCATCGTTATTCACATCAACAAATACCACACCCTGTGCTGCACCCGGGTCGTTTACACCGAGAGTTACAGCGACATCAGTGAAAGTTACCTGTGAAAGTATAGTTAAAGGTAGAAATAAAATAATTAATAAAGTGAGTAAAGATTTTTTCATTGCACTTAGGATAAAAGTTAAAGAAATGTTATTTCAAAAACATTAACAAAGAAAGAATAAATTCCATTCGAAATTAATTGATTAGTTTTATGATTACAATAGAATTACTACACAAGCAGATGAAAAATTGTTGTGGATTATTTTTAGATAAGATTAAAGAAACTGCTTAAATTACCTGTGCCACAACTTTAAGTTGTAGCAAGAATAGTAGCCACGAAATCAGAATTGCTAAGAAATTTAAGAGTTATTATACCTGAATAACGCCTGGATTAAACTTAGGTATGTTAGGATTATTATTTGCAATTTCAAGGCAGTAGGAAACAACTTTTCTTGTCTCGGCAGGGTCAATAATACCGTCAATCCAAAGACGGGCTGCAGCATAGACAGGATCCATCTGACTATTATATCTGTCTTCGATTTCTTTGAGCAGTTTCTGCTGGTCTTCTTTGGAGATATGCTTTCCTTCTTTTTCCATTTGTTTAAGCCGGATTCCAAGCAATGTATTGCTTGCCTGAGAACCGCCCATAACGGCAACCGATGCAGTTGGGTAGGAAAAAATAAACCTGGGATCATAAGCTTTGCCGCACATTCCATAATTACCTGCTCCATAACTGTTGCCAACATAAATTGTGATTTTGGGCACAACTGAGTTTGCAACTGCATTAACCATTTTAGCACCGTCTTTGATAATTCCGCCATGTTCTGCACGTGAGCCGACCATAAATCCGGTTACATCCTGCAGGAATAAAAGTGGTATTTTCTTTTGGTTACAATTCATTATAAAGCGGGTGCCTTTATCAGCACTATCAGAATAAATCACACCGCCAACCTGCATTTCGCCACTGCCTTTAGAAACACGTGTTCGGGATACTGTCCTTTGATTAGCCACAATACCTACAGCCCAGCCATCGATTCTAGCATATGCAGTAATTAACGTTTTACCATAACCGGCTTTGTAATCATCAATTTCAGAATTATCAACAATACGTGCAATCACTTCATACATATCGAACGGTTTTGTTCTGTCCTGAGGTATAATACCGTAAATTTCTTCTTCGGGATACTTAGGTTTCTGCGGATGTATTCTATCGAATCCGGCATAACCTCTTTTGCCAAACTTACCGATTAAGCTTCTTATTGTTTCAATACATTCTTCGTCGTTTTTCATTTTATAATCGGTTACACCCGAAATTTCACATTGAACCAAAGCACCTCCAAGTGCTTCATTATCAATATCCTCACCTATAGCAGCTTTAACAAGATGCGAGCCCGCGAGGAAAACACTTCCGGTTCCTTCAACTATCAAAGCTTCATCACTCATTATAGGCAGGTATGCACCACCAGCAACACATGGACCCATTATAGCTGCAACCTGAGGAATCCCCATAGAACTCATAACAGCGTTATTCCTGAATATTCTTCCAAAATGCAGTTTATCGGGGAATAGTTCATCCTGCAGCGGCAGAAAAATACCAGCAGAATCAACAAGGTATACAATGGGTAAATTGTTTTCCATCGAAATTTCCTGGGCACGCAGGTTTTTTTTGCATGTTAAAGGAAACCATGCTCCTGCTTTTACTGTGGCATCGTTTGCAACAATTACGCAATCCCTCCCTTGAATCTTACCTATGCCAAATACAGTACCTGACGACGGGGCTCCGCCATATTCCTTATACATATCATCGGCTGTGAACATACCAATTTCGAGGAAATAGGAATCTTTATCAATGAGAAGGTTTATTCTTTCCCTGCAATGAAGTTTTTTACGTGAATGGAGCTTGGCTATTTCTTTCTCACCTCCACCAAGCTTAACCTTATCTGCGCGGGCTTTCAGCTTACGCAGCAGGTTTTTCATGTTGTCCTCACGTTCACGGAACGTGATATCCTGTACTATATTCGTTTTTATCTGTGCTATAGTATTAAAAGCCGGTTAAAATTTATGCGTATGCTTTGTTAGATTGAGTTGAGAAAATCGGACTGTCTTTTTTCAAAATAACATCTTTTGTAATTAAGCATTTTGTAACATTCTGCCTCGAAGGCAGTTTATACATTATATCTATCATGTATTCTTCAAGGATCGATCTTAGTGCTCTTGCTCCAGTTCCTTTCTGGGTTGCTCTTTTAACTACTTCTTTTAGCGCATCCTCCTCAAATTCAAGTTCCACACCCTCCATCCTGAACAGTTTCTTATACTGTTTAACTATTGCATTCTTAGGTTCGGTGAGGATTGACATCAAGGCATCCTCCGAGAGCGAATGCAGAACTGCTGCAACAGGAAGTCTTCCTGTAAATTCAGGGATCAATCCAAACTTAATCAGGTCATCGGGTTCTGCCTGTGACATAAGTTCATCAAACTTTTCAGTTTTTTTGCTGATAATTTCTTTGCCAAATCCAATAGATGACTGAGATACACGTCTTTGAATTATTTTTTCAAGCCCATCAAAAGACCCTCCGCAAACAAATAAAATATTTTTGGTATTAATGCTGATTAGCGGTTGTTCGGGATGCTTTCGACCGCCTTTGGGCGGAACATTTGATACCGTTCCCTCTATTATCTTAAGGAGTGCCTGCTGTACACCCTCACCGGAAACATCTCTTGTAATTGACACACTATCCGATTTTCTTGCTATCTTATCGATTTCATCAATATAAATAATTCCGCGTTCTGCTCTCTTAATATCATAATTTGCCGACTGAAGCAAATGGACAAGTATTGTCTCTACGTCATCACCAACATAACCTGCTTCGGTTAATGTAGTAGCATCAGCAATTGCAAATGGAACCTCAAGAAGCTTGGCAAGAGTTTGTGCAAGAAATGTTTTGCCGCTGCCGGTAGGACCAATTAAAAGGATATTGCTCTTTTCTATTTCAACTTCATCAACATAGCTGAACTCATTTGAATCGATACGCTTGTAATGGTTATATACTGCAACCGAGAGTATTTTCTTTGCCCTCTCCTGCCCTATTACATACTGGTCAAGAAATTTCTTTATTGCTTCCGGAGTAAGGTCGGTTCTTGCAGGTGTGCTTTTCTGGATAAGTGAGGAGCTGTTCTGCTTTATTATTGTCATTGCATTAGTAATGCACATATCGCAAATATAGACCTTTCTGCCCACGTATGTTGAGGGACCGGCAATCATGCTGGTAACTTTATTAGCACTTCTTCCGCAGAATGAACAAACCGGAGTGTTGATGTTTCTGATGTTGGAACCTTTTGTGGTCATGTATAAACTTTATAAAATTTCCTATGTGCGAGATAAGGGAGTTGAACCCTTACCCCTTTCGGGACTGGATCCTAAGTCCAGCGCGTCTGCCAGTTCCGCCAATCTCGCTGGTAACATAGTTCATCAAACTTAAACAAATATGTTTTGATTTTCAATAAACGTTTTAGTATTTATTGTAAATAAGTTAGGGAAATAATCTAAAGGTTTTGTTTAAGTTTATAGTCGGCGCGACTGGACTTGAACCAGCGACCCCCACTACCCCAAAGTGGTGCGCTACCGGGCTGCGCTACGCGCCGAACATTAAAAATACGATTTAGGAATAACAAACTTAATTATCCGTTCCAAAATAAAAAAGCCCACTATAGAAGTGAAATAAGAAGATTCAATCCATGAGATACCTGCAAGTGCTAGAGACTTTATACTAACTTTCGGTTCGAAAACCATAGGACTACTCTCGGGGATCGTAGACAGGCAGACTTTAAGCTTGAGGGCAATAAAAGAAACTACTCAATACCCAAAAATCTCTTCAAGCGTCAGAAATTTAACTTGCCCGTATTTTTCCAGAATATTTATATCCAGTTTTGATTTATCTCCAAGTACAAGTATCGTGTATTTTTTGTTCTTCACATTCTCCTGCTGAAACTTAACTATATCCTGCAGTGATAAACCCTGAACCGAATAATAAACATCTTTCTTTATATCATAATCGAGTCCGAGTTTTTGTGCTGAAAGATAGCTGAATAAAACCGATGCACGTGTTGTACGGGAAGTTTTTATCTGGTTCACTACGCTGTTCTTAGCCATACTGTAAGTAACCTCAGACTCTGGCATATTATTTAAAATATTGAACAATCCCTCCATAGCTTCCGGGAACTTATCAGATTGTGTCCCGATGTAAGCCCATATATAATGCGAAAGATCTTTTCGCTGAGGTGTTGAATATGAAGCAAATGTAGCATAAGCTAACGCTTTCGATTCCCTTAATTCCTGGAATACTATCCCCGACATACCGCTGCCAAAATATTCGTTATATAAGGAAATAATTGGTGCTTTCGTTTTATCATACGTCCCGCATTTAGAAAGCATTAGAATTTCTGACTGAACCATACCATCATAATTAACAACGTATATCTTATTTTCATCTGTGCTTAATTCAGGAAATATCACTCTATCTGGAACAGGTTTAAGCTCAGAAGGTAAAAAATGTCTTTCAGTGATAATCCGTTTCAGGTCATCTGTTTTTTCGGGACCATAATAGACAATTTTATGTTCATGATTAAGCAAATCTTTTAATAAATCAATTAACTCATCCGGCTTTATGCTTTTTAACTCATTTTCCGATAAAATATTTGTATACGTGGATTTAGGACCGTATTTAGCATAACTGAACATAGCGTCCCATAGTATTGTTTCCTGGGATAGCTTGTTATCAGCCCGGACCTTAAGAATATCTTTTATAAGATTATCCAGGGCGTTAATGTTTTGCTGGAGGTCAGATAAAAATTCCTCGAACAAAGCCAGTGCTTTTTCAAAATTATCGCTAAGCCCGCTAAGACTTACATAAACCTGGTCAGCTGAACTATACACTGAAAAAGAACACGCAAGCTTATAGAATTCCTCCTTCATTTGAGCAGGTGTAAACTTGGATGTCCCGAGATACTCAAGATAACTTATTGCAAGCTCCAGCCTTCTATCGTTATCGGTACCCATTTCAAACACGTAATACAAATTAAAAGTATTATTTTCTGTATTCTGTTTATAGAGAAGGGGTATCCTGCCGGCTATCGAATCTTGAAGGAGATCGGTTGAATAATCAATAAATACGGGAGAAATCTCTGGCGCAGGCATATTAACTATTTGTTTCAGGAAATCAGACTGGTCAATTCGGTTTACTTCCACAGGTGTTATTTTAGGTTTAGTTATCTTGATAATGTTTTTATCTTCACCTTTTCTTTTATAAACAACAACGTAGTTATTGCTGTAATTATTTTTAGCAAACTCCATAATTTCTTGTTTTGTAATTGCTGATAGCCTGTTTATCCTGTTAATATAATCTTCCCATTTTATTCCCTTAATAAAAGCGTCAACATACATTCTTGCCCTGCCTGCATTCGTTTCTATGCCTTTTGTATATTCGTATTTCATGTTGTTAATAATAGCTTCCATAAGCCAGTCAGGGAAATTTCCTTTTTTAACCTCTTCTATTTGTTCAAGTAAAAGCTTTGTTAACTCTTCCATGGGCTGATTGTTCCTAGGCTGAGAATAAAAAATGTGCGTTGAATAATCAATCATAGCATAAGTAAATGAACCAGCACTAAGAACTTTCTGGTTTTGTATAAGGTTTATATCAATTAATCCGGCAGTTCCGTTTGTTAGAATACGGTCAATGATTCTGATCATGTCAGCATCATGCGTTTTTGCACCGAGAAACCTGAAAGCCATCATCATTTGCTCAGCTTCGGGTCCATAAACATCTTTTTGTATAGGACTGGATATCGAATTTTCAACGGGGGATATGAATTCGGGTACCTGCTTACTTAACATCTGACCCCATTTATCGTCTATCCACCGGATAGTTTGGTCGGGATCAAGGTCTCCTGAAAGACATATTGCCATATTATTAGGAACATAATAAGTATGCAGATACTCAATAACTTTCCTCAAGGGGGGATTCTTAAGATGTTCTGTTGTCCCGAGTGTGGTTTGTGTACCATAGGGATGTTTTTGGAATAATCCCGCAAATAAAGCCTCCCATATTTTACTTCCATCATCATCGAGTGAAATATTCTTTTCCTCATACACTGTTTCAAGCTCAGTATGGAACAGCCTCATAACCGGGTTGCGAAATCTTTCTGCTTCTATTGTTATCCATTTTTCGAGCTGGTTCGAAGGAATATCATTAACATAAACAGTTTGTTCAACCGATGTGTAAGCATTAGTACCTTTAGCACCAATGTTACTGAGCATTTTATCGTATTCATTTGCAATGGCATATTTGGATGCAAGCAGTGAGACACTATCAATTTGCCGGTATACTTTCTCCCTCTCTTTTTTATTCTTAGTTTTGTTATAGACATCATATAATTCAACTATTTTTTCGAGCAAGGGCTTTTCTTTCTCCCAATTTACTGTCCCAAACTTATCGGTTCCCTTGAAAAGCATATGTTCAAGGTAGTGGGCAAGTCCCGTTGCATCATGGGGGTCTTTCTTGCTTCCGGTTCCGACAGCGATGTAAGTTTGAATCCTCGGTTCATTCTTGTAAACTGTAAGATATACAGTTAAGCCATTGGGGAGTTTGTATATCCTTGTGTTTAACAGATCATTAGCAACTGTTTCGTAAGTATATTTACCTTCAGTATGTAATATGGTTTGTGCACTTAGCTGTAAATGGATTAGAACAGTAACAATAATGAAATATAGAAAATATTTCTTTTTATTCATTGATGTAACTAATTAGTTTGATAATAATAAAAAAAGCCCGCACCATAACGGGCTTTATAAAGTAAAATTTATACTATTAATCTGGTACAAGTTTATTTAGTTCTGTTAATGTCTTATGTCTTTTCTGCTTAATGTATTTAGGTACAGTCATAAAAACGTAATCCCATAATGGATTACTTACACCGTATGCAGTTTTATCATCCTCATAGTGATGTCGTGTATGATAAATATATAAGAACCGTCCAATTCCTTTTTTCATTGGAATATGGTGTGTTGCATAATGTATTGAATCGTATGCAACATAGCCAAAAACAAATCCTGAAAAAATACTTAAATAATATTCTGAAAATACCGTCTTGAAAAGAAAATAAAATGCAACCGCCAGAGGAATGCTAACCAGTAAAGGCATAACGAGCCGTGTTGAATCTCTTGGATAATCGTGATGGACACCATGCACTAAAAAATGAATTTTCTTACCCCACTCCGATTTCGGCATATAATGAAAAACCCATCTATGAATAGAGTATTCCGTAAATGTCCAAAGCAAAACACCGCACAGAAACATAATTACACTGTAATAAGGGTTTGTATCTATAAAAGCAAAATATAACGAAATAATAATAACAGGAACATATACAATAACAGGTGTTGCTGGATGTATATGCGAAAAATATTCAAGAACCGGATTCTTGAATAATCTTACTGTTTCGTTTTTATTTGAAACATACATTGCCATAAAATTTCAAATTAAAATTTCCTAAAGTTAGCAATAATTCCATGAGATTTCAAATACTGTACAGCAAACATTAATACGTAAAAATATACTTACTTGTATCGGCCCATGAAAGGAAGTTAATATTATCTCTTCCGGCGTTATTGGTTATTTGCACTGAAGGAGGATTATTCGGACATCCTGAATACTGCACATGATTAGTATCACATCCGTAAATACCAAGTATAAAACCCTTAATAATAGAAAAATCTGTAAAAAACGCAGCTGTAATGTAGTAATTTCCGTTAAATAACCGGTGAATACGGTAGTCGGAATAATATATATTACCGTTTCTGGATATACTCAACGTATCACTTGTAAACGGACTGTTTACGGGCGGCCAGTTAATATAAGAATTAACTATGTATTTACCTTCATTGAAGATAAAATTTGTATCAACAAAAGTTATCGTTCCACCAATAGAATTAGGTTCAGGACCCGATACGGTTGTGAAGTTAAATACACCCGACCATGGGCCGGTGCTGTACCCGTTAGAGTTAGAAGCATTAACACGCCAATAGTACTGTGTACCAGTTGTAAAAATAAAAAGCGGCGACTGATAATGTGTATTAACAATCCTGTTTGTGTCGGTAATAATCTGGGTAAAACTGTTATTTCTTGAAACCTGAAGTCTATAATACTCGGCAGATTGAACGGGGTCCCAATCGAAAAACGGCAGAAAACTTACACCTGTAGCATTATTCGGTGGAGCAATTAAAACAGGAGGCTCCGGAGGATACAGTATGACCCAGAACCTGTAAGTATAGCTCCATGGTGTAGTATCGGATTGCCTGCAGGCTTTTACATGCCAGTAATAATTTATTCCTGTGGCAAACACGCTGTCGGTTATCTGTATATTTGAACCAACTACAGAAGTATCAAAAAATACATTAGCAGTAAAATTAGCATCTGTCGAAATCTGAATTATGTAAGACAAAGCACCTGTAAAATCTTCCCAGTCAAACATCGGAAATAAAGATTGTATTGTTGCTCTATCCGGCGGATAAAGAAGTTTTGGTGCATTTGCCGGCTGGTTATTCTCATTAAACGTAACTTGTTCATCTTTACAAGATGTAAAGAAAAAAATACATGAAACAACCGTAAAGCTTATTATATATACAAGATTTCTTTTAAGCATCATTTTAAAATAATTTGCAACCGAAAATTGCACCACAGGAAAAATCGGTTATTGAAGGTTTATCTTTGGTCAGCATAAATGTATGCCGGATTTTTATGTATGGATATAATATAATAGCCGACTCTCCTATTCTGTACCCGGCTGTAATTTCAGGAAATAATCCTTTACCGCTTCCGTCAATAAAATAACCTGCACCAAAGGTAATAACACTTCTTGAACTAATAAAATCACCTCTGCTGATATGTGACATTATATCATATTTAGCAGAAATACGCAACTGGTGTCTGTAGGCATCCTTAAATAAATATGAATACTCAGCCGATACCCTGTATTCCCCCTGTTTGCCAAAACCGAGTGTTAGTTCTCTTGTTAGTCCGAAATCGAACCTCTTATCTTCGTATGTTACTATTGGATTTACTACCATCATCACAATCATTAATCCAAAGCTGACGGTAGACAAGGTGTTGACTGAAAACGGATTTTTCCCGGATAAAATAAACTTATTTTCATTATATCGGTTTTCTGATAATTTTAAACTTTTAACAGATAGACTCTGAGAATTAGAGTTGTTAAAGTAAAATGTAACAATACATAGAAAAATTAACAATGTTCTAAAAATCATATATCCATAATTTTTGCAATAGTACTGTAATAAGCATCAAATATAACATTTAATTTAATATCTATTGCATTATTAATTTTACAACTATCACCACCTGTAATCCCTGCCAGGGTAAAACTAACCCCAGACTTTTTACAAAGCGAAATTATTATTTCGGCATTTGATTTATTAAAACTAATTATTACCCTGCTTTGAGATTCGTTAAATAATTCCAAATCTGTTCTGTAATTAAAATCGAAATTAACCGAACAGCCCAGAACATTGTTTCTGTTCATTATGCAGCACTCTGCTAAAGCAACTGCTAAACCACCTTCGGAAATATCATGAGCTGAATTAATCAAATTTTTAAGGGAAAACTCAGTTAAAAGATCAATAAGTTTTTTTTCGTAATTCGGGTCCACCTCCGGGGCATCACCGCATACCTTACCATGAATTAATTTCAAGTATTCGCTGCCGCCAAGACCATCATTTACAGAGGATTGCTTTCCAATTACTGCAATAACATCACCTTCATTTTTAAAATATGATGTTGTAATATTATTTACATCTTCCACCAATCCAACCATTCCTATAGTTGGTGTCGGATACACAGCATAATCGGGCGATTCATTATAAAAACTCACATTCCCTCCTGTGACAGGTGTATTTAATATCCTGCACGCATCTCCCATTCCTCTTACTGCCTCTTTGAACTGCCAGAAAACCTCGGGTTTATACGGATTACCGAAATTAAGGCAGTTAGTTACAGCAAGCGGTTTAGCTCCCGTGCATGCTACATTGCGGGCTGCTTCACATACTGCAATCATTGCACCTCTGTACGGATTTAAATAAACGTACCTGCCGTTGCAGTCGGTTTTCATTGCAAGTGCTTTGTTAGTTCCTTTGATTCTTACAACCGAAGCATCACATCCGGGGAGAACTACAGTATTTGTTCTTACTTGGGTATCATATTGTTCGTAAACCCAGTTTTTATTAGCAATATTTGGTGATGAAAGCAATTGTAACAGTACCTCATTATAATTTTTGGATTCAATTATTAAATCAACGTCAAAATTTCTTAATTCTTTCAAATATTCCGGTTCTTTGTATTCACGTTTATAGACAGGCGCTCCCCCGCCGAGAACAAGAGTCTCTGCAGGAACATCTGCCTCAAGATTACCTTTGTAATGAACTTTCAGCCTGCCATCACCTGTAACCTGACCAATCTTAACGCAATTCAAATCCCATTTATCGAATATCTCTAATGCTTTATCTTCTTTCCCTTTCTCAATTATTACAAGCATCCTTTCCTGGGATTCGGAAAGCATAATTTCATAAGCACTCATATTTTCTTCACGCACCGGTACAAGGTCAAGGTTAATTTCCATTCCAGTATTTCCTTTTGCACTCATTTCACTTGTCGAACAGGTAATACCCGCAGCACCCATATCCTGCATACCTACAACAACTCCGCTTTTTATCAATTCAAGTGAAGCTTCAAGCAATAATTTTTCCGTGAACGGGTCACCAACCTGAACTGATGGGCGTTTTGATTCCGATGCTTCTGAAATTTCTTCCGAAGCAAAAGTTGCACCGTGAATTCCGTCTCGCCCTGTGGAAGAACCAACAATAAAAACCGGATTTCCCTTACCCTTTGCTACCGCTCTTGCAACTTCATTATGCTTGACTATGCCAACAGCCATTGCGTTTACTATCGGATTATCAGTATAGCTTTCATCAAAATAAACCTCTCCGCTAACCGTTGGTACTCCGAAACAATTGCCGTAATCACCGATACCTTTAACAACGTATTTGAAGAGGTATTTGGTTCTATCGACTCCTCCATTAAAAGACCCCTCCTTAATAAGGGGTGGATTTGGTGTGGTTATAACACCAAATCTTAATGAATTAAGTGCAGCGATGGGTCTTGCACCCATCGTGAAAATATCCCGCAGTATTCCTCCAACACCTGTTGCAGCACCCTGGTAGGGCTCTACAGCGGAAGGGTGGTTATGTGATTCGATTTTGAATGCTACAGCAAGTCCGTCACCTATATCAACAAGCCCTGCGTTTTCCTCACCAGCTGAAACAAGTAAACGTCCGCCGCTGCGGGGGAGCTTTTTAAGCTCAAGTATTGAGTTTTTATACGAGCAGTGCTCGCTCCACATAACTGAGTATATTCCAAGCTCTGTGTAGGTCGGAGTTCTACCGAGAATTTCGATTATCCTATTATATTCTACTTCTAATAAGCCGAGTTCTTTGGCTAAGTTGAGGTTAACTATGGGGTCTGACATTATTGTTATAATCTTGTTAACTAAATTATTTTAAATCTCCTGCTCTTACTTCCATTGTGTAACAATGAACGGTGAGAATCCATGTGCAATTGAATCAGCTTTCACAAATTCTTTGCAATTTAGAAAAAGTGGTATTAATATATTTGGAGCTGTGGTTTTACCAGCTCCATTCGGTCATGCAATTATATAAATATTAGTCTTTAAATTTTGTTAAATGCAAAATCTGAAATTTTAGGGAAAGAAATAAGTCAAATCATTGATTAGCAGTCTACCCCGATTACTCGGGGTCAGACCTTACAAATTTCAAAAAATAAACTCGATTCATCCACTTCCTCAATTACCAATTCTATATCGTTAATTCCCAATATCAGTTTTTTGAAATGTTCCGATGTTACTGTTGTGGCTGTAAACCCATCTTTACAAACAATATTGCCGTCTTTAGTTTTTTCTTCATCAATTTCACCAAGTAATCCTGCATCGGATTGCAAGCGGAACCATTCAAGCCGATGTTCCCAAAACTTTTGGGAATAAGATGAAAATATTACTATGCCTCCTTGTTTTGTCACACGTATACTTTCTTTTATTAATTCCCTTTGGTCAACGTGAAATGCAGAAATACCGTTTTGAATACATACTACCATATCAAAAGTATTATCTTGAAATGTGAGATGAACTGCATCCATAGTCATTAAAGTACAATTCAGATATCCTGTAAGAAATTTTTTGCCAAGCTCTATGCTTGATTCCGAATTATCGATGCCATAAACCTGACTTGCTTTACCTGCAATTTGCGGAAGTATCCTGCCGTAACCACAGCCAAGCTCAAGAACAATATCATCTTTTTTAATTTTACTTAACACATAGTTAAGTTCAGCTTCTAAGTATTGCTTAACACGGGGAGGTGCAATATCATAACACTTCTTTAAACGTTCGGCAGAAAGTTTATCTGAATAATATGAAGATGAAGAAACCATACTTATTGTTTTAAATCAAAAACCGGATAGCGTTCAAAATATATTGCTGTTCCGCTCACTACAAGAAGCGGTTTTAAAAAAACATTAACTACAGGCAGAAACATCAGAAGAAATGCAATACATCCAAAACCGTATGTAACCATTTTGCCCGAACTAACTGTTTTAAGCTTAAGTTTAAAACTCATTCGCTTCCTGGTCATAGGATAATCAAGGAAATCGAATGCATTATAATAGAACAAAAATATCAATCCCAAAATAGCCGATATTATGCTTCCTATAACGGGAATGATATTTATCAATAATATCAGTATCAAAAAAGCAAAGTAGAAAATTAATTTTTGTATTTCAGCTTTTATACTTATATATGCATCTTTCCAGAAACTTAAATCGCTCACCGGCTTTTTGTTGATTATTGCTTCTTCTGTAATTTGCGAAATGTTCTCATTGAAAGGTGCTGTAATCAGTCCGCCGAAAACTGTAAAAAGAAAGTAACATACAATCAGGACAACTAAAAATCCTATAACAATTAAAAACACATAAAGAAATTCATTCCAGAAACCAGCCTGCGTACCGGATACACCGGTTAATTTACTAAACCAGCCGATTAATTTTGAATAAGTTAAAATAAAAATACCCCCGTAAATAATTATGTTAATTATTACGGGAGTAATAGAATATAATATAAGTTTTTTATGAGTAAAAAAGTATTTCAGGCACCGGAAAGGATATGAGAAGCCAAAAAAAAATTGTTCATTTTATTTTTTTAAACAGTTTAACCAAGTCAAGCTTTTCCCACGTGAAGTCTTTATCTTCTTTACCGAAATGTCCGTAATTTGATGTTTTACGGAAAATTGGTCTTTTTAAATTCAGCCTGTCAATAATTCCGGCAGGAGTCATATCAATATTTTTCTTAATGAAATCAGCGATTTTAATATCTGAAACCTTACCTGTTCCATACGTATTAACAAATATATTAATTGGCTGAGCAACACCTATAGCATACGAGACCTGTATAAGGCACTCGGCTGCAAGCCCGGCTGCAACAATATTTTTAGCGATGTGTCTGCATGCATAGGCAGCGCTTCTATCAACTTTCGAGGGATCTTTGCCCGAAAATGCCCCTCCTCCATGAGCACCTTTACCGCCATAAGTATCTACAATAATTTTCCTGCCGGTTAAACCTGTATCACCATGAGGTCCGCCTATTACGAACTTCCCGGTAGGGTTAACATGATAAGTTATTTGGCTGTTAAAAAGTTTTTGCAGCCTTGCAGGCAATTGTTTTTTCACTCGTGGAATCAAGTATTTTATTATGTCAGCTTTTATAGTATCCTGCATTTCTTTATCAGCTTTCAGTGCTGCCGATGGTGTGCCGTTCATAGGCTTTCGGAATTCATCGTGCTGTGTAGATATAACTATGGTATCAATCCGGGTGGGTTCCCCTTTATTATCATATTCAATGGTGACCTGCGACTTAGAGTCAGGTCTAAGATATTTCATTACTTTGCCTTCTTTCCTGATAGCAGCAAGCTCTCTGAGTAAACGGTGCGCTAAATCCAATGCAAGAGGCATATAATTATCGGTTTCATTTGTAGCATAACCAAACATCATACCCTGGTCACCTGCACCCTGTTGTTTTACTTCACCGCGTTCTACTCCCCGGTTAATATCTGCCGACTGCTCGTGCATTACATTCAGTATGCCGCAGGAATCTGCTGTAAACTGATATTCCTCTTTGTTATAACCTATATCGCGTATAACATCCCTTGCAATCTTTTGTATATCAATTTTTGCTTTTGTTTCTTCGGTTGTTCGTATTTCACCGCCTACAACAACAAGTCCCGTTGTAACGTATGTTTCACACGCAACTTTAGCATTTGTGTCATATTTAAGAATTGAATCGAGAATAGCGTCAGAAATCTGGTCGCAAATTTTATCCGGGTGACCTTCACTTACGGATTCTGATGTGAAAAAATAAGACATTTATTTCTCCTAATAATTTATTTTATCATATCTATGTAAAATTCCAACTATTCACTGGATTCATTTACTAATTCAGCTAAATCTTTTACTTTTACTTTGTCATCTCTCCCTTTCTCTTTCACTCCATCGGTCATCATTGTCATACAAAACGGACAGGCGGTTGAAATTATATCAGGATTAAGAGTAAGTGCTTCTTCAGTCCGTAAAATATTAACCTTTTTCCCGATTTTTTCTTCCAACCACATTCTTCCACCACCTGCACCGCAGCATAAACCTTTATCTCCCGAGCGCTCCATTTCAGTAAGATTACTCCTGTTTACTTTTCGTAACAATTTCCTTGGTGAATCATATATTTTGTTATATCTGCCGAGATAGCATGAATCGTGATAAGTAATTGTATTATCTGTCTTTTTCGATTCCAGAAGCTTGATTTTACCTTCTTCAATCAACTCGCCGATAAAATCAGAGTGATGGATAACTTCAAAATCGCCCCCAAAAGCTTTATACTCATTACCTATTATATGGAAACAGTGCGGACAGCTTACAAGTATCTTGCTAAATTTGTATTTCTTCAATGTAACAATATTTTCCTTAATAAGCATTTGCGCAAGATACTCATTACCCAGCCGGCGTGCCGAATCTCCGTTACATTTTTCCTCTGTACCAAGCACCGCATAATTTACGCCTGCCTTATTTAACAATTCAGCTAACGCTCTTGATACATTCTGGTATCTTGCATCAAAGGCTCCGGCACAGCCAACCCAGTAAAGCACTTCAAATTCTTTTTTCTCATAAGCAAGAGGAACATTTAATCCTTCTGCCCAAATTAACCTATCGGACTGAGGAAAAGCCCAAGGTGCACCATTGTTTTCCATATTTGAAAATACCGTCATCAGCTCTTCAGGAAATCTTGACTCGCTTTGCACAAGGTACCGACGCATATCAACAATAGGATTAATGTGTTCTATGCTTACAGGGCATTCATGCATACATGCCATGCAGCTTGTGCATGCCCAAAGTTCTGCATCACTAATATAAACATCCGAAACTAACTTTTGAGTCTCAATATCTGGGGGGATCTCTTTCCTTTTAACAATCAGTGGTGCCTTCTGTCCAACACGTTCACGGATGTTCATTATTATCTTACGTGGTGAAAGCGGTTTACCTGTAATGTTTGCCGGGCATACCGAGCTACACCTGCCGCATTCGGTGCAGGCATACCCGTCCAACATTTCCTTCCAGGTAAGCTGCTCGATATCACCTGTTCCGAGAAATACGTCTTCCTGTTCGAAATCTATTTCTTCAGTATCGAGAGTCTGCGGACCAAGCTTTGCAAGATATACATTTGGTAATGAAGTAACAACATGGAAGTGTTTGGAATAAGGCAAGTAATTCAGAAATACAAAAACCAGAATCACATGCCCCCACCAAAATACAGAATACGCTATTATGACATCCGATGTATTATATAGCTGTGAAACAAATGCTGCTAAAATATGACCCTTGTAATGAACATCGGAACCGGAATGTATTAGCAGCTTAGCTGAATTTACTCCCATCATAGTAACCATAACCAGAAAAATTAAAAATAAAATAACAAGTGCATCGTAGCTTTTGGTATTATCTCCCTTTAACCTTTTTGGCTTTAATACAAGCCTACGGAACACTGCAAACAGTACGGATATTATTACAAGAAGGCAAAAAATATCCTGTGAAGCAAATATATATTTAGAAATACCGCCAAGTGAAGCATATGAAAAATCGGAATAAAATCCCTGGATTAATGATTCCAAAATCGCAGTAGAAAGCACAATAAATCCCCAGAAAATAAATGCATGCATTAGACCTGCAAATGGTTCTCTTAAAATTTTTGACTGTGCAAGACCCACCGTTAATAAATTTTTAATACGTGCAAAATGATTTTGTGAACGATTATCTTTTCTTCCGAGCCGCAGATAAGATCTTATACGTAAAAGATTATATACGAAGAAAGAAATCGAAGCTGCGAAAAGTACAATAAAGACGAAATTATGCAGGAGCATAAATCAAAGTTATAGAAAAATCACATAACTAAAAAGTAAAATGTTAAAAATACATACATTTTAAGGCTTTTTTAAGTTTAATAAGACAATTTAACTACTTGTATTTCTACTTCTTAAATCTTATTTTTTAATATAATTGTGTAATGAGATTAAACAAAATATCTAATTACATTTTAATTCTTTTAATACCACTTTTGATTAGCTGCAGTTCAAAGTCGTATGATATCGAAGAAGTGGAGGAAGAATCAACCGAGGAACAAAACAAAACTACTGAGCACGAGATAAAAAAAGAAACAGAACCTCCGCAAGAAGAATTAAAAACAATTGAACCTAAGGAAGAGGTTTCAAAAGAACCGGAGGGAAACGTATATACTATTCAGATTGGTGCATTTAATCTAGAAAACAATGCAGTCACAATCATGAACCGGGCTAAGGATGAGTTCAACTACGAAGTTTACTATCGGTTTATCGACGGTTACTTCAAAGTGGGACTTGGAAAATTTAAGTCAAGAGCCGAGGCTTTATCAATACTAGGCAAAATACAGGCATCGGGATATGCTGATGCTTTTATCACAGTTTTTTTTAAATAAATTTTATATTTTATATTTATACATTTTAAAAAAGTAGGGGAAAACAGTTATGAGAAAACAATTGTTACTAATTGTACCTCTTTTTCTTGCCTTAATTTATTTGTGCTCATGCAGTTCCGGACAATATAAAATAAAAGATCTTCCTGAAAGCCACGACACCGTAGGCGTTCAGTTAGATACTGCTGAACTTAAGGATTTTAAGCTTGTTGGTGAAAACAGCTTGAAAGGTAAAACCTTCAGAGTAAGAACTGCACCACTCGTGACATTTACTTTAATCGGTAATTACAACCTTGGCTTCGCAGAACTTTCATCCAATTATGCAAACATACTTGATGCAGACCAGTTCAAACAGGGCGAAAATTTCGGCGTCAAGAACGGAATGGGTGTAATGTTAACCGCTAAAATTGCACTGCATAAAGAGGGAAATATTAGATTAAATATATCGGGTGCATATAACTTCTTTAAGAATGATTTGTTTGCAGATGCATCTCCTTACGGTAAGGTTAAATATAATGTTTTAACTTTTGGCGCAGGCATCGAAAATAATTTCAGCCCCAAATACAGGTTCAGACCTTATGTAGCAGGTGAGATAACAGGCAACTTAATTTCAGGAGATGCTACAATCAAAGATAGTGCAAACGCCCCTGAAACCAATTATAAAATAAAAAGCAGTTTCAGGATTGGATACACTTTATACTCAGGCATTGAATACTTGATCACAAATCAATTCGGTTTAAATATCGGGGTAAAACTTACCAATTCAAACCAGGTACTTAAATCGTCAGAAGGCAGCGACTCTGATACCGAATTTAACTTAAGAGATAAGAAAGTTAATCCGAGGATAAAATTCTCCGGTTTTAAGAACTTCGTTTACGTTTCAATGTATCTTGGTGTGAATGTTTACTTTGGTATAAAAGACATAACTTATAAGTTTTAAAAATTTAATCCTAACCACATATGTCAAAAATTATAAAAATTTTCGGTGTACTTTGCGTTTTGACCTTATTGATAACAACTTCTCTAGCACAGGATAACAAAGATACAACGCAAAATACTATTTTGAAAAAATATGTTGTGATACGGAATTCACCGTCATTTACATTGCTGGTTAATATCAACTATTCACAGTCGGCACTTGAGCTTGCAGGCACTTTTAATGACGATTTCCGTTCGGACCAGTTTATGGATGGAGAAACATTCGGAACCGATAAAGGGATAGGCGGAAATATTATCGGTAAAATAGCTTTGGGCGACAAAGGCAACTGGAGAGCAACAGTATCTGCGTCATATAATTTGCTTAAATCATATCTTTTCGGCTCTAAGCCTACACTTGCCGACCAGGGGGAATCGAGTTTTAACGCATTCACATTCGGGCTGGGACTGGAAGATAACTTTACACCAAATCACAATTTCAAGATATATGCATCATTTGAACTGACTGCAAGTATGATTAACGGAAAAGCTAAAATGTGGGTTGATAACAGGCCTAATGAACCCTATACGTACGATGTCAAATTTAAAAACAGCTTCAGGGTAGGCTACTCAGTTGGTGGCGGAACAGAATATCTACTCAATGAAAATATTGGTCTAAATATCGGTGTAAGATTCTCACACTTGAATTTAATTGGAAAACAGGCAGTAGATATTAAAACAGCACCAATAGCAGGAGAAACACTGGAAATTGCCCTGCCCGACGGTTCTTCAAAAACATCAGTTCTTTTTTCGGGTGATAAAAACTTTGCTTTTTTCACAATTCAGGCTGGTATCTGTTTTTATTGGGGTATCAATGAAAAGAGATATAAGATAGGCTTGTAGTATTTTCATAAAATTTTATTTTTTATGGAGTATCGATTGTTTCGATACTCCTTTTTTTTAAAATTTTGATAATCCCATATTTGAACTTCAAGTAAAGCTTTCTTTCTTTGCGCTTAATTTGTTAAAGAAAAAAAAGTTTTCTATAAAAAATAAAAAATCACTTGACTTTCCGTTGCTTTTCACTTATATTTACATTAAGTTAATGTCAATAAAGAAAATAGATATTATTTTTTATCTTTTTCTAATAATTGGTATTACCGGGTGCGGTTCCGGAGAATATGACATTAATGAAACAACCGTTGAATATACTGAAAAAACGCTTAAATATGATACCTTAATAATACTTTCCTCAGATACCTCATTACATACAACACAAAAAGAAGAACAACTTCAAATAAAAACAGAGATATGTTCTTTTACCGTCCAAATTGGTGCTTTTGCAAATGAATCGAACTTCCAGCGGTTCTATGAAAATGCAAAAAGAGTCATTGGCAACAATGTTTATTACAGAATTATCAATAGTATTTACAGAATTAGAATAGGAGAATTTAACTCAAAAAGTGAAGCATTAAAGCTTTTAGAAAAAGTAAAAGCTCTTGGTTATTTTGATGCTTTCGTATTAACAACTAAAAAGTAAAGAAATTTAGTGAAAATATCATTAAATAAAACCTTTCTTAGCTGTATAATTATTTTGGCATTTTCAACCGTTTTATTTTCCCAGGATACTTCATACCACAGCCTTGCAACTCAAAAAATCCTGAAAATGATAAAATCCGGAAAGGCACCGGTTTTCACAATTCAACTTAGTTTTTTGTATAATGTCGGATTGATGGATATGGCTTCGGATGATAACACATCCTTTAAAAGAGATGATTTTATTGGCGGCAGAAATTTCGGGACACGCTATGGTATCGGAGGAATAATTATAGGTAAAATAGCTCTTCATAAAGCAGGAAATGTAAGACTGAACATTATTTCAGCATACAATCGTTTCCAGAGTGATTTAATAATTTCCAGTTCAACTGAAGGTAAAGTATTGTATAACGTTTTTTCATGGGGAGTTGGACTTGAAAACTGTTTTAACGCTGATAGAAGATTTAAACCATATATAGGATTTGAACTGCAAGGAAGTTTAATTAACGGCAATGCAACAATTAATACCGATACTTCCAGCTTTAGCTTAAAAATTAAAAACAGCTTTCGCTTCGGTGCATCACTTAACTTTGGATTCGAGTATGTTGTTGCAAAAGCTTTCGGCCTCAATCTGGGAATTAAATTCACTAATGCAAACCTGCTCTTAAAAGAATCCAAAACAAGCTCGAATCCTGATGAAATTTACCTTAACGACGAAACTGTAACACCAAAAATACCTTACTCGGGATGGAAACAGTTCTTTTATGCATCATTTAATGCCGGTGTAAATATTTATTTCGGGGCAAAGCATAAGAAATGAGAAAAGTATTTTTCATATTACCGTTTCTTGTATTAATTTTGTTTTGTACTGCAAACCTCTTAGCACAGGTTGAAATAAAAGTCGATACGATAAAAACCACGAAAACACGTACACTTCGAATAATAACAACACGTACAGCTCCAAAATTCATACTGCAGCTCAGCGGTGGATGGAATTTCGGAGCTATGGAGCTTTCAGGTCATAATGGAGGATTCAGTTCATACGATTTTCGTTCAGGCAAAAGTTTTTGTGCACGAAACGGCTTTGGTGTAAATCTGTCGGCAAAATACCCGCTGGGTAAGGAAGCTCACTTCTGGCTGGTTGCACTTGCCGGATTTAACCGCTTCCAGAGTAATCTTGTAGCAAGCAACGATGATGAAGGTAAAATCGCTTATAATGCACTCTCGGGAGGATTGGGACTTGACTATAATTTCACTCCAACTCACCGCGTGAAGTATTTCTTTGGAGCAAATGCTCTGTTCAGCATCATAAACGGAAAGGCTACTATCAGAGACAATGTTTTGCAGACAAACACTGAAGTGAAAATTAAATGGTCGTCTAGAATCGGATATTCTGCATACATGGGTCTGGAATACTCAATTGAAAATAATTTCGGTTTGAATTGCGGGGTAAGGTTCACTCATGCCAATTTACTATTGAAAGAATCACAGGAACCTGTAAATAACGAGATAACGCTTAACGATAAAAGCTTAAATACAGGAAGTCAAATTACTTATTCAGGCTGGAAACAGTTTGCTTACGTTACCACGTATGCCGGTGTCAGTATTTATTTCAGAGTTAAAGAAAGAAAATATAAGCTGCCCTAAGATGTAAACTATGAAAGTCTTTAAAACTTTGATAATTTTTGATGCTACTTCCTAAACTTCTTCTTAAACACATTATTCAAAGCATCATCAATCTTTTCCACTGTTATAATACTAAGTCCTTCTAGCACTTCTTCTGGAACTTCTTTTAAATCTTTCTTATTATCAGCCGGAATAATGACAGTTTTTATGCCTCTGCGTTGTGCAGCAAGGAGTTTTTCATTTAATCCGCCAATAGGAAGTATCTCACCTCTTAAAGTTATTTCGCCTGTCATTGCAACGTTAGACTTTGTCGGATTATCTGTAAGAGCTGATATCATCGCTATAGTTAGTGTAATGCCAGCAGAAGGCCCGTCTTTAGGAATGGCACCTTCAGGGATATGTATATGAATTTCTTTGTTTTTGAAGAAATTATCCGGTAAACCGAATTTTTTTGAGTTGCTTCGTATGTACGATAAACCTGCCAAAGCAGATTCTTTCATTATATCTCCAAGCTGACCTGTTAATGTAAGCTTTTCCTTGCCCGGCATTACACAAACCTCAATATCAAGCATATCGCCTCCCATCGATGTCCAAGCAAGCCCGTTTGCCGTACCAACACGATCGACTTTATCTGCAATTTTTTCCTTAAATTTTACAACGCCTAAATATCTTTCTACATCCTCGGGTGTAACCTTGAACTTTACTTTCTTTGACTTAGCCAATTTTGAACCATCTTGCTTTTGCTTTGCATGCGTGAATACTATTTCCCGTGCTATCTTCCTCATCAAGGAGGCAATTTCTCGTTCAAGATTTCTGACCCCTGCTTCTCTAGTGTAAGAATTAATAATTTTCTTAATTGTTTCTGAAGGAATTTCTATTTCATCCTCATCCAGCCCATGCTCTCTGAAAAGTTTTGGCAATAAGTGCCGTTTCGCTATTTCCACTTTCTCATGTTCAAGGTAACCGTGAAGCTCAATAATTTCCATCCTGTCCTGAAGGGGAAGCGGAATCGCGTACTGCACATTTGCAGTTGTAATGAATAAGACTTTAGAGAGGTCATAATCCACATCAAGGTAATGGTCGTTAAAGGTATAATTCTGTTCAGGGTCAAGTGCTTCAAGCAATGCGCTTGCGGGGTCACCGCGGAAATCCATTCCCATCTTATCAATTTCATCCATCAGTATTACGGGATTCGATTTTCCCGCCCGTCTCATCGATTGAATTATCTTGCCGGGCATCGAGCCGATATATGTCCGCCTGTGCCCGCGTATTTCGGCTTCATCCCTGACACCTCCAAGCGAAATACGGACAAACTTCCTGTTCAAAGCTCTTGCAATTGATTTACCAAGTGATGTTTTGCCAACACCCGGCGGACCTACGAAGCAGAGTATCTGCGCCCTGCCTTTAAACTCCGATTTGTCTTTCTTCCATTTGCTCTGAGTGTAGATATTATTAATTACGGCGATATGCTCCAGTATTCTTTCCTTTGGCTTTTTTAAACTGTAATGGTCTTCATCGAGTATTTTCTGTGCATTTATTATATCAAGATTATCCTGTGAAAACTCATACCATGGAACATTAAGCATCCAGTCGAGGTAATTACGTGAAACAGTGGCTTCGGGAGACATCGGGGGCGTCTTTTTAAGCTTGGTAAATTCTTCCCATGCTTTTTCTTTTACCTCTTTCGGCATTTTAGATTTCTTTATCTGATCACGCAGTTTAACAAATTCCGGGTCGGTTTCATCTTCTTCGCCAAGCTCTTCCTGCAAAATTCTTATCTGTTCCTGCACAATGAATTTCCTCTGGTTTTTCTGCATGCTGGTTGAAACCTTTGACTCGATTTCTTTTTCTACCTGCAAAATGTTCATTTCGCGAGTAAGCAGGTTCACAAGCTCATAGAACTGTGCCTTAATGTTTGTTGTCTCAAGTATCTTTTGTTTGTTACTTATCGATACGTTAATAGTTGAAGCAATGTAGTAGAGTTTCCGGTCAAATTCTTTTATCGGTTCATAAGCTGTCCATGTTTCCTGAGGTATGTTGCGGTTAGAGTTAATATATTCCTGGAAAAGCTTATCAGCACGTCGGGTAAGTGCTTCAAGTTCTATAGAGTAATCTATTTTGGGGAATTTATATTCCACCTCAGCTTTGATATATTCATCGACCATGAACCTTAACACCTTTGCCTGAACGATACCATCCACCAGCACCTTAATCAGGTTATTGGGAAGCTTAATTACCTGTATAACCCTCGCAACAGTTCCGAAGGTATACAAACTTTTGGGTTCCGGGTCTTCTATCCTGGGGTCTTTTTGTGCAACAAGAAGTATATATTTTTCGTGTTCAAGTCCCTGGTTGATTGCTTTTATGGTCGATTCACGCCCTGCAAGGATGGGATACATCATATAAGGAAAAATAACAATATCCCTGAGCGGAATTACAGGTACAACGCTTGGTATTATGCCTTTTGAACCTTCTTGTCCGCCGGGTATTACAACAGTTTCGGGTTTTTCATTCATATTACAAAATTATTTCAGATTCATAGATAGTTCAATGAAAGAAATGGTTTATTGTTGTAATATGCAGATAAGAGGTTGTTAATTATTAACAGCCTCTTTAATTACGTATGTTTAAGTGAATTATTACTTGAGTAATCCCGAGCAATCGGGATTTCAAAGGTAACTGCTCGTTGACTTTAATGCATCTCTCTGTTCGGTTGCATTTTTATAAGCATTACGCGGTATAGTATCATAAGTGTATGAACGCTGTAAATAATACCATTTGTATCTCTTTAAAAGTGCATCGCTTTCTTCTTCTTCCTGTGAAAATACATTAATATCAGCTTTTAAGAAAATAAAAACCAGAAACAAGAAAAATGAAAAGGTACAAAAATTTTTGTTTGTTTTTTCCATTTTAATTCCTTTCTATGGAACATTTTTTTTTATTTTGTTAATTAATTTAAATAAATAGGCAGACAATTAGGAGTTAAGCCCAAAACGGGCATAACAATCCCAAAATGCAAAAAACGGGGACCCCTGCCAATATTATTTATACCAGTTGTTCCCGTATTGCCTATTATTCAAGAGAACCTCCTTTAGGTTATAATTTGGCTAATGATATTTATATAATTAAACAAAATTTGTTTTTACTCTTAAATACAAAAATATATAAAATATTGTTTTGTCAATACCTAAGCTTTGTTAATTTAATTAATGTATCTTAAAAAGCTTACTTTTTTCTAAAAAAAGTTTATTTTATTATTATCAATATTTGCTTAAAAGCAATTAATACATATTTTTGCAACTTTAATATTTTATAAACGTTTTAATTTTAAAATAACTAAAGGAGTATTACTTGAAAAAATCAATAAATGCAAACATCTTGTTTTTAGTTTGTGCTGTTTTAATTACGGTATTTATCATTGCCTGCAGTGAAAACACTACAACAAACACACAGAATCCCGGCACACCGGAAGCAGGTACTATGAGCGGAACAATTACATTTTATGATACTAACCGCGTTTACAGCAGCAATGGTTATTATGATTTATCAGCTTATTCAAGCTGGCCGCCAACAGGTGCACCAAACGGAAGCGATACTATTAAGCTTACTAAAAACGGCAACCAGTACATTGGAACATTTAAAGTAAAAGGGCTGACAGGCGGCGGTTCTTACGTTTTAGTTGCAGCTTGGATAAAAACACCATACGGTCCCGGCTCGGTTTACGTTCAGGGTGTAAGAGGATGTGATACTAACAGAACCTGTTACTTTGTAAATCCGAAACGCGATACTCTGCCAACAAACCAGGGACTTGAAAACCTGAACTTTAACGCAGCATTGGATACGACCAGTAAAGTAAGATTTTAAATAATCTATTCCCGCAGCCCCGATAAAATTGGGGGCGTAGCGGGAAAATAATCTGTAGAATAAAATACTTTTAAGCTGAAGATTCAATATTGTTTCGCTCCTACGGAGCTGGTTATACTTTTTTTATAGAATTCTACAAATATTTCGCTCCTAACGGAGCTAATATCTGAATACAACTTTCTGATTCTGTTTAATAAAAATAAATCCTTTGAAAAATCATATAACAATTGGCTTCAAATAACTACTGAAGCTATTGTGTTTTTGTTTTTTACTTACGGCACCTGTGTTTATGCCGTTGATTCATACGGCACTCTTGGCGGTACAGTAATAGATAAATCGAGCAATACAGGTATAGGTGATGTTAAAATCGGTATTGTTAATTTAACTACAGGTATAGACTATAAATTTGAAACAACTTCCGATGTTATGGGGAAATTCATATTCGAAAAAATTCCTGCCGGAACATATCTTCTATCAGCTTCAAGGTTAGGTTATCTACAAATCCAATCACACGAAGTAACTTTAAAAGAAAATGAAACAGTAAATTATAACATATATATAGAACCGGCAGATATTCAGATAGAACGTATAAATGTAACTGCAGCAAAGATGGAGCTAACGCTTAAGCAAACACCGTCATCTGTATCTGTTGTAACACAGGAAGATATTAAGAACAGAAATTTATTAACTTTCGATAACCTGTTACAGGGAGTGCAGGGGGTAACCGTGTTCAGGACAAGCGGGATAAATGTTCAGTCGCTTTCAATAAGAGGTTCATCTGACGTAGCAGGCGGCGGAATCGGAAACCGTGTTCTGCTTCTGCTGGACGGCAGGCCTTCTCTTACAGGCGACTCGAAAGGTGCACTGTGGAGCTTAATACCTCTTTCTATAATAGACAGGACAGAAGTTGTGAAGGGTGCTTTTTCATCATTATACGGTTCAAGTGCCATAGGCGGCGTTGTTAATGTTATAACAAAAAAGCCCACTTATAAACCATACACTGTTATTAACCTGAATTACGGATTTTATGAAAAACTTAACGACAGCTTAAATTTTACCGATAAACTGCTAAGCTTTAAAGGACTAGATGCATCTTTCAGTAATACATGGAAGAATATTGCATACCTCGTAAACGTAAACTACAAGCAGAATGACGGGCATTCTCAGCAAACCGATTATGAATTTTACGGTGGTCTTGGAAAGTTTATGTTCGATGTTCTAAGTAACCGTGACCTTGAGGTAACTGTTCAGCTTACAAAATCAACAAGCGGTTTCCCCCACTACTGGCGGAAAAATCCTGGAAGCTACGCCGAGCCTTATAAAGTAGCCGAACATTACATAGGCGACAGGATTTATAAAACAACACAAAGCTTCGACGTCTTTTACACTGCAATACCGGGCTCTGAAACAAAATACACATCAAGGTTTTATTATTACAGCCTGTACAGCACTTCACTTTATAATGCAAAAAATCCCGTTGCAATTAATTACGGTACTCCGGGTGAACCGTTTTCAACATACATCAATTCATACAATTTTGGAAACATATCACAGGTAGATTACGAGATAAGCAAACGGAATTATTTAATTGCGGGATTTGACCTGCAATGGAACGTAGTCCGTTCCCGCCCCGCAGAAATTTTATACGGCAGCCAGCAGATGAATAATTTCGGTGTATTTGTGCAGGACCTATGGAAAATTATTAATAACCAAAACAGTAATACAGTTCTTTCAGCAACTATAGGCAGCAGGATAGATTATAATACAATTACAGGCGGCAACACATACTTGCAGTTGAGCCCAAAATTTTCACTTCTGTTTTCTCCACACACTAATAATATTATTCTGGAAAACACTGCTTTCAGGTTTCTGACTGGCAGGGCATTCAGAGCACCATCCATAGCAGAAATATTTTTCAAGAAAGAACTCTTCGGCGGATTTGATTTCATTTACAATCCTAACCTTAAGCCGGAAGAAATGATATCGTTTGAAGCAGGGTTAAGAAAGCAGTACGACAGGCGTTTTACATTGGATATATCGGTTTACATAAACCTGTACGATAATCTGATACAATATGTAAACATCGGAAACAGCCCGGCAGGGCCGTTCCAGGTGCAGAACATAGCCAAATCACAGATACGCGGAATTGAAGCAGAGATTAATTACACATCTGCAGTACAGCTTTTTAAGAAAACATTTTCATATGGTTTCGGAGTTAATTACAGCTTTGTTGATGCTAGAGACCTTTCCAATATCAGAATAGACGAATACCTTCCGTATAAGCCAAAACATAATCTGAATTTTTCAGTCGATTTAAATTATCTCGATTTCTCCTGGAATATCACGGGTAAGTACTTAAGCAATGTACAGGAAGACCTTTTTTATAAATACGAAGAACCGAATGAATATTTCATACTCGATACAAAGCTAAGAAGAAAAATATTTGATAAATTATTTGTATTCATTGCCGTTAATAATCTCCTTAACACATCATACCAGGAACTTGAACGCACACAGGCACCCAACCGAAGCTACAATGCCGGGTTAAATGCAGAGTTTTAGTGTTTCTATCTTCCTCATAAAACTGCCCATTACTTCCACACTACATTTCACTTAGCAATTGCGAAGCAGGGAATCCTGTTCATTACCGCGCATTAGTATTAATAATATTATCTTTTTCTTAAATAATATTTGTTAAGAAACTCTGTTTTTCTTTTATTTTCAATAAATAAATAAACATTTAAGCATAGTTAACTAAATTCATTATTATATTAAATTTATATGGCATACTAATTGCGTAATGTATTTAAATTTTTACAAACTTTATCTTAAAAAAAATTGAAGAATAAAATTACAATTGTTTCAACTGTCCTGCTTACAGTTTTATTTATTTCGGTTTTGTTATTTGCCTATCCTAATGGCTACACAGGAGCAACCAAAAAAACCGGTACAACGGGCTGCTCTTGCCACACGTTAAATACAAATATAATAGGTTCCGTAACAGGTCCTGATACTGTTAATACAGGTCAATCGGTTACATACACAATAACTGTAACAAGAAGCGGTTCAACAGCAAAGGCAGGATGCAACATTGCAGTTAGGCTTGGCACACTTACTCCAGGAACAGGGCTAAAACTTGTCAACGGTGAATTAACACAATCCAGTGCCTGGACACTTACAAGCGGAACAACTAACAGAACTTTTACCTACACTGCACCTTCATCACCCGGTACCGATACAATATGGTCGACTGTTGCCGTAGGTTATTCAAATGGCTGGAACTGGTCACCTGAAAAAAGAGTCATAGTTAGGAATCCTACCGGTATAATAAAAAGTTCAACACCTATAGATTTCAGTTTGAAACAGAATTTTCCTAATCCTTTTAATCCGTCTACAGCCATTTCATTCGATATTCCAAAAGCAAGTGATGTCCGTTTAACAGTTTACGACATGCTTGGTAATGAAGTAATAACCCTGCTTAACGGAAAGCTGAATACAGGAAGTTATGAAGTCAAGTTTGACGGTGGGGGTTATTCTTCCGGAATATATTTTTATATTTTAAAAACTGATAATTATACTGAAACCAGAAAAATGTCATTGATCAAATAGCAAGTTAACTCCCGACATAAATGCCGGGATGATATCCCGCAAAGCGAGAATGTTAAAAAAATAGTAACAGTTTTTCTTTATTTTTCCTTTATAATAAACTAAAACCTGACCCTCAGGATTCGGGGTCAGGTTTTTTATAATATCAAATACTCAGAGTTTATTTTATAAGTATCATCCGCTTCGTCTGATTGAAACCTTCTGTAGTAAGACTGTAAAAATATATACCGGATGAAAATTCTGATGCATCCCATTCAACTTCATAAGTGCCGGGATTAAGCTGCTGGTTCACAAGTGTTGCTACTTCACTGCCAAGGATGTCATAAACCTTCAATGATACATCCCCCCCACCCCCTTTATAAGGAGGAATTGAAAAGCGTATGGTTGTAGCAGGGTTAAACGGATTGGGATAATTTTGTGATAAGCTGAACTTATCGGGTATAGTATTTGAAATCGGTTCAATTCCTATTATTCCTGTTACATCTATTTTATACATCGACCTGCCGTGCGTAGCAGCTACCAGTGTTTTTGTCGGCTGGTGATAGTTAATGTCATATACCGGTGAATTCGGCAATCCTGTTCCCAGCAGCTGCCAGCTTCCGCCGAGGTTTGTTGTGTAATAAACACCCGCATCACAGCCAACGTAAAGAACCGAATCATAATTATAATCTATAATAATAGAGTTAGCAGGAACATTCAGCAGGTTACTGCTGATATTAGTCCAGTTAACACCGTAATTTGTTGTCCTGTAAATATGTGTGTTTTTCTGGTCGATATTAAATCCGCTTAGCGTAACATAAGCAATTGCCGGATTTCTTTTATCAGCAAGAACATCGGTTACATAACGTTGAGGGAGTATGCCTGTGACATCCGTCCAATTTAAACCTGAGTTTGTTGTTACCGATACTTTCGCATCATCGGTGCCGGTATAAATAACTCTCTCTGAATTTGGCAGTACAGCGGATGTTACGCAAGTTATTGTTCCAAGCCTGCCGTTAGGTCCGCGTGTAAGGTCAGGGCTGATTGCTGTCCAAGTAGAACCTCTGTTTGTAGTTTTAAATATTTTGTAACTGCCGAAATACAAGATTGATGGATCCTGTAAATCCATAGTATAAGGTGATGACCAGTTAGTGCGTGATAAATCAAGTCCGTTTTGAATTGAACTGAATGATGACCCGCCGTTAGTACTTCTGCCAATACCACCCCATTGAGATTCAGCATAGATAATATTTGAATTTGTATAATCAATTAAGCAGTAAAAACCATCACCGCCGTAAATACTTGCCCAGTCGGTTAATGAGCCCGTTGTAGTTCTGGGTGTTCCGTTATCTTGAGTTCCGCCAATCAGCCTTTGAGGCAGCTGGTAATCAATAGTTGCAGCATAGAACTGTGTGAGAGGCAAGTCATATTTCTTTATCCAGTTTGTCCCGTTATTTGTAGTTGTAAACATGCCTCCGTCGTTGCCATTAATCATGTTAGCAGTGTTCGCCGGATTTATCCATAAGGCATGCTGGTCAGGGTGTTGGTTTTCAAATCCAACCTGGTAAGAAAAAGTAATATTAGTCCACGAGCTTCCTCCGTTTGTTGAACGCCACAGGTCAACATCACCTATATAAACTTTATTCGGGTCAGTGGGGTCTACTTCAACAAGCCCGAAATACCATGAAAAACCTCCGTTAGAAACACCGCTAAGCGACATCTGCGTCCAGTCCAATCCTTTATTGGTTGACTTGTAAAATCCGCTGAGTCCATTGCCAACAGTGGTTGCATAAAGTGCATATACATAATTGGGATTTGATTTTGATACCCCGATAGTTATTCTGCCTGTAGTTGTTGACGGAGCAGGTAATCCATTTGCTGTACCCAGCAGTGTCCAGTTTGCTCCCCCGTTCGACGAACGGTACAGCCCGCTTGTAATGCCCCCCGTTTTTGAACGCGAGGGAGGCGTCCGCACACGCTCAAACATTGCAGCATAAACTATGTTCGGGTCTGTCGGGTCAACATTCACATCCACACCGCTGGTTGAATCGCTTACAAAAAGTACTCTTGTCCAGTTCACACCAGCATTGGTTGACTTGTAGATTCCTTTATCCTGACTAAACGACCTGATACCCATAACTGCAGCATAAAGTATACTTGTATTCAGAGGATGAATATCCATTGCCGGTATATGCAATGCCTCTTGTAACCCAACAACATTCCATGTTTCTCCTTTATCGGTTGATTTTAACACGCCGAAGCCGGGGTAGTTATCGATGGCATTGTTTCCTTCACCTGTTCCGCAATAAATTATGTTCGAATTCGCAGGGTCCATTACCAGTGCACCTGTAGATAAGCTGGGTGTAAAATCGGTTTTAGTTACCCAGTTTGTACCTCCGTTAGTGGATTTAAGTATTCCTCCTGCTGCTCCGCCTATTATAATTATATTGGGATTTGCCGGGTCAACTACTACTGCTGAAATTCTTCCCCCTACATTATAGGGCCCTGCTGCCTGCCAAACCAATGCTGAGGGTGGTTCTGTCTGCATCTGTTCCTGTTTTATTTTCATAGCGTCAAAATATTTTTCCATAGGTATCTCATCCAAGGGATACGCACGCTGATAATAAAACCAATCACTTGGTTTGAGCATTTTATCGGTTTTTAATGATGATTTATTTGTTATTTCTCCCGTATGCGATAAGAAGTAAATACTAAAAATTGATAGAATTGAGATAAATACAACTAAATGTTTCCTGTTCATGAGTTTTGTTTAGAATTTGGATTAATTTTGACAAATATATCGATTATTCAAATAAGGTATTAGTTAACGTAACAGGACATAAAAAACCTGGCAACATTAAAATGCTGCCAGGTTGAAATGAGGTAATTTTTCAGAATTTACTTTAAAAGAACCATTGATTTTGTTT
>CAYWTS010000003.1:104265-141899 GCA_964461265.1 uncultured Ignavibacteriales bacterium
AGCATAAATCCCTTTGAAACTTCTGAAATTTTCGGCTCTATACCCAGCAGATTATCTCCGTAAACACCGTTATGGCGTGTGTTATACTGCCACATAGGGTTGAACACTCTGTTAGGGTTATAAACAATTCCTGTATTCCATAAATATACATTGGTTAAGCTGCTTGCTGTTCCGCTGCCAGCAATATCAAGAATACCGTTTAAATTCACATCCAGCAACATTGGTGTACTGAAAAATGTTGTCCCAAGTGTTGCAATTGGCCAGCCTGTAACAGGTGTTCCATTGTGGTTATAAGCAAGATACTTACCCATCCCCGATTGGGTTGTATTATCGTCAATAATTATCTCGGTCATGTTATCGTTATCAATATCACCGAGAATCGGCTGGTTGTTAATTGCCCACAATCCGTACACAGGAAATCCGCTTAATGCAGTACCGTTACGGTTCCATGCATACAATTTGAAAACAGGGCTTCCGCTTACAGTACCTCCGCCATCACCGATAGCTATGTCGAGTATGTTGTCGTTATCGATAAAGCCCACAGCAGGCGGAGAGTAAATCCAGTAAGGTGTAGGCTTTGGCCAGCCGCTCATTATAGTTCCGTTGTTTTTAACAATATATACATAACCACCCGCACCAAGTACATGCGTGCCGAAAACGATTTCTCTTATGTTATCACCGTCTAAATCGGCAAGCACGGGTGATGAATATGAGTTAACATCTCCATTAGGCATTGCAAAAGGGAATCCCGGAACTGAGTCACCATTTCTGTTCCATGCATAAAGCATGTTATATGATTCCATTATTATTTCCGGGAAATTATCGCCTGTTATATCTCCTACAGCAGCACTTGATGCAGGAACGTGCCCTATAGCTTTAGGCCAGCCGGGATAAACAACACCTGTTCCGCTGTAAACCCACACTTCGCCAACGGGGTATAAGCGTTTGTTCACAATAATTTCCAGTTTTCCGTCGTTATCTAAATCTGCCAGCACAGGAGTTCTTGAAGTATAACCGTGATTTACTGGAAAGCCCGAAACAGTGCTTCCGTTCTTTTTGAAAGCATATATCATACCGCCTGAAGTAGTGCCTCGTGAAACCACCACAACCTCACCCTGTCCGTCGCCGTCAATATCTCCAAATGCCGGAGCGCCTTCAAGCGGGTAACTCGATACGGTCTTAGGCCAGCCTGTTACATTGCTTCCGTCAAGGTTAAATGCCTGAACGGTAAATCCGATGTTGTAAAGTATTTCAAGTTCAGGGTCAGCATCCATATTGCAGTATATCCCTCCTTCGAACGTGCTGCCCGATATTGCCTTGGGAAATCCCGGGAATACAGGAAAAGTATCTGCACTGAATACTTCATAAGTAATTGAGTTCTTATAATCTCTGTCAACCCTTGTCAATTTATTCATAATATCAGGAATTACTTGCGAATAAGCGGGTTGAATATTAAGTGACTGTTCAGCAGAATTTTCTGTTAAAACAGTAAGAAGAATTAATAATGATAAAATAAAAATTGTTTTCATAACAATGTTACTAAGTTTTCTTAAAATTAAAGAAAAAATGCTCATTTTAATACACAAAAATCTCCTAACAATATTATGAAATTTTTTTACTTTGTATTAAGTCAGACCTAAATCTATATTTGCTACTCGTAAATGCAAAAAATCAAGATCCTTATACCACTCCTGTTAATCGGTAATTTAGCTTTTTCGCAGGATAAACACAAAAATGACAAAGCCCTTGAACTGTTCATAGAGGCAAAAACACTCGAGTTACAGGATAATTATATCGCTGCTATAGAAAAGTACAATGAGGTACTGAAGATAGAAAAAGCTGCAGGGGTTTATTACACATTATCTAAATTATACTACAACGTATCGCAATACCAGAAATCACTCGATAACGGGCTTGAAGCTCTAAAGCTCAACCCCGAAAATGCAGATTATATGGATAACCTTGCAGATATATATATTATGCTCAACGATTACGAAAATGCTTTAAAATACCTTTTGCTTGTCAACGAAAAAAAACCCGGTGATATTAATATTCTATATAATATAGGCCGTATTTATGAAGCCGAAAAGCAGCCTTCTATTGCAATAAAATACTATGAAAAGATTACTGAGGATTTTCAATATGATGAAAATGTTTTAAAACGGATGATTGAAATCTATGAAGGCTATAAAGACTATGCAAACTCTGCTGCTGCTCAGGAAAAGCTTCTGAGCTTAAATCCCTCCGATATGTACCTGAAGTATATGCTGGCTCAAACATATCTTAAGATACCAGATTGGGATAGTGCTTTAAAACTATATGAAGATATATTAAAAATAGATCCTAAGAACAGGGAAATTCAGACGGAAATAATAAAGATTTATTTCAGGCAGAACAGGATTGATGCGGCATTCGAAAAATTCGGAAAGCTTATAGAAAAAGATACGGTCGATTTCAGCACAAAGATGGGTATAGCACTGGCATTCTTCGATGTTGCTTCAACCGACAGTTCGGCACTCCCGGTTGCAAGTTCAATATTTGAAACTATAAAACGCTCACATCCGGCAGAATGGATGCCCGATTATTATCTGGTTGTTATAGAACAAAGAACATCTGGTTTCGAAGCAGTCGAGAAGAAATACCTGGATATATTATCACAAGCCGATACATCTGTTGAGGCACATGTGTTTATCGGCTTCAGTTTCTATGAACAGAGAAGATTTAAAGATGCCCTAAGTATATTCAAACAAGGTGCCGATAAATTTCCCGGTGAATTCAGGCTTAATTATCTTGCAGGTGATTGTTTATACAGGCTTGGTAAACAAAAGGATGCCCTCCCCAATCTTGAGAAAGCAAAGAAGATAAATCCAAAAGATATTTCCACACTTTCTACGCTCGGCATTATCTATGATAATCTTGGAATGAATGATGAGTGTGAATCGCTATATAATGAAGCACTTGGGTATTATCCTGATAATGTTCTTCTGCTTAACAACTATGCATATCATCTCGCTGAAATAAATAAAGATTTAGATAAAGCAAACAAGATGTCGAAATATACAATCGAGAAGGAACCTGATAATCCTTCTTACCTTGATACGTACGGCTGGATATTATTTAAACAAAAAGATTATAAAAATGCAGCTAAGTATATAGAGAAAGCAATTAAGCTGGGAAGCAATGCCGTGCTTCTGGAACATCTCGGCGATATATATGAAGCAATGGGTGAAATAGTAAAGGCTTTAAAATACTGGAAACAATCGTTACAGGAAAATCCGGATAACAGCAGCTTGAAAAATAAAATAGAAAAGTACAGTTAGTATATTACGCTTGCTATAACAGCACGAGCTGCCGTACTATAACATCTGCTTTCCGGGCAGACATATGTAAAAACTTTTATTAATAATTAACCGAAAGGGAAATATTTAATGCCAGATATCGATATCAGAAATGTAATTATTATCGGTTCGGGTCCTGCAGGGCTTACTGCTGCATTATACACAGCAAGGGCAAACCTTCAGCCTATTGTGTTCGAGGGATTACAGCCAGGTGGACAGCTTACTATTACAACGGATGTTGAAAATTACCCGGGTTTCGAACACGGAATACAGGGTCCGCAGCTTATGGATATTATGAGAAAACAGGCACAAAGGTTTGGTGCCGAATGTGAATTTAAAATCGTAGATAAAGTGGATTTCTCTTCAAAACCCTTTAAAGTATATTCTGAAGGAAAAGAACATCTTGCAAAAACTATAATAATAGCTACCGGGGCATCAGCACGTTTGCTCGGACTTCCTTCAGAAAAAGAATATATGGGCTACGGTGTATCGGCTTGTGCTACGTGCGACGGATTTTTTTTCAAAGACCAAAGGATAGTTGTAATTGGCGGAGGTGATACAGCAATGGAAGAAGCGAGCTACCTCACAAGGTTCGGCAAGGAAGTGGCAATTGTTCACCGGCGTGACCAGTTCCGTGCCTCTAAAATCATGCTTGAGCGTGTTAAGAAAAATCCCAAAATAAAACTTATAACCGATACTGTACTGGATGAAGTAGTCGGAGTTAACCAGAACGGAATTAAACGAGTAACCGGTGCTAAACTAAAAAACGTAAAAACCGGTGACACGTGGATTCACGATTGCGAGGGCATTTTCCTTGGTATCGGGCATAAACCGAACACCGATATATTCAAAGGAATAATAAACCTCGATGAAAATGGTTACATCCAAACTATAAAAGGTTCGTCAAAAACCAATATCGAGGGTGTATTTGCTTGCGGCGATGTCCAGGACCATTATTACAGGCAAGCCATTACTGCAGCCGGCTCGGGTTGTATGGCTGCTATTGATGCTGAGAGGTACCTGGAAAGCCTGGAATAAACTGAAATATTCAGATGTGAGGCATAAGATTTAATATTTTTTTAGAATTTAGGATTTAAAAGAACCTCCGGTATTGAATTAATATCGGAGTTTTTTATTTTACATGAATTGATTTAATTTGCTTAAAACGCTTGCTCTCCGAACGAGCATTTTACTTATGACCCTAACAGTATGAACCGAAATTTAATAAATGTTGCTTTCAATCTCCCAATCGATTCACTTTTTACTTACACTTTTAAAGATGAGCAAAAGGATTCAATAGTAATTGGCAAACGTGTTCTTGTTCCGTTCGGTAAAAGAAATATAACAGGGCTGATAACCGAATTACCTTCGGAATCGACCCTAAAAAATATTAAATGCATAATTAAAATTCTGGACAGCGAACCGCTGATTAACGATGAGCTGCTTGGATTTTGCAAGTGGGTTGCTTCTTATTACATGTGTCCGATAGGTGAAGTAATATTTTCGGCACTTCCTAAAAGCATGCTGGTTGAATCTAAATTTGTATATGAACTTAACACCGGCATTAAACTTACCGGTATTACGAAGCTCCACCAGGAAATAACTGAAATACTCAAAGCAAAACCTCTTACTCTGAGGCAAATAGAAAAAAAGCTCAGGCACAAAAATCTAAACAATGTGCTTTCACTATTAACAAGGAACGGATTGCTGTTAAGAAGACGAATATCAGGAAGAGAAAGCAGTTCTAAATTTGAAAAATTTATTGTGTTTAATTTGCTGCATGATTTCAAAGACTTCAATTCAGCAATGTTCGATAATTTTTTCCGTGACTCCGCAATTAAATCGGAAAAGCAGAAAAACGCAATTAAATACCTTGTTCAGACAAAAACAAATGAAATCAGCTTAAAAGATTTCCTGAAAAATACTTCACTCACAAGCTCAGCCGCAAACTCTCTTGCAAAAAAAGAACTCATCATTATCGAAAAAAGAAAGGTAAAGCGTGAGATTGAGTACCAATTCCCTGAAGCTGAAAAAAATATTAAACTTAATGCTGAACAGCAATATGCAGCAAATAAAATTTCTGAATCCATAAATAATAATGAGTTTAAAACATTCTTATTATTTGGTGTTACTGGAAGCGGGAAAACCCAGGTTTATATCGAAGTAATCAAAAAAGTTATTGAGCAGAACAAAACAGCAATAGTCCTTGTTCCCGAAATTTCGCTTACTCCCCAGCTGATACACCGTTTCAATGTTAACTTCGGGAATATTATCGGTGTTATACACAGCCATCTTTCTGAAGGTCAGAGATTTGACGTTACTACCGGCATCCTTGCCGGTGAAATAAAAATCGTAATCGGGGCACGCTCAGCGTTATTTGCACCGCTAAAAAACATCGGGATTATTGTTGTAGATGAAGAACACGACCACTCTTACAAGCAAACCGAAAAAGACCCGAAATATAATGCAAGAGATTCGGCAATAGTCAGGGCTAAAATGAATAATGCAGTGTGTGTTCTCGGTTCGGCAACACCTTCACTTGAAAGTTATTACAATCAAAAAGAAGGTAAATATAAACTGCTTACACTACCTCACCGTGCACTCAAAACACGTCAGCCGGTTATTGAAATAGTCGATATGCTTGAAGAGTTACGCAAACCATCAAAATTTGTAAAAAAAGAAACGCCTGAACAGAGGTTTTTATCGTCTAAGCTGATTTCTTACATTCACCAGGCATTACAAAAAAAACACAGCGTGATATTGCTCCAGAACCGGCGGGGTTACTCGGCATACCAGCAGTGCCAGGAGTGCGGGAACGTAAAAATGTGTCCTAACTGTGATATTACATTAATCTATCATAAAATAAAGGAACACCTGCGATGTCATTACTGCGGTCATATAGAACATCTGCAAACAGTGTGTGAAAAGTGCGGGAGTGTAAAAGTTGAACTCAAAGGTACGGGAACTGAGAAGGTTGAGGAGGAAATTCAAAGGCTTTTTCCAAAAGCCAGGCTCAAACGTATGGATACAGATACGGTAAGGCGTAAAGATGCATACCGTAAAATTCTCGCCTCATTTCATGAAAGGGAATTTGATATATTAATCGGAACGCAAATGATTTCCAAAGGGCTGGATTTCCCGAATGTATATCTTGCCGGTGTTATTTCAGCTGATATAGGTTTGCACCTGCCCGATTTCCGCTCGCACGAAAACACATTCCAGCTTCTTATGCAGGTTGCAGGACGCTCGGGACGCTCAAGCGACCTCGGAAAGGTGGTTATACAGACAATGGATGCAGGGAATTATATTTTCGAATTTATTAAGAAGCACGATTATGAATCGTTCTACGAAAAAGAATCCGCTTACCGTAAAAACATTTCTTACCCGCCGTTTTCACGAATGATACTTATTGAGTTTAGCGGAGTACATATCGATAAAGTCTCTAATGCATCATCACGTGCATATCTTTTCCTAAGGAAACATCTGGAACAAAAATTAAAAAATAACTCTGAACAAAGTATCGAAATTCTTAAGCCTGCACCGGCAATAATTTTCAAAATTAAAAACCGTTACCGTTATCACATAGTAATTAAAGTTTCAAAACAAAACAAAACAAACACTGCATTAGCCGAAAATCTTGTTAAGGAACTTATAAGCTGGTTCCAAAAAGATTACAAGGCTCCTTCAGTTACACTACAAATTGATATAGACCCCATAAGTTTTCACTAAATCATAGTCCCCTCACTATCCTCACTGTGGCATTTTTGAGACTTTCCTTTTAGAATTTATTACGTTTTACTCGAATTTTAGCATAATAGTCAACAAACTATGTTTGGCACGGTTAATGCACATAATTCAAAGTCTTATAATTATAATGTAAACACGTGATTTTTTAATGCTTTTAAAATATTAATTTCGAGTGTGGCATTTTTAAGACAACACTAATAATATTTATGTGAAAAGTATTTGAAAAACTTTTTCTCTGTTCCAATAAACTGATTAACCATTCAATCTATTAACTGATTATCCAAATTGTCAAAAACAAAAATATTAGTAGTTGAAGACGAACGTATTGTAGCAAAAGATATTCAGAACTCCCTGAAGATGCTTGGATACGATGTTCCCGCTATTGCATCAAGCGGTGAGGAAGCTATAGAAAAAGCAAAGGAAGTAAGACCTGATATTGTACTGATGGATATTGTTTTAAAGGGTGATATAGACGGAATAGAAGCAGCAAAACACATAAATTCAAAATTCAAAATTCCAGTCATATACCTCACAGCATATGAAGACACAGAAACGCTTGACAGGGCAAAGGTAACGGATCCTTTAGGATACATTTTAAAACCTTTCGAAGAGCGGGATTTACACACATCGCTGGAAATGGCTCTGTATAAAAACAAAATGCAAAGGATGCTTACCGAAAGCGAAGAGCGATACCGCAGACTTGTTGAACTATCACCCGACGGAATTGCAGTTGTAATCGATAACAGGATATATTACATAAACAAAGCAGGTGCTGAATTAATTGGTGAAACCAAAATAGAAAAACTGCATGGACGAAGTGTTACCGACTTTCTGGACAAAAAAACTTATGAAATGCTTTACGAGAGGTTCAGTAAAGCAAATAAGCATTGTAAACAGTCTTTTATTGAAACACAACTAAAAAATGTGAATGGTTTACCGTTTGATGTGGAAATAGCAGCAATTCCATTTCCCCGTGAAAGTGAAACGGCAGCCCAGATTATTTTCAGAGATATTTCTGTCCGTAAAAAATCGGAAGAAGCTCTTAAACACGCTTATATTGAACTAAAAGAAACACAGGAAGCACTTATTAACAGTGAGAAACTTGCAGCACTTGGGCGGTTTGCCGCGGGTGTTGCCCACGAAATAAGAAACCCACTGGCAAACATCAGCGCTTCAGCACAACTGTTGATGAATAACTACCAGGTATCGGATGAAATGAGAAGGTACCTTGAAGTAATTTTAAGAAATACCGATACTGCTAACCAGATAATAAAAGAACTGCTTGATTTTACCTCAACAAAAGAAATTTCACTCGCAAAAGAAAATATAAATAACGTCATAATAAGTATATGCGACTTGATTAAGTCAAGGTGTATTGCAAGCAATATCCATTTAATCAAAGATATAAAAGAAGTACCCGACACATATATCAATTTTAAAAAGCTTGAACAGGCAATGCTGAACTTTGCATCCAATGCAATCGAAGCAATGCCCGGAGGCGGCAAGCTGACTTTCAGAAATTACTATGATATTAAACCAAACGAAATAGTAATACAAATCGCGGATACAGGACACGGTATCGAAGAAGCAAACATTGATAAAGTATTTGAACCGTTTTTTACCACGAAAGATAACGGAACCGGGCTCGGGATGAGTCTTGCATATCATATTATCAAAGCACATAAAGGAAAGCTTCATTTAGAAAGTGAAAAAGATAAAGGAACTACTATTAATATAAGTATCCCTGTATTAACCCATTAAACACATTCAATGGAAACAATCTTAATAGTTGACGATAACGAAGACCTGCAGTTTAATCTTTATAATATCATAAGCTCAGCAGGTTATAATGCTATTACCGCCGGAGACGGTGAACGGGCATTAAAAGAAGTTACATCAAAATCTCCCGACCTTGTTCTGCTTGATATGAAGCTACCGGGAATGGACGGTATAACAATACTTGAGAAAATTAAACAAATGGAGCCAGCTATTATTGTTGTTATGTTAACTGCTTACGGAGACCTGAAGGTTGCAGTCAATGCAATGAAGCTCGGAGCATATGATTATATTACCAAACCATTCGATAATGATGCACTGCTGAATACAATTAAACATGCACTGGACACTAAGAACCTCAGCAGGCAGGTCGAAACACTTAAAAAACAGCTTGCAGAAAAAAATGTGACAGAAGAGCTGATCGGCATTAGCGATGAATATCAACAAATGTTGAAACAGGTGAAAATAATTGCTCCAACCAACATGACGGTTATGATACAGGGTGAAAGCGGAACCGGCAAAGAAATCATCGCAAGAATGATACACCGTCTGAGTCAGCGTTCTGATAAAATTATGGTTGCTGTTGATTGCGGTGCGATACCCGATACACTTGTGGAAAGTGAATTGTTCGGACATGAAAAGGGTGCTTTTACAGGCGCCGATAATGCAAAAGAAGGCAAGTTTGAACAGGCAAACGGCGGAACGCTGTTCCTCGATGAGCTTACAAACCTGACCGAAGCCAACCAGATGAAGCTTCTAAGGATACTTGAGGAAAGAAAACTTCAGCGTATTGGCGGAAAAAAACTGATAGATGTTGATGTCAGAATTATTGCTGCATGTAATGTGAAACTTTCGGATGCTGTGCGTGAAGGGAAATTCCGAAGCGACCTTTATTACAGACTGAATGAATTCCATATTAATATCCCGCTTCTTAAAGACCGAAAAGACGATATACCTGTCTTGACAAAACATTTTATCGCTAATGCTAATAATGAATTTTCAAAAAGCATAAAGGGCTTCGACACAGAGTCGGCAAAAATACTTCTAAATTACAGTTGGCCAGGTAATGTAAGAGAACTTAAGAACGTAGTACGCAGAGCTGTGCTGCTGGCTGAAGGAGATTTTATAACAGTAAATGAACTAAGCATTGACCATACAATTATTCCTACATTTAACTCACAAATAATAGATCCTAAAAATATTTCACTGGATGATGCAACAAAACATGTCGAAAAAGAGATGATAATAAAAGCATTGTCGCAAACCGGCGGTAATAAAATAAAAGCTGCAAAAATGCTGAATATGAACAGGAAAACACTTTATCGAAAAATAAAAGCACTAAAACTTGACATGTAGAACTTGAGCTATAATCTATTACTCAAGGATTTAACTATTATTCATCAAATCTGCGAGCGATAATTAATATTTTTTCCAACCATTTAAAGCCAAAATTCCAGTAAGTATCGCAACTTTATATTCAAAGACATTAAAATAAGTCATTTAAACAATTTAACGGGTAAACAGATAATGCCTCAATTAAGCCACAAAAGCTAAGTTTATTTCACTTTTCTGACCCATGTAATTAAGAAATTCTCTAAAATTCTTACTTATTTCAATATTTCTTTTTCTGGCATAATTTTTGTTTTCTGATTTATTGTGGAAATAATTACCTGCTTAAACCTCTTTTAACCTCATTACCTCCTGTAATGTTATGGCTGTTAGGTAACCCTGGCAGCCACCTCTTTTTACAGGGGTATTTTTTATACATTATGTTACATAAAAACCTCACGTAATCCAAAAATTAATTAATTATTTAACGTTTTTTTGTGGCACAAGAGTTGACTTAATGATACCGATATGAACAAAGTGAAAATACTTGTTGTCGATGACGATGCTGATTTGTGCAACCTGATATCGGATATCCTGATACATGGGAAATATAGTACGGATAGAGCTTACAATTATAACCAGGCATTAAAACTTCTGCAGAAGAATTATTATAACCTAATTATAACCGATAATAGGCTTGGAGTCTTTTCCGGGCTTGAACTGGTTAAATTTGCAAAAGAAAAAAATCCTGATTCAAAAACATTTATTATTACAGCATACGGAAATGATGAGTTAAAGGAAAAAGCAGACAATTTAAATGTAGAATTTGTCATAGATAAACCTTTTGAGGTGAATGATTTGGTTAAGAAAGTAAAAAGCTGTCTGAATAATAAGGCATGTTAATAATAACATTTTTCAGTTCGCAATTGTAAAATCGATCCTTTTCCTTTCTTTATCAAGCTTAACCACTTTTACTTTAACTCTGTCACCAATCATATATTTCTTCCTGCGATGGCGTCCAACAATCCGGTAATTCCGTTCATCAAGTATGTAATAATCATCATGCAGGTTTTTTAGACTAACCATACCTTCTATGAGATTCTCCTCAATTTCAACGTAAATCCCGAATTCTGAAATCCCTGAAATAATTCCCGGGAAAATCTTGCCAATATGGTCTTCAAGATAAGATATCTGCAATATCTTAATAGCTTCCCTTTCAGCCTGAACAGCGTTCATTTCAGCTTCGGTCGATTGCCTGCATATCCCTGGTAGCAATTTACGGTAATGATTCCTGCGTTTCTGGTTTAGATTGTTTATGCATTCATGTAAAATGCGGTGTACAATTAAATCAGGGTAACGGCGTATTGGAGAAGTAAAATGGGTATAATTGGGGAATCCGAGTCCGTAATGTCCGATATTTTCCTCTGAATAAATTGCCTTAGCCATAGAACGGATTGTAATATCGTTTATCAGGTATTCTTCTTTTCGCCCTCTTATTTGCTGAAGCATTTTTTGTATCGAGCGTTTGCTCTCAGGATTAAGAGTTATACCAAACTGCCTTACAAAAAATGAAAGCTCGCGCATTTTCTTTTTATCAGGCTCATCATGCACCCTGTAAACAAATGGCGGTCTGGGATCTTTGCGTTCAATGTAAATAGTTACACACTTATTCGCTATAAGCATAAAATCCTCAATCATACGCATCGATTCAAGCCTTTTTTTAGGTTTAATTTCCTCAATCCTTCCTTCCTTGTTAATTACTACGTCAACTTCCTGTGTTTCAAAATCAAGACTTCCCTCTTTTATGCGACTTTCGTATAATACCTTATGAAGCTCATTCATAAGATTTAATTGCTCAAGAAACTCTCCTTTCTGTTCATCAAGTATTCTTTGGACTTCCTCATAAGTAAAGCGGCGTTTGCTCTTAATAATGCTTTTTGCGATGTTAAAACCGATAATCTGTCCAACAGTATCAAGCTCAATAAATACAGAAAAGGTAAGTCTGTTCACTTTCGGTTTAAGTGAACAAATATCATTAGAAAGCTTTTCCGGAAGCATTGGGACAACATCGTTCATCAGGTAAACGCTTGTTCCCCTTTTCAATGCTTCATCATCAAGCTCAGACCCTTCGTGAACGTAATGCGAGACATCGGCAATGTGAACACCGAGCAGGTAATTACCCTTTTCATTTTTTTCAACCGATACCGCATCGTCAAAATCCTTGGCAGTAACGGGATCGATGGTAAATATCACTTTATCTCTCAAATCAAGTCTATGCCTAGCTTCTCTTTCGAAACAAAATTTATCTTCATCAGGAAACAGTTTTTTAACTTCATCTCTCACTCTTTTAGGAAATGTTTTACTAAGGTTGTACTTTTTTATAAGAGCTTTATATTCGGTTTCAACTGTACCTGATTTGCCAAGCACTTCAATTATTTTCCCTTCTGGTAAAGAATCTTGGTAGTCCCATCTAATAATTTCACACAGCACTTTATCATTATTTTTTGCACCTTTAAGCTTACCTCCGGGTATATAAATATCCTTTCTGAATTTTTTATCATCCGAAATTACAAAGGCATAATTTCCCGAAAGCTGCAGTTTACCGACAACTGTGTGTTTTGCACGTTCAATAATATTTTCTACGATCGCTTCTTTTTTATGTTCATCTGCAAACTCAAGTATCGAAACCTCAACCCTGTCACCTGCAAGAGACGTCATCATATTCCGTTTTCTTACCGGCAGTAACTGAGTACCATATTCCGTATCAATTTCTACAGAATAGTTCATAGCTCTGTCTAAAACTACTTTTCCGGAATACAATAATGCTTTGCGTGACAGTTCATAATATTTCCCGGTTTTGTCTAAAATTCTTTCAATTATTAATTCACGCAGCGCATCACGTAAGGCAGCTTTGTACTGTCTTTCAATTTTCAGCTTACTTACAAGTGAATTGAATTTAATAGAAACTGACGGATTATCCTTGAAATAATTGCTTACAAGTTTTTTTAAATCTTTTGTTTTATTTTTTGCCAGTGTGGTGATTTTTTTAATTCCCCGCCCGCCTTCTGAACGGTCAGGCGAAAGCTGGAATCGGTTTTTTTAATTATATAAAGTATCTAAAGACAAGAAAATTTTATTATCCATGACACTCTCACTTAACTTATGTTCCGATGGAGCAGTTGTGAAAAGGTATACCTGATCCAAATATGTTCAGGACTTTTCACTACATCAATAATTTATCTTCCATGTTAATTTTATACCCGTACTTACAGAGCGGACATCTGTAATTGTAGTATTATCTACTGTTCTTGAAATTTCTATGATAAGATTACGAGAAACATCCCATCCCAGAAGTTTTGCAAGAGGATACTCAACACTTACTTCAGCATTATCGATGCTGGAGAAAATCTTGCCGCCAAATTTAACAATTGCATCACCGAAAGCTGAAGTTATACGAATATCCGTTCCCGTAGCAAAGCTGCCTTCTGAATAAATAAGTTCAGTATTCAAAATAAATGGGGCTACTTCCCTTATTGCGCTCTGAATCAATGAGCTTAAAATGTTAGAACCTGTCTGCTTGCCAAGGTTTTTCAGTATATCATTACGGTTAGTTGCACTGATAGATGTAATTGGCATTCCGAAAATCAGGTATGCTAACGCATTAGATTGAGCATCAGCACCTGTATATTCTGCTCCGTGCTCATCACGCAGCTTTAAGGTAAGGGTTGGTTTCTCTCTTGTTCCACTGATATTCAGAATTATGTCCATAAGTTCCGTGTAGGGGTGCCCGTTTTCATCAAGTATAGTTCTGCTGTTAGTGTATACTGCGTTTATGTTTAGCTCCGGGTTAGTGGGTGAACCCCTGAATACAAGCTGGCTGTTATTAACTTTAAAATTCTTGTAATACCTGTAGTATGAATCACCAACAATATCTATAGTACCGTTAAACTGGAACTGTTTGTTGGTTTTGTTATCCAATGTTAAATTTCCTCTGAGCTCACCAAAAAGTTCCTCTCGCGTTAAATCGTTAAATATTATTGAAACATATATATTTTTTAAGGTTTGTATATCGAGGTCAAAAGTAACCTTTTCCATAAATGAAGATTGCCTCTGGGAAAGCAGTGTCTTATACCTAAGAAACGGGTCAACTTCATTCATCTCATCACCCGAGACAACAATCACTGTATCAAGGTAAGTGTTTGTAAGTGTATCGGTGATAATTTTATAAGTAAAATCGTCTGCATATATATCGTATGCAAAGCCTTGAAGAGAAGGGAACACTAGGTTAGCGCTTTTCACTACGAGCTGGCCTTTAACAAGCAGGTTATCTAAATTTCCTGTAATTGTAATCGGTATTGTTCCTACACCTGCAACCATATCTCCGTAAAATCCAAATGCGGTTTGACGTGAATTGTTTTCGAGAACAACAATATCACCTGATGTTGTAAAGTCAAGATATTCGATACCGTTGCGTGATAACCCGATTTTCCCCCACAGGTCAAGGTGCCGTCCGTTATCCTCGATATTACGTACTTCAAATTTTTCAATAGTTACGTCTGTATTTTCAGCCCGAAACTTCGATTCGAACCTGAAATACATATCGTTCATATCGAACTTGAATCGACCTTTATCAATCGTCATACCACCACCCAAAACAGGCTGTTCGAGAGTCCCCGAAGAATGCAATTCACCGTTTAAAAAACCCCGTATTTCTGCAAAGTTCGGAAGTAATTTGCTGAAAAAGTTCAGCTGGAAATCTTTTGCACTAAGGTTCATTTTGAGCTGCTTCTGCATTATCGATGCATAGCTTAAGCTGTCGTGTATGCTCAGGGGATTAATAAACGGTATACCGCCAGTAAATTTCAGACTGCCTTTACCCTGTGCATTTAATAATATTACTTCGGTGTTCAATACATCCTCTTTATAATCTATAAAAGCATTTATATAGCCAATCTTCTGGTTTTCATAACGCAGCATCCCGGTGTTCATTACAAAGCTGCAAACAGGATTTAAATAATCGCCTCTGTAATTTACGGAAATACGCCTGACGTTTCCTTTTAAAGGATAGCTGCTGACTCGTTTTTGCGATGTTGCAACAGAAGAATAAGGCTGTGTAAGATAATCGTAAAGAAGCGGAAGGTTTATGTCCTTTAATTCAAGGTTCAGGTCGCTTGAACCCTGAACTGCAAGCTCACCGTTTAAGTTTAGCTTAAGAAGATTGCTTGAGAGATTGAAATTTTCAAATGAAATTTTACTTTCTGCATCATAAGGGTAATACGTTACCCTTATAGGTTCTTTGTTATAGATTTCCAAGCTGTTTAATACAAGCTTAAGTGAATCTATTCCAAATATCACATCTTTCTGTTCTATCACATCTGTATAACCCGCTAATATCAATGAAAGCGTAGTATCCTGTCTTGTTGATATATGAAAAGTGTTAACCTCATCCTGAATATTAAATAGTACAGCAGAACTGCTATAAACAGAATTCCCGATTCTCACTTCCTTGCCGTATATATCGGTATTAAGACTAATCCCGCTGAAATCACCGTACTGTTCCTCCTTGTATTGTCTGTAATCATCTGAAAACACTATTGTTGCAGATATATCTTTAAGTATTAATAATGAATCACTAAAACTAAAATTTTTTACATTAACAATACTTGTGCTATTAAAACCCTTCTCTGAATTGCTTATAGTACCTGTAACATCGGCATCAAAACTAAAACCATTTACAGCTAATAACTTACGAATTGCCGATGCATCTTTCGTTTTAAACCTGTATGAAATTTCCAGCGGAGTTTTATCGAATGATTTGAATTCCTGCGGAAGCAGGGTATCAAGCTTCAGCTTCTGGCTTGCCTCGGTCAAAAGGTGCTGAACATTTGAATTTATAACAGTAATTACTTTCTCAATATTATACTTTCCCTCAGCTTCGAAATCAAAAATACCTGAATTTATTGCAAGCCTGCCCGGATGTATTTCCAGATTAACAGGCGTAGACGGAATATTATATGACCCATAGTAAGAGTTTAACAATTGTAAATCATACCTGCCGTTCAGGTTTTGTATTGCATAGCCGCTTCCGTTAACATCAAAGGAAAATGTAAGGTCACTTTTATCTTCGATATTTTTAGTAAAATGAGAAATATCCAGATTTTCAACTTCGCCTTTCAGCGAATATTTTGGATTATTTAAATCAGCAATATTAACAGTTCCCTTTACCTGAGCTTTAAAACTCCCCGAAATGTAAGCTAAATCACAATCTACATTATAATTTCGAAACTCAAGTCTTCCGGCAGATTTGTTAATCACCTGTTTGTAAATTTCAGAACCTGCAAGTTCATAATTTATCTTTACATTTAAATTTGCAAGAGTGGTTCCGCTGCCTTCAATATCGAACTTTCCGTTTAAATTGCTTTCAAGCGTGTTATCACGGATAATTTTACCTATATTAATATTCCTTGTTTCGAGAAAGGTTTTATATGTAATTACCGGTAAAGAGAGGTTCATATTTAAGGTACCTTTCGCATTTCCTGCGGGGCTGAGAACATCGAATGTGGTCCGGAAATTCAACGGTTCACCTCTGTATGTAATATCGCCGCTGACTTTCCCAAGGTACGAATAATCGGGCACCTGTAAGCCCGGCAGGTAGTTTCTGGTATCGGATGGATCAAGAGTAAAGTTATTGCTTGCAATGTCGAAGTAAAGCTTATCAGGCTCCGTAAGATTCAGCATTTTACCAGCTATATTAAACTGGCTGTTCAGGGTTTTGAGTCTGAGCTTTTCTATCATCATATCATTGAATTTACCTTTAACTCTAAGTTCAGTATAAACGTCTCCATTCATAAAATTAACCTGATCAAGGAATGCTTTCAAATCCTTAAAATCAAAATTCTTAGCAATCAGGTTAACACGTACATCTTTATTCTTAAAGCTTTCCAGTCCGGTTAAATCCATAATATCAAGCTTATCTATGAAAATATATTCCGCCTGCACCCAGCTCCGTCCGGTCTCAAGATTTAAATTATTAATTTCAGCTCTGGATTTCGAAATATAATACTGGCCAGAAAGGTCTTTCAGTTCAAAACCAAAGTTCGTGCCAAAACCGAGATGTGCAAGCTTTAACTGTATGGAATTTTTATCATAATACAAACCTGTTTCAAGGTTTAATGCCTGCAGCTGGAGATAAGCTGGGTCAAAAAGTGTTACTGTATCAAGCTTCATTATGGAAACGGGAATATTCTTTTTCCTGACACCCAGCATTAAAAATTCCATACCCGATATACGCAGTCTTTCTGCATTAATAGTCCACTCGAATTCCTTCTTCTCTTCCGGTACTTCTTCCTTCGGTTCGAAAAGGTATGCAAAGTTCCATACCGAATCACCTCTCTCGTTAACAACCTTAACCAAATTAATTTGAGGATCCTGCAGTATTGCTTCACTTATCTCAACACGTTTACCCAGCAGTTTGAATATGTTATAATTCACCTTAACGCTGCTGCAATACAGCATTTCATCATTTTTAACATGCAGAGTAACATTAGTAAACTCGATTTCGCTGAACAGGTTACCCTCAAGCCTGCCGAAGCTAAAAAATGATTGCTTATCTTCAAGCGAACCATTAACATAATCGAGTATAAATCCCTTGGCAATATAGCGGAAAAGCGAAGTTTGTGTAAATGCAAACATCACAACAAGAAACAAAAGGAAAATTGTTAAGTATAAGACAAGCTTGCTGAAGAATTTGCTTTTTTTCTTTACAGGAGCAGCCGTCGGTTTAACCGGTGCAGTGTCAGAATGTATTGCTATTGCAGGTTCAGGTTGTATAGTCTTTTTAATTTCGGAATGTTTTGTCTTTACAGTTTCAGTCTGTTTTATTTTCGAAGTTTCAGTTTGCTTCGTTTCTGTAGATTTAGGTAAAGAGACAGGTTTTTCTACCGGCTTTGGCACTGCCGGTTGATTTTCTTCTTCGCTCTTTTGTTTCTGATTTTCCTGCTCTTCTGTCAAGATTATTTACTGAATTTAGATAAATCATTCCCGCACTGCTCAGTACGGGATAAACTCCAGTGGGAATTTGTAATGATATTTCACACCAACGAAACTAAATTTAATAATTATTTCTAACTGCAAATATTTCGCTCATATGGAGCTTAATTTTTTTGTCTGTATCATCACATGGTAACAATATTAGTGATACTTACGGATTATTTTTTTTATAATATTTGTTGATGATTTACCTACTATGAATTTTATCCTTTTTACTTTTCCTCCGTTTGCCCTAACTATATCAGCACCTATAATCTGATGTTCATTCCAGTCAGCTCCTTTAACAAGAACATCGGGTTGAATTAATCTGATTAAATTGTAAGGATTATCTTCATCGAATATTACAACATAATCAACGGGTTTCAGGTTCTGTAGTACAAATGCCCGGTCGTTTTCTTTAATTATCGGACGATTACTTCCTTTTATTATTTTTACTGACTTATCCGAATTTAACCCGACAATTAGTACTTCGCCGAGCTTTTTAGCTTGAGTTAAGTATTCAACATGTCCGCGGTGAATGAGATCAAAAACCCCGTTAGTGAAAATAATTTTTTTATGTTCACTTCGTAACCTGCGGAGCATTGATTTTAAATCTGTATCGGTAGTATGAAAAATAAATTTATTTCGCAATAGTTAATATTTATACCAATTTTTTCATTCCCGGCTTGAACGGGAACTATGAACGGGGAGTTATTCCCTAGGGTTTCGTTCCGGAGTAATCCTTTTCAAGAAACAGCGGCTCCTTGTTTGTGTTTTTCTCATTTATCACTTATTGTTATCAGACTTTTGCTTGTACTTATTCATTTTCAAATATCTCCAGCAAGTTTTGCTTATAAATCGGAACAATACCCACCTCCTCACACACAAGGCCTGCTGCCTGGTTGGCTATATAGACCGCTTCCTGCATATCCGCTCCGCCGCTGAGTGCAACTGCAATTGTGGAAATTACCGTATCACCCGCTCCAGATACATCAGCAACTTTGCGTGCCCGTGTGGGAATGTTCAGAACTACTGTTTTATTTTTTTCTTTATCGAAGAGCATCATTCCATGCTCTCCGCGTGTAAGTACAAGGTATTCGCAATGTAGAATATCCAATAGCTTTTTGCCTGCGTCAACCGCTGAATCATCGCCATCGATACGAAGTCCAAGAATATCCTGTATCTCCTTCCTGTTTGGTTTGAACACGGTAACGTTTTTGTATTCAAAGAAATTATCGAACTTCGGGTCAACGTAAACGGGAATGCGTGAAGATCTGCATAAATCAAGGAGTTTATTAATTACTTGTTTCGAAAGAACCCCCTTGTTGTAATCCTGAAAGATTACCGATTCAAAAGTATTAAGATTTTTCTTAAAAAAGCTCAGAAGTTGTTTTTCTGTTTTGCCGGTTATATCCTGCTTCACTTCGCTGTCTATTCTGATTATATGCTGTGAATGAGCGATCACTCTTGTTTTAGCAGTTGTGGGGCGAAAGCCATCGGTAATAATACCTTTGGTCTGCAGTTTTTGTTTATGCATTGTTTCAATAAAGAAATCACCGTCAAGGTCGTTACCGATAATACCGATCAAAACAGGTTCTGCTTCAAGGCTTTTAATATTATTTGCAACATTAGCCGCACCACCGAGCTTGTATTCAGTGCTTTTTACATCAACAACCTGAACAGGCGCTTCTGGAGATATCCTGCTCACTTCACCGTAAACGTACTTATCGAGCATCACATCACCTACAATAGCAATATGTTTGTTTTTGCTCTTTTTAAATATATTTCGAGCTCTTTCAGATGATATTTCGTAATCCATTAACATTAAAAAACGTTATATTTTAGTCAAATATAGAGTTAAATGAAGGGTAATTCAATGTTTAATATTCAATCTTCAATGTTCAATCTTCAATAATCTATGACATATTTTTTAATTTATATTATATATTTGAATTATTACAATGCCTTTTTATAAAGACGAACTGTCCGAATTGTTCGGAACAACAGTTCAGCTGCTTTAATGCAACTTCTGCAAACATGAACGCACAGGACTTCGTCACAAATGCCACCCTGGTAAAGAAAAAGACTGAAGAACTCACGCAGGGCGAAAAGTTTTTAAGAAACGGATTATGAAGTTTAGTTGTAAATAGTGAGATATTTATAATTAAACGGTGACAGATGATTATTCTGAAATTATTTTTACCGACATAAAACGGATGATGCTCATAAAATAGCAATTAAATTGTTTGTTTACACCTGACAGGATTTTTGGCGAAGCCATCCCTAGGGAAAAACCTGTCGGCCCGTTCCACAGGCGGGTCATGTTATTATTTACCGATTGAATTGAAATATTGATTACTTTTAAGTATAGTTGACTGTAAAACAGGATATTAATGCGATATATTACAGTTATTTTCTTAACCATACTTATTACTTCTCAATCATTTCCGCAAAAATTTTTAACAGGAATTCCCTATAACCATAATACACACTGGCTCTTCACCGATGCCGATACATCATACGGTAACTGGAAGTATTTAGATACACTTCCGCAATCGGCCTATGGTATTACAACATACTACTGGGCAGACAGCAATAAAATATTTTTATGCGGAGGTGTTAAATCATCAGGCGTCGATACAAATTGTTACTTCTACAATATTACATTAAATACTTATGAACGCAAAGCTTCGCTTCCCACAGGAAGGGCTTTAGGTAAGCTTGTCCGTGTTAAAGATTCTCTTTACTTAATAGGTTCAATCGGCTCCAGTTTCTCGTTGCCAGATGGTAAAATTTACCGTTATTACCCTGCGGGAAACTCATGGCAGGAAAAAGCCGTTATGCCATTCCCGTATCTTCACGAATGCGCAGTTGTGGTTTGGAACGACAGTCTCATACTAACAATTGGCGGCTCGCAAAGCGGGTTTAACACTCCCACCAGCTTCGTGCGTGTATATGACCCTTATCTTAACAGCTGGCGGACTTTAAACATTAATTACATAAGAAATACTACAGCTGCACATGCTGAATGTATAGACAGCACTATTGTTGTACTTGGCGGGTATGGGACGGGGTATAACCAGTCACTTGATAAAGGTAAAATTATTAATGACTCACTTGAATCACTCACATGGTGGCAGTCAGATTCAATTAATCCGTTCGGAACCGGCATATACCGTGTAGGCGGCGGGAGATGGAATAATTACGCTCTGTTCGGTCCGGCAATGCGTAATAACATCAGTTACGGAAAAATTTGGGGATACAGCGTTACCGACAGCACCTGGCGATCGTTCCTTCCCAATACTTTAGATACAGCTGGTAACCGTCCGACAATAGCAGTAAAATCTACAAATGATTCGCTATACTTTTATTTATTTGGTGGGATATTAAACACCACGCTTGCTATAACTTCACACAGCGAGCGATATGCCTGCGGCAATCCTATTATAGGAATTACAAAGAATAGTAACAGCATACCGGAAAAATTCGTATTATATCAGAATTACCCTAATCCGTTTAATGCACATACAAAGATAAAGTTTGATATACCAACAGCATCGTCCCTCCTCGAGGGAGAAAAGGAGTTGAGAATGAATGTTGTAACTATAAAGATTTACGATATTCTCGGTCGTGAAGCTATTACACTAATTAACGAAAATCTTAGGCCTGGCATATATGAAATAAATTTTGACGCATCGAAACTTTCGACCGGGATATATTTTTACACACTGTCGTATGATGATAACTATCTGACAAAAAGAATGGTGCTGGTGAAATAAATACCCCTCTTTATAGTAGTAGAGAACGCAACACGAACGTTTTAACATTATCCATGATCTAATATCTAATCCAGTTTAAAGTATATTGGAGTCTCCCGACGTTGTGTTCCTTAAAATATTATTTTCAAAGAAATATTATACATTACTTCTCTCAATTGAATTAAAGCATTAATTATGATAATTTTGAATAATTTCACTCCGTAAACTATTATATATTTACAAAAATGGCTAAGCTAACTTATCACGGACATTCAGTATTTGAGATAAATACCGGTACACATAATATTGTAATCGACCCATTCTTCAGCGGAAACTCTCACACTAATGTAAAGCCATCGGATATAAAGGCAGATTTTATTGTTTTAACACATGCTCATGGCGACCATCTTGGCGATGCATTCGATATTGCAAAAAGTAATAAAGCTCTTGTAATTGCAGTAAATGAGCTCGCCAATTATGCTGCCGAAAATGGCTGTAATGCACATAATATGCACATAGGAGGCGGCTATAACTTCCCTTTTGGCAGGCTGAAATTCACTATTGCACACCACGGCTCGTCATCACCCGACGGCAGGTATATGGGTGAACCCGCAGGTGTTGTGATAACAGCTGAGGGCAGGACCATTTACCATGCAGGAGATACAGGGCTATTTATGGATATGAAACTTATTGGCGAAATGAACCGGATTGATGCTGCTTTATTGCCTATTGGCGATAATTTTACTATGGGAATTGATGATGCAGTGAAAGCAGTTGAGTTCTTGAATCCGGAGCTTGCAGTACCTATGCATTACAATACATTCGGAATTATTAAAGCTGACCCCGATGAGTTCAAACGGAAGGTGGAATCGATAGGGAAAAAGTGTACGGTTATTCCGTTTGGAAGCTCAATAGAAATTTAAGGTACACAATCTGTCAAAGATAATTTCAATAGCAAATCAGAAAGGCGGAGTAGGTAAAACTACAACCGGTATAAACCTTTGCGCTGCACTGGCACTTTCAGGGTGCAAAGTCCTGCTTATAGATATAGATCCGCAGTCAAACTCCACGTCTGGTCTTGGTTTCAGCACACGTGAAATGGAACGTTCGGTTTATGAACTGCTGATTGGAAGCGTATCAGCCGGGGAATGCATCAGTGAAACAGGCATACAGAATTTCTTTCTTATAAAATCGAATATAAACCTCGTTGGAATTGAAATAGAGATAGTAGGAATGGAGAGGAGAGAATTCATTTTAAACGACAGGCTACAGGGAATTAAGGAACATTTCGATTTTATTTTCATTGACTGCCCTCCCTCACTGAGCCTTATAACACTGAATGCACTTACTGCATCCGATTCGGTTTTAATTCCCGTACAATGCGAGTATTACGCACTGGAAGGCTTAACTCTTTTACTGAATACTATTAAAATGATAAAAACACGCTTAAAACCTGCCCTCGAAATAGAAGGATACCTGCTTACTATGTTCGATACCAGGTTAAAGCTTTCACACCAGGTGGCTAATGAAATGCTGCAGTACTTTAAAGATAAGGTTTATAACATAAAAATTATGAGGAACGTGAAGATAAGCGAGTCGCCTTCATACGGGAAACCTGTAGTTGTATATGACCCATACTCTATAGGGGCACGAAACTACACAGAGCTTGCTAACGAATTTTTAAAGCGTAACGGTATGGAAGTAATGCAAAGGTTCGATAATCTTCTGAATTATGAACCTCCGAAGTTTGAACCTGTTCAAACAGCACATGATGCACAAAATCCCCAAACATCAGAACCAAGCATAAGCAGCAACAAAGTATGACAAACCCAAAATCAAAAGGCGGACTGGGTAAAGGACTTGACATATTATTTTCAGGTACTTCAACAGAAACTGAAACAGAAACAAAACAGGTAACACAAACAGAACAAAAAACTGCCGCTGATACAGTTTTACAGGTTGAAGTTGATAAGATAAAATCAAATCCATACCAGCCCCGCGAAGAATTTGATGAAGTTACACTGAAAGAGCTTGCTGAATCTATCAGACAAAAAGGTGTTATACAGGCAATAACCATACGCAGGCTGGAAGACGCAAGCTATGAGCTTATTACCGGAGAACGAAGGCTCAGGGCTGCTAAAATGGCGGGACTTGAGAAAATCCCCGCTTATGTGCTTGATGTGACTTCAAAGGAAGATCTGCTTGAAATAGCATTAATTGAAAACATTCAGCGTAAAGACCTGAACCCCATAGAAGTAGCACAGGGTTATATACGGCTTATCGAAGAATGCAGCTTAACGCAGGAACAGGTTGCAGTCAAGGTCGGTAAATCCCGTGCTGTAGTAACTAATTATTTAAGAATGCTTCGTTTACCGGATGAAATCAAGCAAAGCATTAAGAAGGGCGAGCTTACAGAAGGACACGCACGGGCAATACTTGCACTTGAAAATGAAGTTGACCAGCTTTTATTGTGGAAAAGAATTGTAGGTGAGAACCTCTCGGTAAGAAAGGTTGAGGAAATTGCCAAATCAAAAAAACACAAACCGCACGAAAAAAAGATATACGCTATTACCAGCCAGGATAAGGCAGCAATCGATTTTCTTGAATCAAAATTCCGCGAACATTTCGGAACAAAAGTAAAAATCCACCCAAAAACCAAAACCGCAGGCGAAATTATAATAGAATATTACACCCCAGAAGACCTTGAACGTATAATTGAGATGTGCCGGAGGTGATTGATTAAAGTACCCTTCAGCTGAGGTATGGATGGCGCCTTGGCGCCAGACGTGGTTGAAAAATGTCAAATTCTAAAGCCAAAACTTCAAACCAAGTCAGAAAATCAAATTTCAAAATTTGAATAATATTTCCTAAACAGAATTTGGGAACGAGAATAATATTTCACATCCTCTCTGGTGCGCTGATACCTATTATCTCAAATCCGTTTTTAAGTACAACCTTTACAGCTTCACATAATTTCAACCGCGTAAATGACATTGTTTTATCTTCTGCATTTATTACGCGGTGATTGTGGTAAAACCTGTGATATCTTTCAGCAACCTCGTTGAGGTAATTGATTATTTTATGCGGTTCGAAAGTCTGGGCAGCATTTTCAACAACCCACTGGAAATACGAAAGTGATTTCATTAATTCAATTTCTTCCGGCTGTTTAAGCAGGATGTAATCAGTTTGCGAATCATCTGCATTCTTGTAATCCGGGAATACCTCATAAGCGTTTCTTAGAATGCTGCATATTCTTGCATGTGCGTATTGCAGGTAGAACACAGGATTCTTCTCCGATTGTTCCTTGGCTAGCGATACGTCAAAATCAAGATGGGTATTTGCACCTCTCATCACAAAGAAAAACTGGGCAACATCCTCACCAACATCATCCAGTAAGTCATCGAGATAATAAACATTATCCGAGCGTTTGCTCATTCTTACCGGCTTACCGTTCTGAACAAATGTTACCATCTGGTGCAGTATTACTTTTATATTTGAAGTATCATAGCCAAGTGCCCTTACGCCTGCAAGCACCTCTTTATATGTATCGGCATGGTCGGAGCCGAAAATATCAATAATCAAATCATAACCTTTATTAATTTTATACACATGATAAGCCATATCGGGTAAGCGGTAGGTAGGTTCACCTGTTGATTTAACAATTACTTTATCCTCAGCAAACTGTTTTTTACTATAGGGTTCCGTTATTCCCTTTAATCTTAACCATACCGCACCGTCTTTTTCGTATGATAAACTCTTCTTTTTAAATGTATCAAGTGTTTCCTTTATTTTTCCTGTTTCATACAGCGATGTCTCATTGAAAAATTCATTATGCTCTATACCCATTCTCCGTAAAGTATGCTTAATCGATTTGAAGCACCAGTTCTCCCCCTTAGTTTTGAAAATATTAATATTATCCGGTTCTCTGAGATTAGTTAATTTATCACCATATTCATCTTTGATAATTTCTGCAATTGTATTAATATATTCTCCCTTGTAGGGATCTGCAGGTAAAGTAAAATCTGCATTACATAATAGCAAATATTGTGCACGAATTGATTCTGCCAATTTATCCATCTGCCTGCCTGCATCGTTATAATAATACTCGCGCGTTACCCTATACCCGGTCCATTCCAGAAGATTGCTGATTGCTTTTCCTAAGGCGATATGTCTGCCATGACCTGCATGTAATGGTCCTGTTGGGTTTGCACTCACCCACTCAATATTTGCAGTTTTACCTTCATTTTGTGCTGACCTGCCGTAATGTTCGCCTTCTTTAATCTGATTCTTTAACTGCTCTGTGTAATAGCTTTCATTAATAAAAAAATTTATAAATCCTGCTCCTGCTGATTCTGCTTTTGTAATGAATTTATCCGGCAGGTTAAGCTTTTGTATAATTTCGTCCGCTAATATCTGTGGATTTTTTCTGCTGGTTTTGGCAAGGTTAAGTGCAATGTTGGTGGAAATGTCACCAAACTTTTCATCTTTGGGGCGTTCAAAATCTATCTTATCAGATTTTAATCCCAGCTGGGTTAACGACTCCTGAAGTTTTGATATGAGATACTGGTAGATTTGCAAATTGAATTAATCCTGTTGTATTGCATGTTCATTGAACACACAATCATACCCACTCACTCTGAGAGCGAGCGTTACAATGAACGGAAATATGTTATTATTTGTTAATTTCCTGTAGTAGTGATACAAAAACTCCCGATTTACCAACCTGTTCATAATCCAGACCTGCAAATGTGTCTATTCTTCGTGAAATGTCGTTAAACACATCTTCGGTATTTTCATAACCAAAATCTTTTCCCAGAACACGTGCTATTTGTGTTATAACTTTCCATACCGGACGGGCATTGAATTTGGTTCCTTTTGTCCAGCGGTCATTGTGCGCACCGAATTTATCGAGGCGGCTCATTGAAAAATCATCGGGGAGCCTTTCTACTTCTAAGGTTATTACAGCAGGTCTGATCCTTTGAACTCTTCCCTTGAAATTAACTACGGTTCCGTTCATCTCGGCATAGGTTGTAGCCGGAAATATAACTGACGCTTTTTTACTTCCCTCGAGGAAATTGCTGATATGCACAATGCCTACTTCAAGATTTTTCATCAATTCATCAGCACCGGCAAGCCTACTTAGCGTATCATGGATAATATAAATAAGCTTAATTTCTTTCTTTAAAATTGCATCTATGAAATCCTGCGTTACAGTTTTTATGCCTAGTAATTTTAATCCTTGTGAGTTAGGTGTTTTATCCGGAACCAGAAGAAGGTCATCCTTATCGTTTTCAATAATCTTCGGAATAAAGTAAATGTTATTGCTTCCAATTACTTCAACAGCAAATCTCATCAAAGTAAAATTATCTTCAAGAGTACTAAAAGGTGAAGCAATAAATAATATCTGTTCCGGCCGGTAATTTTTTAATTCGCCAATCGCTCTTGCTATGGCATCATCCCACTGGCATTCCTGAAGTTCATATTCTATTCCGTTCAATATACCGGCCTCTATAGGACGCATCATTGGTGAATTTACCCTCGTCTTTTCATCGTTAACAAAATTAAAAGTATTCAGCCTTCCGTAATCGCACATCCAGTAACCGTTTACATCGGGATTTACTCTCGGTGTGAGCCTCATAATTTTATTATCTCTAACCCATACATTTGTATTACAGCCTCTTGCGCATCCAACGCATATACCGTCGGTTCTTGACATATCCCACACTCTTGCCTTAAAGCGGAAGTCACGGGAAGTTAATGCACCAACAGGACAAATGTCAATTACGTTCATCGAATACGGATTATCAAGTATCTTGCCGGGAAATGTTTCAATTGTCACCTTCTCGCCGCGCTGCACGAAAGTAAGTTGGGGACTGCCTGCAATTTCATCACAGAACCTGATGCACCTTGAGCAGCTTATGCACCGTTCCTGGTCGAACATTACATTAGGACCAAGCTCAATGCGTTTATCTTTATGGTTCTTTTCTTCGGTAAAACGTGACTCACGCACGCTGTATTTAAAGGCATAGTCCTGCAGCTTGCACTCGCCAGCTTCATCGCATATGGGGCAATCGAGCGGGTGGTTTATGAGAAGAAATTCCATAACAGCATTCCGTGCATGAACAGTTTTTTCGCTGTTTGTATAAACAACCATACCATCGGCACACTGTGTTGCGCATGCAATAGCAAGCTTGGGCAATTTTTCAACTTCTACAAGGCATATCCTGCAGTTTCCGGCAACGCTTAGTGCCGGGTGCCAGCAGAAATGGGGAATTTCGATACCGGCTGCAAGTGCTGCCTGTATAATGGTTTGACCTGTTTCAAATTCTGTTTGTTTTCCGTCTATTGAAATGAATGGCATATTTAACTAACATATTCCCACGAAAGTGAGAATCTACTTAATAATGTTCTCTAAAAACTAAATTGTTTGAAAAATAACATGGTAATAAAGAGCAATTATATTCCCTCCTTCATGGGAATTACATATAAATTACGATTCCTCTGCCGCTACTTTCTTCGAGAATTTATGCTTAAGATATTTTATTATAGCAGGTAAAAGAGAAAGTATTACTATTATTACAATTACTTTTTCAATATGCTTTTCGATATCCGGTATAGTTCTGCCCATATAAAAACCAATTAGTGTCATACTCCCTACCCAGAGGATTGCACTGAAAATATTATAAAACAAAAATCTTGCATAATTCATTTGCCCTATGCCTGCAACAATAGGTGCAAACGTTCTGAAAAACGGGATGAAGCGTGTCATAATTATTGTTGAACCGCCGTGTTTATCATAAAAATTTTTTGTTTTTATCAGGTAATCTTTTCTGAATAGAAGTGATTGTTCCCTTGTAAACAGTCTGGGACCCGACTTTTTCCCGATCCAGTAACCGGTAGCATTACCGAGTATAGCAGCAGGAATCAAAAGCAGGTTAAGCAAAACAATGTTAAAATCCCCGGTCGAAGCAAACAGCCCTGCAGTCACAAGAAGTGAATCACCGGGAAAGAAAAAGCCAATAAGAAGTCCCGTTTCTGCAAAGACTATTGCAAAAAGTCCTGCATAACCAGCCCACATAACAAGCGATTTTACATCGTATATCTGCTGAAAAAACTCTTTAATTACTTCCAAAATATCTCATTAAATTAAATTATTTAGCAATATACCCAATGGTCAAAATCATATCAACGTAAAAACTACAATTATGGCTCATTTTAAAAACATTTACACATAACATTAAATATATTTAACACGGGTTATACCTCCATACGCTAATACTTCATGGACAGGCAAATTTTCACGCATATATCAGATAAAATAAGCAGAGCCTTGAATTTACAAAGTTCTGCTTAATATTTAACTAAATTACTAATCATAATTTCATACGGCATCGCTAGCTACTGTAATAAACTTGATTATGGGGATTCTTTTTGTGTCAAAGCAATAAAAACAATAAAATGTATAAATAAACCTTTATTGGTAAGTCTTTATTTGTATTTGGCAGATGTGTAATTTTTCAATATTTAAAAATATAATCTTCTTAATTTAATCTCTTTTATGCTTTAATATCAATTGTATTTCTATGCATTAATAGTTAAGTTTGTTTAATATGAACAAACAAAGCTTCTCTGGCAAGAGTATGCAGAACGACTTAAATACAAAAAACTCCGAAAATATGCAAAAAACAGATACTTCAAATCAGGATATTACTTCACCCCAGTCACCCTTAGCAGCAAAACAGCCCAGTGCACATAAAAGTGAATCCTCAACTGAGCATATCAGGAAAGACCGCAGATATTATAAAAGATTCGGGCAAAAACGATACCCGTATTCCAAACCGGATAAACCTCAGCTAGTTAATGTTAATAACAAATCAATCTCTGTCGTTATACCTCTGTTTAATGAAGAGGATTCACTTGTGGAACTTTCAATTAACCTTCGGCGGATTTTTGAAAAAATTAAATCGAATTATGAGGTTATTTTTATCGATGACGGAAGCATTGATAACTCATTTGCAAAAATTAAAGAGATCTGTCAGCTTAATAACCGTTTCAAATGTATCAGATTCAACAGGAATTACGGCAAATCAGCTGCTCTTGCCGAAGGATTTAAAAATGCAAAGGGAGACTATGTTATAACAATGGATGCGGACCTGCAGGATGACCCTGAAGAAATTCCTGCACTGATACAAAAAATCAACGAAGGATATGACCTTGTTTCGGGATGGAAGAAAAAACGTTACGACCCGTTTATAAAAAAATCTTCTTCAAAACTGTTCAACTTCGTAACCGGAACATTGGTAGGCTTAAAGCTGCACGATTATAACTGCGGACTGAAAATTTACCGTAAAGATGTTGTTAAGAACATCAAAATATACGGCGAGATGCACAGGTATATTCCCGCGCTGGCACATCTATCGGGTTACAAGGTTTCGGAAATCGCAGTTACACATCACCCGCGTAAGTTCGGAAAAACCAAGTTTGGCGCTTCAAGGTTTTTTAACGGATTATTTGACCTAATAACCGTACTTTTCACAACTAAATTCATTAAAAGACCCCTGCACTTTTTCGGTACGTTAGGATTGTTCAGCTTTACAGCTGGAACGGGAATCATAATTTACCTTACAATATTAAAATTTTTCGAGGATATACCTATCAGCAACCGCCCCTTATTCCTCACTGGCATACTTTTGGCAATAGTAGGAGCACAATTCTTCTCCCTTGGCTTAATAGGTGAAATGATAACAAAAACCTCAGCCGATAAAGAACACGTAATTATAGAGAAAACCCTTAACTTTTAATTAACACAGATGGGATTTATCAGCAAAACGGCTATTGTGTCTAACAATGCAGAGATTGGTAATAATGTGACTATACGTGATTTTGCAATAATTGAGGATGATGTTATAATTGGCAATAATTGTACAATCGATTATGGTGTTCTAATAAAATCAGGAGCCAGGCTCGCGAATAATTGCACCATTTACAAAGGGGCAGTAATAGCATGTGATCCAAGTGATTACACCTACAGAAATGAATATACACTTTGTGAAATTAAAGAAAATACCGTAGTAAAGGAATACGCTACAGTAAGTAAAGGAACCCGCAAGGCAGGAATTACAAAAATCGGATCTGGTTGTTACATTATGGCATACACACATGTAGGACATGATGATATAATCGGCAATAACGTAACATTGATAAATTGCGTTGAGCTCGCCGGGCACGTTACAATAGAAGACTGGGTTTATATCAGTACTTTTGTAGGTGTTCACCAGTTTGTTAAAATAGGCTGCCACAGCTTAATTTCTTATGTAACAAAAGTATCACAAGATGTTCCGCCGTATATTATTGCTGACGGAAATCCGCTAACTTACAGGGGACTTAATACTATTGGCTTACGCAGAAGGGGTTTCAGTAACAGCTCAATAAACAGCATCAAATCAGCATACAAACTTATCTTCGAATCGAAGTATAACATAAGCGACGCATTAAAAGCTGTCAAAGATACACTTGAGATTACTGAAGAAATAAAGCATATAATAAATTTTATAGAAACCAGTGAACGGGGAATAGTAAGAAAAAGGACATAATAAGTTTCTTTTCAAAACCTTTTTATATTAAATATTAACATTGAAAATAATTTAATTTCACGCAGTGGCTTTTATCAGTAATAATGCAGTTGTATCACCTAAAGCAGAAATCGGTGATAATGTAACCATTAACCATTTTGCAGTTATAGAAGATGATGTAGTTATAGGTGATAATGTGGAAATACATACCGGAGCACAAATCGAAAACGGAGCCAGGATTTCTTCAGGATGCAGGATTTTTAAGAGTGCTGCAATCAGTTGTATCCCTCAGGACTTAAAGTTTGCAGGTGAAAATACCACACTTGAAATTGGTGAAAACACAGTTGTAAGGGAATTTTCTACGGTAAGCCGCGGAACACAGGCAAGTAAAAAAACCATAATTGGCAAGAATTGTTTAATTATGGCTTACAGTCATATTGCTCACGATTCGGTTGTTGGTAATAATGTTATTCTTGCAAATGCAACAATGCTCGGCGGCCACGTACAGATTCAGGACTGGGCAATAATCGGGGGGTTTGTCGGGATACATCAATTTGTTAAAGTAGGTGAGCATAGCTTTACAGCTTTCAGTTCAAGAATTACACAAGACGTTCCTCCATATATTCTTGCCGGAGGCTCACCACTTAATTACAAAGGTCTCAACCTTGTAGGGCTGAAACGACGTGGTTTTTCAGAAGATACTATTCGGCATATTAAACAGGCATATAATTTCATTTACGGTTCTAAGTATAATATCAGTGATGCATTGAAAGCTGTTAGAGACTCGGTGCCGTTGATAGAAGAGGTAAAAAAAGTCATTGAATTTATCCAAACAAGCGAACGGGGAATAATCAGAAAGTAAATTATGGAAATAATCGATACAGGATTCAATACAGGACGTTTTAATATGGATTTCGATCTGCGGTTGATAAATAGATGTAAAAATGAAAATATTTCTATTCTAAGATTCTACGGATGGAGACCTTATTGTATTTCACTTGGATACAACCAGGGGAAAGGCTTAAAAGAAAATGTGATCGACTACGAAAAATGCAAACGTGATGGTGTGGATGTTGTCCGCAGGCCAACAGGAGGCAGGGCTGTTTTCCATGCTGAAGAAATAACCTACTCGGTAATAACAAAATCGGGTGAGAGTGTACAGGCACTGCACAATAAAATTTCGCTAGCACTGATAAAGGGGCTTCAAACGCTTGATATATCAAATGCTAATCTCCAGAAGCTGTCATTGGTTAAGGAAACACCAAACTTATTGAAGCTTGCCAGGACCGGTATGTACAATTTATGCTTTAATACTTCAATTAAATACGAGGTCAACTTAAATGGAAGAAAACTAATAGGCAGTGCACAAAGGAAAATAGATGATATAATACTTCAGCATGGCTCGATACTGATAGGTGATTATCACAAAAATATTGTTAACTATCTATCGGTTAATGAAGAATCTGTCCGTCAAAAGCTTAAAGAACAGCTTGACCAGAACACAACCAATCTGAACGAATTAATGAATAAGGTGGTTTTTTATAATGAAGTAAAGGAAGCGGTTATAAAAGGATTTGAACAAATATTCGAAGTAAAATATTACTGCTCAGCAATATAATACTACAAATATGAAGGACAGAAAAAAGATTACGACAAAAACTCTGGTTGTAATGAAACAGCAAGGAGAAAAAATAAGTGCTCTCACTGCTTACGACTATCTTATGGCAAGATTCCTTGATGAAGCCGGTATAGATATAATTCTTGTCGGAGATTCACTTGGCAACGTTGTACAGGGCAATCCAACTACTCTTACTGTAACGCTTGACGAAATGATATATCACGCCAAAATTGTTAAAAAAGCTGTTAAATCAGCATTAATGGTAGTTGATTTACCTTTTATGTCGTTTCATGTAGATTTAAAAGAAGCAGTCAGAAATTGCGGGAGGGTAATGAAGGAAACTGGTTGTGATGCAGTAAAACTTGAAGGCGGCGGAAGAATCGCAGAAGTTATTCAGCATTTAAATAAAGTCGGAATTCCTGCTATGGGTCATCTTGGGCTTACACCACAATCGATAAATATTTTCGGAACTTACGTAACCCGCGGCACTGATAGAAAAGAGGCTTTGCAGATTCAAAAAGATGCAAAAATACTTGAGCAAGCCGGATGTTTCTGCATTGTACTGGAGAAAATACCGGCAACACTTGCAAAAAAGATTACTGCTTCGTTAAAAATACCGACTATCGGAATAGGAGCAGGTCCGCACTGCGACGGGCAAATACTTGTAACATACGATATGATAGGTTTGAACGTTGATTTTCACCCGCGTTTTGTAAGAAAATACATGAATCTCGCTGATGACCTCAAAATTGCTTTTTCGCGTTACATTAAAGATGTTAAGAATAAAAATTTCCCGTCACATAAAGAAAGCTACTAAACAATTTTCAGTTATTAATTAACAATTATTAATATTCAAATACAAACTAATAGTTTACTCATAGTAAATCCCACACGTCAGAGGAGTGTCCCGATTTATCGGAAAGAGATTAAGGCAAAAAATTATCATTTGACAAAAACTCAAGGGAGTTCAGTCCCCTCTTGGCAGCCAAGTCGATGGCTTGGGGAGGGATGGATGTCAGGTAACTGCTATACTGACGGGGTTGGGTAAATACACTAATCATTCAATAAATATCGATATTGGTTAACTTTACTTTTGTCAGCAACTTTAAACATATTATTTCTGGGTGATATTGTAGGTGAACCGGGCGTCAGAGTTCTTGAAGAACACCTAAAAAACCTTATCAAACAGCACAACATACATTTTGTTATTGCCAATGGTGAAAATCTTACTTTGGGCAAGGGAATAATAGAAAAAGATGCAAAAAAAGTATTCGAGCTTGGTGTTAATGTTTTAACTGGGGGTAACCATACATTCAGCAAGATGCAGTCGTTTAAATTCATAGGCGAGGAAATCCGGGTACTGCGTCCTGCAAATCACCACGATGATGTCTATGGCAGGGGCTTTATGGTTTACCCAGTAACAATTGACGGAGGAATATTTAAGCTTGCTGTCATCAATGTACAGGGCAGGGTTTATATGAATGCACTGAACTGTCCTTTCAGAACTGCCTTGAAGCTTGCTGAAAAATTGAAGAGCGAAACAAACCTGATAATAGTTGATATGCACGCTGAGGCAACTGCTGAAAAGGTCGCTATGGGCTGGTATCTTGACGGGAAAGTATCTGCTGTAATAGGAACACACACACATGTACAAACTTCGGATGAAAGAATTCTGCCTCAAGGCACTGCATATATTACCGATACCGGAATGACAGGTGCGTTTGATGGCGTAATTGGTGGAAGCAAAGAATTTTCGGTAAACCGTTTTGTATATATGACTCCCCAAAAGCAAGACCTTGCAACAAATGACCTGCATATAAGTGCAGTTATTATACAAATTGATACAGAAACGGGGAAATCAGCTAACATCTCGCGTTTATTCCATCCTTCATGGAAATAATTAACCATGTCTGTTCCATTCTTTTCATTAATAATTCCTGTTTATAAAACAGAAAAATACATTGAAGAATGTTTTACCTCACTTCTTAAACAAACACTAAGTGATTTCGAAGCAATTATAGTTAATGATGGCAGCCCCGGTTCCGAAGGCTTTCCATCAGCAGAAGATACTTACAAAAATATTCTCGGTTCTGATAAACGTTTTAAATATATAAGGCAGGAAAATCTCGGTGTTTCGGCTGCAAGAAACAGGGGGGTAAATAGCAGTAAAGGGATATTTCTTAAATTTTTAGATAGCGACGACTGCCTCGAACCTGACCATTTATTGAACCTGCAAGCACAGCTTAACAAACATAAACAAGAATGGAATACAGCTATATTTTACCTTGAACAAATCAGGTCATTTACTTCTGATGAACAAGGGAACAAAACATTTACAGAACCCCACCGTGCAACTTACAATAATTCATTTTATAAAGAACTTGTTTATTTCGGAATATCAGGACCTAAGCTGCTTGTTTCCCGCAATCTTGTTGGTAATACAAGGTTTCGCGAAGAGTTAACCTCACACGAAGAACCTGATTTTTACCTTCGTGTTTACCTGGATAACCGAAAACAAGGCAATAATATAAAGTTTATAGGTTTAAATGATGATAGCTATCTTTACAGACTCCATCAAAATTCATTCACAAAACAGCTTGAGCCAAAATTCAACTTAGCTGCTGTTAATGTATATAAAAAATTATTAGTGGATTATAGAAACGCATTAACTTTTAGAGAGAAAATTTTATGCAGGCTTGGGATATTAAGGTTTATAAGAGATGAACGAATTAGCTTTTATCAAAAATATACCAAGAAATTTTTCGGGTTGATAGCTAAGATATTAGGCAGATGGTGGTGGTAAAATAAAAAACTATAGTTATAATAAAACCTGACAGGTTTATAGCAAAGCCACCCTGCCTATAGGTGGGGAAAACCTGTCAGGTATATTTTTTGTTTGAAAAACTACTTAATCGTAAAGCTCATGTTCACAACAGCAGTAATGGTCTTTTCGAGCGATGACACATCATTTATCCCGTAATCGGAGACTTCGGTAGAATTTTTTGCATTAATCTGCATTACACCGGTTTTGGATGAACGCACATCACCTATATCATCACCTGTGCTTTTTGCAATCTGTTCGGCACGGAGCTTGGCATCCTGAGCGGCAAGTGATATCATCTCGATTTTCAAATCACTGAGCTTGGTGTAGAGAAATTCCGGTGCGTGCGAATCGAAGTTCACACCCTGCAAAATCAGCTCCGATGATTCGCGCGAGAGCTTATCAATCTTATCAACATCACCCGATTCCAATGATACGGTTTGCGAAAGCTTGTAACCAATTACTTCATCGGTTGAGTAGCCCTGCATGTTTTTACCGTAAATTTGTGAAGTGTTCACAGAGGAGAATATAAGCTTGTCTGCTTCAAATCCCTTGTCTATAAGATATTGCTTAACAATATCCATATCTTTCTTCAGCTTGTCATAAGCATCGGTAAGTGTAGTTGATTCATGCGAATATGAGCCGCTCCATTTAGCTAAATCGGAGCGTATATTTTTTGAAGCTGAACCGGTTACGGTAATTGTAACGTTGCTGCGAGAAACACCGCGCCAGGTCGAGGAGAGCATGTATGCTGCAATTATTAACCCGATGGCTAGTATTATTGCTGTTGAGAGGTAATTCGGTTTTCTTTCCATTTATTATTCCTCCTGTATATACAAATGTAATGAGTAAAATACAGATATAATATAGAAATAATCACGTTTTTTTAACGGTAACATTAAACAAAAACTGTTAAAAACGGTTTGAAATTGTTATTTACATTTAAACCCACAACTGAAATCGTGGGCTATATATTTTATTAACTGATATAACGCAAACCATTCCTGCCCAGCCTTGCGGGATAAATTCCAGCTGGAATCTGCCCCGCATGAGATAGCTTATGCCACAAAATTATGCCGTACTTATAGAGCTAAGATATTGTTTATTAGTGGTTAATACTGATATATCGCTACGAACCGAGCTAAGAGATATTGTTATTTAACCACTTCACAATTTCACCATTTGTTTTAGCTGTCCGCAGCCAGCGTGTATATCTATTCCCCGTCGTAGACGCAAGGTGTTTTGTAGACCGTGGTTGTCCAATATTTCACGGAACTTCTTAATTCTCTCATGTTTTGATTCTCTTCCTTCGTAACCGCTGGTAGGATTTAATGGTATTAAATTTACATGACATAATAATCCTTTTAAAAATTTAACCAGGAGTTTTGCCTGTTCGGGTGTATCGTTAACGTTATCTATCAAAGCCCACTCAAAACTTAAACGCCGGTTGGTTTTCTTAACGTAATACCTGCATGCTTCAAATAATTCTTTGAGCGGATATTTTTTATTAATGGGCAGCATAGAGCTTCTTAAATCATCCTCAGCAGCGTGGAGCGATACGGCAAGATTAACCTGCCTGTTCTCATCTGCAAATTTTATGATTTGCGGGACAAGTCCCACAGTGCTGATTGTTATCCGTCTTGCACC
>CAYWTS010000003.1:141999-146626 GCA_964461265.1 uncultured Ignavibacteriales bacterium
ATTTTATGATTTGCGGGACAAGTCCCACAGTGCTGATTGTTATCCGTCTTGCACCAAAGTTATACCCGTTTTTATCAGTTAATATGTCTATCGATTTCATTACTTCAATATAATTTGCAAAAGGTTCACCCATACCCATGTAAACAAGATTAGTGAGCTTCGAATCTTTCTTGTGCAATACCTTATCGAAAAACAAAACCTGTTCAACTATCTCGCCTGCTGATATATTTCTTTGCAGACCTGCCTGACCCGTTGCGCAGAACGTGCATCCGAGTCCGCACCCGGCTTGTGTAGATATACAGGCAGTTCTGCGTTTATGATAACCCATTAATACAGTTTCTACCTGTGAGCCATCGTGCAGGTTAAATAAAACTTTCCTTGTCCATTTGTCGGATGAGGTTAAATCTATTTGCGGTACAAGTGAGGAAAATTGCAGGTTTTGTTTTAGTTTCTCACGCAGGTTCTTAGACAAGCTGGTCATACCATCGAATGTCGATGCATGTTTTTGGTAAAGCCACTCCCATATTTGGGATGCCCTGTATAAGGGTTCCCCGAGAGATTTTATAAACTCATTTAGTTGATTGAATGAGTAATTAAAAATTAAATTTTTATGTTTATTCTGAATTGACATTTATAACGGTCATACGCAGGTATAAAGCCTACACATACGATACTTTATTAATTGAATATCGACTGACAGAAGGATAAATTTGTATAGTTACACTATTAATTTTCTCAATAATGCAAAAAATTGTTTTAATATTATTCACATTTTTGTTTCTTCCCGCTTCATTTACAGTTGCTAATGATGGGAATGAAGTATCGGGTACTCTTGACCTGAAAAAATTTGCGGACGAAGTGCTTGATATTTACAATTCGGATGAAGTTGACGTAAAAAAAGAAAGAATGGTTTATAAAAAACTGAACTCGCTTACCGAAGGGGCTTCTTATACAATGAAAGTAACCTGTTCCGATTCGATTGTATATAACAAAAAAGAAGATATAACCACCGTAAAGTCAAAAGAAATTTATGTATCTGATTCCAAAACAGGTTATTTCGGAATATTCGTTATCGCTTCACAAAGCGGGGATGTTTTGCTAATGAACTCCACTCCCGATAAAGAAATCAGCATAACGGGCAAGATCATCGATATTTTTGTTATTTCGTATATAAAAAATAAGGTGAACAATAAGTGTTATACACCGCTTAAAGAATTCGATGACAGCGGGACAATCATCCAGCAGGTAGTTTTTATAGTACAAATGTAAAATTATTCTGCAGCTCTCAGGAAATCAAGAAAAGGCTTCATTGCTCTAAATACTTTTTCCGAATAGTCAAGTATATTTTTTGAAAGAGCTTTTTCATCGGGGATACTCCGATAAGCAATGAAGCTTTTTAATTTCAGGTGCTCAATTGCAGGATGATCTTTAGGAAAACCTTTCGGAGCAGTTTTAAGCTTATCTCCCCACACCCCGCCGAAATATTTCTTATAATCTTTATTGCTGATAATCCTGCTATACTCTTTATAATTTGCTGCAATGCGGTTTCTTATTTTCAGCAAATCTTCGGGTGAGGGCATATAGCGTCCTCCCGCAAGCATACACTCACCCGGCTCAATATGGAAATAATAACCGGCAGTGTTCATTTTCCTTCCGCCGCGGTTTATTGAGGCACCAAAATTGGTTTTATATGGAGATTTATCCTTTGAAAAACGAACATCTTTATATATCCTGAACATACAATCCTTCGGCAATAAACCTGAGACAGTACCGTCAAACTCCGAAATCCTCTCAATCAATCGAGCTATAAAAATTTCGAAATCGTATTTGGCATCTAAATAAAGCAGTTTGTTGCTGTTGAACCACTCACGGTTGTTGTTGCGTTTCAACTTTTTAAGGAAATCGAGTGTGGATTTTTGGAACATATAATATTATTTCCTTTTACTTAAAAATTTAGCTATCCCCTCTTTGCAGTCTTTTGTCATTCTTGTTATAGCATTCAGGTCACTTGCGTAATCAAGCGCACTGCTGAGGTTCATACCGGGAACTGTATTAAACATCTCTTTAGTAAGTGCCATCGAGCTTGCGGAATTTTTCTTAAGCTGTTCACATAATTTTATTACGGTTCCATCAAGCAAAGCTGCCGGTACCGAGTAATTTATCAATCCTATTTTTAACGCTTCAGTGTTGTCTATAATTCTGGATGAAAGCAGTAAATCTTTTGCATTAGTTTCAGAAATACGCTTAAGCAAAAAAACCATTACTATAGCCGGGATAAATCCAATTTTAACTTCTGTATATCCGAACTTTGCAGTATCATCGGCAATAATAAAATCACATACCGAAGCAATCCCGCATCCGCCTGCAAGTGCATAACCCGAAACCTTCGCAATCACTGGTTTGGGACACGTGTATACGCTTAAAAGCATTTTTTTAAAACGTTCGGAATCTGCTTTGTTCTGCAGAATATCGAATTCCGAAATCTTCTGAAGATAATCCAGATATAAACCCGAACAAAAATTACCTCCTGCCCCGGAAAGAACAATAACTCTAACATCATCATTATTTTTAAAGCCTGTGAATAATTCGGTAATGCCGCTGATCAGGTCTTCGTCAAGTGAATTCATTTTTTCGGGACGGTTAAGAACAACATCTGCAACTGAGTTTTCGATTTTGTATAAGATGTTTTTTAAACCCATATCTTTATTCCCTTTTTTTATTTTTCCACAATTCTTTCAGCTGTTTTTTAAATTTTGCTTCTGTTCCGTGCTCGGTAGGATTATAGTAAATCTTATCTTTAATAGCATCAGGCAGAAACTGCTGTTCTATAAAATTGCCTTCGTAATCGTGAGCATATTTATAATCATCACCGTAACCGAGTTCCTTCATTAATTTGGTTGGTGCATTCCTTAAATGAAGCGGTACTTCAAAATTCGGTAAATCTTCGACATCGCCCTCAGCTTTACTGATAGCCATGTATGAAGCATTGCTCTTAGGGCAGCATGCAAGATAAATCGCTGTTTGCGAAAGTACAATCCTAGCTTCCGGCATCCCGATATAATCGATTGCTGTAAATGTGCTTGTTGCAAGTGTAAGCGCATAAGGGTCTGCATTGCCTATATCTTCGGAAGCAAGCACTATCATTCTTCGTGCAATAAATTTTGGTTCTTCGCCTCCTTTAAGCATTCGTGCCATCCAGTAAACGGCGGCATCGGGGTCGCTTCCGCGGATACTTTTTATGAAAGCTGAAATAATGTTATAATGTTCTTCCTGGCCTTTATCGTACTTAATATATTTCTTCTGAAATACTTCCTTTAAAACTGCATTGCTCAGCTCCCGTATTCCGTCGTGGTTTGGATTTGTAATTTTTACCGCAAGCTCGAGACCGTTAAGCAGCCTGCGTGCATCACCGCATGAAAACTCAATCAGCAAATCCTTGTTCTCTATTTCTATTTTCATGTTCTTCAGCTCAGCATCATTATTCATTGCATTAGCAGTAATATATAGAAAATCATCACGTGTAAGCTCTTCGAGTATATATATCCGGCAGCGTGAAAGCAGTGGTGAGATAACCTCGAACGAGGGATTTTCAGTGGTTGCACCAATAAGGGTAAGTATCCCCTTTTCAACCGAGTAAAGAAGTGAATCCTGCTGTGCCTTGTTGAAGCGATGTATCTCATCTATGAAAAGAATTGTTCTTTTGCCGAGTTTTTTCTGGTTATATTCAGCTTTCTCAATTGCTTTCCTGACATCTTTCACCCCTGCCGAGACTGCAGAGAGTTGTATGAAATCGGCATTAACGGAATTTGCAATTATCAGTGCAAGCGTTGTTTTACCCACACCAGGCGGTCCCCAGAAAATCATTGACTCCAGGTTATTATTTTCTATCATAAGCCTCAGGGGTTTGCCTTCGCCAACAAGTTGTTTTTGTCCAACAAACTCATTCAGTTTTCTGGGACGCATCCTCTCGGCAAGGGGAAGGAAATTCTGCCTTCCTTTTTTTATTTTGTTTTCAAATAGCTCCAATGAGTAAAATGTAAAACGTAAAAAGTGAAATGATAATTACCGATTAATTATAAAAACCTAACTGCGTTTACGAAAGAAAAGACAGATATAAAAATTTTAAATTTTAAAATGAAACTTTTAATTTTGAATTTTAAACTTGTAACTTATTTTGTGCTGTCAACCTGCAATTTATAAATATCCTCTCCTTCTTTGCTCATGTTATATTTTTCTCTTGCAACCTTTTCTATTTTCTTTTCGGAGGATTTCAGCTGTTCAATTTCTTTCTGAAGCATCAGGGTTTTATCCTGCTCATCTTTTAATTTCTGCCTTAGTTCTTTATTCTCCATTTCCAATTCTACGCGCTGCAGGATACCCTTCTTTCCAAACAAGGCATATCCTAAAACAAGCAAAAAAATCAGCAAAACAAAGAAAAACGATTTTCTGTGGTAGAAGTAGCGGATAATATTTTTGAAGAAACCTTCGCTTTGCCTTTCCAATATACCTTTTAGGTTTATTATGCTAAGTTAAATTTTTATTATGGAAAAATACAGTGATAAATGAAGGATTAAAAGAATGCAGATTACAGATTACAGATTACAGATTACAGACTACAGACTACAGA
>CAYWTS010000004.1:0-41620 GCA_964461265.1 uncultured Ignavibacteriales bacterium
CAAATGCTGCTTGGTGTCAGGGAGTGGTTAAGAGATAAGATATTAAATGACGGACACAGAATCAGGGTTTACATTCCTTTCGGTTCACACTGGTATAATTATTCAATCCGCCGTTTTAAAGAAAACCCGCAAATGGCGGGCTATGTGTTTAAGAGTATTTTGGGGAGAAATTGAAAAACAAAACATGATACTGCGTATTGGGACCAGGTTACAGTAAAAAAAATTTTAAAATTAATTCTCCTGCGGAATTTTTATTGTGATAATTCCCTTATCCGATTCGAAAATTGTTTCATACACTTTCAGGTCGCCTTTTGCAGGACCTTGTGTAACTTTACCTGTTATAGTGTATTCAGAACCATGGCACGGGCAAACAAATTTCTCACCTTCCTTCTCAACCGTACAGCCTTTATGTCTGCATATCAGGTTAACCGCTGTAAACTGAGTCTGAGATGTTCTTATCAGCATAGTTTCGTCGTTTACTAAAACCGAGCCGCCAACCGTATTCAAAGATGAATTCCTATCTTCGCTGAGCCTGATAACAATATCATCACCGCTTTTTTTGTAAGACGCATATTTTGAACTTGCTATCAGCTTTGAGATGTTTACTGAAGATAGTGCAGCACTGCCTATTACTACACCTGCAGCCGAGCGTTTTATGAAATCTCTTCTGGATATTTTATCTGTCATTTTTTACCTCTTTTTAGCTTATTACCAAGCTTCGCTTGGGCTATGGTTGATTAGCAAATTACTTTAAGAATTATATAAAATCAATTGCAATTGGGTTAGGTTTATTCGTGCCACGGCTTAAAGTCGTGGCATGAGTTTATCAAGTGAACATATCTTTAACTTTGATTATCTTGGCACAATTAAATACATAATTCAGTTACTTTTTTGAACATCATGAAAATACTATTAAGTTTCATAATCCTTATTTTTTTAGCGTTTTCGGCAGAAATCAAAGCACAGGACGATATTACTGCACAGGATATTATCCAAAAAGTACAGGATACTTACAGGGATATTCAGGATGCTAAAGCATCGTTTTCTCAAACAATTAAGTATTCTAAAGGCAAGTCGCAGTCGTCATCAGGTACTCTTTATATTAAGAAAGAGAATAAATACAGAATTGAAACGGGTGCACAGATTATAGTTACAGACGGCTCAACATCGTGGTCATATAATGCTAACAAAAAACAGGTGATAATTGATTACTATAAGGAAAGCTCAAATACATTTTCACCCAATAAATACCTGTTCCAGTATCCCGAAAATTTCTATACAGACCTTGAAGGTTCGGATAAGCTTTCCGGGAAAGATGTTTATATCTTAAAGCTCAGGCCGCGGGAAGGAGGTTATGTAAATTCTGCAAAATTATGGGTGGATAAAACCGAATGGGTTATTAGAAAAATTACTATCGTAACCGACGAGTCTACTTCAACATATACGTTAAGGAACATTCAGCTTAATGCAGGAATAAGCAATTCAAAATTTACTTTCACACCACCAGAAGGTACCGAAGTTATCGACATGAGATAATTTTTTCTTATGAATTCAAAAACCGGTAAAAGACTTAATATAATTATCAGCACAATCCTTCTTTTTGTGTTCCTGTACCTTGCTTTTCGGAATGTGAATTTTGGAGAACTTGCTGAGATACTAAAAACCACGAATTATCTCTATGTGGTGATTGGTATCGGCATTGGTGTTGTAGGCGGAACAATTGTGCGTTCCCTGCGCTGGGGTGTACTTCTTGAGCCGATAAAAAACAGGATACCGTTTTCAAGCCTGTTCTCTTCAACAATAGTAGGATACATGGTTAATAACGTTGTTCCGAGAAGCGGTGAGTTTATCAGGCCATTTCTTCTTGGTAAAAATGAGGGACTATCAAAAACATCGGCCTTTGCTACAATAATTCTAGAGCGTGTTCTTGATACAGTTTCGTTCTTGCTTATGTTTCCTTTATGTTTAATTTATTTTAAGTCAAGAATTAATAATGCTTTTCCTGATATCGGCTCCGCAGTAATTATACTGGCGGCTGTATGTTTTTTGATATTGTTCTGGGTGTTTTTTATGATGTTCAAAACCGAAACAAGCCTGAAGATTATTCAGTTCTTTACAAAATTTTTACCTAAGAAGGCACACGACAGGATAGAAAACCTTTTCGGAAAGCTGGTATTGGGATTTGTTGCTTTCAGAAAACCGCAGCTTTTAATTAAAATAGCTTTTTATTCAGCGTTGCTTTGGCTTGTTTATTTAATGAGCACCTTAATACCATTCTTTTCATTTGGTATATTTACAAACCTTTCAATGCCGGTATCCGAATTCCTTTGGAACGCTAATTTATTGCTTGTTTTGATTAATGTTTCGATGTTTATACCGTCACCGGCAAACACGGGACCATATCATTATGTCTGCAGGGTTACTTTAGTAACTATTTTTTCAATTCCGCAGGCAACGGCTTTAAGCTACGCTACCGCAACCCACCTGATGAGTTTTTTGTTATATTCCCTGGTTGGCATAATATTTTTTCTAAAATATCATTATAAAATTTCCGAACTGAAAGAAGGAACTATAAATACATGAGCAAATCTAAAGTAGCTGTTTTAAAAACAACGCCCGAAACCGTATTAAACGATTATGTTCTGCTGATGGAGAAGGCAGATTTTAAAAATTCACTTGATCCTGCATCAGTAACTATTCTTAAAGATAATATTTCATGGCATTTTCCTTTCCCTGGTGCAAATACTACACCCTGGCAGATGGAGGGGACTATAATGGGCCTCAGAAAACACGGTTATCAAAATATAGTTTGCGTACAGAATAAAACAGTAGTTACAAACGCCTTCAAAGGCGAAGACCTTAATAAGTATGTACCTGTTTTTAAGAAATATGATATAGGTGTTCTTTTCAATTTCAAGGAACAGGATATGAAATGGATTAAATATGAGCCAAAAGCAAAAATGAATGCGCTTCATAAAGTATATCCCGAAGGCATCACAATACCCGATTATTTCTTCGGCAAAAACATTGTTCATCTGCCAACTGTTAAGTGTCACATTTACACAACAACAACGGGTGCAATGAAAAATGCGTTCGGCGGCCTGCTGAACACAAAACGACATTATACACATTCGTGGATACATAAAACACTTGTTGACCTGCTCGCCATTCAGAAGGAAATCCACAGCGGAATATTTGCGATAATGGATGGAACAACTGCAGGCAATGGCCCGGGGCCGAGAACAATGTTCCCTGAAATAAAAGACGTGATACTTGCCAGTTCAGACCAGGTTGCAATTGATGCAGTTGCGGCAAAAATGATGGGTTTTGACCCGTTATCTATAGAATACATAAATCTTGCACATACGCAAGGGCTTGGAACAGGCGATGTAAAAGAAATTGAAATTGTGGGACATGATATTTCTAACGAAAACTGGGGATTCCATGTTGGCGATAACGGTGCAAGTATGATAGGTGACCTGATGTGGTTTGGTCCTTTAAGGGGTTTGCAAAAATTATTCTTTCATACCCCTCTGGTTTATTTGTTTATAGCAGGTTCTGAAGTGTATCACGATTATTACCGCTGGCCGTTCAAAGATAAGAAGGTTTTTAATAAATGGAAAAAAGAAACCCAGTGGGGAAAACTGTTTGAGAATTATGAGTGCTGAATGCTGAATTATGAATTAAGTACGCAAAATACATCATTAAATATATATGGATGAACCAAAATATAATAATAGAGAAGACTTATAATTTCTTAAAAGAAATAATAAAACTGGTTAGGTAATTTCCAAGAAGTACTAAGCATATATTATATCGAAGCAAATAATCCGATGTTGAACATCGATTGGTGCATACGTTGAGTAACCAATAGCGGGCTTTACATAAAGCGATTTTACGTACAGGATGAACACAGCACTTAAAGAATGCCGTGAAACTATTTACTGGCTAAGGTTAATCAAAGATACTAATATTACGAATCCATAAGATGTAAACAAATTGATAATTAAATGAGCTGAAATTAGAAAAATTTTGACATCGATAGTTAAGACAACTCAGGATAATATTTCCAAGACCTCTTAATTTTAATATTTGTATTTGGACTTCAACATTCATAATTCATAATTCAACATTCTTTAGTATGAAAATAGGAATAATAGGAACCGGTTACGTAGGGCTTGTTACCGGTGTTTGCTTTGCAGAAAACGGCAACGAGGTAATTTGTATGGATGTAAATGAAAAGAAGATAGAACAACTTAAAACCGGTGACCCTGTGATATATGAACCGCAGCTTGAGGAACTTCTCAAAAAAAATCTTGAAGAGAACAGGATTTCATTTACAACAAGCCTTAAAGAAACAGTTCAAACGAGCGATATCATTTTCCTTTGCCTGCCAACCCCGCCAAATGAGGACGGCTCGGTCGATTTAAGCCATGTTCTTGATGTTTCAAACAAACTTGCAGGATTTATTAATGGTTATAAAATCATTGTCAGCAAAAGCACGGTTCCGGTAGGAACATGTGCTGCCATAAAGAAGATTATATCCGGAAAAACCAAATTCAAGTTTGATGTAATATCCAATCCCGAATTTTTAAAGGAAGGTGCAGCTGTTGCCGATTTTATGTCACCCGATAGGGTTATTGTCGGCACACGGAGTAAAAAAGCAGCAAAAATAATGCTTGACCTTTACAGCAGCTTTATGCGTGTTTCCGAAAGATTTATACTGATGGATGAGAAATCTTCGGAGCTAACCAAATATACAGCTAATGCCATGCTGGCACTCAGAATATCGTATATGAATGAAGTTGCAAATCTTTGTGAAAAAACCGGAGCCAACATACATATGGTCCGAAAGGGCATTGGAAGCGATTCAAGGATAGGAAGCAGTTTCCTTTTCCCGGGTGTTGGTTACGGAGGGAGTTGTTTCCCTAAAGATGTAAAAGGTTTACTTAATACCTCTGCTGAGTTCGGTTACAATTTCCAGACCTTAAAAGCGATAGATGAGGTGAATAAACGTCAGAAATTGATTTTGGTCGAAAAAATTAAGAAGCATTTTAAAGGCAAACTTGCAGGTAAAGTAATTACGATTTGGGGATTATCATACAAACCCCGAACTGACGACATTCGTGAGGCTCCGTCTTTGACAATTATTGAAGAGCTGCTGAGACTGGGAGTGAAAATAAATGCTTATGACCCTGCTGCGATGGGAAATTTCAGGAAATTTTACCCCTTCTTACATGTGAAATTATTCAAGAATAATTATAATGCGTTAAAAAATTCCGATGCTCTAGTACTGGTTACCGAATGGAACGAATTCCGCAAGCTTGATTACGGAAAGATGAAAAAGCTCATGCGTTCGAAAGCCATATTTGACGGCAGGAATATATATGACCCGGCAGAAGCCAGGGAAAACGGATTTAAATATTATGGGATTGGAAGGTAAATACAACTGCTTCCTTATTGAACAAGGGGTATCTGCCCCCTGTTCCAAGATTATTATTTTATTAATAATTTTATTTTCTCATACTATTATTTCCGCTCAGTCACGTGATGAGAAGATTTTACAAGGCATCGATTACGTTTATCATCTTAAGTTCGATTCGGCAGGCATCATATTTCAGTCACTCGTTGATGCTGACCGTAAAGACCCGACTGGCTATTTTTTCCAGGCTATGACGGAGTGGTGGAAGATTTACCTGAATAAAGATGATGAAACTAATGACGATAATTACCTGAGTAAAGTTGATAATTGTATTGATATTTGTGATGAAAGACTAGACAAAAATGAATATGATGACTGGGCACTGTTCTTAAAAGGAGGAGTTATAGGTTACAGGGGATTTTTAAACAGCATAAGGGAAAAGTGGCTTAAAGCCGTTGATGACGGACGTGAAGGGCTTTCACTTATTCAAAGAGGTTATGAAATAAACCCCTCAAATAAAGATGCGTTGCTCGGTATAGGTTTGTATAATTATGCAGCGGAGTATGTTACCGAACGTTATCCGTTTTTAAAACCATTGCTTCTTTTTTTTCCAAAAGGGAACAAGGAACTTGGCTTATCCCAGCTTAAAGAGTGTGTTACTAACGGTAAATTCTCAAGAACCGAAGCTAAGGTTGTTCTCTGCTTTATTAACCTGAGCTATGAGAAAAATTATTTTGAATCGTTAAATTATGCTTCTGAACTGAACAAATCATATCCAGAAAATCCGGTGTTTGAAAGATTCTTAGGACGTAGTTACGTGGGTTTGGGAAGATGGGGTGAGAGTTCAGTGCTGTGGTCGGCAATGCTCGCTAAAATCGACAGCAGTAAAACCGGTTACAGCAATAAATATATCAGACGTGAATGCACTTATTATCTTGGCTTAACCAGAATGAAAACAAATGAACTTGATGAAGCACTGAACAGATACCAGGAATCATTAAGGTTATGCAAGGAGCTTGATACAGACGGCGAAACGGCTTATCAGGTTTTTTCGGCACTTGCTATAGGTATGATATATGATTTAAAAGGTAACCATCCGGAAGCAATAAAGTATTACGATATGGTTCTGGATATGAAGAATATTGAATCGTCACATGATTCTGCTAAGCAGTTTAAAGAAAATCCCTACAGGTAACTGAGGTTAAATATAATAATCAAAATTACAGCCGAAAGAATTGTGGGTCTCCAATGGGAGCGAAATGTATGTAGGATAAATTAAAATTCAGCAGTTTAGTTCTATCGGAGCGTCATAACTTTGTAGTTTAGCAACCCCTTACGTGGCAGATTTCCGATAAAGTTTATCCCGCAAGACTGGACGGGAAAAGGATTATTTACTCAAACACATATCCCAGGTTAAACCTGTATGTACCGCCAACTTTACCAAATGAATTGAAAGCAAAATCGAATAAGTATTTATTCTGAATTTTTATTCCTATACCGCCCGAGAACCCGGCTATTCCCAGAGAAGTGCCAAGCTTCAAATCCTGCCGTTTCTGGTTGCTGTAGCCAATACGTGCCTGTATGTTCTCACTGAAAGTAAACTCACCGCCAATTGCAAAAGATTTAAGATGACCGATAAGTTTTTCCTGCTTTTGATTAATGTTGCTGAGTGAGAAGCTTATTTTCAGTGGCAGGTGTTCAAGCTTCTTGGAAAAGCCTATACGTAAATCAAGAGGTAATTTTTCATAGGTATTTATATATGGATCGAGCTGCCCGCCTATATTGTTCAAGGTAAGAGCTATATTTAGATTCTGCCCGGGGATAATGTACATCAATCCAAAATCAGCAGCAAGGGCATTTGAATTATATTCAGCAATGTTCGAGTGAATGTATTTAAAGGTGATTCCCCAGTTAATTATATCGTATATATAATTTGAGTAACCAATAGAGAGCATTATATCGCTTGCATTAAAAGTACCGCTTGTTATGCCGTCTTCGTCAGTATAGTCGAAAGAGCCGTAATTAAAATATTTTGCACCCAGACCAAACCAGCCAAGCTCCTTAAATTTCATCTGGTAAGAAGCAGTTCCGAAATTAATATCAAGCAGGTATTTACCGAATCCTGCCGAAACCATTTTTTTATCGCTTGTGCTCAATCCTGCCGGATTATAAAAAATAATATTCGGGTCTTCGGTATATGTTTCAAATGCACCGGCAAGTGCCGATGAGCGTGCACCTACATCAACTTTTAAGAAATCGAATGCCGGGTATTCCTGCGCCTTCAGATACGGTGATGACACAAATAATATTATTACAAATACCTTTTTGATTAATTTAAACATAACTTATAAAATTTAATTATCAGAATTAGAAAAAGCGGTATATTGCTGGCTCGATAGATTTGTATAGTTTGGCTGTTTATCTTATCTCAAAATTATCGTATTTATTTTTAAAATCAAGCCATTCCACCTTAACATTATTCACGCGTGAATACCCGTTGCCGATTTTTGCCCTTTTTATGAGTTCTTCGATAAATTCACGCTTGCCTTCAGCCATTATTTCCACATTTCCATTAAATAAATTCTCGGCATACCCCTTTATATCAAGCTCTCTCGCACAACGTGCAATAAAGTACCTGTAACCCACGCCCTGAACAGAACCTGAAACGGTAATTAAAGCAGATGTGTTTTCGCTGAAAGTTTTTTCTGGCATGTCGTTTAGTTTATCAGCTTCAGTAACCTGTCTATAAACGGAATGTGGTCTCTGTATATGATAATAATACAAACAATAAACCACAGGAACACATTAAGCATAATAGGAATATCTTTAGTAACCATAGTAGTTGGTGATTCTCCCATGTTCTTCTGGTGAATGAGGTACATATACCGGAAAATTCCGTAAATCACAAATGGCGTTGTATAAATCAGCTTATCGGTTCCAAATGTAGTGATAGTTCTTTCGGATACAGTATACAGTGCATATGAAATTATTGTGCCGGCTGCTGCTATTGTGTTAAGTTCATCTGCATATTGTACAGAATAATCTTTTAATACCTTTCTCTGACGTTCAAGGTTTTCGGTGTTTACTGCCTGAGAAAGCTCACCCCGTCTTTTTGAAATAGCAAGAAACAGCGAAATAAATATTGTTGTCAGAATCATCCAGCTTGATACAACCACACTAATACAGGCAGCACCCCCTAATACTCTCAGCATGAATCCGAATGAGATAAAGAATACGTCAAGTAACACTACAGATTTTATCCAGAGCGAGTAGATAAGATTGGTAATAAAGTAAAGTAAAATAATAAAAGAAAAAATTGTCCTTTCGAAGAAGAATGAAGCGGCAACAGGTACAAGAAGAATTACAGCATATATTATTGCCTGTTTAATGCTCACCTCACCTGATGCTATCGGTCTGAATTTCTTTTTTGGGTGGACACGGTCAGACTCGACATCCATAATATCATTGATAACATATACCGAACTGGAAACGAGGCAAAATACGATGAATGCCGATATTGCAGTAAGCAGGTAGTTAGGATCGAAAACATGACCTGAAAATAAAACAGGTGCAAAAACAAACAGATTCTTAATCCATTGTTTGGGGCGTGCGAGCTTTAAGAGATTTATTATCATAAACCTTGATTTATTTTGTCCCAGTTAATTTTATAAACAAACATTTCAATTCCTCCGCAAATTGTATTTTTACGAAGTCTTGCAGAAAACACCTCTTGAAGAGCATAAGAATAATTTTCTATAATATACGGGTACCAGTCGGGGTAAATTATCATATAATTGACATTTTTTTCTTTTATAAATTTAAACAGATTTTTTGCACCTTCTTCATAACTCAGTTTCTGATAATCGAATATTTCAGGAGTAACAAGCCCTGCCATATCAATTACCGTTTTGCCTGTAATAAATGTTATTGCTCCTATATCATTGGTTGCAAAAGCTTTTTCATCCGGCAGGTTATTATTCAGCCAGCCGGCTATGTTAACCTGCTGTGAGTTAATATTTTCAACATTCCACCCAACCGACCAGCAGTAAAGAATTGTTCCCGGAATTGAAAACAGAATTATGCCAGCCGATGCAAAAGCTTTTAATTTTCTCTGAAATTCGTGATCTTTGCCTCTGAATCTGCCAAAAATTTTTATCAATATATTTATAGAAATGATGTTAATAAATGGAATAAGCGGTATCAAATACCTTCCGTGATGACGCCAGTTGGGTGTTAAAACCGAAGAAACAGCAGGTAATACTATTATCCAAAGGTTCATTAACAATAAATTTCTATCAATATTCTTTTTCACCAAAATGTATATAAAATATATTATTCCAATGAACCAGAGTAACAGTATAATCAGGTTATCTTTTACAAACAGTTTACCTGATTCAACGAGAAATGTAATTTGGGGAACATATCTCAATTCTCCGCCCTGCCCTTTGAACGTGCTTGGCAAAATACTTCCTGTGTGTACATACGAAAAAACAGGATATGGCAATATTAACAGAATAAAAACCAATAAGGATAATATTAGTTTCCCGATATTTTCATTGAATTGTTTTTTGAGTAAAATTACTGAAACAGTATAGTAAATAACTGCAAGCAAATATGCCTCAGGCCTTGTGTTGGCAGCAAGTCCAAGCAGTAATCCCGTTGTTATGAAAATTTCAGTTTGTTTTTGTTCTCTCAGGTGGTTTCTGAAAATCAATACACATAGCAGGCAGAATAAACTAATTTCCATGCCTGAAAGGGATGACCATAATAGTCTGCCGCACAAAAGTGTTACAATGGAAATTAATAATGCTGTTTTTGTGTCAAAACCGATTTCAATTGCAAGCTTATAAAGTTGAATAATAGTAATAAGGAACAGAATACTGCTTAGTATTAATGCAAATGTAAGGATTAGCTTTGATGAAAAAATAAAAGGAATGCTGAGTATTATCACCCACAGCGGCGAAGTTGTTCCCGGAACCGGCTGCCCTATATTATATTCAAAGAAGTGTCCTTTGGCAAAGTTCTCTGCAAAGCGGAAATGTATCCAAACATCATCAAGAGGCACGCCAAATTTATTACCGGTGATTACGTATTCCGAAATTAAATATGCAGCTGTTAAAATAAAAAAGGATACAGTTAAAATGATGTAATTTTTATCTGTATCCTTAAACATTGGTAAAAATTATTTTAAAACACAGCTTGTTCTTCGTAAACTCCGAACACTTCCTTTAGCTTGTTGCACATTTCACCGAGTGTGACATAGTTTCGTGCACATTCAAGTATCCTTGGCATCAGGTTTGTCCCGTCTTGTGCTGAGCGGTTAAGCTCTTTTAGACATTCGTTCACTTTATCATTGTTCCTTGATGCTCTTAATTCACGGAGCCTGTTAATTTGTTTAATCTCGACTTCCTTAGGAATCTTAAGTATCGGAATTTCGATTTTTTCGTCTTCTTCGATAAAATCGTTAACGCCGATAACAATTTTCTCTTTCCTGTCAAGCTCCATCTGGTAACGGTAAGCAGCATCGGCAATTTCTTTTTGGAAAAAGCCAAGTTCAATGGCAGGAATAACTCCGCCCAGAGCATCTATCTTTTCAAAATATTTTTCGGCTTCCTCTTCCATCTTAGTTGTAAGGGTTTCAATAAAATAGCTTCCGCCGAGAGGGTCTATAGTATTTATTACGCCATGCTCATAGGCAATAATCTGCTGTGTTCTGAGTGCAATTTTAACAGCTTTATCTGATGGCAGTGCAAGTGTTTCGTCCATTGAGTTTGTATGCAGGCTTTGTGTTCCGCCAAGCACTGCAGCAAGTGCTTCGATAGCTGTTCTGACAATATTATTTTCGGGCTGCTGCGCAGTTAATGAACAGCCAGCTGTTTGTGTATGAAAACGCAGTATCCATGACCTTGGATTTTTTGCACCGTACTTATACCGCATACGCTTAGCATAGATTTTTCTTGCGGCACGGTATTTGGCAATCTCTTCGAAGAAATCCAGATGCGCATTGAAGAAGTGTGATATTCTCGGTGCAAACGAATCCACATCCATTCCTCTTGCCATACATGCTTCAACGTAAGCAAAGCCATCAGCAAGCGTGAAAGCAAGTTCCTGCACTGCTGTTGAACCTGCCTCACGTATATGGTAACCGCTGACAGAAACCGGATTGAATTGAGGCACATTATCACGGCAATATTCTATCATATCAACAATTATCCTCATAGAGGGCTCAGGCGGGTAAATATATTCTTTCTGTGCTATATATTCTTTCAGGATATCATTTTGTAATGTTCCTCGCAGTTTATCGAAGCTAACGCCCTGCAGTTCAGCAATTGCAAGATAGAACGCAAATATCATTGCAGCAGGTGAGTTAATCGTCATAGATGTTGAAACCTGGTCAAGCGGAATGCCATCGAATAAAATTTTCATATCTTCAACCGATGATATTGCAACCCCGCATATGCCAACCTCACCTTCCGATGAAGGCGAGTCGGAATCCCATCCCATAAGTGTAGGCAGGTCGAATGCAGTAGAAAGTCCGGTTTGACCGTGTTTCAGCAGATACTTAAATCTTTGGTTTGTATCTTCCGGAGTTCCAAATCCCGAAAACTGCCTCATCGTCCAAAGCTTACCTCTGTACAGGTTTGGATGAATACCGCGTGTATAGGGAAATTCACCCGGGTAACCAATATTTTCATCATAATTGAGGGTTTTAATGTCGTCTGGTGTATATAACATTTCTACATCTTCACCGCTCAATGTTGTGAATTTCATCCCTGTTGTCTTAAGCTTCTGAGCAGCTTCTAGCCACTCGGTTTTTGTTCTGCTTTTTTTAGGAAGCGAATTTCCTTTATTAGCGTTTTGAGACATGATTTTTTTTGTTTAATGAGCGAAAAATACTGAATTCTGTTTTAATTATAAATTGAAAATATTCAATGTCGTATTTTCAAATAAACTTTTAACTAAAAGTTTGTATTTAGATAAGTTTTAAGCAAGTCTAAATGGAACACTTCTAAGAAACAATAGTTTATGTTTAACTGTTTTATTATATAGATTTGTATTTAGTATTTGCTTAAATTTAAAGTCTTGATTTAAAAAGGTATGAGGGAACTGACAAAAAATGAATTTGAGCGATACAGCAGGCAAATAATACTTCCCGAAATAGGAATACAAGGACAGAAAAGGCTTAAATCAGCAAGAGTGCTTATTGTAGGTGCCGGCGGACTTGGTTCGCCTTTGGCTATTTATTTAGCTGCAGCAGGAATCGGAAAGATAGGCATAGTTGATTTTGACGAAGTGATGGTATCGAACCTGCACAGGCAGATAATTTTTGATTCATCGGATACCGGTTCAAAAAAAGCAGAAACAGCAAAACAGAAACTGCTTAAGCTGAATCCTGAACTTGAAGTTGAAGTTTATAATGTGAAATTGACAAAGGAAAATGCATATGATGTTATTAAACCATATGATGTTATTGCAGACGGTTCCGATAATTTTGCTACACGGTACCTTGTTAATGATGCAAGTGTTTTGCTTGGCAAACCGAGTGCTTACGGAAGCGTATTAAAATTTTCGGGGCAGGTTTCATTTTTTGATTCCCTTAACGGTCCATGTTACAGGTGTCTTTATCCTCAGCCTCCATTGCCGGGGGAAGTACCTTCCTGTGAGGATGCAGGTGTGATAGGTGTATTGCCTGGGATAGTAGGTACAATGCAGGCAAACGAAATTATAAAGTACATTCTTGATATTGGTGAGCTTTTAACCGGCAGGCTTATTACCATTGATGCACTGAATATGAAGTTCAGAGAATATGAGTTTGAAAAAGACACTAATTGCCCGATTTGCGGAGCCAATCCAATTATCAGAGAACTGATAAATTATGCGGAAGTTTACGAAAATAATCAGACAATTAACGGTAATACCGTTGAACCAATTAATAATGAATGGGAAATCACTGTTGAAGAATTAAAGAAGAAAATGGATAATAACGAAAAGTTTGTATTGATAGATATCCGTGAACCATATGAAGCGATGATATCATCTATAGGGGGAGAATTAATTCCTATGAATTTACTGCTTAATGAAATCGAAAGTTACGGGAAAGATGAAGAGATTATACTTTACTGCAAAAAAGGCTACCAAAGCGAAAATGCAACTAAATATTTAAGAGAAAAAATGGGATATAAAAAGGTTAAGAATCTTATTGGGGGTATATTTGCGTGGAGTGAGAGGATTGACTCTTCAATAAAAAAGTATTAATAAATGCTTGCAGAAACCGAACATATTACGAAACCAGCGGTTTTAACCGTAGCGGATCTTGAAGAAGAAATATTAAAGCTGAAGAAAAGCCTTAATGCAGTCTTACTTGCACATTATTATCAGGAATCGGAGATTCAGGATTTAGCCGATTATATCGGCGATTCTCTGGAACTTGCAAAACGTGCTGTTTCAACCCAGGCGGATTTTATTGTATTTGCCGGCGTCCATTTTATGGCTGAAACTGCAAAAATACTTAATCCATCAAAAAAAGTACTGCTGCCTGATTTAAATGCAGGTTGTTCGCTTGCTGAAGGCTGTCCGGCGCCTCTGTTTAAAAAGTTTATAGAAGAGCAGCCCGGTTCGGTTGTTGTAAGCTATATTAACTGTTCGGCTGCCGTAAAAGCTTTGAGTGATATTATATGTACTTCATCGAATGCAGAAAAAATTATAAACAGTATACCGAAAGACCAAAAAATTATTTTTGCACCGGATAGAAATCTAGGAAAATATCTTATTAAAAAAACGGGTAGAGATATGATTTTATGGCAGGGAAGTTGTATTGTACACGAGACTTTCAGCGACAGGAAAATAATTCAGACAAAGCTTGAACATCCCGATGCTTTGCTTATAGCTCACCCGGAATGTGAGGAAACGGTACTTGATAAAGCCGATTTTATAGGCTCAACCAGCTCGCTTCTGAATTTTGTTCAGCTCTCACCGGCTGAAAAATTTATTGTTGCAACCGAGGAAGGTATAATCCACCAGATGCAGATAAAAGCACCAGGCAAAACTTACATACCTGCACCTCCGAATGGAACGTGTTCCTGCAATGAGTGTCCTTATATGAAATTAAACACAATGGAGAAGCTGTATCTTTGTATGAGAGATCAGAAACCGGAAATCATTCTTGATGAGGATTTGAGATTGAAAGCATTGAAACCGATACAACGAATGCTTGAGCTGAGTTAATATGCACCTTACCGAGTTTAAAAGAAATCCCGAAGGTTTTACTTTCCATTTAAAATTCAGTGATGGCTTTGAAGCAGATTTGTCCGCTGAACAGCTAAGGGATAACTGTCCCTGCGCAAGCTGTAGGGGAGAAGAAGTTATACTGAGGAAGTATGAACCGCTTAATAAGCTGCCCGTACCGGATTCAGGATATGAGCTTGAGAAAGCTATTCCTGTAGGTAACTATGCAATTCAGCTTTCCTGGAAAGATGGGCACGATACCGGGATTTATACATGGGAATTATTGAGAAGAATTTGTTCCAACTCGTCCTGCGACTCTGAATAGTTGGACTAATGTTTTATCTAAGTTACGAAACATTGTTCGTAGCGAAAAAACACCAACGTTTTTTACATATTTTTAATAATCAGAAAAAAATACAGGAGATTCACTAAAAAATTCTATGACAGAACCGCAATTTAAACATGGCTTTAATTTTGCCGATTTATTTAAAACGAGCAAGCTGAAAGAATTGGCTGAGTTATTTTATCTTTACTTTGAAAAAACAGATTCCGAACAATTTAAAAAATTCGCTTCATACCGTGACGCTGAAGGCAAGGGTTATGATGAAGCTGAAGTTTCTAAAATATTAATAAATTCTTCCCGGCACCTTGAAGATTTTCTCGGTGATTTTTTTGGCGTAGGCGAAGAGCTAGAAAATCTAAAGATGCAGGTTTCACGCGAAAAGATAATACTATCGGTTAAGCGTGATTTCATGCAGCGTAAAGTATTTAAGAATTACAAGGAAAAAGACCTTGCCGGTATGAATTATACTGAACTGAATGACAGAGTAAATAAATTGAAACAGATTTTATTTACCGGTCTTGATTGGTCAGGTGATGAGGAACGTTCTACAGCTTTAATGATTGAGGAACTTGAGATTCTGGAAGGAAATTATAGAAGTTTTTACGAGCAGCGTCCGGTTGGGTTTCAAATTCCACAAGGTATTAAAGATAAATTTACAATAGTTAAAAAGCTGCTTGAGGATTCAGGTTTTATAAAAGATTATAATGCAGAAATTAATCTTGGTGAATGCAAAGCACCTGAATTTTCCGAAGAAGATATAATTAATTACACAATTATCAAAAATATCATAACCGAAGTTCATAAATGGTGTTTTGCAAGGTTTTATGATAATGAAGCTAAGAAGAAAATTAAAGACTGGGTATTATATAAGTTTCCGCTTGACATGAATTATAATGACCTTGTACATAATAAAATTTTTGATGAGAATATTCCGCAGTTATTTTCGGGTGAAGAATCTTGTTTACGAAGGCGTGACGGGTTTAAACTGACAGATGAGAGATTCAACAACCGTGAAGTGATGAGTGAAGTAGAGTATTGTGTTTTCTGCCATGAGCGGAAAAAAGATTCATGTTCAAAAGGACTGCCCGATAAAGACGGAAGCATAAAACGCAACCCGCTTGGTATTAATCTTCAAGGATGCCCTCTTGATGAGAAGATTTCCGAGATGCATTACCTGAAAAACGAAGGGAGGTCGCTTGCAGCACTCAGTTTAATAATGATAGATAACCCCATGTGCCCCGGAACAGGACACAGAATATGCAACGACTGTATGAAAGCATGTATATACCAGCGTCAGGAGCCGGTTAACATACCCCAAATTGAAACAAAAGTACTTACCGAGGTTCTGGAGCTAACGTGGGGATTTGAGATTTACTCGCTTCTTACCCGCTGGAATCCGCTGAATGTTAAGCGTCCCTACGAACTGCCTTATAATGGGAAAAAAGTTCTTGTTGTTGGATTGGGTCCTGCAGGTTACACTTTATCACAGCATTTGCTTAATGAAGGATTCGGGGTTGTTGGAATCGACGGATTGAAAATTGAACCTATACACAAAAATCTGACAGGTTACACCGATGGAGACGGTAAATATATTCACCCTCAGCCTCTTAAATATTTTAAAGAAGTTAAAGATAACCTGGATGAACGTATATTCCTTGGTTTCGGCGGCGTTTCGGAATATGGTATAACTGTCCGATGGGATAAGAATTTTCTTAAAGTAATATATCTTACCTTAGCACGCAGAAAATATTTCAGGTTTTATGACGGGGTAAGGTTTGGTGGAACTATAGAAATAGACGAGGCTTGGGAAATGGGTTTCGACCACATTGCCATTGCAACAGGAGCGGGGAAACCTACCTTACTCAGGGTTAAAAATAACCTTATACGCGGTTTCCGCATGGCATCCGATTTTCTAATGGCTTTACAATTGACAGGTGCTGCTAAAAAAGATTCGATTGCTAATCTGATGATACAGCTTCCGGCTGTTGTAATAGGAGGAGGCTTAACGGCAATAGATACAGCTACCGAGGCTGCAGCTTACTATCCAGTGCAGGTTGAAAAATTCCTTGACAGGTACGAGGTGATTGTTAAAGAAATTGGCGAAAAAGCATTTTGGACGATGTTCGATGAGGAGGAAAAAATTATTGCAAATAAATTCATTGAACATGGCAAAGCTGTAAAAGCAGAACGTGAACGAGCTGAACAAAATAATGAAAAACCGAACTTTGTTCCGCTTGTAAGAAAATGGGGCGGGATTACAATTGCATACAGAAAATCCATTACCGATTCACCTGCATACCGGCTTAACCACGAGGAAATTATTAAATCTCTTGAAGAAGGAATATATTTTTGGGAGAAACTAAGCCCTACAGAGGCAATTGCTGATGAATACGGAGCTGTAAAAGAAGTTGTATTCCGTAAGCAGGATAAGGATACGAACGCTAAATGGATTGAGCTTGATGAATATATAACACTTCCTGCGAAAAGTGTGCTGGTTGCAGCAGGAACGTCACCAAATATAATCTACGAGAGAGAGCATCCCGGAACATTCGAGCTTGATGAATGGAAGCAATTTTTTCAGACTTTCCGGCTTAAGGAGACCGATACTGGATTTGAACTGGAGAATACACCGAAAGGTGAAACTGGTTTCTTCACTTCATATAATAAGAACGGTAAGTTCATAACCGTGTACGGTGATAATCACCCTGTATATGCCGGCAACGTAGTAAAAGCGATGGCTTCGGCAAGGGACGGATTTAAACAAATAATCAAACTGTTTGGTAAACACCTGTCTTCGGATGGAGACGGTGTTAATGATGATAACTTTTTTAAGCTGACTAAATATCTTGACGAAAATTTATTTGCTGCTGTTGAAGAGGTTAAAGAGCTTACACCAACTATAATCGAAGTTATTGTAAAAGCACCGCTGCAGGCAAAGAAATTCCAGCCGGGTCAGTTCTACAGACTGCAGAACTATGAAGTCAATAGCCAAAAAGCAGACGGCACCACTTTAATGATGGAAGGGCTGGCACTAACAGGTGCATGGGTTGATGTAGAGAAAGGATTGTTAAGTCTTATTGTACTTGAAATGTGGGGAAGCTCACGCTTGTGCCGCAGACTGAAGAAAGGTGAAAAAGTTGTTGTTATGGGTCCCACAGGGTCACCTACAGAAATACCAACCGGCGAAAATGTTCTGCTTGCGGGAGGCGGACTTGGAAATGCAGTTCTGTTTTCAATTGCTAAAGCATTAAAACAAAACCGTAACAAGGTCATTTACTTTGCGGGTTATAAAAATTCAAGTGACCTGTTTAAACAGGATGATGTGGAAGAAGGAACCGATCAGGTGATTTGGTCGAATGACATAGGCGAAACAATTAAACCGCGCAGACCGCAGGATAAAACAATTACTGCTAACATCGTTCAGGCAATGCTTGCTTATGCAAAAGGTGAGCTGGAAATAAACGGGAATAAACCTTTATTCGATTTATCACAGGTTGATAGAATTATAGCTATTGGGAGCGATAAAATGATGAATGCAGTAAAAGCTGCAAGATACGGAGTTTTGAAAGATTACCTGAAACCAAAACACACAGCAATCGGCAGCATTAACTCAACAATGCAGTGTATGATGAAGGAAGTTTGTGCCCAGTGTTTGCAAAGGCATGTTGACCCTGCTACAGAAAAGGAATACTTTGTATTTTCATGCTTTAACCAGGACCAGCATCTTGATGCAGTTGATTTTAATAACCTTAGCTCACGCCTTAAAAATAACAGCGTTCTTGAAAAGCAGACAAAATTCTGGCTTGATTATGTGCTGAAGAAAATAAATGTGTAGTTCATACCTGCTTAGCAGGCAGGTATTTCTATTCTTCTATAAATGTTAAGCAATTCTGTTCCGCAGTTTAGGGATAAACTATAGTGTGAGTCCAATTATTATTTGGATTTATTCTTACAATGCTAAATTCCTCTCTATACGTAAATGAAACTAGTTGACTGCAGGCATGCATATTAAGTACGAAATATTTAGTAAAACAATTAATAAATAAGAATTAAGGTATTAATGCTTAATTTTTTTAACGATTCCCGTTTTCGCGGGAATATTTCTAGGTTAACCCTCTTCGCTACACTATGCAGTGAAATTCAACTTGTATTTTCGTTTCATAAGCCGTAAAATAAGCAAAATTTAGACCTTTTACGCCATGAACTATAAAAATCCTACATTCCTAATTATTTTCGGTTTTATTTTTTATATAATATTTCAACTTGGTTTTACTGACAGAACAACCCAAACCGAAAAAAAGAAAAACTCCGGTGCACTTGAATCTATGCAGTTTATGAGTGAGATAAGAGCTTTTCCCGATATAGATATACCTGCTGATAAATATTACAAGGCATTCGAGTACACACGTGATAACATGCAGGAATTAGCGACTGATTATAGTCCGACAGAATGGACATGTATAGGTCCGTACAATGTTGGCGGAAGAAGTCTTGCACTTGCGTTTCACCCCCTGGATACAGGGACCATATTTATGGGTTCAGCATCAGGAGGTCTATGGAAATCAACTACCGGCGGGCTTGGTGCCAGTGCATGGACAAGAATTGAAACCGGCTATCCATCACTTGCAGTAAGCTGGATTACAATCGATTCTGCAAATCCAAATGTAATGTATATAGGAACAGGTGAAAATTACGGTTACCAGTACTCAATCAATAACGGAGTAAATATCCGTGTAACTCGCGGTATGTATGGAATCGGAATTCTTAAAACAACTAATGGCGGAACTACATGGACGAAGTCGCTTGACTGGTCATATAACAACCAGCGAGGTGTATGGCGTGTGATGATGAATCCCAAAAACCATAATGTATTATATGCAGCAACCAGCGAAGGTGTATATAAAACCAATAATGCCGGCGGTTCATGGTTCCAGGTTCTGAATTACCAGATGGTGATGGACCTTGAAATAAACCACTCTGATACGTCGATGATATTTATTTCGGTAGGTAATTTGTCGAATGATGTTCCAAATGCAAATGTAGGTATATACAGGTCGGTAAACTCAGGTGCTACATGGACAAAGTTAACCAATGGTCTTCCTTCCTTCTGGAGCGGAAAAGCTATGCTGGATCTATACGATGGTAATCAGAATATGGTTTATGCAAGCATCGCAAATGACCCAAGCAGTACAAGTAATTCATACCTTGGTATGTATACAAGTACCGATGCAGGCTTAACATGGTCACTCAGGTACAGTAATAACAGTTTAATGACTAATCAGGGGTGGTATAATAATGCTTTTCTTGTGAAGGCAAACGATCCTAACTTTATACTTATAGGTAACCTTGATGTGTATAAAACAACCAATGGCGGAACTAACTTCACGAAGAAATCAAACTGGAGTGCATGGAATACCGGAGCTACTCCGCCTGGAGAACCTGAAAGCAGTTCAGCTAATTATTCACATGCCGACCAGCACGAATTTTTTACAAATCCAAGAGATCCAAATAAACTTTACTGCATTACAGATGGCGGCTTATACCGCTCGAACGATTTCGGAGAGATTTATTATTCATGCAATGGCGGTTACGTTACAACACAATTCTACGGCGGATTTGCGAATTCATATCAGGATACAACATGGTGTCTCGGAGGATTGCAGGATAACCGTGCAGTATTTTATCAGGGTAATCCGGGCTGGTATAAAACCCATCAGGGTGACGGATTCTGGTGTGCAGTAAATTCGCAGAATCATATGACAAGCTATACCGAGTATTCATACGGGGCTTTGTACCGTTCTGTAAACGGCGGTGTAACGTTTACGTCAATACCTTCCGGGGGCAGTTCATCAAGTTATTGTTTTTCTGCTCCGTTTGTCTGTTGCCGCTCAAATCCTTCGGTTATGTATCTTGGAGGAATCAATGTACTGAAATCAACGAACGGAGGTTCCGGATTTACGACAATCGCCTCACTGTCATCTAAAGCATTATCTATGGACGTTTCGGCTACAAGCACCGATACTGTTTATGTTGGTACAGTGCCCGTAACAAACGGACCAGACGCAACGGTATGGCGTTCTGTTGACGGCTCTACATTTACCGATGTTGGTGCAGGGCAGCTGCCTAACCGCTACCCGACCGATATACATGTTAATCCGAATAATTCGCGTGATGTTTACATCGTATTTGGCGGGTTCGGAAGCGGACATGTTTACCGTTCACAAAATGCAGGGCTGAACTGGACTAATATTTCGGGAAATTTACCGGATGTTCCGCATCAATGCGTTGTAATAGATCCTCTTTACCCCCAGAATGTTTATGTAGGCAATGACCTTGGCGTTTATGTTACAATAAATGGCGGTGCTACATGGTATGAATACCGCACTGGTATGCCTTATGCACTGGTTTTCGATCTTTCGATTGTTTATCCGAACAGACATATCAGGGCTACAACACACGGTAATGGGATATATGAGAGGTCGCTTGTGCAGAATCCGATAGGGATAAAATATGTTAACCCGGAGATTCCAAAGGAATACAAACTATATCAGAATTATCCTAATCCTTTTAATCCGAAAACGAAAATAAAGTTCTCAGTTCCAAATTTCTCAAATTCAAAGATTGTAATTTATAATATCCAGGGACAGGAAATTGCTGTTCTGTTAAATGAGCAATTAAAACCCAACACTTATGAAGTTGAATTTGACGGTACGAATTATCCGAGTGGTGTGTATTTTTATAAAATTGCTACTGAAAACTATGCTGATACTAAGAGAATGTTGCTAATAAAGTAATCTTGTAAATCTTCTGATATTTAGGGGCTGTCTCAAAAGGCAATTTTCTTGCCAAAAAACTGTAACCGCAACTTTCATAGTTGCGTTTTTACAAGAAAATTGCTACGCAGCCATAAAGGCTGCGGATACGGAAATACTTTTGAGACAGCCCCTTTTTTATAAAGATTCAAAAGGCAAGGCAAAGTAATTGTTTTAACAAAGATGAAAGCCGGGTAAGCTCAAGTATTACTTATTTTGTGAAATTAAGCAAATATTTACCTCACTTAACCTCTGTAAAAATTAGTAAATTGTTTTTATAACCACTAACTTTTAACTTTGTCACTCTTAATTTGCCAAATTTTGTAAAATAACTATATGACGAGAATACCTGCAATAATTCTCATACTGGGGATCTTTTTTGTCAATAATACGTCATTTACTCAAATCCTTCCCAGTATAGCAATTCACGGTGGACCAATCGCCGGCTGGCATTTTAATAATGTGGATGACCTGAACAAAGAATTAAAACTGGCAGGTTTTCCCGAGCTTTCTAAATCCGGATTTTTTACTCTCGGAGGAGCAGGTTATATTGACCTTCCGCTTGATAAGAGAAGTAAAGAATTCATCAGGTTCGGAGGTCTTGGCATTGGGTTCAGCTCAAAAAAGGATTTAAAGATAAACGATACTCTGACCAAAGCCTTTAGTTATAATTTCGGAATGGGTGGTTTAAGCATAGAGTATGTAAGATGTTTTGGGATATTTGATTTATTTGCAGGAGCGTTATTTTCCACGGGAACCCTGAAACTTGACTTATACCAGTATGGTTCCAATTACGGTAAATACAGCGGAATAATGGGAGAATTCCAGAATATTTCGTCAAGCGGGTATATAACGCGTAACTTCAGTATGCGTTTCTTCGGATTTCATCCTCAGTTTGGTGTAGGTTTTTTAATTAAAAAGGTTTTTTATCTGAAGCTTTCAGGAGGATATCTTCTCAGTACAAAAGGTACCTGGAAAGTGGATAATGACGTTGAAGTAAAAGATTTCCCGTCTGGTGTAAAGCCTGGTGGTTTTACAATTAACCTTGGTTTAAATTTCGGTCTGTTCATACGCGATTAAAATGATGAATGAAATGAAATCCAGATTTTCATCGGGGAAAAAAGTCCTTGTTACAGGCGGCGCAGGTTTTATCGGTACAAATCTTGTATATTACCTTGTTTCCCGGGGATACGAAGTAGTTGTTCTTGATAAGCTGACTTATGCAGGCGGAAAAGATAACCTTGAAATGCTTGGAAATAAAATACAGATGGTAGTCGGTGATATTTGTAATCCAGAAACTGTCAGCGAAAGCCTGAAAGGATGTGAATGGGTCGTTCATATGGCTGCTGAAAGCCACAATACACGCAGTGAAACGACACCGGAAATATTTTATAAAACAAATGTTGAAGGCACGAAGGTTATGCTTGAAGAATCTGTGAAAGCGGGAGTAGAAAAATTTCTTCACGTTTCTACTGACGAGGTTTACGGCTCAATATTGCAGGGATATTTCAGGGAGGAAGATAAATTACCCGGCGACCAGCAGGCAACCTCAGCATACTCAAAATCAAAGTCGCTTGCTGATGATATTGCTATGGAGTATGGCAGGAAAGGAAATCCCGTTATAGTTTTGCGTCCAACAAATAACTTTGGTCCCTGGCAGTATCCCGAAAAAGCATTGCCAAGATGGATAACTAATATTACTCTTGGAGAAAAAATCCCTTTATGGGGTAAAGGTGAGCAGGTAAGAGACTGGCTGTTCGCTCCAATGACAGCGGAAGTAGTTGAGTTTCTGCTTTTAAATGGTGAAGCCGGCAACGCTTATAATGTTGCTGCGAACCACGACCCGGAAATTACAAATCGCCAGGCTGCAGAATGGATATGTGAACTGCTGGGTATGAATAAGGAAGAATGGATAAATTTTATTCCTGACCCCAGACCCAACCACGATTTCCGCTATGCATTGAATACAGAAAAAATAAAAAAATTGGGTTTTCAGCCAGAATTTGATATATATAAGCAATTTAAAGAAACCGTTGAATGGTATTTAAACAATAAATTTTGGTGGATGAAACGTAAAGAAGAAGCAGAAAGCATCTATAAACATGAAGTAAAAAGCTAATTAAAGGAGATATTTAATGAGTGAATTACTCAAAGAAAAAATAAAAACTAAAAAAGCTAAGGTCGGTGTAATCGGGCTTGGTTACGTTGGACTGCCCATTGCTGTTGAATATGCAAGGAAGGGTTATCATACAATCGGTATAGATACCGATGCAGGTAAGATAAAGCTGATACATCAGAAAAAGAATTATATCCGCGACGTGATGAACAAAGATTTTCTCTATGCAATTAATAATCATATGTTCAAAGTGTATGTGAATTATGACCACATCCACGAGGCAGATGTTATATTTATCTGTGTACCTACACCTGTTACACAGAATAAATCGCCCGATATATCATTCATACTAAATTCAGTTGAAGAGCTTGCTAGACGTATGAAGCGCAATACCCTTGTTATATTAAAAAGCACCACATTTCCGGGTACTACCGAGTCATATGTTCAGCCTGTCTTAGAAAAACGCGGATGGAAAGCAGGTAAGGATTATTTTCTCGCCTTTTCTCCCGAAAGAATTGACCCGGGAAATAAAGTCTATAATACAAGCAATACACCTACCGTTGTAGGCGGGGTGACTAAAAGATGCACCGAGTTAGCTACTCTGATTACACAGGAGGTTGCAACAAAAGTAATACAGGTATCAACTCCGCGTGTTGCAGAAATGGAAAAGCTTCTTGAAAATATCTTCAGGAGTGTGAATATTGCTTTATTGAATGAGCTTGCACGGTTATGCGAAAGAGTTGGAGGAATAAGTATATGGGAAGTTATTGAAGCAGCATCCACCAAACCATTTGGATTTATGCCTTTCTTCCCAGGTCCCGGAATCGGAGGCCACTGCATACAAATAGACCCCTATTATCTCGATTGGTTTGCAAAGGCATATGATTTCCAGACAAAATTCATCGAAATAGCTGCCGAAATTAATGAAGAAATGCCATTTCATGTGAGGGATTTGATACTTAAGGAAATTGCCTGCCTGCCGGTTAAAGCGGAGGATGCAAACGTTCTGATACTGGGTACTACTTTTAAGAAAGATGTTGACGACCCCAGGAATTCACCTTCGGTTAAGATAATAGAATTACTGCACAAAGACGGGCTGAAGAATCTGTACTTCAATGACCCGTTTATGCGTAATATAAAGCTTCCGGATAAAATATTTCGCTGCCAGCCTTTAACGGAAAAGCTGCTCAAAGAATCTGATGTTACTGTGATTATTACAGACCACTCTTCTTATGATTATGAATGGATTGTTACTTTCTCCAAAAAAGTCGTAGATACAAGGAACGCAACAAAGAAAATCAGAAATAACAGGGAGAAGATTACTCTGCTCGGCAGTTCAATCAAACCTGAGTAAGTGGCAAGCAAAAAAAAAATTATTTCAGTTGTAGGGGCAAGACCAAATTTTATGAAGCTTGCCCCTGTCGAAAAGGCACTCCGGAAGCATTCCCGAATTATAAAACACATCATTGTTCATACCGGCCAGCATTACGACTATAACTTATCAAGAATATTTTTCAGCGACCTTGACCTCCCTGAACCCCATATTTATCTGAATGCAGGTTCAGGTTCACACGCACTTCAGACAGCTTTAATAATGTCACGCTTCGAAAAAGTTCTTTTAAGGCAAAAACCCGATATGGTTATTGTTTACGGCGATGTGAATTCAACGCTTGCCTGCTCTTTAGCCTGTTCTAAAGTTAAATATGGCAATTTTGAAACCGTTCCATGCGTTCACGTGGAATCGGGGCTCAGAAGCTTCGACAGAACTATGCCCGAGGAAATAAACAGGATTGTTACCGATTCTCTCTCAAAGCTGCTTTTTGTGACCGAAAAAGCAGGAGCCGACAATTTATTAAAGGAAGGAATTGATAAAAATAAGATTTACCTGGTGGGTGATACACTTATCGATACACTGAAGATATTCGGGAAGAAATTTAAGCATTCGAAGATACTTAGTAATTATGGCTTAGAACCGGGGGCTTTTGCGGTTGTAACAATACACAGACCGGTTAATACAGATATTAAAAAGAACCTGGCACATATTATAAAAATACTGAGTAATATACTGAGTATTGCAAAAAATTATGACAGTGATTTCAAAATTCTATTTTCCCTCCATCCCCGTACCGCTAAGATGTTAAAAACTTTTAATCTGTCCTCAAAAATTGTTTCAAATAATGGTATTATTATAACTAAACCTGTTGGTTATACCGATTTTATTCATTTGCTTGGTAAAAGCCGGTTTGTTTTAACCGATTCCGGCGGTATACAGGAAGAAGCAACTTTTTTGAAAATACCCTGTTTAACACTTAGGGACTCATTCGAAAGAGTCCAGACGATTGATATGGGGACTAACACGCTATGCGGTATGAATGAAAAGCTGATTTATGAATGTGTTGATAAAATATTTAAAGGCAGGTATAAAAAAGGGAAAATTCCACCGCTGATGGACGGAAAAGCGGCAAATAGAATTGTAAAGGTAATAATTGAGAATATCTTCGGTATAAATACCAAAAATAAGTAAATTACCGGCAAATAGGTTGAGGTTCCAGAATTCAATGCAAAATACATGCTGAGTATAGCGTAAGATTCAGACGGAGTTTAAATTTCTTATATTTATTATTGTCTTTGCTCTGATTGAAAAATAAGTTAATTTTATTCGAATAAGTTATATAAGATTGAATAAAAAGTATTATTTTTTTTCGGACGCACACCTTGGCTTTGGTTCAAAAGATGCGGAGAGGCTGAAGGAAAGTAAAATTATAGACTTTCTTACATATATTAAAAGTGATGTGCAAAAACTTTATATAGTTGGCGACCTGTTTGACTGCTGGATAGAATATAGGAAAGTAGTTCCGAAAGGATTTTACAGGATTCTGGCTAAACTTAATGAGTTTACGGAATCGGGGATTGAAGTGAATTTCTTTTCGGGTAATCACGATTTCTGGTTAAATTCATATCTGAGAGATGATGTTGGGCTAAAGTTAATTGATAATTATTTAACCGAAGAGCTGGATGGCAAAAAGCTTTACATTACCCATGGTGATGGGCTTTCAAATGGCGATTTCGGATATAAGGTAATAAAGAAGATACTCAGAAGCAGGCTAAACCAGTTCCTTTATTCATTAGTACATCCCGATATTGGTGTAACTCTTGCCCAGGCTTCGTCTAAAAAATCAAGATATACTAATGAAAAAAGTTATCACGGTGCAAACGGAATGAAAGAGTTCGCAGAAACCAAAATTGCAGATGGATTCGATTTCGTGGTTATGGGTCATTACCATAAACCGCAGTATATTCAGCTGACAGCTCAAAACCGAAGCGGTGTTTATGTAACTTTAGGTGATTGGATAAAACATTTTACATACGGAGTTTATGCAAATGGAGTTTTTGAATTAAAAAATTGGGGAGCTTAATGCCCGGCAAAAAAGACCTTGCCAAAGACAGGGAGAAATACTTCAGCAGCAGGGAATACCGCAAAACATTATTGAAGAGAAAACAAAAATCTGCTACACGAAAAGCCGGAGTGTTTTTTCTTTTAGCTCTTGTTGTGTTTGTAGGTTTGGGTTTTTATGTGGTTTACCTGTTCAGAGACCTGCCGCCGTTAGAGGCACTTGAAAATCCAAAGACCGACCTTGCCACAAGGATTTATTCTTCAGACGGGGAGGTCATCGACCAGTTTTACCTGCAGAACAGAACAATAGTTTCTCTTGAAAGCATACCGAAGGATCTTATCAACGCACTGATTGCCACAGAAGACAGGAAGTTTTATAAACACTGGGGAGTTGATGTTGACAGGATTGCAAAAGCTTTTATTAAAAACCTGCTAAGCTTCTCGCTTTCGCGTGAAGGTGCAAGCACAATCACACAGCAGCTTGCAAGAAATCTTTACAAATCAATCGGCTTCGAAGTTTCGCTTACAAGGAAGCTGAGGGAAGCTATTACAGCTATTCAGATCGAAAAAACGTATACTAAAGATGAAATTCTTCTGTTGTACCTTAACCAGGTATATTTTGGAAGGGGAGCATACGGTGTTGAAGCTGCGGCAAGAACATATTTCGGTAAAACATCATCCGAGCTTACGCTTGATGAGTGTGCAACACTTGTTGCCACATTAAAATCACCTTCCTCATATAACCCGGTCGAAAATCCTGATGCCTGCCTTGAACGCCGGAATCTTGTTCTAACCAGTATGCTTGATGAAGAATACATAACAAAAGAAGTATGTGAACTTGCAAAGAATGACCCTATAAAAGTACAAAATTCAAAGGAGATAGAAAGTCGCAGCTCCATTGCGCCGCAGTTTACGGAATATATCAGGCAGCTGTTGGAGAAAAAAGCTGAGAAGTATGGCTTCGATATTTACCGAGACGGGCTGGTTGTTACAACAACACTCGATTCGCGTTTTCAGAGTTTTGCTGTAGAATCGGTTAAGGAACATCTGAAAACATTTCAAAAGACTTTTAATTCCACATGGAACTGGAAGGCAAACAAAAATATACTGAGCGATGCGATAGAACGAAGCATAAAACAGACCGATGTATATAAAAATGCAAAATCGGATGCCGAACGCCAGAAAATTGCAGCAAAGTTCGGTGCCGATGAAAAGTTTATAGAATCCGTCAAAGAAAAGGAAATTGCTGTCCAAATAGGATTTGTGGTAATAGACCCCAAAACCGGACATATCAAGGCAATGGTTGGGCAGAATCCAAACTATCCCTTTAAATACGGGCTTAACCATGTCACTCAAATTAAACGCCAGCCGGGGTCATCATTCAAGCCATTTGTGTATGCTACTGCAATAGATAACGGGTATTCACCTGCATATAACATTTCTAACGACCCGCTAACTGTAATGGTAGGCGGAAGACCGTGGACACCTAAGGGTGGCGGTTCAGGCGGATATGTTACTATGAGAACAGGCTTACAACACTCGATAAACATTGTAACTGTTAGAGTGGCAATGGAACTTGCACCTATGGATCAGGTTATTAAGCTTGCACACAGAATGGGTATACAATCTGAACTTCCGAATGTGCTTTCACTTGCGCTGGGTGTAGGCGAAGTATCACCGCTTGAAATGACAAATGCATTCGGAGTTTTTGCCAATGAAGGCATTTGGGTTGAACCGATTGCAATCACAAAAATTGAAGACCGCTTCGGAAATGTAATAGAGGAAATTATCCCTGAGACAAAAGAAGTTCTGAGTGAAGGCACCGCATACATTATGGCTGATATGATGAGCGATGTTGTAGACGGCGGAACAGGGTCAAGTGTCAGACAGTTCTTCCACCGCCCCTGCGCCGGTAAAACGGGAACTACACAAGACTTCACCGATGCATGGTTCGTTGGATTTACACCGCAGCTTGTTGCAGGTGTGTGGGTTGGATTCGATGACCCGCGAATAAAGTTTGGCGGCTGGTACGGGCAGGGAGGTAAAGCTGCTGCGCCAATTTGGGGAAGATTTATGAAAAAAATATATGATAACGAGGAAACCACAATGGAGCTGAAATATTTTGAAATGCCTCCCGAAGTGGAGGAACTGAACGTATGCACATTAACCGGATTGCCTGCAAATGAAACCTGTCCTTCACAGATTGACCTTGTCCTTAAAAAATTTGCCTCGAAAAAATGCTCTATCACGCATGAATCCACATCCGAAACCGGCGGTGAAACACATAACGACCCCCCGCCCGGAAGTATAGGATTTTAAGAATATATAATTGAGAATTTTATTCTATAAAGTATTGTTTTTTACAGCATAGTTGAAAATACTATAAAAATAACGTAACTTTGCAATCCTTGAATTTATTAATAAAAATATTTTGTTTTTATATTATTTTTCTGGTTTTTACACCATGTATAGATAGTCATGATATATCATTGTGTAAATCGGAGTCAATATTACATCTCGAATCTTCAAATAATAGCGACCACAAGGATTATTGCACACCTTTATGCAGTTGTTTATGCTGTAATACTAATATAATACCTGCTAATTATTATTTATTGAATTCATATCAATATCACTTGAAAATCAGTTCAATAAATAATTTAAATTTTGCATATACTTACCTAAGCCCCTTTACCCCTCCTCCGCGAGTTTAAGCTTTCTTAATAAATCACAGGCGGGCAACTGCCAAAATTACACAAAGCTTAAACTTTTTAATTTAATTTATGATAAATAAGATTATCGCTTTTTCTATAAAGCAAAAATTAATAATTGGTTTCCTGACACTTTTATTGGTTGTCTTTGGTGTCTATTCGGCATTTAATTTACCTATAGATGCAGTACCCGATATTACCAGTAATCAGATTCAGATTATAACAGCAAGCCCTACATTAGGCACGTCTGAAATTGAAAGATTTATTACTTATCCAATAGAGATTGCACTGCTTAACATACCGGATATAGTTGAGCTTCGTTCAACTTCAAAATTTGGTCTGTCGGTTGTAACAATAGTATTTAAGGATAACGTAGATATTTACTTTGCCCGTAATTTGGTTTTTCAGAGATTAAAGGAAGCCGAAGAAAACATACCTTCCGGGCTTGGAAAGCCTGAGTTGTCTCCTATAAGTACTGGGTTGGGAGAAATATACCAGTATATTGTTAAACCTGAAAATCCCGCAGATACAAATTATAATATTCTGCAGCTAAGAGAAATACAGGATTGGATTGTTAAAAGACAGCTGCTTGGAACGCCGGGAGTTGCAGAAGTAAATAGTTTCGGTGGATTAGAAAAGCAATACCATGTACTAATAGATGCCGATGCATTAAAATCATTTAACTTATCGTTAAGAGAGGTGTATGATGCTGTAGGCAGAAATAATGCCAATGTTGGCGGTTCATATATTGAAAAAGATGCGGAACAATACATCATAAGAGGAATAGGATTAATTGAAAGTGCGGAAGACATTAAAAATATTATTGTAAAAAATGACCATTCCTCACCGATATTTCTTAAAAATGTTGCTGAAGTTGTTTACGGAGGAGCACTGCGTTATGGTGCTGTTACACAGGACGGAAAAGGTGAAGTTGTATCCGGTATTGTTATGATGTTAAAGGGTGCTAACTCGAGGGAGGTTGCCAGTGTAGTCCACTCTAAAATACAAGAAATCAAAATCACGCTGCCCAAAGGTGTTACAATAGATGAATATTATAACCGCGAAAGCCTTGTTTCAAACACAATAGCTACTGTTGAAAAAAATCTGATTGAAGGAGGTTTAATAGTAATCATTGTATTATTTCTGCTATTGGGTAATATTAGAGCAGGATTAATTGTCGCATCGGTTATACCCTTATCTATGCTTTTTTCAATAATTATGATGAATGTTTTTGGCGTGTCGGGAAACTTAATGTCGCTTGGTGCTATCGATTTCGGTTTAATTGTTGACGGGGCAGTAATAATTGTAGAATCGGTAATTGTTGCAATCGGATACCGGATTCATTTAGCTAAAAAGACTTTGACAAAGGAAGAGAGAAATGAAACTGTTTATGAATCGACTTCGGTAATTATTAAATCTGCGATATTCGGTGTACTAATTATATTAATAGTATACCTTCCGATTTTTGCTCTTGGCGGTATTGAAGGTAAGATGTTTAAGCCGATGGCTTTTACTGTAGGTTTTGCCTTAGTGGGTGCATTAATTCTTTCTTTAACTTATGTACCTATGATGTGTTCATTGATATTAAGTACGAGTTTAAAAGCAAAACTTACTGCATCTGACAGAATTATTAACTTTATAAAAAGAATATACTTGCCTTCATTGGAATATGCTTTAAAAAATAAAAAAGTAGTAATAAGCAGTGCATTTATTGTATTAACAATATCAGTTTTTATATTTACACGCCTGGGCGGTGAATTTATACCTAAACTGGATGAAGGGGATATCGCATTTCATATTATCAGAAGTCCGGGTGTTTCATTGAATGAATCAAATAAAATTTCAGGAAAGGTGGAAAAGATATTAAAGGATAAATTTCCCGAGGTCATCACAGTAGTATCAAAAACAGGGGCTGCGGAAATTTCAACTGACCCGATGGGTGTAGAACTATCTGACGTTTTTGTGATATTGGAGGAACCAGATAAATGGACCAGTGCGAAAACAAAAGAAGAACTAATTAAAAAAATGCAGAAAGAGATTTCAATAATTCCAGGGGTTGGCTTCACATTTTCACAACCCATTGAAATGAGATTTAATGAACTGATATCTGGTGCTAGAAGTGACATAGCAGTCAAAATTTTCGGTGACGACTTGAATTTGCTGTCGCAAAAAGGCAATGAAGTGGCAAAAATAATGTCTGGTATAGCAGGTGCAGAAGATATTTCAGTTCAGCGGCTGGAAGGATTGCCCCAGCTTGAAATAAAAATTAACAGGCAGCAAATAGCTAACCATAACATTAATATCAATGATGTAAACGAAGTTATAGAAACTGCCTTAGCCGGTAAAAATGCCGGGGTTGTTTTCGAAGGAGATAAGAAATTCGACATTGTAGTTAAATACAGTCAAGAATTTAAACAAGATATAGATAAAATCAAAAAGATTCTTATTCCCTCTCCGCTTGGTTTTACTATTCCTCTTGAAGAAATTGCAGACGTTAAAATTAGCGAAGGACCTGCAGAAATTACCCGGGATAACGGAAAAAGAAGAATTGTAATACAGAATAACGTTAGGGGAAGAGACATACAAAGTTTTATAGATGAGTTAAAAATAAAAATTTCTTCTCAGCTCAAATTACCGGCAGGTTATGTAATTGAGTACGGCGGGCAGTTCCAAAACCTTGAGAGCGCCAAGCAAAGATTAACTGTTGCTGTACCAATTGCTTTATTTTTCATTTTTACACTTTTGTTTATTGCATTTAACTCGGTAAAACAGGGAATGCTTGTTTTTTCAGGAATACCTTTTGCTATTGTAGGAGGGATATTTGCACTTGTTATTAGGGGGATGCCCTTTAGTATTTCTGCAGGTGTAGGTTTTATCGCTTTATTTGGCGTAGCAGTTTTAAACGGAATTGTAATGATAGCTTATTTTAACCGCCTGGAGGAAGAAGGAATTAAAGATGTGCATGAAAGGATAATTCAGGGAGCTTCGGTAAGATTAAGGCCTATACTTATGACTGCTATGGTTGCATCACTGGGATTTATACCAATGGCAGTTTCCGCAGGTGCAGGTGCCGAAGTACAGAGACCGCTTGCAACGGTCGTTATTGGCGGTTTGATTTCGTCTACTTTTTTAACGCTTCTGATACTGCCTGTTTTATACGGGATATTTCATAAACATGTTAGCCCTAAATATACTTTTAATAAAATGCCTTTAATTATTATGTTTTTGTGCTTCCTGTATCTCTGTATTCACAAAATAGCCGAAGTGTTGATGACGCTGTAAAAATAGCAATAGAAAATAATCCAGATATTAAATCCGCAAAATTCAATGTCAGCAAAGAAAAAGCTCTTAAGCTAAAATCTGTAAATCTGCCTAATCCCCAAATATTTTTAGAATATGATGGAATAAAAGGCAATATCAATAATTTTGAAAACAGAAAGATAGGTATTCTACAGGAAATAGAATTTCCCTTAACTTACATTTTACGTTCCGATGTTCATAATGGGCAAGTCCAAATTGCAAAAGCTGAACTTAAAAAACTAATAAATAACTTAATTCTGGAAGTTAAACAAAGTTATTATGGCTTAATTTATCAGCAAAAGCTGCTGGAAATTGCGAATGAAAAGCTGGATGTATATGATAAGTTTGTGTTTACATCAGAAAAAAAATACGAGGTGGGCGTAACTTCTAACCTTGAAGTTCTCAGCAGTAAAATAAATAAGATTAAAATCAGCAACGAAATTAAGAACATTGAATCGGAGATAAAGAATTACCGTTCACAACTGAGAAAATTAATGAATATAGATTACGATTTAATTCCTGAAGGGGAAATACTTTACAAAAATTTAGAACTGTCTAAAGAAAACCTGAGGAAATCTGTGTTATCTGTCAATCCCGAAATTCAGATAGCAAGGCTTAAGAGGGAAAAATCGGTTAATAAAATTTCTTTAACACGCTCAGAGCTTCTTCCCGGATTATCATTAAAATATTATAAACAAAAAATTGGTTCTGATAACAGTTACTGGGGTTTTGAATTAGGTGTGAGAATTCCATTTTGGTTCTGGTGGGAGACATCGGGTAATATTAAGGAAGCAAATTATGAACATAAAATATCGATATATGATGAACTAAGTACGGAAAGAACAATTGAAAACAGATTTAATCTGACTTTTGAGGAATTTGAAAACAATTTTAGACAGTTAAAATTTTTTACCGATGAAGCCCTGAAGGAAAGCGATGAGATTCTTCGTCAGGCAAGAGTAAGTTATGAAGAAGGTGCAATTGATTATGTTGAGTATTTACAGGCATTAACTGTGGTTTATGATACTAAAACACAATATCTTAATTCTATTCACAATTATAATATTTCAATCTTGAAGTTAGAAAATTTAATAGCAGGGGAATTAAAATGAAAACAATTCAAAAATTTACTTTTCTATTATTCTTTTTAGTATTGTTAGCTCAAATTATTTTGTATAATGGCTGCAGCAATAAAACAGAAGCTGAAATGATTCTTAAACAAAATCCGGAACCGCAAAAGGATTCTGCTGAACAGCACGAAGGAGAGGTTGTTTTATCAACGGAACAAATAAATTTTATGGGAATACGAACCGAGAAGCTGAATTATCAGAATATTTCGGGTTATATAAAGGTTAACGGCGAAATTGTGATGAATCCCGATAATGAATCGCGTGTAGGAAGCCTGATATCGGGAAGGATTAAAAAGATATACGTGAGGGAGGGTACTTTTGTCGGCGCAGGACAAATTCTGGCATTAATCGAGAATCCGGAGATGATAAACGTACAGGTTGAATTTATAAAAGCTAAAAATGAGTTTGAATATTCAAAACTGGAATACGAAAGACAGCTGAAGTTAAGCAGCGATAATATCGGTTCAAAAAAAACTCTTGCTGAGTTTGAGGCAAAATATAAAAATGCACTGGCTGATTACAAAACGTACGAGCAAAAATTATTAAGCTATAAAATCTCGAAACAAAGATTCGAGAATATATATCAAGACAGCACTGTAAACCTGCAAAGATATTATTCTGTAACAGCACCTATCTCAGGATATATTGTGAAAAGAATGGCTTCGGTTGGCCAATTTGTAGAGCCATCAACCGACTTATTCCAAATTGTCAATACAGCACAAGTATTTGCAGATTTGAGTATTTTCGAAAAAGACCTGGCATTGGTGTCCTACGGTCAAATCGTAAAAATAGATGCTGAAGTTAATCCTTATGAATCTTATGAAGGTGTAATTTCTTATATCAACAAGGTATTCGACGATAAGAACCGTTCTGTTAAAGTAAGAGTTGCGATAAATAACAGAACGGGAAAACTTCTGCCTTTTATGTTTGTAACCGCAAAAATTTATACAACTGCTAAAACTGTTCTGGCAGTTCCTATAAGTGCACTGGAAACCGAGGGCGAGAATAAATTTATATTTATCAAAACAGACGAACAAAAAGAAAAGGAATCGCAGGGTAAAGATGAAGAAAAAAAGGGTGAACACGAAATAAAATATGAAACAGGTACTGTATTCAAAAAAATATCAGTGAATACCGGCAGAGCTGACGATAAATATATTGAGATTTTTCCTTTGGATAAGCTGGAGATTGGGAACGAAGTTGTAACCGGCGGTACTTTTTATCTGAAATCAGAACTCATGAAGGGCGAATTAGAACATGAACACCATTAATCCGTTTTCATTTAGTTATCTCTATTCTTAAGAATTATTACGTAATGGTTAAGGGGCTGTCTCAAAAGGCAATTTTCTTGCAAAAAAACTGTAACCGCAACTTTCATAGTTGCGATAATGCAAGAAAATTGCAACGCAGCCGTAAAGACTGCGGATACAAAAACACTATTGAGACAGCCCCTTTAATTTATTTAAAACTGATTTTTTTATGATAAAAATCATAGTTTCTGACTTGTTATGCTAATTATTTTTGTAATAGTGTGTCGGGTAAAATACCTGACACGATAATTAAGGAATATTTATGGCAAAATATAAAATTGCCTGGCTTCCAGGTGACGGCATAGGTATAGAAGTTTTAGAGGCAGCAAAAATTGTGCTTGATAAACTTCAGCTTGATGCCAAGTATATACACGGTGATATAGGCTGGGAATTCTGGTGCAAAGAGGGAGATGCATTTCCGCAAAGAACCATTGATTTGCTTAAAAATGTTGATGCAGCTATGTTCGGTGCCATAACCTCAAAACCTGTTAAAGCTGCCGAAGCAGAGCTTGTTCAGGAGTTAAGAGGAAAAGGACTTGTTTATCGTTCACCGATTGTCAGAATGCGTCAAATGTTTGACCTTTATATCTGCCAGCGTCCGTGTAAAGCGTACCCCGGTAACCCGCTGAACTTTAAAGAAGGAATCGATTTAGTTGTTTTCCGTGAAAATACCGAAGACCTTTATTCAGGGGTGGAATTTAATCCTGTGCCAATGGAGTTATCGGATGTACTCAGAAATCTATCAAAGCCATTCTCTGCTTTTAAAGACTTGCCTAACGATGCTTATGCAATATCATGCAAGGTTAATACTAAGAAAGGATCTGAGAAAATTATACGTGCAGCGTTCGAGTTTGCTAAAAAGTTTAACAGAAAAAAGGTAACTGTTGTTCATAAAGCCAATGTTGTCCGTGCAACCGACGGATTGTTTCTGGATACTGCTAAGGAAATTGCGAAAGAATATTCCGGCATTCAAACTGATGATGCGAATATTGACGCAATCACTATGTGGTTGTTAAAGAACCCGTTTAATTACGATGTACTTGTAGCGCCGAATCTTTACGGTGATATTATTTCGGATTTGTGTGCACAAATGGTTGGCGGGCTTGGTTTCGGGTGTTCGGGAAATATCGGTGAATCACTTGCAGTATTTGAACCTACTCATGGTTCGGCTCCAAAGTATTTCGGTCAGTATAAGGTAAACCCGATTGCTACAATTCTTGCAGCCAAAATGATGCTCGATTGGCTCGGTGAAACAGAAATGGGAAACAGACTTGAAAACGCTGTAGCCGAAGTTATTAAAGAAGGAAAAGTAAAAACCTATGATATGGGTGGTTCAAATAAAACTCTTGAGATGGCTCAAGCAGTAGCTGATAAATTATAATATCTATGGAACAAATAATCTTACACGAAGTAGGACCACGCGACGGGCTTCAGGTTGAAGATAAGATTGTCCCGTTGGAAAAGAAAATCAAATGGATTGATGAACTTATTGAATCAGGTCTTGACATAATCCAGCTTGGCTCATTTGTTAATCCCAAAAAAGTACCGCAAATGGCTGATACGGAACTTCTGTTTAAACATTTCAATAATCCTGAAAATAAAAAACAAAATGTTATTTTATCGGGTCTGGTTTTAAATGAAAAAGGAGTTGAGCGTGCAATGAACTGTGGTGCTGAAATGTTCTGTATGGGAGTATCGGCGAGCGAAACACATAGTATGAAGAATACGGGGATGTCAATAGCCGAAGCGCAGCAGAGAATAATTGCTATGGCTCTGGATGTTATGAAATCCGGAAAACTGGTCCAGGTATCTGTGCAATCTGCTTTTGGCTGCGGATATGAAGGTAAAGTTCCTGAATCGAAAGTACTGGAAATAATAAGCAAATATCTTGGAGCCGGTATTAAAAACGTAAGTCTTGCCGATACGGCAGGACATGCAAATCCCGGGCAGGTTGAAAGATTATTCAGTGAAATTTTTAAGCTTGAATCATCAGTGAACTGTGCCTGCCATTTTCACGATACTTACGGTTTGGGAATGGCAAACGTTTATTCAGCATTCAAAACAGGTGTGAAATATTTTGAGTCGTCCTTTGCCGGTCTTGGCGGCTGTCCTTTTACCGCCGTAGCAAGCGGTAACGTATGTACTGAAGACATGGTGCATTTGTTTCAGAGGATGGGTATAAGGAGTGATATTGATATTGAAAAAATTATTAATATATCGCTGAATGCTGAGAAGTTTTTCAACCGTACATTACCCGGGGTGATTCATAAAACAGGAGTAATAGGAAGTTAATATCATTGTTACCCTGCCCTTTTGGGCAGGGAGAAAGATGTACCGAAAATTGGGCTTTAGCCTAAATTAGAATTATACTTGCATTAAGAAACACTGAAAGTTATTTAGAATTATTCTTAGTATAATATATAAATTATTAACTGATGTTACGCAAAAATCAGGAATCATATTTATTTCGCCCCTACGGGCTTAAACAAAACTTTCATGTGTACAGCTATAGATATTTCGCTCCTCTGGAGCTAATACATAACTACAAATTCATTCTGAAAATGAATAATTTTTGAGTCCCATCGGGACGATATATCTGTAGAAATTACTGAGTCTGATAATCAGAGCCCCGTAGGGGCGAAATAGTTAAAAACAGATTAACATTTTAATATTTTGAGTAACATTAGTTATTAATTAATTTAAATATTTTGGGCTGAAGCCCAGTAAATTCTAAGAAGTGTACCCCCGTCGTAAACGACCGGGAAAATACACTTTCATTAACGATTAAAAAAGGAACGTAAAAAAACAGAGAATATTTATTTATCTATGAAAATACTATCAAATATAAGAGTACTTGATTTAACAAATGTTCTGGCGGGTCCGTTTGCAACCTTACATCTTGCATTGCTTGGTGCTGAGGTTATTAAGATTGAAAATCCAGCAGATGGCGATTTAGCCCGTAAGCTTGGCAACGTTCCCGAACTAAATAAAAAACTGATGGGAACAAGTTTTCTTGCCCAGAATGCAAATAAAAAATCTTTTACGCTCAATCTAAAGTTCGATAAAGCAAAAGAAATTTTCCGTAAGCTGGTTCAGACCTCCGATGTGCTTGTGGAAAATTACAGACCCGGTGTTATGGAGCGGCTTGGCTTTCCTTACAAAACACTATCTGAAATAAATCCTCGTTTGATTTATTGTGCAATTTCAGGATTCGGGCAAACGGGACCAGATGCTTTAAGACCTGCATACGACCAGATTATTCAGGGCTTAAGCGGAGTTATGGCAATTAACGGTGATGAAAGGTTAAATCCCTTGCGATGCGGTTTTCCGGTTTGCGATACAGTTGGTGGTTTAAATGCTGCATTTGCCGTAATTTCAGCGTTATTCCATAGGGAACGTACCGGCGAAGGGCAGTTTATAGATATAGCGATGCTTGATTCTATTATGCCTCTAATGGGCTGGGTGGCTGCTAATCTGTTAATTGGTCAGAAAGAACCAGTTTTGATGGGCAATGATAATTTCACCGCAGCTCCTTCAGGCACTTTCAAAACTAAAGACGGCTACATTAATATTGCAGCTAATAAACAGGAACAGTGGGAAGACTTGTGTGATGTGCTTGATGTTCCCGAACTAAAAGCAGATCCGCGTTTTAAAGAACGTGATACACGCAAAGCTAACAGGAAAATACTGACACCTTTGCTCGAAGAAAAATTACAGCTTAAAGAAACCTCAATTTGGGTGGAGGAATTAAATAATAAGGGGATTCCCTCAGGTGAAATACTAAGCTTAAAAGATGCTTTAAATGCACGGCAGATTGTTCACAGAAATACCATTCAGAACGTTTTTGATAAGGAGCTGGGTGTTTTAAAATTATTTAACTTGACAGCAAAATTTGAAAAAACACCCGGGGAAATTGAAACACCTCCGCCTAAATTATCAGAACATACGGAAAGTTTATTAAAAGAAATAGGATACTGTGAGGAGGAAATAAAAGATTTTAAACAGAAAGGGATAATTTAAAATCATTCGTGCTGCAACTAAAGAAGTTGTGGCACAAGTATATAATTATATAATATTATGGGAATGACAGTAGTAGAAAAAATTCTTGCAAAGGCTTCAGGACTTAAATCTGTGAAGCCGGGTGATGTAGTAGAACCAACAGTCTCGCTTGCAATGAGCCATGAAAACGCTGCCCTTGTAATAAACCAGTTTACGGAGATTTATAAAGGTACAGGTCTTGAAGCTAAAGTATGGGATTCAAAGAAAATAGCAGTCATTTTTGACCACAGGGTTCCGGCTGAAAGCTCAAAAACCGCAACCAATCAAAAAAAGATACGGGGATTTGTAAAAGAACAGGGGATAGAAAAATTCCATGACATCCGTTCGGATGAAGGTGGAATATGCCACCAGATATTACCCGAATATGGATATGTCAGACCCGGCTATGTAGTTGTAGGAACCGACAGTCACACAACAACACACGGAGCACTAGGGGCGTTTTCATTCGGCATAGGTGCAACCGAAATGGCAAGCGTATGGACACTTGGAACTGTACTGAATGTAGAAGTACCTAAAACCATTAAAGTTGTTGTGAACGGAAAATTAAAAGATTACGTTTCGCCTAAAGATTTGATCCTATATTTGATAGGTAAAATATCTGCACAGGGTGCTAATTTTAAAGTCATTGAGTTTCACGGCGATACTGTCAAAAATATGCCGGTATCTGGCCGGCTTGTGTTATGCAATATGTCGGTTGAGGCAGGGGCAACCTCGGGTATCGTTCCGGCAGATGAGGAAACTATCAGGTATCTGCGTGAAGAAACTGGTGTTAGAGATGAACTGGAAATATTTCCGCCCGATGAGGATGCAGAGTATGACCAGGTTATTCAAATAGATGCATCAGCACTCGAACCTCAAATAGCCTGTCCTCACACGGTTGATAATGTTAAAGAGATTAATCAGGTCATAGGTACTAAAATTAACCAGGTTGTGATAGGTTCATGCACAAACGGCAGGCTTGATGACCTTGAAATTGCTGCAAAAATCTTAAAGGGTAAAAAAGTGGCAAAAAACACTAGAATGCTTGTTTTTCCTGCTTCATGGAAGATATATAAGGAAGCAATGACTAGGGGATACCTCTCAGATTTTGTTAATGTCGGAGCAGTAGTAATGAATCCCGGATGTGGTTGCTGCCTAGGTGTCCACCAGGGAGCACTTGGTGACGGTGAAGTTGCTCTATCGACAACTAACCGTAATTTTAAAGGCAGAATGGGAAACCCGAATGCCGAAGTTTATTTGTGCTCGCCTGCTGTAGCTGCTGCAAGTGCGGTTGCAGGTGAAATAACTCATCCGCAGAAGGGAGTGAAATAGAAATGCCAAAAGTAATTTTCAAAACAGGTGATGATGTATCAACCGATGCAATTTATCCAGGAAGATATATGGCAACTGTCCTTCCGTCTGAAACTATTCAGTACACTTTTGCCGATTATCCTGAGTTTCAGCAATTAATCAAAGATAAAAAAATTATCCCCGGCAGTATTGTGGTTGGTGGTAAAAATTTCGGGTGCGGTTCATCACGTGAGCAGGCAGTATCAACATTAAAAGGTCATGAGCTAACTATAGTTGCAAAAGATTTTGCTAGAATCTTTTTACAAAATGCTATAAATCTTGGATTGAGATGTGTAATCTGTCCCGATATTGAAGCATCAGAAGGAGACGAGCTTGAATTATCAGGTGATAAGCTTCTGAATAAAACAACCAGCAGAACATTTGCAGTTATTCCATTACCAAAAGCAAGACAAGCAATAGTTGAAGCTGGGGGATTGATTGCTTATACGAGAAAAAGATTAATGGAGAA